>CASDRS010000005.1 GCA_949283255.1 uncultured bacterium | reverse complement strand
ACCGAAAAAGAAAAACACGCTGTTTATCTGCATTTTGCTATCGCAAAACGCTTGAAATTTGCAATCCGAACCTTAAACGGTTCGAATTCGTTATGGCTCACTATTGCACATCGCATTATGCTCGTGCACGTTCGCCTGAAATATATTATGATATATTTTTCAAATTTGTTTCTATGACATAAGTTATGTCTATTTATACTTAAGTATGGTTTATCCCATACTAAAGTATGAAATTTTGTAAAAAACATTAAAGTTTTTCTAAAGTCATGCCGTATTTAATAACAAAGCATGCAAAGTAGAAGGAAAACATTTAATGGAAAATAAAGATTTAAAGAGCGGCGTATCACTTTTTGGTCAGTCTGAACACTTAATCGGTTCCGATCCGATGGAAGAGATTTTTGCTTTAAATTTAGGAGATTTTATATCAGAACATTTGATATCAGAAGATTTGGCTAAAAAAATCGGCTCAAACGTAAAAGATAAAAAAGAACGTTTGAAAAGCCAGTTAAAAGAGCTTGTTTCAATTTATTCATTAAAAAATACATTGTGTGTTCTGAATTTCGATACGGAAGACGGCTATGCAATCTATACAGCGATAGCACACTCCATCGTCAAAATGCTGGAAGTAGAAAAATGTAATATCTATCTGGCAAAAGATTTTGCAAGAGGAATGGCAAATCCTGATTTTGATATTGTGCTTGTGGGAACTTCCGTAGAGAATCTTTATCGTGAAGGTTTTCAGTATAGCGAAAATTCTATAATAAGTGTTGCTTTTGCAGAGCGTGAAACGATTAACGCAAACGGCGTTGTTGCAGTTCCGATGTACTGTAATTCAAAAACAGTCGGTGTAATAGCTTTAGAAGATAAAAATTCTAATTTGATATCAAAAGCATACTTGAGCCTTGTTGAAAGCATGGCCAAATTATTTGCAGTATCAATGACTTTGCAAGGTGAAATAGATAATACAAACTTTTTAATAGATGATGAAGAAGCTCATATGAGTGATTTGCAGCATTCAAGGGCTGAACTTACTGCTCTAATTGGCGATTTGTGCGATTATCAGCAGGATTTTGTTGAAAATCTTGCAAGAGCGGTTGATGCAAAAGGCAGATATAACGGGTCTCATTCAAAGAATACCGCAGAAATTGCCCGCAAAATATGCAACCAGCTTGGCTTGAATGAAAAAACTACAGATTTGATATATTATGCAGGTCTGCTTCAGAATATCGGAAAAATCATGTTGCCTGAAAAAATATTTACATCAAGCGGCAAATTGTCAGATGAAGATTTGAAAATGATGCAATCACAGGCAAATATAGGCGTAAATTTATTGATGAATATAAACTTCCTGTCAGAAGTTGTTCCTTACATAACTTATCAAAAAGAAAGATATGACGGTTCAGGAACCCCTGAAGGCTTGAAAGGCATGTCAATACCTTTTGGCTCAAGAATAATTGCCGTAGCAGATGCCTATAGTGCAATGACATTTGACAGATCCTACAGAAAAGCTATGACAGTAACTAAGGCAATCTCAATATTGAAGGAAGAAGCCGGCAGCAAGTGGGATCCTATAGTTGTTGAAGCTTTAGAAAAATGTGTTGAAGCCTAGTGTTTTTTGCCGTATAATTTTCCCATAAAATATTTCAGAAAGGGAAATTTATGAAAATAGCAATATATCCTGGTAGTTTTGATCCGATTACAAAAGGTCATTTACACATATTAAAAGTAGGTGCTGAAATTTTTGATAAAGTAATTATTGCTGTTGCCAAAAATCCGGATAAAAAAGGATTTTTGACTGTAGAAGAGCGTGTAAAACTGATAAAGGAAAGTATTACCCATTTGGATAATGTAGAAGTAGACAGTTTTGAAGGTTTGACTATAGAATATGCAAAAAAATGCGGAGCAAAAGTTCTTATAAGAGGATTGCGCGCCGTATCTGATTTTGAATATGAACTTCAGTTATCTCAAGCCAATAGTGCATTGTGTGAAGATATCAGGACAGTATTTTTGACAACAAAACCAAAATATAACTTCATTTCATCAAGTACAATCAAGGAAATATATTTAAACAACGGAGATATCTCAAAGTTTGTTCCTCAGCCGGTTTACGATTATTTGATGAAACGTAAAGTATGTTAAGGACATAGCAATTTATAATTTGACAATTATTTTACGCTTATGTAGAATGTTAAGTAAGTAGAAAGGGAATATGTGTGACGGACATGCAACAAAACGGAGTATTTGACTTATTGAAATTGCTGGAATACGCAATTGAAGAGAGTTTTACTATCATACCGAACAAATTTGTAGTAGTAAAACCAAATGAAATTTTAACATTGATTGATAGAATATATGCATCACTTCCTGTAGAAGTTCAAGAAGCAAGAGCGTTCTTGAGACGCAGAGAAGAACTTCAAATGGAAGCACAGCAAAAGGCAGAAAAAATCATCGCTGATGCTCAAATGGAAGCTGACAGAAAATTGAGCGAAGCAGATTTTATTAAAGCTGTAGAACGTGAAGGTATAAGAATAAGAAATCAGGTTCAGGAAGAGTGCGAAGAATTGAAACGCAAAGCTCTTGAAGAAGCTGATAATATCCGCTCACAAGCAGCTGATGATGCTATCAAGACAAAGGAAGGTGCAGAATTATACGCTGAACAAGTTTTGACAAACATCGAGCAAGACTTGAACAAACTTCAACAAGTTGTAAAAAATGGTCAGATATACATGGAACAACTTCGTTCAGGTTCAGGCTCAGGTTCAGCTTCAAATTACCAGAATGCAACATCAACTTTGAAGACTCCGGATTATACAATGAAATAAGTTGCAAGTCAGATTTTATAATAATAAAAAAGAAGGTGTAAAAACCTTCTTTTTTATTTCTTGAGAATTTTGGTTACATCTTTTCCGAGGTTTATCTTTTTTATGATTTGATTTTCATTAACCTCTGTAACATGATATACATCATTTATTTTGTCGGGTTTTTGCTCGATATTAAGTCCAAATTCATAATTCATAGCTTTTATAAAGAAGTTAAGTAATGTTCGTGTTTGATTTATTGGTGTATAAGCCCTTTCCGGATTGTAGTAAGCTGTAAATGTTGAAAATTGGCTTTCTAAAACTCGGTCATCTCTTAGACCGTGATCTCCTGTTATTATTATTACTGGATCTTCTTTTGAATTTGCTCGTATTTGTTTTATAAGTTTTAGTGTTTCTTTGTTTGTGTATTTAAGATAACCCAAGTATCCTTTTTCAAGATCCATTTGAATATCTTTTGATGTTGAATTGCCATTTTCATCATACAGGTAGGGCCAATGAGGTGTTAGTATATGAAATATAACAAACTTTTTTGATTTATTATTGTCTTTAATTGTATCTGTAATAAATTTATTGGGATTATTTTGGGATGAGATATTAAAGGTTGCTATCGCACTATTCATCATAGAATTTCCAAAGAATATGTTTTTAATATCGGGTATCATGGATGTTTGAGCATTGTATATTTTGTCAATTAAGTTATCGTTTATTGTGAAATACCAGGAATTCAGATAGTAAATGTGATATTTATTGTGTTTCGCTATTTTAAATAAAAGTGAATTATTAATTGCTTGTGAACTATCTGTAAATTTGGTATTTTCAAGATAGTTAAAATTGTAGAGAGAAGGTATTATGGCGTATGTAAAATTATAATTACTATACATGTGATCATATACGTAAAACCCTTCGGATTTAAGTGCTTTTATGAATTCGTGATTATCAAATTGAAACTTTTGTTGCAAAATATTTGTCCCGCTGTACATGTCAAGGATTATGATATATATATCTCGGTTTTTATTTGTTGAATTTTCTATAATTGGAAGTTCTTCCGTGGTGGTGTTATTTTTAGTATTTTGTCTATATACGAATTGTGCTGATAAAAAGATAAAGTTTATAAAAAGTAGAGCGATTAATGTAATTGAAATTGTCTTCGCTAAACTTTTTTTAAGCTGATTTTTTAATAAAATTGTTACAAATAATATGGCACTGCATGCTATTACAACATTTGTTAAGTTGTGCAGTCTGTGTAGTAGTTCAAAGTAATTGTATAATAATATTGTCACTAGAACTGATATTATTAATGAGTCGACTTTATTTCTAAATGATTTATTCAAGATGTAATAAATAGCTAGAAACCATAGGTAAACAAAGATTATCGCCGCAATACCGTATGAGAATGGAATTTTGCTGCAGTTATGTATATATATGTGTGTAGGTTGGTATATTGCAAGGAAAGAAATTAGTCCAAAATCAGTTTTTGTAATTGGCAAATCATTGTTATTTATTCTTATCTGTTTGATAATAGTTATGGCGATTAGTATTGTTAACAAAGATTTAATTAATAAAAACACAAGATAGTAGTGATATATATTAGTTTCAATAACTAAATCTTTAAGATTCTTGATATCTTTTTGAGAATGGAATGTGTTATCCGTAAAGTTTGTTTCATATTTTTGATTTGCTGCTTTCAGATAAAATATGATGGAGTTAAGAGAAAGTTTTTCCTGATTTAGTAGCATATTATCGTGTTCAGAAATTTCAGCTAGAGTGAGATTAACATTTCTAGAGCAAAAGAGGCTGGAAGTTTGTAGCAGATTAACTCCCAAAAGCAAGCATATCAATAGCCCTAAGATTTTTTTCATTAAATTTTCCTCATTAAGTAAAGTATTCTTCTTGTATTATTTATAGGGTTTTTCTTAATAATTTCATATTTTTTAGAAAACTCTTTTTCAAAATTTTCTACATTGTAATCATCGAAAACATCTCTTCTATTAAGAAGCATTTTTTGAATTTGTGAGTCATCTTTATCAATAAATTCAATTATAATATATGATGCAAACTCGGAAAAATATTCGGCTATTTTAGGAAATGGAATATTATAAGTAATTCTTAAGTGATGTATGAGAGCTAATGCCATAACAATGTCAACATTTTTAGCACGAGTTTGTAAATTGACTCGTTCTTGATTGTTCCATCCTATTGAAGGTGAAGGGTTTGATAAATCAAAGACGATAGGCAATAAATTCATTTCTTTATGTTTGATTGAATAGTTATAGTTCATTTCTATTGCAAGAGGATCAATGTCTAGAGCCAAGATTTCTTCTGCGCAGTCGGAAAATAATCTTGAAAAGATTCCAGTGTTTGCTCCAAAATCCCATACTTTTTTAGGTTTTATATTTCCTTTGTAGTCCAAAATTATTTTCTTCTTTTCTTCAAAGCTTTTGTCAGAATAATTAGTAAAATTATAGTAATCCTTCCACTCTGTTTCATATTTTGGAAGTCTAATATCATTAACGCAACATATAAGATTTTTAATGAGCGCAATCTGAGAATCTTTTGACATCTTAAGATTAGTTTGTTTTTTGTTTGTGTTGTTATATTTGTTCTGGAATTTTGAATGAAGATGAATGTGCAAAAATATATTAGGTTTTAATTTAGTTTTAAACGGGAGTAGCTTAGATGTTAAATCCAATGGAATTCCGTTTATATTACTTAAAAATAGTTTGTTTAAGCTAATATCCCTATAAGCCATTAATGCTAAAGGTGCTAGAAAATTTTCACAAAACTGTCTATATGCAGTCCAGGTTTGTCCTTCTTTATATTTTTCAAACGAACTAGTATCAATCAAGAGAGGTTGATTATTTTTGAATTGAATATTGTAGCAGTTTGCATCTTTTAGTGTCATTCCATATTCAAGTGCTGTTTTTTGAATTTTCAGCGTTGTAAGAGCTGCAGCTTTAAGCTGAGAAAAGCACCATTCCCAAGGATATGTGATAAAAACTCTTTCAGGTTTGATTACTTTATACACATTGTCAAAATTATGTTCAGTTTCAATGTGTTTTATAATCAAGCCTTCTTTTGTGAGTTCTGAGTAGAGTCCTGAATTCATTAGTAAATCATAGTCGTTTTTATAACTATGAAAAATTTTCCTGTAAATTTCTCCGTTTTGAATGTAGACTTGAGCGTCTCTATCTTTGAATGAAGAAGCTTCGATTTCGGTGTTATTTTTCACTGTGATGTCCTATATTCTTAAAAAAATCACTTATTTTTTTCTTGTAAACTCCAATCGTACAACCTGCACCGACAATGCTTGCAATTATAACCTGTATAATCATGCTTCCAGTTCCGGGATCAAGATATGCTAATGCGCCTTGAGGATTTATTGCAACAACGATAGCAATAATTCCTAAAATTTTAAATTTGTTTGGCATAATGAAATAATCTCCTCATACAACGTAAGTTTATTGTACAAGTTTATGGATCTATATGTCAATAATATGTTTTATGTAGAAATAAAATATTCTCTGGTCCTTACTTATAGTTTTTTAACAATTATTTGCATTTTAAAAATATTTGATATAGTATAGGAGCATAAGCCGATTTTTATAGAATGTGTTAAATTCACATTCTATTTTAAAAAGCAAAGCTTTTTGAAGCTTTGAAAAGGCTAAAACAGGCACTATATAAGCGTAAGCGCCTAAAATATAATTCACAATTAAATACAAAAAGGAAGAATAAAATGGGTATCAAAGGTAAAAATGACAGAATGGTAGTTCTTGCTTGCGAAGATTGTAAGGAAAGAAATTACACAACAGTAAAGAACAAGAAAAATGTAAAAGAAAGACTAGAATTGAGCAAATATTGCCCAACTTGTAAGAAACATACTACACACAAGGAAACTAAGTAGTATAACAAAAGTTACCTGGGATAACCTCCCAGATAAGCGTCCTTAGTTCAGTTGGTAGAACGTCGGTCTCCAAAACCGGATGTCGAGGGTTCGAGTCCTTCAGGGCGCGATTTAAAAAAAGTCAAAGGAAATAAAATGGACAATACATTTAACGCATTTTTAGAATCAATAAAAACATACTTTCGCGGTGTACGTTCCGAATGGGGCAAGATAAATTGGCCTGAGCAGCGTCAAGTAATAACCGAAACGGTTTTTGTAATTGCGATAGTTTTTGTTTTTACTGTTGCGGTATATTTAATGGACATTATATTTAAAGCTGTACTTGGCTTAATCAAGTAATAACCGGATTAAATAAAAAGAAAATATAAAGGTGGCTTATGACTAAAAAAGAAAAATCAATGGAAGAAGAATTGAACGAAGATAAATTGGCTGAACAACAAGCAGCTGAGGCAGAAGTTCAAGCTCAGGAAGAAGCAAAAAAAGCTAAGAATAACCAAAAACGTTGGTATATAGTTCACACATATTCAGGTCACGAAAACAAGGTAAAAGTAAATCTTGAAAAACGTATAGAATATATGAACATGGGCGAAAAAATCTTCCGTATAGAAGTTCCTCAAAAAACCGTAACTCAAATCAAGGGTGGTAAAAAACAGGAACGTGAAGAAAAAATATTTCCAGGCTATGTATTAGTAGAAATGATAATGGACGAAGATAGCTGGTATGTTGTAAGACACACTGCAGGTGTTACAAAATTTGTAGGTTCCGCAAAACGTCCTATCCCTGCTAAGGATAGTGAAATTAAAAAGATTCTTCACCGCTCAACATCACAATCACAAAAAATTGAACTTGATGTTAAAGCAGGTGATAAAGTTAGAATTGTATCAGGGCCATTCGCAGACTTTATTGCGGATATTATCGAAGTATATCCTGACAAATCTAAATTACGTGCAAATGTTTCAATCTTTGGTCGTGAAACACCGGTTGAGTTGGAATATAAGCAAATAAATAAATTATAATAGTACAAAAACGTGGAAGGATTTTTACCGAGGCGGTAAAAACCGTTATTACCACAAAAGGAGAAAAAAATGGCAAAAAAAGTAGTAGGAAAAATTAAGCTTCAAATCGAAGCCGGAAAAGCAAATCCATCACCTCCAGTTGGTCCAGCATTAGGTCAACACGGTGTAAACATCATGGACTTCTGTAAGCAATTCAATGCTAAGACAGAATCACAAGCAGGATACATCATCCCTGTAATTATTGATGTTTACGAAGATAGAAGTTTTTCATTCGTAATCAAATCACCACCAGCACCGGTGTTGATTAAGAAAGCGTTGAATCTTTCTAAGGGTTCTGCTGTTCCGAATAAAGATAAAGTTGCTGAAATTACCAGAGCTCAGTTAGAAGAAATTGCAAAAATCAAGATGAATGATTTGAATGCAACAACTATGGAAGCTGCAGTTAAAATGATTGCTGGTTCTTGTAGAGCAATGGGTGTTACAGTAAAAGATTAAGGATGGAAGGACAGTTAGCAAATAAGTTAACTTCCGCTAATACCACGAAAGGATTAAATAAAAATGGCAAAATTAACTAAAAAACAAAGAAAAATGCAGGAAATGTTGGCTGATTTCACTCAACCGGCAACTGCAGTTGATTGTATTAAAAAATTAAAAGAAATATCAAAAGAACTATCTAAATTCAATGAAACAGTAGAATGTCATATGAGATTAGGTATCGATGTAAGACAGGCAGATCAGCAAATTCGTTCAACAGTTGTATTACCTGCAGGTTTAGGTAAGACTGTTAGAGTTTGTGTAATCGCAAAAGGACCTAAGGCTACAGAAGCTAAAGAAGCCGGAGCAGATTATGCAGGAGCTGAAGAAATTATTGATAAGATTTCAGGCGGCTGGTTTGAATTCGATACATTGATTGCAACTCCTGATTGTATGGGTATGTTAGGTAAATTAGGTCGTGTTTTGGGACCTAAAGGCTTGATGCCAAACCCTAAGACAGGTACTGTTACAATGGATGTTGCTAAAGCTGTAAAAGATGCTAAAGCTGGTAAAGTTGAATTCCGTGCTGACAAGCAAGGTATGATTCACTGCCCTATCGGTAAGGCTGAATTCAGTGAAGAAGACTTGATTAAGAACTATGCTACATTAGCAGATGCAATTTTGAGAGCAAAACCTGCATCAGCTAAAGGTACTTTCGTTAAGTCTGTTTATCTTGCAACAACTATGGGACCTGGTTTGAAATTAGATCCTAAAGTATTTGCAGCTGAAGTAAAAGAATTGATCGCTGGTTAATTCTGATAAGATATATAAAAGAGTCCGAGAATATTCTCTCGGGCTCTTTTTTGTATTTCTCGTGAGCCTTGCAAAATGGGTATTTTCTTCCCGTGTTACATAACTTTACATAAGAAACAAGAAAAAGGCAATTTTTTTAGAACGATATACTTTATATATATGTAAGTGATAACAAAGAGAGAGAAGAGAGTATGATAGCAAATCCAAAAAGCGGTAATCAATTTGGTTCATTAACAAGAAAGAGACCTGGTAACAAGAGAAAGACTGCAGGTTTTAGTATTGAAGATTATTGTTATTTAGATAAAAGAGATAAAAGAATGCGTTTTAACAATTCAAAAGATCCGATTTATTATGTATTTGATTGCATAGAAAACAGACCGGTATCAACATTAGCAAAGGAATTTGTAAAAGATACATTTTTTGAAATAACAAACTTTGTATCAAAAGTCGTTGGATAATAAGGAAAAAGCGAAAAAGAAAAAGGATGAATCGTTAAGGAAATAGGATAAGGAAATTAAAAAAGTTCCCGTTATAAATGGGAATTTTTTTTGTGTAAGGTTAATATTTGTTAAATAAGTATATCAGGATTTTGTTTTTATTGTAACATGTTCTAAGATATTATCAGGAAAGAGGTTTAGATGAATACAGTTGTACTAGTAGGACGAGTAGGACGAGATGCGGAAATAAAGTACTTTGAATCAGGAAAAGTCAAGGCGAGTTTTTCTGTTGCGGTAAACAGATGGGATTCAAAGACAAAATCAGAAGTAACTGATTGGTTTAATGTAGATGTATGGGACAAGCAGGCTGAATTTGCCGGAGAATATGTAAAAAAAGGAATTCAGGTAGCTGTAGATGGAAGAATTCAGCAGGATAAATGGACAGATAAGGCATCCGGCGGAGATAGAGAAAGATTTTTGGTTGTAGCTACAGGGATAAGGTTGCTTGGCTCAAAAAGAGATGCGGAAGTTTTATGATAATAAGTTCTAATGTAGCTGCGATAATTGCCGATGATTTAACAGGGGCAAACGATACAGCGTTACAATTTCATTTACATGGTGCGGGAACTCAAATTTTGTTGAGCGAAGATGCTGAGTGCTTGAATTTAAAAGGTACTCAGACTTGGGCAATTTCAACGGAATCCAGAAATATAACTCCGCTTGAATCGTATGAAAAAATTAAATATGCGACACAGTTTATGATGTCTAAATTTAATCCTGATTATTTTTTCAAGAAGATAGATTCAACGGTAAGAGGAAATATTGCGGTAGAAGTATTAGGGATGTTGGAAGTTCTTGGTTGGGATGCGAGTATTGTAATTCCTGCGTTCCCGATGGAAGGCCGTGTAACAGTCGGAGGATATCACCTATTAAAGGGTGTTCCGATTGAGTGCACAGAGATGGCAAGAGATCCTTATTCGCCTATATTTGAATCACATTTGCCTACACTGTTTAAGTCTCAGGTTGGCAAAAAATGGGAACATTTGATAGGTTCTCTTGAATTGAGTACTGTTATGAAGGGTGCTGGACCTATTTTGCAGAATTTGAACAAGCTGATTGAGGAAGGAAAGAAGCTCATTATAATAGATGCTGTGTCTACAACAGATATAGAGCAAGTTTTGTTGGCAATGGATAAATCTGAATATAGGATTTTGCCTGCAGGAACGGCTGCAACAGCTAGAGTTTTGAGTGATTTGTGGTTTGCAGATTTAAAACCTCACAATGTTACTCAGACTATTCCTGAGCTTCCGAAACTGATTATTTCCGGCAGTGCTACGGAGATTACGGCTAATCAGATTAGAAATCTTGAGCAGTCTGATGATTTTGATGAAAACACTTTAATCGTAGGTCTTGATTTGAAGACTGTTTTGGGCGGGGTGCAAGATGACTTGGTTCAGCGTGTTGTAAATAATTTGGGCCAGAAAAATATTGTGCTTATTCATACATCTGATGTTGTGAAAGAGTTTGACGGTTTTTCTGATGACAGTTTGGAAGCTGAGCTCACAAAGGATAAGCTAGCATACATGATAACAGACTTCTTGGCAGAGTTGACAAGACGTGTTACCGAGCAGAAACAGTTAATTTTAATATTAATTGGCGGTGAAACTTCTTACAAGTGCTGTAAAGCCATTGGAGCAACTCAGTTGCAATTGATTGATGAAGTTGCGCCTGCAATTGCCCTCAGCTTGGATCATAATGCACAGTGGATAGTTACTAAGTCCGGTAATCTTGGCAGTGCAAGTACGCTGGTTGATATATTAAAATATTTTGAAAATCATGAATAAAATTGCTATTACAACAGGGGACCCAAATGGAATTGGGGCAGAAATTACGATTAAGGCGTTAAATGATTTAGGTGTAAGCCCGGATGATGTCTTAATAATTTCTAATAAAAAAATCCTTGATTTCTATGGTCGCTTGGACAAAGAGTATGAAGTTATAGAAATCCCTTTTGAGGGTAAGATTGAGCCCGGTAAAGTTTGTGCTGAGTGTGGTGAATTTTCATTTCAGGCTTTAAAAAAAGCTTGCGAAATAAAACCAAAGGCTATAGTTACGGCTCCGACAGCAAAAAATGCTATGCACATGGCGGGTCATTTTTATAACGGTCAAACTGAGGTTTTGGAACATTATTTGTCTCACGGAAATCAGCATGCTGAGATGTTATTTGTTGCAGGAGATTTTAGAGTTCTGCTGTTAACCCGTCATTGCGCCTTAAAGGATGTTGTGCTTACAAAAGAAATGATAATTAAAAAGGCAAGGGATTTGAAAGAGTTTTTTGAAAACGGATTGAATATTAAAAATCCAAAATTTGCCTTATGCGGATTAAATCCTCATGCAGGAGAGGATGGAATTCTCGGAACGGAAGAGCGGGATATAATGTGTCCTGCAGTTAAAGAGCTTTTGCAAGAGGGAGTTTCTATTACAAATCCGCTACCTTCAGATACCTTGTTTGTAAAAGCAGCTCAAGCATATTTTAGTAATCAAAAACCACCTTATGATTGCTATATTGCGGCATATCATGATCAAGGCTTAATCCCAATAAAGACTGTTGCTGGAGATAAGACCGTCAATATGACAATAGGGCTTGATATTATAAGAACTTCTCCAGGTCACGGTACAGCATTTGATATTGCAGGAAAAAATATTGCAAATCCCCGCGGAATGATTTCTGCAATAAAAGCTGTTATTTCTTAATTAATTTTTTGCAAACAGTCCATAAAAACGTCAGTACTGCAGCTCCACCAATGTAGTATACAGGTTTTGGTGTTTTATATGATTTGCCTGGTGAGACTTTAGATTGCTTTGTGTAAATGTCATTGGACATTTCTTTATAAAGTTTTTCTGCTTCTGCATCAGAATACAGTTGAACTTTTCCAATACTGTCTGGAGCTGCCAACACACCAAGGTTTGCAGCTTTATAACTAATCATATTATTGTTATTTGGAACACTATTTACACCATTCATACATTTATAATAAAACATTTTGTGTGTAAAAATTGCTTATGTTAAATACTGTAAATTTTTTTATATCATGGGGTTGCGCAATTTTTGTATTCGGTTAAGAATATTCAACGGGAAGGAAAAAGAAATGCTAGTAGGTAAAACCGAATTTTTAACAGTGCCAAAGCGAAAAGAGGTCGGATTATCGTCTCCGAAGTTGTCTTCTCTTCATTCGGAATCCGTATCTCAAATTAACAGTTTAAATAATAAGGGACCTTTAAATAATAATCAAAACGATTTATCATTTAAAGGTTCTTTTTTATATACACAAGCCAACAAAGGAAATAAATATTTAAAAGGCGAATTGTTGGACTTTTTACAGAAGAATCTTGGACATATGGGCGAGGATCTTTATAATCACGTCGCTAACTCTCAAGTTCCTTTAGCGAAAAAGATGTTTCATATTGATCCTAATACTCAAGAAATTGTTTTCCATAAAAAGTCCATCCCTCATTTAATAGGAGATGGACTTGTTTTAAGAAATCTTCCGACGGATATTTTAAACGGAACAGTAAGTTTAATTGGAAAGATTAAACCTTTTGAAAATTGGGCGCAGAATGTTTATAATTCAAAATCTTTGAAGAAGCTTCGTGCCGAATCAAAAATTGAAGCTCAAATCAGTGCTTTAAGAGGTTTGGCAGAAACAAGAGCAAAGCTTCTTAAAGAGGGCAAGACTGCTGAAGAAATTCAGTCTGCAATGTTCCAACAAAAAATGAAAATGTTCGATCCTAAAACAGGAAATTATGATACAAAACACGAACGTTCATTAAACAGAATTGTTTCAGGTATTCCTCCTGCAATATTCCTTGCGAATGATGCTTACAACTTATCAAGAATGATGGATGATGATAAGGATAAGGCAGAACATGAAAAGAAAGTAAGGTTTAGACAAGAACTTAGCCGTATCGGTATAAATGCTTATATAACCTTGATTACGTTTGGAGCACTCCAAAAATTAATGAACAATTCAAATTTGGGTATAATGCTTACAACAGGTTTGACTGCATTATTTACAGAGTCATTCTCACGTTTGGCAAACGGTAAACATATTAAACGATTGACTCCGGAAGAGGCTCGTGCTGAAAACGAAAAGAATAATGCTCCTGAAAAGAACATAAAACCTGATACGTCATTCAAGGCAAATAACAATAATCAAAATGTTGATAATAAAAAACAACAAAAACCTCTGTTGTCATTAGATACTTTGTTAAAGGCTTCAGCTGGAGTTATTGCTGCAGGGTTTGCCGTAAAGGGTTTAAGAAAAATCAGTGTAATTGATAACGGCATTAATGCTGCATTCAAGCCGTTCAAGAATCTATACAACAAGTTGACATCAACTCCTGAATATAAAATTGACGGAGCTACATTTGATAAAATTGTACAAAGATTGAAAGAAACAGGATTTAGTGTAGCTGATGAGAATGTCGGAAAGGCTACTGATCTTGCAGAAGATTATATGAGAGTAGCCGGTTATGCAAGAAACGCTGACGGTACAATCAGTCTTGGAGCAAGAGATAGAAAGATTAAGCCTTTTGTAAACTTTGTAATTGCACCGTTCAAGTTTGCTTGGAATACGGTTACACTTCCTTACAGACTTGTTGACAAGGCAATAAAATCATTTACAAAACAGCCTAAGCTTGTAAAAATGCCTATAAGTGACAAGAAAACTATAGAAGTTATTGCAAGCAATATGCAGAAAGATTTGAAATTAAATGAAGATTTTGTAAACAATATTGAGACATTTATTTCAACTCTTAAGAAGAAATCACCGGCTGATTTAACTGAAATTGAAAAGAAATTCTTATGTCGTGTAGGTGATGTTGAGGCTTTGGCAAAGAGTGTCGATAATATCGGTAAACAAGCTCTAAAATGTAATTTCGATCCTAAGAAATTCCACGATTATGTATCAGATAACTTGTTAAAAGCATTCAACGCCGATACTATGTCAAATGTATCAAACGCAGAGCTTTCAAATCTTGCAAAAACTGCCGCAACTGCTGCAACATTATGGTTCTTGATGACAGATAACTATAACATGGTTATGTTGAAGTCAAACGGTAATGATGTAGAGGGTGCACAGACTAAGTTTAAAGAAAGATTTGTACAAGAAGGATCAAGATTGTTCTACCAGACATTGTTGATTGACTTATTCAACAGTACATTCAGAAGTCAGTATAACAAATCTCTATTCGGTATGAGTTGGATTACATTGACTAATACGACATTGGGTGAATGGTTAACAAGAAAATCTGTAGGTGTTCCTGTTGGAGCTCATACAAGAAATGAACTTCTTGCAGCTGAAGAAAAACAAGATAACGCTACAGGATTCTTGAAAGGATACTATACATTTATGCAGAGATTGACAGGTAAACGTTCTATCAAATCATACGATGTAAAGCAGAAAGAAGAAGTTAAACCTGCTGAAAACGTTAAATCGTCAGAAGAGGTTAAACCTAAAGAGGACACAAAGGCAAAAGAAGAAGTTAAGCCAAAGGTAGAACTTAAAGCTGACAAACCTGTCAAGACTGAAGTAAAAAGCTAAACACACAAAAACTGCATCTTACACATACAAACGATAGCTCCGGCAAAAACCGGGGCTATTTAATATATTTTTTTGCAATATTTAATTCGTCGGATTTGGTTAATGTTGGGTTAAGGCATTTTTCCATAAGGATTTCATCAAAGCATTCTCGATATTTTGATGATGGTTTCAGTCCCAATTTCAGCAAATCATCTCCTGTAATTTCGACTTTAATGTCTTGTAAGTTTTCAAAATAATTAATTACAGGGACTAAATCATTTAATATTCCATATAACAAAACTGTTTCCGGTTTGACATTTTTAAAAGTTTTGTATATTTCAAAATCAGAGTTGAACTTTAGATTTTTAATATTTATGTAATCAGTTATAATACTTTTTTCTTCTTTTGTAAGTTCTAATTTTGACAAATCCTCAAGGGTTCCAACATATATGAGCCAAATGTTTGAAGGGTTTATCAGTTTTTTGTATTTATTTATAATGTTTTCTATATTGATATTTGGTTTTGTAACAGTTTTTTCAGTGACAAGCTTGTAGATATTTTTGTCAATAAATTCATTATAAGCTTTTTGAGAGTTGAGGCTGAATGTTTCTATAAGTTCTTTTTTTACTCTCTTGAAGCTCATATCATAGTTGATATTTTTCAAATAGTTATCTCGTAATTCTTTTGTATGTTCATCCAATTCAAAATCAAATCTTACTGCAAATTTAAGAGCTCTGATAATACGTGTAGGGTCTTCAATGAAGCTTTTGTCGTGCAGAACTCTTATGGTTTTATTTTTAATATCATCAAGTCCGCCAGTATAATCAATTATTTCTCCTGAATTAAAGTTTTTAGCAAGCGCGTTGATTGTAAAGTCTCTTCTTATAACATCTTTTTTTAAATCACAGCCGATTTCCGTAATAGTTGGTAAATGTCCGGGGCGTTCATATATTTCGGCACGAGTTGAGGCTATATCGATTTCTTTCCCGTCAATTTTCACTCTGACTGTACCAAAAGGTTCGTTAATTTTTATGATTTCTACATCAGGGAGTGATTTTGCGTATTCTATTGCGTTTCCTACATAGGTTAGATCGATATCAAAACTTTCTTTGTGAAGGATTTCGTCTCTTACGACGCCGCCTATATAAAATAACTTATTTGAAGTATCCTTTATTCTGATGATGTTCATAATACTGATTTTAGCGTAAAATAGATTTATATACAATAATTTAAGAGGGGACTCCATGTTACAAGAAGCGTCAAAGGCAATTAATTCAGCGTTTAATAATAGTTTTATAAAAAAACTGAGCTTGTATCTTCACGATTGTGTTAGAGAAGAAGTTCAAAGTTCTACGTTCAGAAATTTGAAAGGCGATAAAGATAACAAATGGATTTTCTTGAAAGGGAAAGAGGAACTTTTATCAAGCGGTGATGAATATTTGCGTTTAGACGGAAGTGACAGCAAACTGACTGAGTTGATGAATCTTTCATCTGCCGGTGTAAAAGATAAGTATCTTATATACGGATATTTGTTCTTGGTCGGTAGAAGTTCAAAATCTCGTAAGGCAAATGAGTTTTTAACTCCGCTTTTATATTTACCATGTCATCTTGAAAGAAATGGAGTCAATATAAATTGTATTCCTCAAGAGGAGACACTTTCACTTAATACAGGTGCTCTTACCGCTTTGATGAAGAAGAATGATGATGATGATGAAGTTGAGCAACTTTTAGAGGGATTATTGGATGTAGTTCCGAAAATTCCTATCACTAATGAAGATATGGGCGTGTTTTTAACCACTCTGAAAGCTCTTATTCCTGAGATCGATATTAATCTTGACGATAAAAATAATGTTGATGAGGATAATATTTCAAAGGATTCGGAAACAGATTTTTACAGTGAAAAAATTAACGGCGATAATGTTGAAGCTTTTGTTAACGAAGAAGAGAACAAACAAAAGCAGATGAAAAAGCTTGAAAAGATTAACTTGACAAGTCAAGCTGCTATTATTCTGACAAAACGTCCGACTGTAACGGCGGGAGTTTTGCACGAGCTGACTCAAATTGCTGAAAAGCCTAGCGGGGTTTATCGTGAAACCGCTTTGAACGTTATAAATGAAGAGTTTTCTTTATCAAAAGAAAAGTCTGCACCGCTTAAGGATATGAAGAAAATTACGGAGTTTTATCCTATAACTCCTTTGGCGCTGAGTGACTCACAGGAAAGAGTTATAAAAAATATAGAAAATAACAAGCTCATTGCAGTTCAGGGGCCTCCGGGAACAGGTAAATCTCAAACGATTGTTAACCTTGTTGCGCACTTGATAGCAAATGGAAAAACTGTTCTTGTTGCATCAAGAATGGATAAGGCAGTTGATGTTGTTGCCGATAGATTAAATGAGCTGGGTGCTCCGTTTTTGGCACTTCGTGCCGGTAGATTGAATTATCAAAAGCAGTTGAGTATGGAGTTGCAGGACTTATTATCAGGAAAAGTTGATATAGACAGCGACTATGAAGACAGCTTGTTTGCAAGTGTTGATGATATGAAAAATCACCTCAACCTTATGCGTGATTATGAAAACAAAAGCGAACAGATAATTAAGCTCGAAAATGATTGGCGGAGCATGTCTGTTGATGTTGAAGAACAGGAAAAATCTATAGGCGATATGAAGTTTATTAAAACTGCTCTTAAAAAGCCTGAGATAGAAGCTATTTTGCAAATTATTTCAACTTTAGAAAAAAATATGGAAAAAACCGGATTTTTTGCAAATATTGCAAATTTCGGCAGTATTAACAGTTTAAAAAAGATACTGAAGTTGAAAGATTTTGAAGTAAATTATGAAAATCTTGGCAGGCTGAAATCAGAATTGCAGATTGCTGCTATGATTTGGAATTTGAGAAAAATTGAGGCAGATATTCAAAAGACAGGGAATTTGCATGTATTATCAGAACAAATTCGCCAGATGAAAAAGAAACAAAAATCACTCGCCACAAATATTTTGAAAGGCAAAAGACGTGATGGTTTGAAAAATCTTTTGAGAGATCAGATAAAATGTAACAGATTGAAAGTTCACGCAAAATCTCTTGTTGAACGTCGTCAAAATCTTCAAAGCAGAATTTTGGAGACGGAAGATTTTAAACCATTGTTGGAAGCTTTCCCTTGCTGGTGTGTTACAACTTATGCGGTATCAGGTTCGTTGCCTTTAAAACCGGGTATGTTTGATGTTGCAATTATTGACGAAGCTTCTCAATGCGATATCGCAAGCTGTTTCCCTATTTTGTTCAGGGCTAAAAAAGCGGTTATTGTAGGTGATGATAAGCAGCTGCCGCATTTGTCATTCCTTGAAAAAGCTAAAGAGCAATCATTCCTGACTCAGTATGGTATTCCTGATAAATATCAGTTGATGTGGAGATTTAGAACAAATTCAATGTTCGATTTAGCTGATTATTATTCTATGAATTCCGTTATGTTGGATGAACATTTCAGAAGTTTACCGCCTATTATTGAGTTCTCAAACAGAGAGTTTTATGGCGGAAGAATTCGTGTAATGAAAAAAGATGTCGGGGATGAAAAGGTTCTTGAGACAGTAGTTGTGTCTGATGGAAAAGTTGATATGGATGCGACAAGAAATTTGCCTGAAATAGAAGCTTTGGTAAAACGTCTTTATGATATTGTGGTGGAAGACGAGAGAAGCAACCCTGACAAGCCTGTGTCTATTGGTATAATTTCACCTTTTAGGGCTCAGGTTGAGCAGTTAAAGATTTCTGTTTCAAAAGTTTTGTCTGACCATATGATGAAGAAGCACCAGATTGAAATTGGTACTGCTCATACGTTCCAAGGTGATGAGAGAGATATTATTCTTATGTCTTGGGCATTTGCACCAAACAGTTTCCCGCAGAGTTTGACATTCTTACAAAAGCCAAATTTGTTTAATGTTGCAATTACTCGTGCAAGATACAAGGTTATAAATTTCGTATCAAGAGATCCTAAAGATATTCAGGATGGTTTGTTTAGAGATTATATGTCTTATATCGAAGAATATAACAACAAAAAACAGGCTCTAGACAATCTTGAAATTGATGAGAATATTTATAAGAACAAGCTTGAGCGTGAAATAGCCCAGAGTATTAGAGACTTGGGACATACCGTAAAAGCCGGTGTAGATATTGCAGGTTTGAGTGCAGATTTGCTTGTTGATGATAAGTTCGTGATAGAAGTTGATGGGGTTGAAGATAATACTCCTCAAAAAATTTCTAATATGAAAAAGCAATCTATACTTGAAAGATGCGGATTTAAAGTTAATCGTATAACTTACCGTGAATGGTATTATTCAAAAAATGCTTGTCTGGACAGAGTTCTAATTGAGTGCAAATAATTTTTCCTATTACGTCCGAAAGTTAGCTTGTTGTGTAACATTTTGTTGCAATTAGTCAATTCTATATGACTTTAATACTTTATATATATACACACAAGGGGAAAAGATGAGAATTGCACCATTAGTTCGTATGATGTGGAAGCAAGTTGTTCCTGCATCTAAAAAAATATCTGGTATTACTTATTTTACTGATAAGGTACAAGAAAAAACTGCTCAAAATTTAATTGGCGGAGTTAAAAATTTAACACGTATTGTAGATGATGTTGTACCTGAAGAAGCTGCTAAGATCCAAAAGTTGGCTGATCAATTCGGCAGATATGGAGTTTCTCTCGGGGATTTGAAAGCGGTTACGCGAAATGTATCAGGCTTAACTTGTATGGCAGATAACAAGTTTGTGGATGCTGTATTAAAACGTAAAGCGATTATAAAGAACGGATTTTTAGGTCATGTTACAGAAGATAATAAGAAAATATTTACCAAATTTTTAAATAATAAGAAGAATTAAAAGTATTCCAGTTACGAAAAAAATTAATGACTGAGCTTTTAGAAAATCCTAACTTCAAGCTTGGAACAGATGCTCGTGGGAGTGAAAATTTCCTTATTTCAAAAGTCCTTTCTGCAGTTAATCCTGAAAATTATCAGCTTGCAAAAGCAGGCTTAACCGGCCGTAATGTTAATTTATACAGCTTATCAGGATTTCTAAAAGGGGTAACTGCAGAAAATCAATCTGTAGCCGGAAGGATATTGAAGATGGCATCAAAGGAAACTTCTCTGCCAAGCTTAACTGGTATGAATTCTGATGCTGCAGTAAAATATCTGGATGAAATTTCAAAACTGAGCAGTCCAAAAGCAAAAAGTTTATATATTGAAGGTATGTCAGAGTTGTCAGGAGACAAAATAGATGATGTTCTGCAAATTATAAGAACAGCAAAACCTGAAGATGCAAGATATGCAAGTTCAATTATTTCCGGCATGGGTAGAGGTTTAACAAAGGCTCAGGCTGAAAAGATGGTCCAATTGATTAAACAATCCGGCAGAAATTTGAGTGTAAATGATGCTGCTAATATTTCAGTATTGGGCACTTGTGATGAAATTCCTGTATCTAAATTTTTACAAAGAATTTTAAATAATAAATCTATACCGGATAGCCAATTGCAAGATTTGACTTGCAGATATATAAAAGTATCTCAAAAAATAAATCAAGCTTCATTTGATATCCCAACAGAACTAATGCAAAAATATCAAAAGAAGTTAATTAATGAAGATGAGTTTTGTAAATTGACAGATGAAATTGCTGCGACTTTTAAGCAAAAACAAGAAACTTTAATCCAAAAGTTACCCGATATGTATGAGCGCTTGTTGCAAAATAAAAGTCTAACACAAGCTGATTGTAAAAATATATTTTCACAGATCTCTATTGATAATGCTGATATCATCGAAAAATTTGCATTAAATCCAAAAGCTTTAAAAATCAATTTTTCGATTGCAACACCTAAGAATATTTCAAAACTGGAAAAATTAGCAGACATGGGTGTTCCAAGAGATATGCAAGAAGCATTGTGGACTGTTATAAAAAACCCAGGAAATAAGGAAAAAAAGTACTTTGAAGTTATTCAAAACTTATTAAAAAGAGATCCTGAAATTGCTGGTCGTAATGTTAGAGATGTCCTCTTAAAAATAAATGACCAAACAATAAAATATACTGACGACATATTGCAAAGGCAAGATTTATCAATATCTCAGATAGGTAAGCTGCTTGATAATGTTCAAAGGAGTGCAAATCCTGAAAGAATTATCAAACTTGTCAGAGATAAGTCACTAAGGGGTGAAGATATTCCTAAAGTTTTGGATGATTGTGTATTTAATTTATACGAAAAAAATCCGGAACTTGTAAGAAAAGCACTTGACTATAAAGTTGATTTGCAAGTTTTAAATCCTAAAGCAACCTCTTTCTTTGGAAGTAGTAATGTTGCGATATCTCCAAATATGGTGTTTGCTCTGTAGTAATTTGTATTGCCTGTTTCATCTTTTAATGTTGTTGCGGTTTCAGAGTTTGGTGTCATTATTGAAACAGACTCTAAGTTTAATTCTTCGGGAAGTTTTAATGTTTGGTCTACTTTAATTAAATTTATGTTTTTAATTTTGTTTGCTTTTGCAATCTTATGTACTTGTTCCATTATATCTTGCTTATTTGTTAAAGCGTATTTTTCTTTAGCAATATTGTATAGATTGTCGCCCTTATTGACTTTGTAATCCCCCATTATAATCCTCCCTTTAGTTATTACTTATATATAAAGTATATTTTCTGTCTATAAATGTCTTGATTTAGTGATATGTAAATGTTTTGTTACATATGTCGGATTAATAGCACTTTTAATGAGTTTTTTGTTTTTATAATGATAGTTATAGTGTATGTAGTGTAGAAAGGGATTGTTATGCCGGTAGGTTATATAAAAGCTGGAGCTCCGATTGATGGACGTCAAAACTATGTTTTTACTGATCCAAAAACTAATAAACGTCTTATAGCAAGCATTCCTGAGGAGAATGTGGATAAATTTGAAAAAGTTAATGATGAGATGAATAAGTGCTTTGAAACTATGACAACTCCTGAATATAAACAAATTCAAGAGAAGAATTCCAAGAAGATGGAAAAGACAATAAAATTGTCAACAATTCTCGGAGGCGCATTGGGTGCAATCATTCCTGCAGCAATTGCGATTGCCGTAAAGGGTTCTGTTCTTAAACGTTCAATTATAGGTTCGTTAACATCTTTGGTTGGCGCAGGAATCGGTGCTGTTGGCGGATTTTTTGGAAGTGCTGGTTTGAGTTCAGTTAATAACATCAAAAAAGATCCACAAATAAAACAGTTGGCATCTTTATACAAGCAAGCAGAAACGCTTGGTTTTAGAGAAGAAAGAATGGAAGGTTAAACTCAGAAAACTATCTTTCTAAGATAATTTTGAACGCTAAATTTTCAAGAATTGTTTGAATATTCATATTCAAATTTAATTCTTCTTTTGCGTGTTCAATGGTATTAATATCCTTTATGAGTTTTATCTTTAAGCCCTTGTTATCGGTAGAATGTTCTAACAATTCGCAAATATAATTTTGCATTTGGTTTAGGATTTCCATAGGTTCATTTTCTTTTGTAAGTTCAAATATTTTGTCATAAAAATCTAAAACGTTATTCCGTGGAATTTCCAAATATCCGTCCATAGCATCTTTGACAATGGAGAAATCTCTTTGGGTAACTTGTTTCGATGGAACATAAAAACATTGAGCTCTTGAAATAATCGTAGAGAGCACATCAGTTTTGTTTTTGGTTAAGAAAATAAAAGTCGTATTAGCAGGCGGTTCTTCAAATGTTTTGAGAAGCGCGTTTGCCGTAGGTTCTTGAAAGTTGGTTGTATTCAACCCAAGAATATTGCCGTTAGAGTCTTTATCGCAGAATATAAAAACTCTGTGATAATCAGATGCGACAAGCAAATTATCCTTAATCATTCTAGCCTGATCGATTGAAATAACACTTTTGGAATCATCATCTTGCGATTTGTTGTCGACTTTTGATATGGTCAAAACTGCAGGGTGTTGATTATCTCTTAGCCATTTACAATTCAGACAGTTACAGGTTGGAGTTTTATCTCCCGTGCAGTTTAAGAGTCTCGCGATCTCAAGCGCAAGTGCATATTGTGCGTCCAAGTCTGTACCGTAAAACAGCAGGCAATTTGCTATCCGTTTGTTTTTATTTATAATCCCATTTTTAAAGTATTTCATTAAAAACGGATATTTTTCTTCTAATGCTTCTATATTCATCATTTTTTATTTAAACAGTGCCCTTTCAATTTCAGCTTCAGGATTTAATGAAAGTCCTGCTTTAATTCTGTATTCTGCCTCAGTAATATTTTCTTTTAAGTTTACTAAGTATTTTAAATTTGTTTTTTTTAGCTTTTGTAAAGTCAATTTAACTACGTATTCGTGTTGACCGGTCAGTTTTGCCAGTTCAAATGTTGATAATTCAGGAGCCTTTGCTTTTAGCACAATCCATCTTCTAAGCATTGTCTGTAAGGTTGAGACAATTTCTAAGCAGTATTTCTTTTCAAGAAGTTTGTGGTATTCAAGCAGAGCTTTGTCTGTTTCGCCTGCCATAATGTAGTCTGAAAATGCAAATAAATCCTCGTTTGAAATGCAATTTTCTTTAACCATTTCTGCGGAAATAAGTGTTTCTGGATATGCTGCTAGTTGTAATTTATCAAGCTCTTTATCAATCTGTCTTAAATTATTCCCAATTTGTGCAATTAGCCTTGTGATGGCATCTTGTGTCATTTTTATTTTTTTAGACTGTGCTTGTTTTTTTATCCAAGCTTCCAGTTTTGCAGTTTTGTATGTTGGGATTGTAGGACATTCTATATCGTTATATTTTGCGAGTAGTTTGTAAAATTTTTTCCTGCTGTCTAGTTTTTTGCCTTCATCCCGAGGAAGTTCTGCAACAAATGCTATATCTACATTTTCACTGTTGTTTTCCAGAGCTTTGGCAATTTCTTTCAATTCTTTATCGTCGAAAGTTTTGGAAAAATACTCAAGACATTTGATTACAATAAGCATTTTTCCAAACATCATAGGCTGTGAGTTTAGTATTGCGAGAAGATCCGGAAATTTAGGACTCTCATATATTTTAAAACTCATTTCAGAAAAATCCTTATCAAGAGAAGCTTTCAATTTCTCAATTTCTTTTTCAATATTAAAATCTTCTTCCCCGTGGATAAAATAAATAGCCATAGCTATATTATATTATAAGAACTTGTAACGGATTGTAACGATTATTTAACATGATGTTAGTTTGCATTCAAACATGTACTTAATATATATAGTTAAATAAAACATGATTAGGTGATTAAAGGAGATACACTATGGCGTCCGAAAAAGTTAGCATTGGCAACGTAAACTTTGACAAGGATAGCATTCTTGTTTCAAAACAGGTTTACGAAAAAGGTCAGAAGTTAAATTATGTATTTTTGGTTGGCGGAACTAAAATTATGTTTCCTGATCAAGAAAACAAAAATGCAGCAGTATCTTTGGCTATGAAATATAATAGTGACGTAGCTGAAATATGTGCGTGGTTTGATAATATTAAAGGATTGATTATAGAAGAATCTCCGAGAAAAGGTAATTATTATATCAGAGAGACATAAGTGTTAAGTAAAAAAAATAAAAGCCCTATTTATATAGGGCTTTTATTTTACATATAAATTTGATATTTTTAGCTTTCAATTAATAAGCTTGCACCGATAACACCAGCAGTGTTACCTAATTGAGCAGGAACTACATCTACTGTTTCGCCTGCAATTTTCATTGCGCGTTTTTTAAGAGTTTCTTTTAGCGGATCCATCAAGAAGCTTCCAGCTGCAGCAACTCCACCACCGATAATTACTTTTTCAGGGTTCAGAAGGTTAACAACACTGGCAAGTCCTATACCGATGTATTCTCCCATAATAGTGAAAATTCTCTTTGCAACAGGATCTCCTGCCTTTGCAGCTTCGCAAACTATATATGGAGTGATATCAGGATTTGCAAGTTCTCTAAATTTTGTAGATTTCCCACCTTTGATATAATCTTCTGCCATTGCAACTATTGCAGGACCTGACGCAAATGCTTCAAGACATCCTGTGTCTCCGCATCCGCAAATAGGGCCGTCGTGCATTTGAAGTTTGATGTGTCCGATTTCACCTGCGGCATTTGAAGCACCTCTAACAAGTTTACCGTTTACGATAAGTCCTGATCCGATACCTGTTCCAACTGTTATACAAATAAGGTTTTCACATCCTTTGCCTGCTCCGAAGTTTAATTCTCCTAATGCAGCACATCTTACGTCGTTGTCTACACGTGTTGGAATATGAAATTCATCTTCAATCATCTTAGCAATCGGAACATCAACCCAACCAGGAATATTAGGAGCCAGTCTTACTATACCTGATTTGTAATCTACTTGCCCCGGGAAGCCAAATCCGATACCTTCTACATCTTTAGGATTTACGCTTGTTTCTTGGAGCAAGTCTCTGATTGCTTGTTTGATATTGTCAACGGTATATTCATAACCCATTTCAGCTCTTGTTGGGATGGAATTTGAATATATGATTTTACCTTCGCTTGTAACAAGTGCAAGTTTAACATTAGTCCCGCCAACATCTATACCAATTCTGTTTTTAACCATTTTAATTCTCTCCTTAACTATTCTGTTTTTAGGATATAACAAAAATATTTTACCCGCAATAAAATCCTTATTCCCCGTCAGTGGAATGTATAAAATAATACTTTTCGATAAACTCCCATTATAAAAATCAGAGGAGTATATTTATGAAAAACATTTTAATTATTTTTGCATTGCTTGTTACAACTTTTGCGCCGGTATTTGCCGCTACAAGATATGTTACGACCCAGACACCAATAAGAAATAATTATTATGACGGGAATTATACTGCAGGTGATTATAACAGTAATAAGCTTTCGGATGTAGAGATGTCTGTTTACGGCAGAACTTATCAAAATCAAAATTTGAACACGAGATTAAACAGATTAGAGCGAACGGTTTTTAACAGAACATATCCTAATACCTCATTGGAGCAGCGTATAAATAATTTAATAGTAAATTATAATAATAATACAAACGTTACTCCTGTGAATAATTCAGGCGGGAAATGGCGCAATATTTTAGATACTGTAAGTTCAAGTTTTATGGGTTGTCCGACAGGTTTGACCCCTCCTGTAAATCCTTATTACAGTTACGGCTCTAACGGTTATGGCTCAAATTACGGACGTTATCGAGACTATTACGGCACGAACGGCTGGTTTCGCAATAACAGACAATTTGGTACAGGAACAGGTGTTCATATTATTGACTAATGAAAAAACATCATTAAATATATCATACGTTTAGATGTTTATCATCTTGCTTAGATACTCCATAATATAAGCAAGAAAGTGTAGTCTAAAATGCCTTTTCGATACAGATTACAAAAAATTCTGGATTTCAGAATCCGCAAAAAAGAAGAGCAATTATTGGTAGTCCAAAAAGCCCAGCAAGCCGTTTTTGTTGCGGAAGAGAATATCAGAAAAAATAACGAAGAGATACAGGCTACGCAGGTAAATATGCGTAAGGCTGATCCAATGATGTATGACACGTATGACAAGTATCTTATCCATCTTTGGGAAAAAGCCGAACAATTAGAACAAATTCGTGTAGAAGCTCAGCGACAACTCGATATTGAAAAACAAAAACTGGTTAAACTTGAGCAGGCGGTAAAGGTTCTTGAAAAACACAAAGAGAAAAACAAAGAACTTTATCTCGAAGAAGAAAAAAAAGCAGAATTAAAACAGTATTCGGAACTTGGCGTAACAAGATATTTTGCACAAAGCAGGGAGCGTCAGGAAGAAGAAGAAAAAGAAATATTGAGGCAGTTGGCAGAACTGGAGGTAGATTAAAAATGAATGTAGATACAATGGCAAAGACAGCTATATTTTCCAGTAGTGAAATGGCAAATACGGCCTCTGCTACTCAGGCAAAGCGCTTCTCAGGAAGTTCTACATCTTTTCAGGATGAGATGAAAACGACTAAAGCTGAAGAAGCAAACGAAACTGAAAATACAAAAGATGTTGATAACGAAGAAAAAGTTTCCGAGACCCAAAAGTCAGAGAAAAAAGAAACTAAAAAGACAGAAGATAAAAATGTAGATAAAACAGCTAAAGAAAAACAAGCTGATAATACGCAGACCCTTAAAGGAGAAATTTCGACAACAGATCAACAAGGTCAGCAAGGACAGCAAAACCAACAAGGACAGCAGGGTCAACAAGCTTATTCAGCGTTATCAGATCAAGTACAAGCATATATGAATGCAAACGGAGGAAACTTTAATTTTGTAAATGTAAATCCGATGAGTGCTTCTACAAGAAGCCAGATTTCCGGCATGCACACTTCTGTTGATTATTCTTCAGTTAAAATGTCCGATGCAGATGCAAAATTCTTTGCGGATTTGGTTTCCAAAACCGATATGTCTATGGGAAGTATTGCGTCAGAATTCCAAAAAGCATTACAGCAGGGTGATGTAAAGATGGTTCAATCTACTGCAAAGGCTTCTGCAGCATTAATTGAAGCTTTGAAAGAATCATCTAAGACAAATCAGCCTTTCAGAATAGATTTTGATAAAGATATATCTGTAATTTTGCAGGTTGATAAGGGCGGCAAAATAAATGCTAACTTTATTCCGGGTGATAAAGCTGTCGAGAATTATTTGAGAAATAATATTGATTTCTTGAGACAGCGTTTTGATGAAGAAAATATTTCTTATGGAGATTTGAATTATTCTCAATCACGTCGTCAAAAAGACGAACAGGAGGAAAGAAATAATAAGGAGAGAGCTCATGAATGATTCATATACAACCGCTTTGAATACTCAAAAATCAACTTCAAACTGGATGGATGTTATTGCTGATAACATGACAAACGTATATACACCAGGGTTTCGTGAAAAGCAAGTAAATTTTAAAACCTTCTTAGGTGGAGCAATTTCCGATGATTATGCAAAGAACCTTGGGCAAGGTAAATCTACTCCGGGTACTGCAACAGAAAACTTGTTTCTTGAAGGAAAAGGATTTTTCCTTGTAAAAGATGCTGACGGACGTAGTATTTATACTCGTCTTGGAGAATTTACATTTGACGGTGAAGGTGTTTACAGAGATACTGCAGGAAATACCGTTCAAGGTTATATCCTAAACGATAAGGGTGAAATTATGCAGGGTACAAAAGCTATCACAGCAGATTTGTATCAGGAAACTGCCATGAAAGGCGGTTCTTTGGATATCCCTACAACAAATATCAAAATGTGGATTGACCCGAACAACGGTAAATATCTTGGTAAATATGATGATTATGAAATAAAAAATGATGGTACAATTTATGGTAAAGCTGACAACGGAAAACGTTCAGTGCCTTTGTATAGAATAACGACAAGAAACTTCCATAATTCTGCCGCATTATATGAATTCCAAGATGGCAAGTTCGTTGAAACTGCCGAGTCAGGTAAGCCTGTTCTCGGTTATGGCGAAATTCGTTCAGGTTTGTTAGAATTGTCAAACGCAGATTTTAAGGCAAATATTTCTTATTTCCAAATGGCAAAGTTGCAGATGGAAATTTCTAACAAATTGATTTCTTCTAATAAAGAACTGCTGGAAGAAGCTTTGCGTCTTGTAGGTTCATAATTTGGTAATAAATTTTCTTTTATAACATAGCAGAAAATTTTGCTATGTGATTTAAGCACGACTTAAACTCCATTTTTATGTCGAGGGATTATTCTAATCCCTTTTTTATTGTTGCGTTTTGTTTAATGCAGTTTGTATTTTTTGCTTGTAAAAATTTTTTGCCCATGCGATAATCTTAATGACGAAAGGTTAACCATGGCAAATACTTTAGTTTATTTACTGGACGGGAAAATCTATATAAATCTGACTAATAGATGTACAAACAATTGTATTTTTTGCCTTAGAAAAGACAAGGATGATGTTTGTGGGCAAAATCTTTGGTTAGACGATGAAAATTACCCTATAGAGGATGTGTTCGCTCAGTTCGATAATTGTTGCCAATTCCATCATTCTCTTGTAGAGAATAAACATCCTGAAGTAGTTTTTTGCGGTTATGGCGAACCTATGATTAAGTTGGATGAGCTCAAGCAAACTGCAAAACATATAAAAAGTCTTTATCCTGAGGCAAAATTAAGAGTTAATACGAACGGGCATGCAAACTTTATTCATAAAAGGAATGTTGTTCCTGAATTGAAAGGATTGATTGACGAATTTAGTGTTAGTCTTAATGCTCCTACAGAAGATGAATATAATGAATTATCCCAGCCAAAGTTTCCTCAGGCTTATGAAGAGATGAAGAAATTTATAAAGGCTTGCTATGACGAAAATGTAGAAGTAGTTGCAAGCGTAGTAGATGGATACAAAGGCAGACGTCTTGATATTGAAGCTTGTGAGAAGGTCGCTTCCGAACTTGGCGCAAAATTGCGGGTTAGAGAGTGGATTGTAAACGGGTATTAGTCTTTGAAAGGAATTTCAATGAATGTAGAGCATATCTCAAATTCACAATATAATACAAATTTTCAAGGTGGAATAAACATCGTTGGAGATCTTAGTGCAATTCCTGCTCGTCAAGTAAGAAATTCAGTTCCTAAATTAAAACAATTATTTGAAAATAAAAATTATGATTTGTTTATAACTCAAGATTATGCCAAAAATAAGTTAATTTTTAGGGCTCAAAAATCGGGACATTTTGGAAAGAAAAACAAGCCTTATGCTGAGACTTTTCTTTCAGCAGCCAGAGTAGACGGCAGTTCTGATTTGTATTATTCCGTTGCCAAATATGTAGCGAAAAAATATGAAAAACTTCCTGAAAACAATACTTTTGGAGCAAAATGTAAAGACTTTTTTGCAAAGTTAGGCCGAAAATTTATGCAAATAATGCAAGATGAATAACATATTTATTAATGTGATAAATAAGGAGAAAAAGAAAGGACTAGAGATGAATAGTAATTTAGACAAGATTATGAAGCCGAAATCAATAGCTGTTATCGGTGCGTCTACAAAAGATCACACTATTGGTTCCGATATCATGAAAAGATTGGAAGAATACAAGTTTAACGGGAAAATTTATCCTGTAAACCCTAAAGGTGGAGTTATCCAAGGTTTACAAGCATATACTTCTATCACAGAAGTTCCTGGTGAAGTTGATTTAGCAATTATCGTTGTAAATGCAAAATTTGTATTATCAACAATTGATCAGTGCCACGAAAAGGGTATTAAAGGTATTTGTATCATTACAGCAGGATTTAAAGAAACAGGTGCTGAAGGTGCAGAACTTGAAAAACAACTTGTTGAAAAAATTAAAGAATATGGTATGAGATGTGTAGGTCCTAACTGCTTAGGCGTTGTAAACACTCACCCTGATATCAGAATGGACGGATGTTTTGCAGAATCACTTCCTGAACGTGGTAACATCGGTTTTGTATCTCAATCAGGTGCTTTAGGCGGCGGTATTTTGAACATCTTGAAGGATTTGAACTTAGGTTTTGCTCAGTTCATTTCAATTGGTAACCAAGCAGATGTAAACGCTGAAACAGCTCTTGAATATTGGGAAAATGATTCAGATGTAGAACAAATTCTTCTTTACATGGAATCAATTCAAAACCCATCTAACTTCAGAAAGTTAGCTTCAAGAATTACAAAGAAAAAACCTATTTTGGCATTGAAATCAGGCCGTTCAGCTGCAGGTGCTTCAGCTGCATCATCTCACACAGGTTCATTGGCCGGTGCTGATAAAGCTGCTGCTGCATTGTTGCATCAATCAGGTGTAATCAGAGAATTTTCTTTGAAAAACTTGTTTGCAACTGCAAAAGTATTTGCTAACTGCCCTATTCCAAAAGGTGATAGAGTAGCAATTATTACAAACTCAGGCGGTCCTGGAATTATGGCTACAGATGCTGTTTGTGAATACGGTATGCAAATGGCTAAGATTTCTGATGAAACAAAAGCTAAATTGAGAAGTTTCCTTCCATCAGCAGCTTCTGTTAAGAACCCTATCGATATGATTGCTTCAGCTCCTATCGAACACTATAAACAAACTTTGGAAACAGTTATTGCTGATGAAAATGTTGATATGATTATTACAATTTATCTTCCATTCTTAGGTTTGAAAGATATTGATGTAGCAAAAGCTTTGATGGAAATTAAGGCAGAACATCCAGAAAAACCAATTATTGGTGTATTCATGACTAAGAATGAGTTCTTCTCAAAACTATCTGATATGGATGTTAATATGCCATTCTTTATGTATGCTGAAGAAGCTGCAGATGGTTTGAACAGATTGAACCAACAAAGATTGTGGATGGAAAGACCAGAAGGTAAAATCCCTTGCTATGATGTAGATAAAGCTAAAGTTGAAAGCATTATCAAGAAATCATTAGCAGAAGGTCGTGCTCAACTTACAACTTTGGAATCAATTGATGTTCTTCAAGCATACGGTATCAGAGCTTGTAAGTATGGTTTAGCAACTAACGAAGATGAAGTTGTAGAACTTGGTAATTCAATCGGATATCCGGTCGTTATGAAGATGACTTCAAAGACAACATCTCACAAGACAGATGTTGGTGGTGTTGTTGTTAACATCAAGTCTGAAGAACAATTGAGAAGAGAGTACAAAGGATTGCTAGAAAGATTGGAAGCAAAAGGATTGCTTGAAGGTCTTGAAGGTGTAATTATCCAAGAAATGGTTAAGGGCTCAAGAGAAATGGTTTGCGGTATCGCAACAGATCCTCAATACGGTCCTATGATGATGTTTGGTTTAGGCGGTGTATTTGTTGAAGTTATGAAAGACGTAACATTCAGAATCGCTCCTTTGACAGATGTTGATGCTATGGATATGATTAAATCAGTTAAGGCATACAAATTGTTAGAAGGTGCTAGAGGTACTAAGCCTGCTCAAATTGATCAAATTCAAGAAACATTGTTGAGATTGTCTCAACTTGTTAATGATTTCAAATTCATCGATGAGTTGGATATCAACCCATTGTTGATTTCTGAAACTACAGGTGAAGGTATCGCAGTTGATGGTCGTATCAAGGTAAGACTTGAAGAAGCTAAGAAGGCTCTTGGATGTTCTTGCGGTGCGGCTTGCTCTTGCTGCTAATCTTTATCAAGAAAATAAAATTCCAAAAAAGGTCGTTGAAAAACGACCTTTTTTGTTTTAGATTGATAGTGTATTATATATAGGAGATTATTTGTTATGATTAAAATTTATCCCAGATTAAATGCAATAATTGGTGCAACAAAAGATAGACGTGATGTTCGTAGGTTTAAGAATGGTGCAAGTAATGAAATAAATGAAAGATTTTATCGTTGTTTAGTGAATGAGTCAGGGCCGTCAACTAATAATCCTATTAAGATGTTAAAAAGATGGAAAAAGGCTTATGATGCTAATATGAAAAAATTTACAATGATAGATAATATCAAAGATATTGTTACAACTAAGAAAAAACGTCGTTAAAGAATATTAAAAAAATCAGGGTTAAACCTGATTTTTTTTTAATAATTGTAAATTTTTATTTTAAAATTTAGCAAAAATTATTTTTAAGTTTTATTATAACTGTATGTAAAAAACGGGGGTTTAAAATGAAGGTTTCTGCTATTAAAATGAGTTCTCCAATACATTTCCAAGGAGAAGGCTCAAGAAAAGCTAATAAGGTTAAGAATGCAGCCGGAGCGGCTATGATAGCTATTGCAGCAGCTGTTCCAGCAGAAGAGGCTAATGCTCAATATTTCGTGCCATTACCTCCTCCAACTTATTATCAATATTATGTTCCGGCTCCTGTTATGAATATTCCGAATTGTTTCATTTATGGAGATGCAACAAACGAAAATTATGAGAAAACGATGCCTGATGTATTCAATGAAATCGACAGAGGGATATCTGAAGATGGTCAGATTTCGGTTAATGAAGTTGTAAGTATGGAAGAGTACAACCGTAATGCAAACAGTTATTATCCGATGACTCGTGAGGATAAACTCAGGACTGCAAATTTGGTTAAAAATCTTGCAAAAAAATATAATCAAAAAGGTTCAAATCCAAATACCATAAATTATGAGGAATATCAAAGTATAATGAATGATTATATGCAGTCAAAAAATATAGCTGATTTTATGAATTTGCTGCAAATATGGACTAATTACAATTACAGACCATATCATCATCATCATTATATGACACCTCCACCGAGACATCATCATCACCGTTAAATAAGTGTAGACTTTCGGGTAATGTAGTTGCTTCTTATATAGGGTAATCTGTAATAAGTTGGATAGCTACAAATGAAAGGAAGTCTCTATATGTCAAAATATATAATAGTTGTTTTGATGTTAACACTCATTCAGCCTGCGTATGCAACCTGTTCCGTTACAGGTTTTTGCGCACCTTCGTCATCATCATTATCCGAACCTGGGTTGGGCGATAAATATGCCCCAAATAATTTGAATCAAATTCAAAAACCAACGGCTTTTATGCCATCATATAGGCAACCCTATTATGATATGCTTATAAATACCGAACAAACTCAACCAAATACAAGTCCGGGTTTAAATAATGAATCTTCATATAATTCCAATTGTCAATTCGGAATGTGTATTCCAAGTACAGGAGTTAATGAAGAACCTTAACTTTTATTCAATAGTATAAACTTTCTTATAGTATAGCAGCGAACCGAATGTAGCAAGGATAATATTCGGCATCCAAGCTGCCAGAACTGGAATTAAAGTACCGGCTTCTCCAAAAGAGATTGATAAAGCTCTTATCAGGTAGTATGCAAAGATAATTAGTATAGAAAATAAAAAACCTCTATTATATCTTACTCTCGGTGGTGTAATGGCAAGAGGCACACCTACAAGTACAAGTGCAATTGTTGTAATAGGCAGTGCAAGTTTGTCATATAACTCGATTACTACAACATTTCTTTGCTCTTCATCAAGAGTATGTAAGTTGGTTGCAATAAATTTCAACAACTTTGTGAAATTCATTTCTTTTGCCATATTTTTGTTAAGTTGTTTTGTCAAATCCAAGCCAAATTTAACTGTGGAATCTTCGAATAACGTTGTATTAAGGACTTTGCCTTCTTGTCCTACGGTATAGACAGCACCTTTTTGGAAATCCCATCCTGCAGGTGTTGTCTTTCCTTCTTCTGCCTGAAGTACTTGGATTGTATCAGGTTTAGATGTATCTAAAACTGTAATATCATATAATCTTTTGTCTTCACAGTGTCCTACGTAAAACAGTCTCTTCAATACACCATCAGAGCCGATATCTTTAAATACAAAGTTTTGCTTACCGTTAGGTACATTTTTCTGGCTTAATGACCAAAGGGCAAGATCTTTTGAATATTTGGTTGCAACCGGAACCACTGTTTCGTTTATTATAAAGCTGCATATACACATGATTATAGAAAATACGAAAATCGGTTTTGCAATACGATTTATCCCAATACCGCAGGCTCTTAATACTGTTATTTCAGATGCCAGACTGAGTTTGTTTAATGTCATTACAGTTGATAGTAAAACTCCCATCGGAATTGTCATGACAACAACTGACGGCAAGTTTAGAATAATCATTAATAATGCTACTTTAAACGGAATTCCAAATAAGGAAATCTGTTTTATTAAAGTTATAAAAGTATCAGAAGCAAATATTATGGAAGTAAATACAAATACTCCCATAATAAACATTTCAATTACTTGCTTAAGAATATACTTATCAAGGATTGAAATACTCGCAGCTTGCTTCTTGATATTACCAATTTTGCTCATAAAAAAATTATATTCTAAAAATAAAGTTTAATCAATTATTTAACCATTTTTGAAGAATATGTACCATCATAATTTTTGGTAGTAATGTTTATGATGCCGTTATTGTCTCTGTTTAATTCTTTTGAAACAAGTCCTGTTTTATCATAAACTTTGTATGAAGATACATAATATTCTTTAGGGTAAGAATTAGGTGCTTTTGAAATTATCATATCAATGGTTTTTCTTTTTTCTCTATCTAAGTTCATAACTCTTCTAATGCCTTGAGGTACTTTTTCTTCAAATACTAAAGAGTTCAACAATCTTTGGGGTCTAAAATCAATTCTCATAATATCCTTCTTTCTTTATGGTGTAAAATGTACACTTAAAACTTACTACTAAGAAAGCGGGATGTAAAGCCACTGATTATTTTTTTATTACAAATTGAAATATTTGTTTGTTAAGGACATTTTTTGAGAAATTTTGTGCAAATTCTATAAAGTCTTTAGCCATCTTATCATCAGGGATTTCAAACTTATATCTGTCTCCTGCTTCTTCGATGAGATATGTTATAAGGTTATTCCAGCAGTTATTTGCTCCTATGTGAGTTTTATCTTCTTTCATAATAAGAGTTCTTAGAATATTAGCAAACAGTTTGTCATCAGCCATTGTTGATATGCATTTTAGATTATCTGTTATAGGTTTGTTTTCAACTTTGTAGCCGTAGCGGATGATATCAGCTTTTCTAAGTACAGTTTCAGGCTTCATTGCGAAAAGCGTAGCTTTTTTGAGTGCAAATCTCGCGTAATCATATTTATCAATTCCGAGAGTGTTTGCAACGGTTTCTATGTTGTAGTTACATCTTTGTGGGGTTATTATAAATATACTAGGAGCTCTAAGAGCTGCATTTGTCATTTCTTCTGTTGTAAATTTAAAAGTAGAGGCAGAATTTTTTATATTGTTAATAACGGTTGAGGCTTGTAGTGAAACCAGACCCGGGTTTTTAAACAGGCAATTTATATATTCTTCAGGATATATGTTTAATTCTTTGGCTATTGATTCTGCGTATGTTCTAACTGTTTTTGGATTTCTTGTAAACCAAGTTGGAGATTTTAGTGTTGCTTTTATGATTTTTTCAGGAGGCATATTTAATTCTTTTGCAAATTCGGCAATCTTGTTAAGGCTTGTATCTGCTTTTTGAGCAAAGAGTTGTGGAGTTTTTAGCGCAAGTTTGATAAAGTCTTTTGGATCTAGATTAAGCCCCTCAGCGCATTCTGTTATGTTCTTGATTATGGTTGCAGAATTGTAAGTTAGTTGACGAGGATGTTTGATAAGGGCTTTGACATATTGATTTCTTGGGATGTCAAAAGCCTCAATAACTTTTTCTATATTTGAGTTGATTGTTTCTGCGCTGGAATTAAATATGTTTGGTTGTTCGAGTGCCGCTTTTATAATGTCTTCTTGAGGTAAACCTAACACGGATGAAATGTCATTTATATTTTTAGATATTGTCTCCGGTCTTTCTCCAAATAATCTAGGGAAGCTTAATGCAGCTTTGGTGTATTTTTCTTTTGCAATTCCAAGTTTGTTTGCTGTATTTTCAATATTTGAATTTATAGTGTCAGGAGTTTGAGCAAATAAAGACGGTTGAAGCAAAATCGCGTTTGTGTATGCTTCTGTCTTTACTCCAAGTTTATGTGCAGTTGTTTTGACATTTGTAACAACTGTTTGCGGATTGAATTTCCAAAGTCTTGGAGTTTGAATAGTTGATTTTGTCAATTTGTCTTCCGGAATGTTGAGCTCTTTTGAGAGGTGTTTAATATTTGCTTTTGCTTTCTCTAAATCGAAATTCATAAGAAATGGATTTGTGATAAGAATTTTTTCTAATGCTTTGATGTTATCCGTAATGCCAAAAGTACTGGCTATTTCTTGTACTCTTTTGTGAAAATCAGGTGTGAGTGAGGATGTAATATAAGCATCTTTAGCCTCTTGAGTTTTTGCAATAGTCCAAGCACTATCTCTGTTTATGCCAAAACGTTCAGCTATTTGAGTAAATGATGCTCCCCTTCTTCTATGTTCCAATATTGCAGCATTCCGTTCAGATTTTTCATTATTGTATTTGTTGCCAAAAGAGAGATTAGAGATGAGAAATTTATAAGTACTGATTTGCATACATTTATAAAACCGATGAAGGTAAATTTTTGCTACAAAATACGGACAGATGAAGATTAGTAAACAAATTTTTATAAAATGGAAAAATTTAGCTGTAGTTATTGTATTATGGAATTGGTGATGGTTAAATGAGGTGTTTTTATGTATAGAGTGATGGTTATTGTATCAATAGTTGGGTTATTGCTTTCTCAAGGAATGGTTTTTGCTGATGAAAATGTTGTTGATAATTCAGTGGTGAAGGAAGAATGTACAGAAGAGGTTGTAGCTCCAAAGTGGGAAGAGTATGTTCCTTATAAATATCAAAATCCGAGAAATTTTGGGCGAGGAAAATCTATTGCAGAATTGTCTACTGGAATTTTTCTAACAGATTTGCTTATAACAGCCCCGATAGGGGTTCCTATGATAGTACATTCGACAACAAAATTAAAGAATAAGAGCTATTATGATAAGAAAATAAAGTTTGAACAGGGTCTTGCTGAAGCAGAGAAAATAACTAACCCTGAAGAGAAAAAGTTATATTATAACAGATTGCTTAAGGATTGTAAGATGACTGAAGAAATGCGTGAAAAGCAGCTTAAGAAGATTGAAAAGCGGTCAAAAAGAGATACGACAGAGAAGTTGGAGAGTAAATAAAAATAAATTTTAATTATGTACTTGATTTTTAGCATAATTGATGATAGATTAGAGAGGTACTGATTTTACGACTTGAGTTAAAATACGGGTTGTAAGCAGCCTTGGGAGCAGTTTTTGAAAAGCTTTTCCGAGGGGAGGTAAAGAACTCCGACAAAATTCTTTGTACATTAATATGTAAACATTCGGGTAGAAAGTTAGGTATTCAGGGGGCTGTGGCACTCTGTCGACGAGAAAGGTTAAGTACCTTTCGAGGAGAGGAAGGTAGCGCAAAAGCTACCGCTTACATGTCTTTACAACTTAATATGAGGAGAGGAAGGTAGCGCAAAAGCTACCGCTTACATGTCTTTACAACTTAATATCTGGGACTGTGGCACTCTGCCGACGAGAAAGGTTAAGTACCTTTTGAGGAGAGGAAGGTAGCGCAAAAGCTACCGCTTACATGTCTTTACAACTTAATATCTGGGACTGTGGCGCAGCGGTAGCGCAGGGGACTCATAATCCCTTGGTCGTGGGTTCGAATCCCTCCGGTCCCAGTTTTTACATATATTAAAGGTGTTGGTATGTGTACAAAAGATTTTTATGGTGATGATGATTTTTGGCGTAATGGACGAGTTTCGGCATTAAGAGCTACCGTAACGGTTCCGTTTTTTGCAAATAATGTGATGGAAGTGAGCACAGTCGAGGATGCTTATGAGCTAGCTTTAAATTCTCCTGGAACTGTTGAGCTTACAGGCATGCCTGTTTACCAGCCTGAGAAATTTGGATTGCCAAAAGATGCTAACCAGTTATTGTTTAATGATGGCGCAGTTGTTGGGCGTTGTATTGCAGCCCGCAAAATTGTGGGAGAACCTGATTGCGATGTAGCGAAACTTCTTCCGATAATAAGAGAGGCAGTATACAACACCAGATATCGCTCTATGTACAAAGCAGATGCAATAATCGGGCTTGATAAAGAATTTATGCTGAAAGCACACCTTTTAGTTCCTCAAGGATATGAGAATACATTGTATTCTTGGATGTTAAATTTTCAATCTGTTAATAAAGAATATGAGAAAATGTATGCGCAGTCGAAGCAGATAGACGAACCTGACATATATGTATTTTCGGATCCTGATTGGTCACATCCGGATTTTCCTTACGGTTTGACATTTTTTGATCCTCAAAATAATTGTGCTGCTATCCTTGGTATGAGATACTTTGGCGAGCATAAAAAAGGAACATTGACGCTTGCGTGGGCTGCTGCTGCAAGAGAGGGTTATGTTTCATGTCATGGCGGTATGAAACAATATAAACTGGCAAAAGATAAAACTTTTCAGCTTGCCGTCTTCGGGCTTTCCGGTTCCGGCAAGTCAACAATAACGCATGCAAAACACGATAATAAGTATAAAATAGCAGTACTTCATGATGATGCATTCATAACCAATGTAGAGAAGAAGTTTACAATAGCTTTGGAACCTTCTTATTTTGATAAGACAGTGGATTATCCGATAGGTCATGAAGCGAACAAATATATTTTAACGCATCAGAATGAAGGTGTTGTTGTATTAAAGGACGGTAGAGTAGTTTCATTGCCAGAGGATATACGAAATGGCAATGGACGAGCAGTAAAGTCAAGATTATGGACTCCAAATAGGGTAGACAGGATAGATGAGCCGTTGAATGCAATATTTTGGCTGATGAAAGATCCTACACTTCCGCCTGTTTTGAAATTGAAGGGGGCTGAGTTGGGAGCTGCAATGGGTGCAACCTTGGCGACAAAACGTACGGCAGCCGAACGTTTGGCAGAAGGTGTTGACCCTAATGCTTTAGTGTTTGAACCTTATGCAAATCCATTCAGGGTACATCCTTTAGCGTTGGATTATGAGCGGTTTAAGCAACTTATCTCAGGCGGAGTTGATTGTTATATTCTTAATACCGGAGATTATATGGGTAAGAATATTCCGGCAAAGACAACTCTTGAGATTATAGAATTAATTGTAGAGGGTAAAGCAATTTTCCATCAGTGGGAAGATTTCTATAATATAGAAATTATGGAAGTAAACGGTTTTGATGCTTCCTTAAGGGCTAAGAGTTATTTAGAGAAATTTTTAGCGGCAATGCTAAGACGTGTTGATTTTGTAAAAACACGTGAAACAGCTTATGCCGGTAGAGACAAGTTGCCAGAGGATGCTCTTCGTGTATTGGAAGATATCGTCTCTGAATGTGATAAATTAAAACAAAAGCAGACAGATTAATCTGTCTGCTTCATTTATACATATAGACGATTATTGGTTATTGTATGACAAACCGTTTTCGTTAACTGCAACTGCTTCAGGTTGAACCATACTTAAGTAAAGCAGTTTGTTTGCAGTAGCTTGGTCAAGGTTCAAGAATTGACCTCCGGCTTGAACATCGCTTGCTGATACGATTTTTACATCAGCATTAACTTCAATATTTCCATATTTAATATGTACAGGTACAACGTCACCAACTTTTAGTGTCTTGTTGTGTCTTAAAGCAACGCCACCTCTTGAGATGTTAGATATAGATTGTACGTCTGCTGTTGAAGAGAATTCAATGCCACCCATAACGTCATTTGCGTTAAATCTTATAAATTGACGTTTATCAGTTGCCGGCATGATATCTTCGATATCCCTTAACTGAGATATAGCCTTTGCATAAACTGGAATTTCAGGTGTAATGGCTGGTATATCCGGTTTATCAGGGTTAGGATCAGGATCCGGATCCGGGTATGGATTAGGATCGTCATCATTATCTGTATCGTTGTCGATATCTGTATCGTTATCAATATCTGTGTCAGCATCAGTATCAGCATCAGCATCAACATCAGCGTCAGCATCAGTATCAGCGTCAGCGTCAGTATCGGCATCAGCATCAGTATCGGCGTCAGCATCAGTATCCGCATCAGAGTCAGCGTCGGAATCCATATCGTTATCGGTATCAGCATCCAAGTCGTTGTCTGTGTCGGTATCGTCATCATCATCTGTTACAGGAGGCGGATCCGGTTCATCTGGTTCGTCTTCAGGAACTACGAGGTTGTCATCATCTTCAATAGTTCCTTCATCTTCCGGATGAGTATCTTTATCATAACCGTCATAGCCCGGATCATCATTTTGTGAGCTACCGCCTGTATAATAGATACGTCTGTCAGGATCTGCATCAATAGCTTCAACATGTTCCGGTCTTACAGCTGTAACTCTTATAGAAACTTCTCTATCAGGATTGTTTGCATTTGTAATCTTATTAGTTGCAGGATTTTCTTTATAATAAGATTTTCCATCTTCGCCGCGGTGAGGAGTATCTGTGATAAACTCATAACCACCAGCGTATGCGTGATCTGCTACAATCTCTAAGTCTTGGTCGTGCATTGGTCTTCCATTGCCTTTGCCAGCAATAGTAGCATTTTTGATAACTACAGTTGAATGAGGTGTCTCATTTTTACCGCCAATTTCAGCTAAATCAAGTGCTCTAATATCGGCGTGTGTTGGAACAACCTTTGTATCATAGCCACCGAAATAGTCACCGGTTTTTTCGTATGTAGGAACTTCTCCAAGATGATCAATAATCATATATTGGCCACGTGTTGTTAAGTTAACTTCTTTACTTGCAGTGACTTCGCCAATATGAGTATCTCCTGAAAATTCTGCGTTGATGCTGCCATTTCTTGCAACAATTGCACAAATCTCAGTGTCACTCTTTGAATTGTCTGCGTTATCAAGACCTTTGATGTTAATGTCACCCTTGTTAGCTAACATATCAACGCCATATTGAGCATTAGGTGTATAGTCTGTAATTTTGTTGTGAGCAAAATCCTCTCCGGCAGTTGAATCAATTGTGCCATCCTGCCAGTGAACACCTTTTTCAACATAAGCCTGGTTAAAATCACCTTTTGTTTGAATAAATGTCAAACTCTTACCTGCACCTGATTCACCAATACCGCCACTAGCAATCAATGATATACCTGCACCTGTAACGTTTGCAGTCTTACCATCTTTTGAGCTGTTCAAAATTGAATAATCAGCAGATCCTGAATCGGATGCATCAGCCAACAAGATAACTCTACCATCTGCCTTAATCTGGTCAACATTCATATTCTTATCAATACTTGCCATATTTACAACAGATTTATTACGATTACCTTGAGTACTGATTGCCTTAATAGTTCCGTCAATAGAAGTGTTGATAGATTTTGTTAAATCTCTTCCATTTGGTCCGATACCTGTGCAGATACCGTTTGCACAAACCAATTCTTCACCAATAGCACCGTTTGTAGCATTGATTTCCAAATCAGCACCATTTGTTGTAACAATGTGGTTTGTCTTAACACCATTGTTCAATACATCGCCATTAGTTACATTGATTGTAACTTTTCCATCTGCAACAATGTTGTGTTCATTTGCAGCATCACCCATTGTAACATTTGAATTTTGGCTTGTGATATTAATTTTTGCACTGTTTGTACCGGTAATTACACCTCTTAGGTCAATTCCTCCGGTAGCATCGTTTACAATATTGAGGCTTGCCCCTTTATTATTGATTTTTCCGCTTTCTGTTAATTTGATACCGTTAGTTCCGCCAGCATTATTTGTGATATTTGTAGTGCCTGCGTTTGTAACAGTTCCTGAAATGTTAATTCCGTTTTCTCCGGAGTTGATTGCTTCTAATAAACCATTTGTATTCTTAACTTCACCTGCAATATTTATACCTGCAGTGTCGGTGTTAGTAATTCTTATATTTCCTGCACCAAGGTTAATAATTTGAGACCCTGCTTGAGCATCAAAGCCGTTAGAAGTTTTAACATTGAAATTACCTGCATTACCTCTATTGCCTGTGTTAACCAAGTTTTCAAATAAAGATTCAGCAACATCGTGCTTAATAATTCTGTTACCACCATTTAATCCGTGGGTATCAGCACCTGTAAGAACTGCACTGCCGTTAGCTGCTATAAATGAACCTGCATTAACATCGAAATCCTTATTAGCCATAACCATGGCACCATTTTCCAATCTTACAGACTGACTGCCGTCAATAGAAAATACTGAAGGATCCCAAGTCTTTTCACCTTTAACACCAAAATAGTCTTGCATTGTACCTGTTGAACCGTCCGGATGAGTTACGTTTACAACATCACCATACAAAGGAACATCCTTTGGAATATCGGAAATAAATCTGTTAAATGTGTCTTCAGTTGGGGTAATTACAGACAATGAACCAACGTTCAAAACACCGCTGGCACCAACAACCATACCATTTGGAGATACGAATATTAATTGACCTCCAGGTTGGAAAGCACCATTAACTTCTCTTACAGTGTTAACCAAACCGTTTATGTTAATCTGATTTTGTACAGCAGCGATAAATGTGTCAATGCTTGGACCTATTTCATACTTGTGAGTTACACCACTTTTATCAACCCATTGACCCATGTTGTAATATTGCATAACAAAGTTCGCAACATCACCTGCTGCTAATTGGAAATCTTGGAAGCTTCTAAAACCTAATTTTTGGGCAATATTAACCATATCCGGCGTAATATTATATTCACCGAGCTGTGGTAATAACGGACGCCCATCAGAGTTTGTAATATTAGTTACAGGAGGCGCTGTGTACGCCATAACCGGAACAGCTTGCTGCATAACCATTAACAGCCCCAAGACGGAAGCCACTACACGTCTTTTGTTTTTTTGTAATTTCTTAGCCATTACAATAATCCTCATCGTTCTATATATATATTTAAACGGTTTGTTTGTTGAAAAACTGTTGTATTTTTCAATAAAATTTACAAAAATTTACATTTGTTGAGTAAAAATTTTAGATACTTATAATTAATAGCTGAAAATTTATCCGAATTGACATTGTTATCAAGTTTCAGTATCATAACAGTATTATAATATGAGGTTTTTATGTTTAAAAAAGTATTTTGTGCGTTACTGTTATTTTGTTTGTTCTTAACAGGTTGCTCTGCAAGAAAACCTCAGGATGATTATCAGGCAATAAAAGAGCGTGGCAAGCTTATTGTAGGTGTAAGAAGTGATACAAGACCTTTTGGGTACAGAAACATAGAAGGTAAACTTCAGGGATATGATATAGATCTTGCAAGAATTATTGCTAAACATATTTTTACCAATATGAATGCTGTTGAATTTGTACCAGTTACGGCATCAAATAGAATAAGCATGCTGAATTCCAGTAAAGTTGATATGCTTATTGCAACTATGTCAATTACAGATCAACGCAGATTGGTTGTCGACTTTTCAACCCCATATTATATGGCAGGACAAGCTATTTTGGTCAGAAATAATACAGATATAGCTTCTATCAGACAATTAAGCGGTAGACGAGTTATTATCGTTTACGGCTCAACTGGTGAAATGAGTGTTAGAATGAACGCTCCTGAAGCTATTATAAGAGGGTATAAAAATTATGCCCATGCTTATCAGGCATTAAAAAATGGTGAAGCTGATGCTATGATTGCAGATGATACTATATTGTATAACCTTGCTTTAGATGATCCTTCAGTGAAAATTCTTGATAAAAGATTTTCAAAAGAACCTTATGCCGTGGCTTTTAGAAAAGGAAAAGAATCTGAAAAGTTAAGAGAATCTGTAAACTTTACTATTGAATTGTTGCAACACAGTGGTAAACTCAGAGATCTTCAAACAAAGTGGGGGATAAAACAGTAATGTTAGAGAAATTTAGGTTTTTGACGGCCGGAGAAAGTCATGGAAAGTGTTTGATGGCTATTATAGAGGGACTCCCATCAGGTCTTGAGATAGATTTGGAATTTATAAATTCAGAGTTAAAGCGTCGTCAACAGGGTTATGGGCGCGGTGGCAGAATGAGGATTGAATCTGATTGCGTGGAAATAACATCAGGAGTCAGGTTTGGCAAGACATTAGGCTCACCTGTTACGTTGGTTATTTACAACAAAGATTTTGAAAATTGGCAAAAGATTATGAGTTCGAGAGCTGAGGATGAGACAGATGAAAAGTCATTTACCGCATATCGTCCTGGGCATGCCGATTATGCAGGCAGTGTAAAGTATAACCAAAAAGATTTGAGAAATATTTTAGAGCGTTCAAGTGCCAGAAAAACAGCTATTGAAGTTGCTGTAGGTTCTGTTGCTAAGTTGTTACTGAAGCATTACGGCATAAGTTGGTCATCGGATATAATTCAGATTGGAGATGGAAAAACTGAGGAAGAATTTCATTCTGAGATTGATAAGGCTAAGGAAGCCGGCGATACTTTAGGCGGAAAATTTCAGGTATGTTTTAATAATTTGCCTGTTGGTTTGGGGTCTCATGTTCATTGGGATAGGGCTTTGGATGGCAAAATTGCTCAGGCTGTTATGAGTATTCCTGCTGTAAAGTCTGTTTCATTCGGAAGCGGTGAGGACGCATATAAAATCCCAGGGAGTCAGTTCCATGATGAGATGTTTTTGAAAGATGGTAAAGTTAACAGAAAAACCAATAACGCAGGTGGAGTCGAAGGCGGTATGACTAACGGAGAGGCTCTTGTTGTTAAAGCTGTGATGAAGCCAATTCCAACACTTAAGAAATCTTTAAACACCGTTGATAGTTCAAATATGACAGAAACAACGGCGCATTTTGAGCGCTCAGATACTTGCGCTGTTGAGGCTTGTTCAGTTGTAGCAGAAGCCCGTATTGCTTGTGTTCTTGCAAACGAAATGATGCTAAATTTCCCATGCGACTACATTTAATTTAAAAAATTTTTACCAGTGTAGGTTCAATAAGTTTATAAAAAGATTTATCCATTTGCGCATAATCTGATATGTTAACTACATAAGGAATTTTGCTTTCGTTAAATTTCCTCTCCAAAACTGCAAGAATTAAATAATCGATTGGTTTTTCTGATTTTGCAAGGATGTCCAAATCTGATGATTTTGTATAATCCCCATTTACTCTGGAGCCATAATAATAAAAATCATAAGGATAACCTTTGAGAAGTTCTTTTATAATTGTTTCTTCTTTTTCTGTTATTCCCTTAATCATCTTGTAATACCCCGTTCAAGTTATCAATTAAATATCTGATATCCTGTATAAATTTGGGGATAACCTCAATTATTTTATATGTATTATTGTCATTGTATTCGTGTGAAGTAATATTTCTAAGCTCTCGGTATTCTGTCCAGTTCTCAAAATTTTCAATTAAATTAAGTCCATACATTTCTCTGAAAATATTATTTATAGACAATTCTTTTTCGGTTTTGTCGTATTCTTTTTTTAAGAATTTATTCATTATTTTTTTTGCTGTTTCATAAGTATATTCGAAACGCTTTATACAAGAATCTTTTATGTATCCTTTTAATTTTTCGTTGTCTTGTTTGCAATAGTCTTCATAGCATTCTTTAAGCTTATTAAAGCTATTTTCTAAATTCATTAAACTAAGTTCAGATTTTTTCATAAATACCTCACGTTTTATTATACCATACTTTTTTAGTTGACAGTAGATTGTCTCGAAAGTAAACTGATTTTATGGAAGTAAAAGTTATCGGTGCAGGTTTGGCAGGCTCGGAAGCTGCTTTACAACTTGCAAAAAGAGGGATTAAAGTTAAACTATATGAAATGCGTCCCGTGAAAACTACTGGTGCGCATGTTACTGATAAGTTCGCAGAGTTCGTTTGTTCCAACAGCTTAGGCTCTGCAGATTGCTCTAATGCGTCCGGACTTCTGAAAAAAGAAATGCAGGTTTTGGGCGGGGAGCTTATAAATATTGCATATTCTTGTGCTGTTCCTGCAGGCGGGGCTCTTGCTATAGATAGAGAAGCATTTTCTCAAAAAGTTACGGATAGAATTTTAAGCGAAGAAAATATTGAAGTCGTAAGAGAAGAAATTACAAAAATTCCAGATGGAGTTGTTATTATGGCTTCGGGGCCTTTAACAAGCGAGGCACTTGCAAATTCTATTAAAGAATTTACTCAAAGTGAACATCTTCACTTCTTTGATGCTATTGCTCCTATTGTTGAGTATGACAGTATTGATTTTGATAAGGCTTTTATGGCATCTCGTTATGACAAGGGTGAGGCTTCTTATATAAATTGCCCGATGAACAAGGAAGAGTATGAGCGGTTTTATGATATCCTTATTAATGCTCCGAAAATTGAGCTGAAAACATTTGAAAAAGGTGCGAAGTTTTTTGAAAGTTGTCTCCCGATAGAAGTTTTGGCTTCTCGCGGAGTTGACACATTAAGATTTGGTCCGATGAAACCTGTGGGACTTGTTGATAAGCGTACCGGTATAGAAAATTATGCGGTAGTTCAGTTAAGACAGGATAATTCGGCAAAAACTCTCTATAATCTTGTAGGGTTCCAGACTAATCTGAAATGGGGAGCTCAAAAAGAACTTTTGCATTCAATTCCCGGGCTTGAAAATGCTAATATCGTACGCTATGGAGTTATGCATAGAAATACGTTCATAAATTCTCCAAAAATTCTAAATGCAACATTGCAAACTCGTAAACGTAAGGATTTATTCTTTGCAGGTCAAATTACCGGAACTGAAGGTTATACTGAATCGATTGCGAGCGGTTTGCTGTCTGGGATTAATGCCGCAAGATATGTTTCAGGCATGGAATTGATAGAACTTCCCCCTGAGACAATGCTTGGTGCGCTTACTCACTATATTTCAGATGAAAATCATACAAAATTTCAACCAATAAATTCTAACTGGGGTTTGGTTCCTCCTGTTGTTCTTCCTAAAAAAGAACGTAAAAACAAAAAACTAAAAGCAGAGATGATTTCCAGCCGTTCGGTTAGCTGTCTTGAAGATTTCTTAAAGGCCCTGTAACTCCATTGACATGATATTTTCAGCAGGTTAAAATCAAGTTGTATATAACTTGAAGGGAGTTAGAAAAAATGTTGGATCGTATACAAATTACAAAAGAAGTAGAAGAAATGTGCTGCGTAAAACGTGGCGTAAAAGGTGAACCTGCTCCGATTCCTCAAGAAGGTGACTGGACAAAATGTAAAGAAATTAAAGACATTTCAGGTTTGACTCACGGCTGCGGATGCTGCGCACCTCAACAAGGTACTTGTAAATTAACATTGAACGTTAAAGACGGTATCATTCAAGAAGCTTTGGTTGAAACTTTGGGTTGTTCAGGTATGACTCACTCAGCTGCTATGGCTGGTGAAATCCTTCCTGGTAAAACTATCCTTGAAGCTTTGAATACTGACCTTGTTTGTGATGCTATCAACGTTGCAATGAGAGAATTGTTCTTACAAATCGTATACGGCCGTACTCAAACAGCTTTCTCTGAAAACGGATTGCCTGTTGGTGCGGGTCTTGAAGATTTAGGTAAGGGCTTGAGCTCTAAAGTTGGTACTATTTTCTCAACTAAACAAAAAGGACCTAGATATCTTGATCTTGCTGAAGGTTATGTTCTTGAACTTGGTCTTGATAAAAATAACGAAATTATCGGTTATAAATATGTTAAAGTTCCTCAAATGTTAGACGCTATTAAAAAAGGTGTTGACCCTAAGGAAGCTTTCGAAAAGAATATCAAAACTTATGGCAGATTTTCTGAAGCTGTTAAGACTATTGACCCAAGAAAAGAATAGTGTAAATTGGTTTTACACATAAAATTAGAACGTAGTTAACTAAAAAGTAAAAGGAATAAAAAAATGGCTATTAAATTTGAAGGACAAGATAGACGTCAGGCAAAATTGAATAAAGTTTTACCTGAATATGGTTTCAAGTCTTTAGAAGATGCAAAAGCTTTATGTGATTCTAAAGGCATAAATGTAGAAGAAATTGTAAAAGGCATTCAACCAATCGCATTTGAAAACGCTGTTTGGGCTTATACATTGGGTGCTGCAATTGCAATTCAAAAAGGCGCTAAGTCTGCTGCTGAAGCTGCAAGCTTAATTGGTGAAGGACTTCAAGCTTTTTGTATCCCTGGTTCTGTTGGTGATACAAGAAAAGTTGGATTGGGACATGGTAACTTAGGTGCTATGTTGTTAAGCGAAGATACAGATTGTTTCTGTTTCTTGGCTGGCCACGAATCTTTCGCAGCTGCTGAAGGTGCTATCGGTATTGCAAGAAATGCTAACAAAGTTAGAAAAAAACCTTTGAGAGTTATTTTGAACGGTCTTGGTAAAGATGCTGCTTATATCATCTCAAGAATTAACGGTTTTACTCACGTTGAAACTCAATATAATTACAAGACAGGTGAATTAAAGGTTGTTAAGGAAACTCCTTTCTCAGAAGGTGAAGTAGCAAAAGTTAAATGCTATGGTGCTGATGATGTAAATGAAGGTGTTGCTATTATGATTAAGGAAGGCGTTGATGTTTCTATTACAGGTAACTCAACTAACCCTACAAGATTCCAACACCCTGTAGCTGGTACTTACAAAAAATGGTGCTGGGAACACGGTAAAAAATACTTCTCAGTAGCATCAGGTGGTGGTACTGGTCGTACACTTCACCCAGATAACGTTGCAGCAGGTCCTGCTTCTTACGGTATGACTGATACTATGGGTAGAATGCACGGTGATGCTCAGTTTGCAGGTTCTTCATCTGTTCCTGCTCACGTAGAAATGATGGGTATCATTGGTATGGGTAACAACCCTATGGTTGGTGCTACTGTTGCTGTTGCTGTTGCTGTTGATAGCGCATTGAACAAGTAGTTTGCTACCTACAATTCAATATTTAAAAAATAAAGCCCTCTTTAAAAAAGAGGGCTTTTGTATTATGGATTTAATTGGTTTTGTATAGAGTGAAGTTTTAAATTTGGTCGAGCGGATGTCTTTTATTCCAATCAGCTCTGATTTTTGCTTGTTCAGCATTGTGATTATTACAGATTTTATCTGCTTCCGCCTTGCTTGAACCTTCATATAGATTGTTTCCGCAAGCGTCGGTTACAATATAGTGACCGCTCATTGTTTTTGAGACTGAGGCGGTATTTTTGCCTTGTTTTGCAACTGAGTTCATAGAATAGTCTGTTCTACTTACTTCAGCGTCAGGATCATATTTGTACTTGCCATCTAAAATTGTGTCAGGTAGCCAGTATGCATCTTTCCAAGTTTCACCATCGACTTCGATGTGCGGAGTGATAGTTTTACCGTTTTGCATACCGCTTTCCGGTAAACCCATCAGTCTACGGATTTCTCTTCTAGCGGCTAGTGCATCTCTATTGTTTGTAATATGATATTTTGATCTGACTACTAGATCAAGTGTTTCACCATTTGCTCTGTTGCGGCCTCTTAGTGTTGCATTAAGTTTGTATGGGTGGTTTTCGATTTTTACTTCGGTTTCTTGTTCTCCACCGTCAACTTTTGCTTCGCAAACTTTTGGAGCTTCTACTGTTTCAACTTCGATTTCTCCAATGGCATCTGGTTCTTCCTTAATTTCATAACCATAACTTGAACGGAACTTATCTTTTACGGTTTCGTCATTCGCATAATCAGCATCTGTCTTTTTCTTGAATAAGTAGCTTAAGCCTTTCAAGCCAGCCGCGGTACCTGCACCAATTGCAGCACCTTTAAGAATATTAATAGGTTCAAACTTAGGACGAGCCTGACCTTCGTATGGAGCTTCAACTTCTTTTTCATATTCGACGCTGACGTCTTCTTTATATTCATATTGAACATCTTTTTTGTAACTAGCAGTCCAATCTACTTTGGCAGAACCTGTACCAGTACCTGTACCGTGTCCGATACCTGTACCTGTACCTGTACCTTGACCATACCCAATACCAGTACCTGTACCGTGTCCAATACCTGTACCTTCACCGGTAATTGGAACCTGAGTTGTTGTAGTTTGTCTTCCTGTTTCAACCCAAGCACCTTTTAGAGGGTCAGTATGTCCGGTGATTGTTGTCACTGTACTAGTTCCAGTACCGGTAATTGTACCGGAAATTGGACCGGAAACCTCACCACTGATTGGACCTGATACATCTCCGAATACTGTACCGGAAATTGGACCGGAAACCTCACCAGTAATTTCACCTGTTACAGTTGTTGTACCACTAACAGTTCCTTCGACCGTAGTTGTACCAATACCGCTAACTGTCGTATTAACAACACCTTGAGCTAACGCTAGAACGGTTCCGCTGTATTTTACAGTAGATGCACATTTATACAATTCACCACCAAGGGCAGCCAAACCTCCTGTGCCCAAGCCTGCTAAAGCTGCATTTCCGATTTCTTTGCCTCTCATCCTATAGGTGTTATCACCGGCAACTTGAAGTCCTGCTATTGCGTACATTTGACGAGCATCTGTTCTGTCACCCATCGTTGCGGGTTTTGCTTTTGCTTTTGCTCGTTTCTTTGCTGTTGATTTTTCGGCAGCTTCTGCATTTTTATTTTCTGTTGCTAAACGTACAAATTCCGATGTTGATGCATAATAATCAGCATCAAGTGAGGCATCAGTGTTTGAAGCTTGGCTATTACTCATATCGAGCATAGCTCGTTTATAACCTTCGCTGTCAAAGACCCAAGCTTTTCCATTCTTGTCTGTAAAAGTAGGTGTTTCTCCAGCTCTCGGTTCACGACACCCGAATTTAGCAGGTTCTCTCATAATAATCTCACGATGGTCTTTTTCTAAGTGAGTATTATTAGCATCTGGATTAGCCTTCTCTGCTTCTTTAGCAGATTTCTTATCCCAAGAAACTACTGTATTTTCAAAGTTTTGTTTATATGTTTCAAATTCCAACTGAGATTCTGCAGATTCATGCAATCTTTGTTCCTCGATTGTTTCAAACTTCTTAGCACTATCTTTTCTTAACTTCTGAATATCAGATTGCAACTTGTCTATATCTTTCTGAGTCAAAGATTTATCATTTTGCACCTTATCAAGAATTTTGTTTATCTGGTTTTTGTGTGTAATCTGCTCTTTCAATTCACCTCTTGCAAGTTCCCTTTCTTGAGCAGGAGTAAGAGTTCCGGAAGCTGTAGCATCACCTGATGCAAGTTGTCTTGCCGCAATTCCGTCTTCAATTGCCATAAGGTTCATTAATGCCATTGCTTGTTCAAAACGCTTGTGGGCTACTTCAGTACTTGCTCCACGTACGTCAAAAGATTCATTTTCTCTTAACTGACCAGGATATCTCTTATTGAACTCGTTCTTCAATTGTTCGAGTTGTTTTTTCTCTTCTTCTGTAAGTTCTTTAACTTTATCATCTTCACCTGGAACACCCATAAGAGCAGCCATTTGTTCGTTTAAACCATAATGCTTAACTTTTGTTCCATCAGGCTTTGTTTCAACCCAGCCTTTTAATTTTTTATCAACTTCAGCTTTTTCTTCATCGGTGAAACACAACTGATAAAATGCTACTTTGTTAGCATTTTCATCTCTTGCGCTTACACTCTTAGCAAGCTTATCCAGCTGAGGACCAAATGAAGTTTCGATTGCTTCATTTAATTTTTGGTCATTTGTGGCAACGCTTTCTTGCTTAGCGAATTCTGCCTTAATTTCTTCATATCTTTTCTTTTGAATATCCTTGTTAGCTTTACCTTTGTCATCAACTAATGGATATTCATTTTTTGCAATTGCATCCATTGAAAACTGAACTCGATTTTCTCCAGTTTTCTTAGCTGCACCTCGGGATCCATACCCGACAGTAACAGCATCTGCGTCTGTAACCTCTTTTCCATTCAAAAGAGCTTGAAGTTCATTTTTTGTGATCTCACCACTCATCTTTTTGAGATCTTCAGCAGAAAGTTTATACTTTTTACCATCAATGGTGTATATTCCTGCTTGAAAGTTGTTGCTTACTTCACCAGCACCCATAATACATCCTTTCTGTCCATTTTGGGTAAAATGGATCATTGTTACTTTAATACTTCTCTATACACATATAAAAACATTCTGTCGGCAGAAATTGCATGGAACTTTAATTTTTTTAGGGGGCGTTTTCTAAAACCCTTGTGACAAGCAGGATTTGACGTTTTTTAAATACTTAATAAAACTTAATATATTATATTATTAAGATATGTAACATATATATAAAATATATGTTATTAAAATACTAAAATGTGGTATGAATATAATATAACCATTTTCTTTATTTTCTCCTACACACACTAACCTTTTACACATTGAGATAGGCCGTCTACGGACGGCTTTTTTATGTCTTGGAGTAAAAGATATAAAACATCATAAAAATGAATGATTTCATTTTTAAAGTGCTCTGCTAATATAACACTATACTCCTTAGAGACTAAGATACACATATCCCTAATCAACAGCTATGCACCTTAAAGTACATAGCTTTTTTTTTATAAATTATAAACAGGTCAAGATTGTCTGTTGACAAAACAGATTGATTATGTACAATAGAATTACGTCCAGTACAATCGTATGGAGGAGTGCCAGAGCGGTTGATTGGAGCAGTCTTGAAAACTGTCGTACGTTCACGCGTACCGTGGGTTCGAATCCCACCTCCTCCTCCATTTAAGCCACCATCAATGGTGGCTTTTTTAGTGCGTATAATTTTAATTTAATTGTAATTTAACGGGACATTTTATCTGTTCGCATAAAAAGATTATTCGGTGTATTTGTGCAGACATTTCAATCGTGTACGGTTAAAATGATTATTGGCTGAAAAGTGGCTTTGTGTTTAGGTTCTGACCTGCCGGAAGTGTCCGAAAATAATCAAACAAAATTACTTGAAAAGTCCACGAAGTGTCCGTTGAAGTCTACCCCTTTGACTTTTGGTTGTATCCCTTGTGTGGCGGAAGTTTAGGGTGTATTTGAACTCGTACGAATGGTTTGATTATTTTCGGCAAGGACATTTGGGGTTTTAGTCGGAAGTTTTTTCTTAAGGTTGGAAAATTTTTATATTAAATTTGAGAATAAACGGAACCAAATTTGAAACAAATATTTTTCAATTGATACGAAACCGACACAATGGTCGGAAGTAGAGTTCCAATCCTTTGTCTTCAGAGTTATCGTGTGTGTACGATGGCGGATTTTGACAAGGCTGAGCGGTAGCGAACGCCGTCCTTGTGAAAAACCTGCCGGAATGTAGTTTTTACGATAGGAAAAACGAAATGAAGTGCAAAGGTTTTGAACAGTCAATAATCCAAGAAACTGAAGAATATATAAATATAAGCAAAGCTTTTGGCTCCTCACTCGTTGAAAAAGCCGGTGCAAGCACCGCTTTTAACTCGTTCGTCCCCATTAATAAAATAGCTGAGATAAAAGGATTAACGAGTAATCGCTCATTAAGGCTTGCGATTCAAAAAGGTAAATATATTGCACGTGAAGTAAAAGTTTTCGGCGGCACTTCGTATGAAATTCTTTATTCAAGTTTAGAACCTGAAATACAGGAAAAACTCCAAGATGAATTAATTAAAGAAGCAACTCAATCAAGTTGCACAGCATTAGTTCCGCTTGATACTAAACCAAAATATCCTACCTTTATTGCAGAAAGTGCAAAATTAACAGCATTGGCAAGGGTGGATGTTGTTAAGGCTTTACAGAATATTAGAACCAAATACAACACTAAAAAAGAGGCGGATTCGGTATTTTTAGATTTGTATAATTCGGGAATGCTTTTGCCTAAAGTTTATCAATTCCTCGGAAGTATTTCTATCGGCACACTTCACCGTTGGCTTTGGGCTTACGAGGGCTGTGAGGATTACAGAGTGTTGCTGCCGGGATATAAATATTCAAAACAAAATGAATATAACACAATACTTACGCAGGAGATGAAAAATATATTTATTAAATTTCTCATGCACCCGAATAAATTCAGTGTCGGTAAGGCTATTAAACTTACACGACATATTTTAGAAAAACGTGGAGTTGAAGATATTCCCTGTGTTTTGACATTCAGACGATTCGCCGAACACTACAAAAAGAATAATTATGCACAATGGATTTTATTTAGAGAGGGAGAAAAAGCCTACCACGATAAAGTGGAAGCATATATTGAGAGGGATGTTTCAGTCCTTAATGTTGGAGATGTATTAATAGCAGACGGACATGTTCTCAACTTCCAAGTAATAAATCCGTTCACAGGAAAACCGACCAGAGCAACTTTGGTCGGTTTTTTAGACTGGAAATCAACGGCACTTGTAGGCTATGAAATTATGATGACGGAAAACACTCAATGTATTGCAAGTGCTTTAAGGAACGCTATTTTAAATCTCGGAATAATTCCAAAAGTGGTGTATCAGGATAACGGCAAAGCATTTAAGGCAAAGTATTTTCAATCTTGTGATTTTGACGAGGAGGGCTTTAACGGAGTGTATGCCAATTTAGGTATCCGCTCCGTTTTTGCTAAACCATACAATGCACGTGCAAAAGTCATAGAGCGATTTTTCCTTGAATTTCAAGAAGAGTTTGAAAAAATGATGACAAGTTATATAGGTACAAGTATTGAGGATAAACCTGCGTGGTTAAAACGTGGAGAGAAACTCCACAGAGATATGCACAAAAAACTTACTAAAAACTACATTCCGACAGTTCAAGAGGCTATTAAATTTATTGATTGCTGGATTGAGTTTCACAATTCAAAGCCTTGTCCGAATGACTGTTCAAAAACTATTCAAGAAATGTTAAACGGCATTCAAAAACAGGATATAGATAAAAATATTTTGAACGACCTGATGATGAAAACTGAGGCTCGGACAATAAACAAGCATGGAATAACATTCCTCGGAATGCATTACAGAAGTGATGTTATACTTGGACTTCGGGATAAGGTTTATGTCCGTTACAGTTTATTTGACCTTTCAAAGGTTCAAGTTTATTCAATGAAAGGTGAATTTTTATGCGTGGCACATAGGGTTCAGAAAGTTCACTCGATGGCAAATGTTCTCGGCACTGTAAAAGATATGGAAGAATACAAGCAACAGTACCAAAGACAGCAACGACAGTTTAAGAAGGCTAAAAAAAAATTTTTGAAATATTATCCGAGTGAAAAAGCTGAGGTTCTTGAGATCGAGCCGGAGGAAAATGTTATTGAAGTAATCCCGGAGCCAAAGCCGAAACGTGAACACAAACAAACCCCTCGTGAACGGCAGATGAACGTGCCGATGTTTAATTCAAATTATGAAAAATACGAGTGGCTGATGATAAACGGAACAACAAATCCGCAGGATAGAAAGTGGCTTGCGGATTATATAAAAAGCGATGAATATTACAACTTATATGGAGATTAATCTATGAAGAAAACATTTATTAAAACAAAAAACGTCAAACGCTTTGTAGCTCTGATGGATGAGTTGCAGAAACTTTCGCCGAACATTCCGAAACTTGCATTAGTTTACGGCGACCATGGGCTTGGAAAATCTCAGGCAATCCAGTGGTGGGCGGATAAAAACGATTCTGTATATGTTCGGGCAACGCAGGGTATGACAAGCAGATGGCTTTTATCTGAAATTGCGGAGGAACTTGGAGAAGAACCTTACTGGCATACGCAGGAAACCTTTGAACTCATAGAAAATTATTTAAGGCAGAATCCTAAAATTATTATTGTTGATGAGATTGATTATTTGATTGAAAAACATACGGTTGAGACTTTGAGAGATTTGCATGATAGAACAGCTTGTCCGATAGTTTTAGTCGGAATGGGATCAGCTGATAAAAAGCTTGCGAGATATCCGCATTTAGTCGATAGGCTTTATAAAACGCTTAAGTTTGAACAATTCAATGAGACGGATATAACCGAGATTCTTCAACAAATAACCGATTTGGAGTTTACTCCTGATGCAATAAGTTACCTTGCAACAAGGACAAACCAATTCAGGCAACTGGTTAAGTTGATTAATAAAATAGAAAAACTGTCTGATACTAACAAAATTGAAGAAATAGACGAATATACTTTGAAAGGAATATTAAATGAAAGACAGAATCTTAAGGCTTTGCAGAAGGTTGGATAAATTTACACTTGATGAGATCTCAATGATTGCAGAAGATGTTGACGAGTCTGTATTAGAGTTACTTCTCTTAACTCTGGTGCAAGAGGGAAAACTCACGCTAAGAAACGGATTATATTTATACAACAAAAAACAAATCAGCAAAAAGCCGTCTATACTGTCTTTTTATCCTAAACAAATTATTGATACTGTGATTCGTTGTTTTTGTCTTTCAATTCCGGCTTACAAGGTCGCACAGATAATAGGAATTGCAAATAATTCAACTGTCAAATTATATAATATTTTTAGAGAATTAATTTACGAACGTCAGGCTAAAAAATTAAAATTTTTGTATGGAAAGTCTCCGCAACAAGGCAGAAACAGGATATTTTTTAACGAAGAATTATCTTTTTATGTCTACAACAATCAGGTCTTTGTAAGTGAAAATCCATTTCAAAGTCCTGATGAGAAAGCATTTGCAAAGTCTGAAGAACAGGAATTCAAGAAGGGTTACTCCTATTTAACAAGATTTACCTCGCACAATTCAAATAAAGTTGACCTGCCACAAAAACTTGCTGAGGGAATCTGGCGGAGGAACAAGGAATTTAAAGAACTTTATGCGGATTTGAAAGTTAATTTGCTGAGTCTCTGATACTTTATTGCAAACATATCTATTGTGAGTTTTGAAGAAATCCTCGGTGTGACCGAAAATTTTTTAGGGAGTTAATCCCCTGAATAGTTTGTAAGTCAAAGGAAAGGAGAGGTTTAAAATGACTACAGTAGAACCCATCAGAAACAAATCTGATATCAAAAAAGTTGAAAAAGTCTTAGCAAAACAGAGCCAGAGAGATTTAATGCTTTTTGTCCTCGGCACAAACTGCGGTTTGAGAATTTCTGATTTGCTGTCATTGAATGTCGGCGATGTAAGAAATAAAACTCATATTCAGATTATTGAAAAGAAAATAGGAAAATTTAAGAAATTCCCGATTAATGACCGTTTAAAACCAATGATTGGAGATTTTGTTAAAGGGAGGCGAAACGCAGAACCTTTGTTTTTATCTCACTGGAGGCATCGGCTCGACAGAGTAACTGCATATTATTTAATTCGTGATGCGTGTGAAAAAGCCGGACTTCAAGAAAGAATCGGCACGCATTCAATGCGAAAAACATTTGGCTACCACCATTACCAACAATTTAAAGACGTGGTTATCCTGCAAAAAATATTCAACCACTCAAGTCCGCAAATAACCCTGAGATATATTGGTGTTGAACAAGACCAGATTGACTACAGTTACTCCAACTTTATTTTATAGTGCAAAACACTCTCTATCAGAGTCATTGCATTACATTTTATTTGCCTTACAATTTAACCATTTTGTATAACATAAAACCTAAAAATCTCAAAAATTGCCTTCATAACTAAGTTTTAGAGTTTTTAATTTATTTTCTAAAATGTAATGTAACAGTTTAAAATTTGAAATACAATTCCCCGAATGTCTAATATTTTCGGCATAAAAAATTTGCCTTACAAAATGGTTAAAATGTATGACACAAGCAGGAAAGGAAGGTTTTATGTTGCAAGGACAAATGACTAAAAATGTAAGAAAAAAGGGAAAATTTTCAATTATTTTAAGAGAGGATGATTCAAACCAGTGTTCATATAAAATAAACAGACATTTATTTGATACTTTAAAAAAGTATTTGGAACCTTTTCGTTCATATCAGGCTAAACCAAGAAAAATCAGATGCATTGAAACAGGTCAGATTTTTTATTCAGCAAGGGAAGCCAGTTATTGGGTTGAAGCAAACAGAAAAACTGCATATTTCAAGAACTACAGAAATTTTAGGATTATTGCTTCAGCAGGGCTTTAATCCTGATGAGATATAAAAACTGCTGATTATTTTGTCTCTTTACCCCATTTTTTTATTTTTTAAGAAACATTTTGTATTTTTATCGCTTTTCGATAAGTATGTTTCCCCATTATGCAATAAAATGTGCTGCTTCACACTGCCCCGAAGTTTAAGTTGTCGTTTTTCCATAATAATTATTTGATTGAAAGTTTGAATCGGCTCAGCCGTTCAAATAAGAGTTTTTATGGAATTAGGAAAGGAGAGTTTATGACTACAGTAGAACCACTCAGAAATATTGAAAACATCAAAAAATTAGAAAAGTATTTTGCAAAACATAGTCCGAGAGATTTGCTATTATTTACTATTGGTACAAATTGCGGATTAAGGATTTCAGACATTGTTGCTCTGAATGTCGGAGATGTCAGAAACAAAAGCCATATTCAGATTATTGAAAAGAAAACGGGGAAGTTTAAAAAATTTCCGATTAATTCAAAACTAAAGCCAATGATAGAAGAATTTACGAAGGGTAAACGCTCAGATGAGGCTTTGTTTGTTTCTATCTTTAAAAACAGGCTCGATAGATTCGGGGCGTACTATATTATTAAAACAGCCTGTCAAGCAGTTGGTATCCAAGAAAAAATAGGAACACACACCATGAGAAAAACGTTCGGGTATCATCATTACAAAAAATTTAAAGATGTAGCCATGCTTCAAAAGATTTTTAACCATTCAAACCCAAATATTACTCTTAGGTACATCGGCATTGAACAGGATCAAATTGACGAAAGCTATAATAACTTTATTTTATAGCCTCAAATCCTCTATTTACAATGGGAAACTTAACATTTTATTATCTTAACAGTATAGCCAAACTGTAATGAGAGTATTCCCTGCTTGAATTTTACCACAAACATTTATAAATTTTTCTTTTCGTAAATAAAAATTTATATTTTTTCAATTCGCTAAAATATAATGTTTTGTAGAAAATTTGTTGAACACTTTCTTCACGAAATAGCCAAAAAGTTAAAAGTCGCAAAAAGCCTGATTTAAAAGGGTCTTAGGGGCGGTTGCTTTCAAAAAATGGGAACTCATAACATTTTTTAATAAATACAAAATTCCATTTTTGTTTGTGATAATATAAGTTTGAACCTGTGTGAGAATTCCATCTTCACATAATGGCTAAAAAGTTAAGAGTTTATTTCAAGAAGTGATGGTAAAAGAGAAGTTTTCTCAGAAAGTATGAAATATAAACAACGATGGTAAGTTCTCCGATAAAAGATATATACACAATAGAAAAAATCAAAGAGTTATACAAAATAAAAAACATGCCTCGTGATTTGTTGTTATTTGAACTTGGGATTAATACAGGTATAAATTTAAAAAATATATTACTGTTAAGGGTAAAAGATGTTAAAAATAAAAATTATCTGGTTGAAAGCGATAAAACATATCCCCTAAATGAAAATTTAAAGAATTTAATATCGGAAATTATTAAGGATAAAAAACGTTCTGAGTATATATTTCAGACAAAATTCGGTAACAAACTGGATAGAAGCACTGTATTTAATTCTTTTAAAGATATATGCAGAGAGTTAGCTTTGCCAGAAGATATTTCCGTTGCCTCCTGGCGAAAAACCTTTGGGTATCATCACTACCAGAAATATAAAGATTTGTCATATTTACAGTGGCTGTTTAATCAATCTAAAGTAACTGAAACACTTAAATTTATTGATGTAGATGAAAATATGAATTTAAGATACAGAGAAGGGGTATGTCTATAGTCTTATGGGGAATCTTTTACGCAGAGAATACGATAAATTAAATATTGTAGAAATTCTTGCTCACAGAGGCTGGTGGTTGAGTGAGGACGAAAAAAACACAAAAATAGCATTTGAACGTGCTTTTAACAATGGGTTCGGTGTTGAAACAGATTTACGTGACATCAAAGGTGAAATTGTTATTTCACATAATATGCCTCAAGGCGGAGAAATGAAATTTGAGGAGTTGTTAGAACTTCTTGATGGCAGAGATTTGACACTTGCTTTAAATATAAAAGCTGATGGTATGGCAGATGAGATTAGAAGGCTACTTGATAAATACAAGGTTTCAAACTATTTCACGTTTGATATGAGTATTCCTGAGATGGTTTACCAGCACAAAACAGGCTTAAAAGTATTTACAGGCTTAAGCGATATTATACCAGAGCCGATTATGTTAGATAAAGCGGCAGGTATATGGCTCGATAGTTTTAACTCAGATTGGTTCGGCGAACAAGAAATCAACAATATTTTAAATCAGAGAAAGAAAGTCTGTATTGTCTCTCCTGATTTGCATAAAAGAGAGTATAAAAGTGTGTGGGAAAAATATAAAAATGTAAAAGGGATAATGCTTTGTACAGATTATCCTAAAGAAGCAGAGGTGTATTTTAATGGCAAAAATTAAAGCAGTAATATTTGATATGGACGGAGTCCTTATTGATGCAAAAGACTGGCATTATGAAGCTCTTAATCAAGCCTTAGAGTTGTTTGGCTATAAAATATCAAGATACGATCATCTTGTAACATTTGACGGTCTGCCAACAAAGAAAAAACTTGAAATGTTGTCAATCGAAAAAGGCTTGCCGAAAGGTCTTCATAAATTCATAAATCACATGAAACAGATTTATACAATGGAACATGTTTATATGAAGTGTAAACCTTTGTTTTGTCATCAGTATGCTCTTTCAAAGTTAAAAACAGAAGGCTACGGACTTGCCTTAGCCTCAAACTCCGTCAGAGTAACCATAGATATGATGATGGAAAAAGCAGATTTGCAAAAATATCTTGATTTTACGCTGTCTAACCAAGATGTTACAAAATCAAAACCGGATCCGGAGATTTATCAGACTGCAATAAAAAGATTCGGCTACAAACCGGAGGAATGTCTTGTAGTAGAGGATAACCCGAATGGGATTAAAGCAGCTCTTGCAAGCGGTGCAAATCTCTTGAAAGTTGAAACAGTCAATGATGTCACTTATCAAAATATTAAAAACAGGATTAGAGAAGTCGAATCAGAAAGCTCAAATCTTTTAGCAGGAGGTGTCAGATAATGAATATATTAATTTTAATGGCAGGCTCAGAAAAAGATTTTAGCGAAAAAGGCTACCCTAAATACCTGATTGAGATTCAGAATAAACCAATGATTCAGCGAACAATTGAACTTCTGGAAACTGTCGGGGATAATATTACCTGCATTATTAGAAAAGATGATCAGGAAAAATATTTCTTAGGGGATACTTTAAAAATCTTGTGCCCGAAATGCAAAATAATTGAAGTTGCCGGCGATACTAAAGGTGCTGTATGTTCTGCTCTGTTTGCGATTGATGAGATTAATAATGATGAAGAACTTTTATTGATAAACGGAAGCCAATTGATAAAAACGGATATAAGTCCTGCAATAGAAGATTTTAGAACAAGAAATCTTGACGGCGGAATTGTAACAATTAATGCTGTTCATCCGAAATACAGTTCGGTTTTGCTTGATGAAAATAATCTCGTTGTTCAGACAAGCGAAAAACGACCGATTTCAAATATGGCATCAACCGGCTGCTGCTATTTCAAAAAAGGTTCTGACTTTGTAGGGGCAGCATTTTCAGTTATTGAAAAAGATGTAAATACTCAAGGACAGTATTACATCAGTGCCACATTTAACGAAATGATTTTAAACAATAGAAAAATCGGGATTTATGAAATTCCGAAAAAAGATTATCTGACATTTTCAAGTTATCAGATGTATGAAAAATATTTATCAAACAGGAGGGGGTATTAGATGAACATGATAAATATAGTAATACCAATGGCAGGAGCAGGCTCAAGATTTGCGAAAGCAGGTTACGATAAACCGAAACCGTTTATAGATGTCTTAGGCAAGCCGATGATTTGTCATGTTCTGGATAATCTGAAGATGCCAAATGCAAAGTTTATTTTGCTTGTAAGAGCTGAACACTTTGAGAAAGAGCGTGAAACTATAAACTGGATTACAAAACATTATTATTCAGAGGTTGTTTTAATTGATAAATTAACGGAAGGTGCTGCCTGCACAGTTTTACATGCTCATCGTCTAATCAATAATGACCTTCCTCTTTTGATAGCAAATTCTGACCAGATTGTTGATATGGATATAGAAGATTACATTAATGACAGTGAAAATCGTCAATTAGACGGTTCTGTACTTTGCTTTGAAGATAACGACAAAAAATGGTCTTATGCAAAATTGGATGAAAACGGATTGATTACTGAAATCAGAGAAAAAGAAGTTATTTCAGATAATGCGACTGTCGGAATTTATTACTTTAATAAAGGCCGCGATTTTGTAGAAAACGCAATCGATATGATTGTAAGAAATGAGCGTGTAAATAACGAGTTTTATGTTGCACCTGTTTATAACTACGCAATTAAGCAAGGTAAAAAGTTCGGAATTTATACGATAGATAAAACCCAAATGCATGGCACCGGAACGCCGGAAGATTTGGATAAGTATATAAAGTTGAAAGCTTTGTAAGAATCTTGAGGTTATATGTATCATATTAGTAAAATATTTAACCAAGAAATAATATTAAATTTCTTCTATGCGATAAACAAGGATTGGTCATTGCAGGATACTATTAATTTGGTTAGTCTTGTTATATCAGTAATTGCAACAATTGTAATACCTATTGTGATTTTTAAATTAAATACTGAAAATCAGCAATTACAGGCTTTATATCAAAAAAAATACGAATTTTGGTTAGAATTTAGCAAATCATTTTTTATAATGCAAAATACATTATCTTTTTTGTTACAGCCTGGCAATCTAAAATATGGTATTGTCTACCAATGTAGCAAAAAGGAAGTAATAAATAATTTGCAAAAATTCATTGATAGGTGGGATAAGTTTTATGATTTGGTCGATGGAAATCAGAAAATTTATCTAGAATCTACTGGTATAAATGTTCTTATATTGCAAACGCTAATATCTGCTATAGCAAATTTGATTAAAGGCGATACACTTGAAATAATAGAAACAAACGGGTTTTCTACAATAACCTCTGGTGGCATGAATCAGCTTGTATCAGAAGCAAAATTATTTTTTGAGAATAATGTAAAAAGGTTAGGGAATAATCAGCTCGAACAAAATTATATAAATGCTCTAAATTATTATATTAGAAAAAATAAAATTAGTTCTATTCCTGAAATAGATGCTAAATTAACATACGAAGAAAAACTAAAAATTATAGATGAAATTTCAAATAGTGCATATTTAGAAATTGTATACAGCAATTTCCGTGATATTTCTGAAAAAATACTAAATATTGTTAACCCTGCAAAAACAAATATATTTTGTAAAATCAAAATTATTAGAATTTGTCAGTGGTTTTGGGAAAATATTGTGCAAAAAATATTTTCTGTAAAGAATAAAGATTCGCATAAAATACTAACTATTTTATGGATAAAAATCAAGTTTAAAAGGAGTGTTTAATAAATGAAAACTGCAAAATTGAAAGATATGGTGAAAGGTTGGTTTGTCGGGAATTTTGAACCGACATTATTGAAAACCAATGACGTAGAAGTCGCAGTAAAGAGTTATAAAAAAGGTGATTATGAAGATAGGCATTATCATAAAATTGCGACTGAAATTACTGTAATTGTAAGTGGCAGAGTAAAAATGAACGGTGTTGAGTACACAAAAGGCGACATTGTTGTCATTGAACCTATGGAATCAACGGATTTTGAAGCTCTGGAAGATAATACTCAAAACGTGGTTGTTAAATATCCGGGTGCTAATAATGACAAATACTTAGGAGCAGTTAATGGATAACGAAAAAGAAATTATTAATAAAATCAAAGAAATTGAAGAGAATATAGATAGTACAGAGAGCGGAATTTTAAGAGAGCTTGCAGTTTTGAAAAATGAAATTAAAACTCTTAAAGATAATAACCTTATTCAAATTAATGAATCGACGGTTTATCGAAACTCTGACAAGCAATTTTTTACAATCAGTCCAAAATTCGACTCCTTAGAAATGTACGAACCTGAGCATGTTTTTACTTACAGCGAATCTGCAACTTATTCAGATATATATAACGAGAATAAACCATACATTTCTATAATTATCCCTGTTTATAATGTAGAAAAGTATTTGGCAGAAACACTGGACAGTTTGCTTGTTCAAACTTTACATAATATAGAGATTATATGTGTTAATGACGGTTCTACAGATAACTCGCAAAAAATATTAGAAGAATATTCTCAAAAAGATAAACGTGTAAAAATCCTTCAAAAAGAAAATGGCGGACAGGCATCTGCAAGAAATAAAGGTATGGAAATTGCAAAAGGTAATTTTATTGGCTTTATGGATTCGGATGATTTAATTCCTGAAGATTATTATGAAAAATTATACAAGAATGCAATCATTCATAATGCTGATGTAGTTCAATGCCGTTATTTTATGGTTTATGAAGATGGCAGAGAAGAACCTTGGGATTTGAATCCTGAAATTATGGCATTAGAATCACGAAACAGATATTTTAAAAACAGATTAATGCTTGCATACTCTTCCGGTGTTGTGTGGAATAAAATTTATAAAGCAGAAATTCTAAAAGATATTCGTTTTATTGATGATAGTTCACCTTGGGAAGATAATCCATTTATTATTATGGCATTAAGACACGCTGATAAAATTGTTTCAGTGCCTGATACATATTATTTTTACCTGCAAAGAAATAACAGCAGCATTCATGAACCTAATCCGAGAGTTCACTTCAGATTACTAAAAAGTTCTGAATATATTATTGAATATCTTAATAATAAAAAAAATAATATAAGCAAAAAAAACTATAAAGAATTTTATCCACTGCTTGTTAACAGAATGAATTATGAATACTCTAGGATGTGCAATAATAGCAAAGTTTCTAAAAAAGAACATAAAAAGTATGACAAAATTCATCACAGATTATTCTTTAAAATAAAATATTTGCCTCTTACTGATAAATTAAATTGCACAACAGAATACTGGGCTTTAAAAAGACACCTCAAAAATTTACTTGCACCATTTGTAATTTTAGAGTTGATTTTGAGGTTAGTTAAAAATGTCTCGCTGTTCCCCTATTACTTCATCAGAGAGGAGGTTTTTAATAAATGAAAAGAATTGCAGTAGAATTATACGGATTAACAAGAAATTATGAAAGTGCCTTTGATTCGTTTTTTATAAATTTTCTCCAGCCTCTATATTATGATGGGTACACTGTAGATGTATTTATTCATACTTGGAGTAAGTCAGATACTGATGACGTTACCTGGCATAATCCCACAGGCGAAAACAGAGGGAAAGAGATTCAAAATAAAGCGATACAAGACATAATAGAAAAATATCGACCTAAAAAAATCATAATAGACAAACCTTTTGATATCGCAAAAGAAATCGTTATAAAGGAAAAACTTGCCAATAATTCAAGAACATACAACTCATTAATAAGCTGTTTCTATTCACGATATAAAGTAAACGAACTAAGAAAAGAATACGAAAAAGCACAAGGAATTGAATATGATTGGGTTATACAAACTCGTTTTGACATATCTTTTGACAAACCGTTTGCTATTGATTTTTATCAAAAAATTTATAAACAATATTGCAAAATCTCTGCTGATAAGAATGCAATCTTTACTTCCAGTGCTCCTTTTAAAATGTGTTTAATGCTTGATTCTGAGAATTTGGAATGTTGTACAGATTTAATACTATATTCTTCTCCTGAATCAATAAATAAAATTACAGAATTTTATCAGGATTTAAAAAATGGCAATGTTGATATGCAATTTATAAATGAAAACATTTATTCATTAGAAATCCTCTGGAAAAAATACTGGAAACGCAAAGGCTTAGAGCATATAAAACTTAAGTATATAGAGGGTCAGGACTATCATATAGTAAGACACCCTTCTGAGGATGAGGTATTCCAGTCCGCACCGGTAAAAAAATATAAAACACGTATAAAAAACAATTTGAAAGCCATTTGGCTATATTTCAAACCTGTATTTTCTTGGTTTTCAGAAATTTTTTCTGTCATTTTCTATAGCTTAAAAATTCTTTTAAAGTCTTTAGAAAGGTTAAAACGCTGTATTTAGAAGTGCTTTAGGTAAACGTTCAATGAAGATCAACAATGTTAAAAATTTCATATTTTCTATAACAAATAAGGATAACCAAAAAGTTATCACTGTATTAGGGGTAAAAATAAAGTTAAAAAATAATTTTATTTCTATTGAAGATAAATTATGCAAAATTGATAATAACCTGCAAAATTTAAGTAATGAAATTCCTGTCGTTAGTCAGTCTTTTGATACGTTGTGCCAGGAATATTACTCTAAAGCCGAAATATTAACACAAAATTTAGAATCGCAAATTAAAGCGGTACAAGAGGAATTAACTAATTTAAAGAAATTTTCCGAATCAAATTTTCAAGAAATAAAATATCATTTATACCCTTATACTTATCACAATGATTTTGAAAAAAAATATATAGAACGCTTTGTTCAGGATGCAAAAGCAATAGATTTAAAAGAAGCATATCAAGAACTCATTAGTGGTCTTGATGCCGATTCTATCAATACTGTTAATAAAATTCTTTCTATGTCTTTTGTCTTACTTAGTTCTAAAGATGAATATGTTGATATTTTTTCAAATGATGAAAAATATATCATTCAAGAAACAAAGAAAAAGTTTGAAAGAGAAATTTTTAAATTAAATGATAATTGTTTTGCCTACAACAAATATTTTCTGCCGATAAATCACTTTGAAATGTGTGTATTTGCAGATAAACACTGTATCGATAGTTTAAATATTGAATATTTTAGAAATAAAAATATTATTGATGCCGGTGGTTTTATAGGTGATTCAGCAATAATTTTTTCTGATTATACAAACAAAAATATTTATAGTTTTGAACCTATCAAAAATAATTTTAATCTTTTACAGAAAACTATTGAGTTAAATAAAACAAACAATATTATCCCGATAAATTGCGGCTTGGCAGAGAATGACTGTGAATCTGAATTATATAATTGTGGGTCTGCTAGCGGAAGTTTTGATATTGATAATGATGAGAATACAGAGCTTTGTAAATTTACCTCGTTAGACAGTTACGTTCAAGCACATAACCTTGAAATAGGTTTAATAAAGACAGATTTAGAGGGAGCAGAGCAAAGATTTTTAAAAGGGGCAGAAAATACAATAAAACAGCAAAGACCAACATTGCTAATAAGTATTTATCATACCTGCAACGATTTCTTCAATATAAAAAGAATTATTGAAAGCTGGAATCTCGGATATAAGTTTCGGATTGTTAAACCAATTGACGGACAGATTTTACTTGAAACATTATTGATAGCAGAAATTGATCCATTGGAGGTGAAAAAATGTTAAAAAGAATACTGGTCACAGGCGGAGCAGGATTTATAGGAAGTCATTTATGCGAAAGATTACTAAACGAGGGAAATGATGTCATTTGTTTGGATAATTTCTTTACAGGTTCAAAAGATAACATAAGACATTTATTAGGTAATGACCATTTTGAATTGGTTAGGCACGATATAACAAAAGAATATTTTGCCGAAGTTGACCAGATTTATAATCTTGCTTGTCCTGCAAGTCCTCCTCATTATCAATATAATGCGATAAAAACAATAAAAACCTCCGTTTTAGGTGTTACGAATATGTTAGGACTTGCAAAACGATGCAAAGCAACCATTTTGCAAGCTTCAACCAGTGAAGTTTACGGTGATCCTCAAGTACACCCGCAAGTTGAAACTTACTGGGGAAATGTTAATCCGATAGGAATAAGAAGCTGCTATGACGAGGGAAAACGCTGTGCAGAAACCCTGATGATGGATTATCACAGACAAAATAATGTGGATATAAGAATTGTAAGAATTTTCAATACATACGGCCCGAATATGGATCCTAATGATGGCAGGGTTGTATCTAACTTTATTGTTCAGGCTTTAAAGGGTGAGGATATAACAATTTATGGCGATGGTTCTCAAACTCGTTCGTTCTGTTTTGTTTCGGATTTAGTTGACGGGATGGTAAAAATGATGAATAATCCTCAAAAATTTATCGGGCCTGTTAATTTAGGAAATCCATCCGAACGGACAATCTTAGATTTTGCAAAACTCATTTTAGAGATGACAAATTCTAATTCAAAAATTGTGTATAAACCGTTACCTGGTGACGACCCAACACAGAGAAAACCCGATATTTCACTTGCAAAAAAAGAATTAGATTGGCAGCCGCAAGTTGATATAAAAGAAGGACTGCAAAAGACTATTGAATATTTTGCCAAAAAGATTAAGGAGAATAACTGATGAAAATATGCGTTATAGGAACAGGTTATGTCGGATTAGTTGCCGGTACTTGTTTTGCAGAAATGGGAAATGATGTTATATGTGTAGATAAAGATACAACTAAACTGGATAAACTGCAACAAGGCATAATTCCTATATATGAGCCGGGGTTAGAACCGCTTATAAAATCAAATGTTGAAGAAAACAGATTAAAATTTTCTGATGATCTGGATTCTGCTGTCAAACAATCACAAGTTTGTTTTATTGCAGTAGGCACACCACAGGGAGAAGATGGTTCTGCTGACCTTCAATATGTTTGTCAGGTAGCAGAAAGCATTGGTAAGGCAATAAACGGCTATAAAGTTATTGTAGACAAATCAACAGTTCCTGTCGGAACCGCAGAAAAAGTACACAATATCATAAAAAGTTATACAAATTATGAGTTTGATGTTGTTTCAAATCCTGAATTTCTGAAACAGGGGGCAGCAGTAGAAGACTTTTTAAGACCGGACAGAGTTGTTATAGGTGCTGATTCAGACAAGGCTATGGAAATTATGAAAAATTTATACAGCCCGTTTGTAAGGAATCAAAATCCTATTATTACAATGGATACAAAGTCGGCTGAGATGGTAAAATATGCTTCTAACTCATTTCTCGCTGTAAAAATATCATATATAAATGAAATTGCGAATATTTGTGAAAAAGTCGGCGCAGATATTAATAAAGTTAGAATTGGGATGTGTGCTGATACAAGAATTGGTACTAAATTTTTATATCCGGGATTAGGCTACGGCGGAAGCTGCTTCCCTAAAGATGTAAAAGCACTTATTAAGACTGCAAATGATAATGATTGTGAATGTCAACTTATTAAGTCAGCCGATATAATTAACCGAAATCAAAGACAGTTATTTGTCGAGAAAATATTAAAACGCTTTGGCAATGACTTAACAGGCAAAACATTTGCTATCTGGGGTTTAGCATTTAAACCGAAAACAAATGATATGAGAGAAGCACCTGCAATTACTATCATAAATGTCTTATTGGAAAAAGGTGCGACTGTTAAAGCCTATGATCCTAAAGCCTATGACTGTGCTATGCCGATATTCGGTGACCGTATAGAGTATGGTAAATCTGCATACGAAATTTTAAAAGATGCGGATTGTTTACTGCTAATAACCGAATGGAACGAATTTAGGAATCCTGATTTTGATTTAATAAAATCCTCATTAAAAAATCCTGTAATTTTTGACGGCAGGAATCAATATGACGAAAATAATTTAAACAAATTAGGATTTGAATATTATCAGGTAGGAAAAGCGACTAAAACTATTAATGCAGGTTTTGCGTCTGCATTTGCATAAATGAGAAAGAGGACTATGAAATCTAATGATATTACGGTAGTTGTCCAAGGGGCAATAGATAGGAAACTAACACCTAAATGTTTAAAAAGCATAAGAAAACATCTTCCTGATGCGGAAATAATACTTTCAACATGGGAAAACAGTCAAACAGAAGGTTTAGACTATGATGTTTTGCTTTTAAATCAAGATCCCGGCGGATTCAAGCATGATTTTGCTATATATAATAAACCTCGTTCAATGAACAATTTTAACAGGCAATTGGTGTCAGCAAGAAATGGGGTATTCAAAGCAAGCCGTCAATATTGTTTGAAACTTCGTTCAGATTTAGAGCTTAATAATTCTAATTTCTTAAAATACTGGGATAAGTTTAATAAGCAGAATGAAGAATTCAAAATATTTAAGCATAGGGTTTTATGCAGTTCTATTTATTCAAGAGAGTATTCCTGTCAGAGCGGTACAGGATTTCCAACACCATTTCATCCTTCAGATTTTTGGTTCTTTGGATTAACGGAAGACTTAAAAGATTACTTCGGGAATTGTCCTTTGCAAGATAAAGAAGAGGGTTCTAATTGGAACTTCAAATATCCAACCAGATGTCCATATATAACACCTTTATGGCGATTCGCACCGGAACAGTTTTTCTGTGTTCACTGGATTAAAAAATATTATCCTAATATGCAATTTGATGACTGGAGCGATTGGAATCCTGAGAATATAGAACTTTCTAACAATATTATTTATAACAATTTTGCCTTTCTGGGATTGGAACAATCCGGAGTATATTCAGAAAAACACTCATCTTCAGAAAGAGATAAAAATAATATACAAGGTTTAATTACGTATCAACATTTCCAAGAACAATATCAGCATTACTGCGATATTTCTTATAAGCCTGATAAGTACAAAAAGAATTATAAATATAAATTAAATCAACACTTTAAACGTTTAATACAACCTTTCTACAAAACTAAAGGCTGGCTTAGTGAAATATTTTCTGTTTTATATTATTCTCTTGCAGTTGTAATTACAGGATGGAGGAAAAAATAATGATTAACTCAAAAGATATCTCTGTAATTGTGCAAGGCCCGATAAATAAAAAAGAGACTCCTAAGTGTCTGAAAAGCCTTAGAAAGTTTTTGCCGGAAGCAGAGATTATTCTATCAACCTGGCAGGGAACAGATGTTTCAAAGTTAGATTATGACACCTTAGTTTTCTGTGAAGATCCCGGAACGACTTTAATTCAAGAATTTACACATAAAAAGACTTATAACAATATGAATCGTCAACTCTTAACTACAAAAGAAGGGTTGAAAAAAGCAACACGTAAATATGCAATGAAATTACGAAGTGATTTGATTCTTACAAGCGACAAATTTTTAGAATATTTTGACAAATTCGAGGCGAGAGGAAGTAATTACAATCTTTTTAAACATAAAATTCTAACAGATGTTCTATTTACAAGATATAACATCAAAACCGGAAAATTTGAAAATAGAGTTATAATTCCTTTTCATATTTCAGACTGGTGGTTATTTGGTTTAAAAGAAGATTTAGACACTTATTTTATGGATACGGAATTAGTTAAAGAGCCGGAGTTTACACAATATTTTAATTTAGAGGCTAATAAAGAAAAATTGACACCATATGGCAAAGCGAGATTTAAGTTTGCTCCGGAACAATATTTTGGATACTGCTGTTTTTCAAGAAATTTTGACAATATTTATATGGAAGATGCTGCAGATTATTCAGAAGAATTAATGGAAAAATCAAGAGAATGCTTGGTTAACAATTTTATAATTTTAGAATTTAAACAATCAGGAATATATCTCAATAAATATCCATATAGTAAAAATGAGAAATTTTCAGGCGATCAATATATAGGTCTTTATAACTTTTGGCGGTACGAAAATGAATATAAAAAATATTGTGATAATACTTATGAAATCACAACAAAAGACAGTTTTTTTGAAAACGAAAAACTTGGTTATTCAAAACTAAGAGTATATAAGCATATTTCAAAGTTAACAGACTCTTCAACAACCTGTACTGCAAAACTTGAACAATTATTTATAGGAATTCCCATTTCAGCTATGTGTTACTTAATTGACGTTTTAAAAGAACAATTAGGGACAAATAAGGAGCAAAAATAAATGATATCATTTGACAATTTTATAAATAGTATAAAAAATAGTCGAGTATATATTAATTACAGCCGCATGTGGCCCTATGTAAAGCCTGTGTGGTTCAGAGCACTATGTTCAATGCTAATCTGTATACCGATTGGCTCTTTGGATGCTGTTATTGCATTAGCACTCAAGCCTTATATGGATTTAGTTATGGTTGAAAAATCCATTGCCTCGCCTTGGTATATTCCGCTTGGTATTGTGGCTTTTACTTCTATTCAAGGCGGGTTAAAATATCTTTCGGCTTATCTTTCAACATGGGTTGGAGGGAAAATTACAAACGGGCTTAAGTTTGATATGTTCAAAAAACTTTTGACTTTGCCGACTTCATTCTTTGATAAGCAAAACTCCGGAGATATTGTCTTTCAATTCAATAATCAAGCAGATTTAGCCTGTAATGGTTTATTGGATAATCTAAGCGTTTTTACACAGAGAATTTTCTCATCAATCTCTCTTGTGTGTGTACTTTTCTATAATTCCTGGCAATTAGCATTAATCGCTGTTGTTGTTCTTGGATGTGCATTTGCTCCTGTTGCAAAATTACAGAAAAGAATAAAAGGTGTTATGGAAAAAACAGTTTTTGCGGATGCCTCGATTATTACAGAATACAATGAAGTGTTTAACGGTAACAAAACGATTACTTCATATAACCTGCAAAGAAACGAAACAAACAAATTTTTTACAATCTTACAAAATATCTTTACTTTAAGAATAAAAATGGTTCAAAAAACCCAGTGGCTTTCTCCAATGATGCACGTTATTGTATCTGTGGGTATTGCGGCTGCAATCGGTTATGGTTCGCATTTGATTATGTCAGGACAAATTACAAGCGGAAACTTTGTTTCATTTATTACTGCACTAATCTTGCTTTATACACCTGTTAAAAATCTTGGCAATAATTTGAATGCCGTTCAATTCTCGTTTTTCTCAATAGAAAGAATTTTTGAAGTATTAGATTCGGTTCCTGAAATAAGAGATAAAGAAAATGCAGTAGTAATGGGCAGAGAACATACAAATATTGAGTTTAAGGATGTTTGGTTCGAATATGTTGAAAATGTTCCGGTACTAAAAAATATTAACCTGCAAATAAAGCAGGGAGAAACAATAGCTCTTGTCGGGAATTCCGGCGGCGGCAAAACAACAATAGTAAATCTTCTGCCAAGATTTTATGATATTAAATCCGGTTCAATCAATATTGATGGAATTGATATCAGGGATTACACGCTTCAAAGTTTAAGACAAAATATTGCGGTTGTTTTTCAGGATAACTTCTTATTTTCCGGCACAATAAGGGATAATATTTTGCTAGGTAATGAGAATGCAACAGATGAACAGATTAATCAGGCTGTCAAAATGGCTTATCTTGACGAATTTATTGCATCCTTGCAAGAAGGTTTGAATACCCAAATCGGAGAACGTGGGATTTTACTTTCCGGCGGTCAGAAACAGAGGGTTGCAATCGCAAGAGCCTTCTTAAAAGACGCGCCAATTATTATACTTGACGAAGCTACTTCAGCACTCGACAATAAAGCCGAAGCTATAGTGCAGAAGGCTATTGATAACTTGATGCAGGATAAAACAGTATTTGTAATTGCACATAGATTATCCACCGTAAGAAACGCAGATAAAATTGCGGTTATAAATGAAGGGCAACTTGTAGAACTCGGGAATCATGACGAGCTTATGTCCATCGAGAACGGACAATACAAGGCTCTTTATGATATGCAGTTTAAAAAACAGGAAGTGAATATTTAAAATGGAATTGGTGTATTTATGGATTAAAAATTATAAAAATATTGAACAGATATGTTGTTCATTAAATGCAAATTATAATGAAATGGAGACCCAGTACAATGTTGACAAAGATTGTCTTTTAATAAATTTAGTTAAGCAGGATTATGTAAATATTTTTGATAACAATTTGAATATAAAAACAATTATTGGAGCAAATGGCTCTGGTAAAAGTAATTTGTGTAATGCACTAATCTCTATTTTAAGAGGCTGCCATACTAGAGATGTTAATGATTATTTTGATAAAATTTGTCCTGAAAAATACTTTTTATTATATAAAAATAATGAAAAGTACGAATGTTTTACAAACTGTAATGAAATAGAAGTGCGGATAAATAATGACTTGATACAAGCAGAAATTAAAAAAGCCAATGAGTGGTGTGCTTCGTTTAAGCCATTTTTAAATATAGAAGAGGACAATCTTTTAATTTTTCCCAAAGAAGTACACATGCAAGATATTATAAAAAAGAAAATGGAAAATTATTTCTATTATGACCGTTTTCGATTGTATGATACAAGTCATGCTTTAAGAGAATTGTTCAATAAAAATAAAGAGCAAAAATTTAAAATACTAAGCGATAAAAATCAATATCTTACTTTTGACAAGTATGGATATGAAATTAATATTGTGCAAGAATTTGAGTGGATAACCCATCAAATTAATAATAAACTGTGTTTGGGTATAAAAAAAGAAAATACATCCTTCTCAAGTATCTGGGATCTTGTAGATATACTAAAAGACTCAAATAATTTCATAATTGATAAAGCAAAGCGATTTGAATATAAAAATATAAATGAAGTAGTTCATGTTGTTATATCTAATGGATGTTTTGAATTCGTACTCATTAAAATAGCAGAAATATTTTATTCTTTAGAAGGACAGGAAAATATAATCAATTTAAAGAATTTAGATAAAATCCTTATTAATCTTAATGAGATTGATTACAAAAAGAAACACATTGAATTAAAAGGTTTTTATGAAGAAATTTTATCCAAATTCAATCAAAAACTTGAAGACGAACAAATTAAATCACAATTAGAAAGGTCCAATCTAATAGATGATTTTATCAATTTAATACAAACTTGCATTTTATTTGAATCTAAACTTATAGATAATAATAACTTTTTGAAGAATATATTAATTACAGATGATGGCAATGTTTATAGACCAAAACCAGAAAAGATGATAGATGTTAATATAAATAATTTAACAAAAGAAATGAAGACATTAAATAATTTAGGAATTTTTAAACAAAATTTCTATAATTTTAGAAACGATAAGTTATACTCCTTTTTTGATTTAAGCACAGGGGAACAAAGAATTTTGCGTTTCTTTGCCGACATTTTATCAGTGAAAAATAATGAGAAAACAAAAGAGACGGCTATTTTTGTGTTTGATGAAATGGATTTAAGCTGGCATCCTGAATGGCAACGAAAAATGGTATATTATATTATTGATTTCTTTAAGAAAACAAACATTAATGGCATAAATAATATAATATTTACAACACATTCCCCTTTTATATTATCAGATATGCCACAGAATAATGTCCTTACCTTAGAAAAAGATAATAACGGGACTGTAATTTCTCATAAACCAACTATTAATACTTTTGCCACAAATATTCATGAAATGTTTAAAGAAAGTTTTTTTATGAGTTCTACAATTGGCGAATTCGCTCATAACATAATAATGAACATTATCAATAATGAGATTAATGAAATAAAGGACAAATGTTCATTTGAAAAAATGGAGAGTAAAATAAATTTAATTGGTGAACCTATAATAAGGAAACAATTACTTAAAAAATTATATGATAACAAATATATTGAATGTTGTATAGAAGATGAAAAAAAATTGTGTAAACAATTAATGATTGAAAACATAATGTTAAAAAAAGAAATTAAGCAGTTAAAAGAAAATTAAATGAAAAAAATTGATATTAATAAATTAAATAAAATAAAAACAAAACATTTTGATTATTGTAAAAAATTGCCTGAAGTTTCAGATCTTACTGATGAGCACAAAAAAATGCTTTTTATTAATAATCCTTTTACTGATAATATGCAGGCAAAAAAAGTATATAAAGAGTCCTTTAGTAAAATAGACCTTATTGGCAAATATGAAAATTTTCGAAAATATAAAAAGACAAAGTGGAATGGAGTTGAATTAATAAATGAATTAGGCATTACCGTTTGTCCATATTGTGGAATGAATTATTTTTCAACAGTAACAAAAAATAAAAATGGCAAAACTGTTTCTGTTGCCACATTAGACCATTATTTACCAAAAGATAACTTGAAAATGCTTGCTTTAAATATTTATAATCTAGTTCCCTGCTGCAAAAATTGTAATAGTACATTTAAAGGTAGTTCAACAAAAACAATTATAAATCCATATTTTTATTCGCTAGAAGAAAACTTGAAATTTGAAATTCCAAGTGAAGATATTACAAGTATGTTGGTCGATGATAATAAAAAACTTCATATTGAAATTAAAAATACTGCCAAAGAAAATGTAATAGAAAAGCTGATAAATGATCATTTTAGTGTTTTATCTTTGAAAGAAAGATATGGATATTTTGATAATATTGCCAAAAGTATTATCAAGAAAAAAATTTATTATAATAGTACGTATATATCAGAATTAGAAAACTATACGGAGTTAAATTTGACAAAAAGTGATATTGAAACAATGCTTATGTGTCAGGATATTTTTGATGATAACGAACCCTTTCTAAAATTTAAAAAAGACATTTGGGAGCAAATATAACGAATTTGTATTTAAGTAATTCCCAAGATTTAGTCAATTTAATCATAAGCACAATGATAAAAAATAAGAGTGAAAAATTTTCGTATAAATTGACAACGATTTATAGAAAAAAGTTAGAGTAAAATAAAAAATCTACTCATTAAGTCAAAATTTTAAATTAGTTTTGCCCAAAATAATCAAACCATGTGTACAATATAATCAAACCATGTGTTCTTTTACATTTAATTGTAATTTAACGGGACATTTTATCTGTTCGCATAAAAAGATTATTCGGCAAAGTTGGCTTTGTGCTTGACTTTTGCTAGTCGGAAGTAATCGTTTTATATGTTACAAAATGGTCTTTTACTGGTCTTGATTGTCTGATTACTGTCCAAGAATTATCTTAATTTTTCTATTTTAAAACTAATACTATAGCGTTTATCAGGATATTCAAATCGGAAGAGATATTACAGGAAATATTAACGGTTCGAATATTGCTTCTTCAATTACTAAAAATATATTGAACAATAATAATGAATACAGAATATCAATAAAAAATACTGTAGATGCTAATGATCCTACTATTAAGTTAGGTACCAAAGATGGTTACGGTGATATGGTCTTCCGCGGTAATGTAGAGAACGTAAACGGGCTTGTAAGTTTCGTAAACAATACAGGTAACATCTTATCTGACGGCTCAATTACAGCAAAGGATTTAAAAATATCTGTTCCAAACGGCGGATATACTCAAAATTACAGTACAAATACTGTTATTGTAGGTGGGGATTCTAGCAATGGTGCAATCATAGCGTCAGGCGATATTGATATTGCATCAAAAATTATTGATCTCAATGGGCTTGTACAAAGCGGTTCTGAAATCAAATCAGTTACTATTCCTGAATTTACGGTAATCAAAAAAGGCGAAGATTATTATCAGGTTGTAAACGGTGTAGAAACCAAAATGGAAAAAGGTGTTTCTGACGGTTATTACTATCTTAACCTTGAAGGAAACGGTCAGCTTGATTCTGATTTAGGGATGATAAAAGCTTATTTCAAACCAAGTGATACATCTGATGTTAATAACGTGAAAGGTGATATCCATCTGTTCAAAGCTGAAATTCAAGGCGGAAATATTACGTTAACAGGTAATGTTATAAGCACATCAAATAATGGTAAAATTGTTCTCGTAAACGGTTACGGACATATAGATGTTGTAAATAATTCAAATTCTGACTTAGTAACGAGTGCAATCAGTGCAGATGGAAAATTCCAAGGAAAATTAACAATAAACGACTTTAAATTTTCTGATACAGATAAAGCCGGATCAAATTTTGATAAAGTAACACAAAACAATCTTGAAGATCAAAATTGGTTGGCTAACAACTCCGGTACATACACTGCACAAGTAGGCAGTGATGGTAAAATCGTGACAACATCAACTGGTAAAACAAGCGGAAACGGTAACTGGGGCGGTCAATCTTCTGCAACAAGAGCAGACGGTGCTAATGTTAATACAATTACGTATAATCCTGGCGATGACGCTTACGTAGTAACAAAAGCAGGTTCTGTTGAGGTAAAATCTTATCAGGAATAATGAGTGATGTTTCGATTTCGTTAATATCTAAAAAAGAAATTGCTCAAGAAGATTTGGCTCAGATGACAACGGAAGAAGAACGTCAGGCTGCATTGGAAGATTATGCTGACGGACTTAAAGATATGAAAATTGGTACAGTCCAAGCTTCTAAGAATGTCTTTATTACTTCTGAAAAAGCCATCTTGAATGCTGATAGCAATTCTTCAATAAAAGGTGAACAGATAGTATTATCTGCAAGCAACGGAAGTATCGGAGAAAGCGACTCTGCTGTTAAATTGTCAGCAAACAGAGATATTACAGCATACGCAGGCAATGGCGAGGATGTTTATTTAACATCTGATAAAGACCTAAAAATTAATGAAATTCGTTCATATAACACATACAACTCCGAAACAGGAGAAACAACTTCTGACAGCACGTTAGGTAATGTTGTATTAAGCTCTGCAGGCAATATTACAAATGCTGCAATTGACGAGGATAAAGCAAATGTAAGTGCTGACAATATCGTTTTAAATGCTAAAAATGATATCGGCTCTCCAATTAAGTACTTTACTGTTGATACAAAGAGCAATGATTTGGCACAAGGTTTGACTTACGGTGCTCAAAATGCTTATATTAAGGGCCTTCATAATGATTTGAATGTTATTGAATCCAGTGTAAACGGTATTTCTAATATTACAGCAGCTGATGGGTTATCTATCGCAGTACAAAACAGTACGGCAGGTGAAAGTTTAAATATTAACAGTACTGCTGATACAGTTTTGACCGGTGATATTTCTGCTAAGAATATCACAGTTAAGTCAAAGGACGAAACAAAACTTTCTAATGTAACAACAGATGGTAATTTGGTAAATACATCAAATTCTATTGTTACTGAGAATGCGGAATTAAATAATTTGACAACTAATTCTGTAACGGCAGATATCGCAGGTACTACAATTTCAGAATATGGAAATATAACGACAACTGATACAACAACAATCGCTGATTTAAATGTAAATGGTGAGTTTACTAACACATCTGGTGATACAAATGTTGAAGGCAAGTTGACAGTTGGAGGCAATGCAACAATTAATGCTGACAAGACAATATCAATTGCGAATGCAGATATTACGGGCGACTTAAATGCAAATTCTAAAGACGTTACAATTGACGAGATGAATTTGGCTGGTAATATAAATTCAAAAGTTGATAATCTTGTTATCAATGCATCTAATGACCTGAATATAGGTTCTATTGTAGGTAATACAAAAGATTATGCAACCAACGTTGAAATCAATTCAGGTAAGTCAATATACAACGGACGTAATGATAATGGTACAAATATAAATGCACAAAATATCACATTAAATGCGGGTCAATCAATTAGCACATCTGAGAAACCTTTGAATATAACTCTTGCAGAAGGAAACAAAATTTCTATGAATGCAAATGATTCAATATCAGTTTCGACAGATGGTGCAGGTGCAAATTGGTCTGATATAACAACAGGCTCTTATCAACTCACGACAGATGATGATATTAATATTGATAAGTTAAACGTAAATAACATAAATATCCACACTACTTCATCTAATTTGGCAATTCAGAATATGGTAGTTGGACAAGGCGGAACATTGGATGTAGTAAACAAACATATAGTTATAGATAATACTAGTTTGAAACCTGTTATTAATGCAGATGTTCAGTTTTATTTGAGTAAGCAGCCTGCGCAACTCATAATTAATGGAAGTGATAATATCATAACCGATAGTGTTAACGTAGCGAGACAAGCTCAGGGGCTTACAATCAATAAAGATGGAAATTACAGTAGTATGAATAATTCATTAACTTCATCTACAGAAGCTGCTCTAAAGAATACTAAGGTAGGCGAAAAGACAATTGAAAAGACTGATACATTAGTTTATACAATCCCGACACAAAAAGCATATCAAAATAATTACGAAAAAATGTTGGGTCAAGGAATTATTAAAAATCAGATTGATGAAATTGTCACTCCGAAAAATGCCTTCAGTGTAATAAATTCAAAAAAACAACTGCAAGGACTTTCAAAAAGAGATGTTAAGAAAAACAAGGTAAGTTCACTGTAATAAATTGAAAGAGAGGGAAATTATGAAAATAAATTCAAAAATAGTAGCAATTGCTTGTTTGGCAGTAGGAATTGTTTTGGGGTCTAATAACTTTGCGAAATCAGATATCGCGGCTCAAAAAATTGCAGTCGTGGATGTTCCTACCATAGTTGCAAAATCATCACAAGTTAAAACTCTTAAGGATGAGCAAATTAAAAAAGCTCAAGATCTTCAAAAATGGTTAGAAACAGTAAATAATGATGTTAAAAAACAATCGACAGATGCAAATAAGCAAAAATTGTTGAAAAAATACAATGATGAATTAGCAAAGAAAAAAGAGGCTAATGCAAAGGATTATGCTCAGAAGCTTGCAGCAATCGACAAGAGTATCTCGGATACAATAGCAGCTCAGGCAAAAGCAAAAGGATATAGCATAGTTATTGCTAAATCAACAGTTTTATACGGTGGAGAAGACATAACTGCTGAGATTGCAAAACTTGTAAAATAAATAGGAATATAAAGTATAAAGTAAAGTAAGATAAAAGAAGACACCTTCCAGTATGTAGTGGAAGGTGTTTCTTTGTGATGTCAATCCGTTAGTATATTTAACAAGTAGCAATTTGATATCGCTGATTTTTATTTGCAATCAGTTTTTTGTATGATTGTTTAGAGGCTTGTTTTTAATACTATATACATACTTAAGGTCAACCAAGTTGCCTTTTATAGTGTGTAATACCCCATATGTGTTAAAGGATTATTTATGAAAAAAGCAATATGTGTTTTATTACTTTTGAGTGTGTTTTTGTCTCAAAATTTAGTTTATTCGGAAGAAATAAATCTAGACGGAACAGAATCTGCCGATTTGTGTCCGACAGCAAATATTCAAGAGAATAATCTCCCGAAAGGTAAATACAGTTGTCTTGAAGGAAAAGAGTTAGAGGCAATAAAACTTGAAAAGGGTCGTAAATTTATAGTTAGATCTAAACAGCCTATGGATTCAAACACTCCTATAGGAACTTTAATTGATTTTGATGTAATAAGAGATGTTGATTTATTTTACAAGCAAGAGTTGTCAAAAGTAATGTTTACTGGAGAAATTGTGGAGAACAAGCCTCCAAGATTAGTTGGCAGAAGCGGAACGTTGAAGCTTTTTATAAATAAAATAAAGGTAGATAATATTACATATCCTGCGGAAGCTTATATTACAAGGATGGGTGAAAGACAGGTGCTTGGCGGAGTTTTAGCAGGTACTTCCATATATTTTAGTAATTTGGCTAATGTCGCAAACAATGGAACCGTTACTATCGACAAAGTTTATAAAGATCCATGTCAATACAGTTGTGAAAATATAACAGTTCCTCTAAGACCTTTTTATTACTTAGGCGGCGCAGCACTCCAGATAGCAGACTTGTTTGTCGCTCCGATAGTTTGCTTCTTTACCAGAGGCAAAGACATAAATATTCCTGAAAATACAGCCTTTGAGATTAAATTGGAAAATGATATCTCGTTGCTAAAATTATGATTTTGTATTTTTAGTGTTTTTAGTATTTTTAGTATTTTGTGCAGATCCTGTTTCAATTCCGGCAATTGTTAATGCTACAGGGACAAATTTGGAGATAATATCCCCCACCGGTGATTTGTCTGCCATTAGTGTTATAGCCAAACATACATCATCCAAGTGTGGCGCAAAGTCTGTTATTTTTATTCCTCTATTTTGTTTAACACCATGAACTTTTTCGTTAATCTTGTTTGATACTTTGTTTCCTGTAATGATTCCGAGAGCAAGGCTTGAACCGCTTACAATTGTCGGGCACAGTACTCTTAAAAATTTATTCCCTTGAATAAAGGAAGAAATTCTTTTCAAATTAGCATGTTTTGTCTCTTTTGCCGCCAAATCTTCAAACTTTTTGTAAGCGTCAGTAGGTAGTGCAACAAACATCAGAGGAATTGATATATCTCCGATAAATTGGCTAACAGCTTCACTGCATTTAGAAGATAAATTTTCTTTTTTATCAAATATAGCTCCACCAGCAAGCCCGCCTATTACGGAACCAGCTCCGATAGTTAAAATTTGAGGAGCCTTAAACTTCATAACCTTCTCCTCAGGTCGGTTCTTATCAGTAATTTTGAATATAGCCCAATCTTTGATTGGTGTATTTTTAATGCTCGATAGTTTTAAAGAAAACCCTTGACGTTTTGCAACCAGCGCAACTGCTGATGCTACTCCAAGAGCGGAGGTCGCTGCTATACCGAGTTGAGTTTTTGCTGACTGCTTTTTGTTAGGGTTGTTGTTATTTGTAAAATTTGTATAATTTTTTTGATTGTATATGTTTATCGGTTGTATTGACATTTTCCTAACCTTCAATTACATCATAACAAAAACAATGAAGAAAAAACATTGTCATATATAATTATAATTTTAACAATTCTTATTAATTAATTTTGTAACGAAATTTTAAAAAATAATTTATTCAAAGCAAAAAAAAATCTTGAGAGGATTTATTTTCTGGGTAGGTGAAATTTAATTATGGCTATAATCCCTTCGTTAAACGCATATAAACCTTTAGCATCACATAGATTTATGAAAAGTATGGCAAGTGGCGGTCTTGCCAGATTTATTCTGTTAGAGAGTTTTGTTGAAGCCGGAAGAACTTATCAGGCATATCAACGCGGAGGGTTTGACGAAGGCAGAGAGAGAATTACGGAAGAATTTACAGGTGCAGTATTTTGGCTGGGTGGTGTTAAAGCGTTTAACGCTATTAATGACAAGATTGGTAAGTGGATTTTAGGCTTAAGAACTGCTAATTTTGATCTTGGCAGTGACAGAGCAAGAAATCCTCTTGCAAACTTCTTGCATCTTGAAACCAGCACGAAGTCCGGTAAGAAATTTACTGAGAGTCAGATTGCTAAGTTTAAATCAGCTAAACTTATTACCAGTATTTTGATGGCAAATGCTATGATAGGTTTTGTTGTTCCAAAACTTAACCAGAGAATAACGAAGTATTATCACAGAAATGACCCTAAAAAGGCACAAGAACAATTGCAGGCTCCAAATCAATATTCACAATTGTTGAGACCGGAGAGTATGGATAAATTTATTGCAAAATCCGGCGAAGATAAGAAAAACATAAACTTCGGAGCAGGTTCACCGCTTCTTTCTCTTGCGTTTAATCTTGAGAATAATACTACATGGCAGTTGTTATCAACTGATATTGGAACTGCCGGCGGAAGAACTATCAGTGCAAGAAATAATGATGAACGCCGTGAAATTTTGTTTAGAGATTTAACCTCAATATATTTCTACATGTTTAACATGCCAAATATGAACAGATGGTTGAACCAGATTGAACAAAACGGAAGAAAGACAAGGGTTGATTCCTTGAATGCACATTATACAAAAGAATTAATGACAAATCTTGTTAATGAAAAATATAACGGATCTATTAAGCCTGATGCACTTGCAAAAGAGATGTTTGGCGAAGGCAAGATACAGATACCTCAATCAATAAAAGATGAATTTAAGAACGGATTTATGTCAATAGAAGAATTTAAGTCTAAGATTCCATCATTTGTTGATGCTTCTGATGTTGCTAAGTATACAGAAATAGCACAACACATGTCAGAATTGCAGCCGAAAGTCCAAGGGGTCGGCAGAATTACTATTGATCAGGCCGAAAGAGTCTTTAAGGGCGGATATCTGAACGATCCTGAGTTCCTTAAAAATCTATATTCATTGGCATTTGGCAAAGAGAAAAGTGGTATTGCAAGCTTCCTTAACCCATATAAATTTATCTCCGACGATTCAGTTAAGCTTGTTGATGATGACCTTAAGTATTTTGTTGAGCAAATCATCGAAAAAGCTAAAAAATCGCAAAAAGATATTACTGCAGAAGTCCTTGAAAAAGCGTGCAAGGCTAATTTCTGGAAAAATGTTCTCAACTGGGGCAGTGGTTTTGTTGTATCCGCATTGTTCTTGTCGACGTTCATTCCAAAAATCCAATATTGGCTTACGAAGAAGATTACTGGTTCAAACTCATTCCCAGGTACTGAAGAATATAGAAAACAGCAAACAAACGTTAATAATAAAAATAATGCATAAAAAAAGCAGGTTCCGGAAATTTCCGGAACCTGTTTTTTTTGTAATCTAATTAGTCAAAAACGTAACTAATGATAGCTGCTTCTCTTGCACGTTTGATTGCTTTTGCGATCATACGTTGGTGAGCTGCGCAGTTTCCTGTAATTCTGCGTGGAATAATCTTTCCAGCTTCAGTCAGATATCTTTTTAGTTTTGCTGCGTCTTTGTAATCGATAGATGTTACCTTATCTGCACAAAGACTGCAATTCTTACGTTTTTTCTTATCTGAATTATCTTGTCTTGCCATTTTTTATATTGCCTTTCTAGCCTTGTTATTACTTACTTTTTCATTTGTTTTATTTGTTTTTTGGAATACGTCAGTCTTTAATTCTGTTGGTTTAAAATATTTATATCCTAACTGACTTTTTGGCCTTGTTACTTTTGGCCTCATAGCCTTTGCTCTTTGAATTCCGGCTACTGCAAATTTATTTGCTGTCATTATTCAATTGTCCTTTATTTTGGGGTATGTATTGTTTAAAACGGGATTTCGTCTTCGCCAATCAGCTCATTTGAAAAATCATCAGATTCAATTTTTACGATTTCTTCAGTTCCAAATTTTGAGCTTTCAGGTGCTGTTGATACTGAGCCGTTCCCTTCGCCAATTCTTTCGATTGTTGAAGCTTCTATCTCATATATCTTTCTTTCAGAGCCATCGTCAGATTTTACTGTCGCGGTCTGGAGTCTACCCTCAACGAGAACTCTGTCCCCTTTTGATAATGATGAAACTATCTCATCAAGAGTATTTCTCTTGGACACTACTCGCAAAAGCATCTCATCACGATCTCCAATGTTCAAAATAAATGCTGATACAGCTATGTTATTTTGAGTGAAGCGTTTTTCAGGTGCTCTGTATAGTGTTCCTGTTACTACAGCTTTAGCTAATGACATTTTATCCCTTTCTTGCGAACTTTCGCACTAATGTTTGTCTATACAGATGCCTTTTCAGAAGCTTCCATAAACATTGTTCTTAAAATGCTGTCGTTTAATCTTAATTGTCTTCTGAATTCTGCAACCTGATCAGCAGGTAAGCTCAAAATTGCTGAGAAGAAAAATCCGTCTCTGAAATTTTGAATATCATAAGCTAATTTTTTTCTTCCGATTTTGTCAGTAGATTCAACTTTACCGCCAAAATTTACAACTGTTTCTTCGATTTTAGCGATTATTTTATCTACTTCTTCAGAGTCCAAGTTTGGCTTGAAGATAGTTAATAAATCATAATTTTTCATTTTTATATGTCTCCTTTTCGTTATATTCCGATGATACCATGAAAATATTCACAATTACAAGATGTAATCGGCAATAAAGCTGTAATTAGCAGGGCCGGTTAAGAAAATATTTTTATTAGGATTTTCTCTATTCCCTTGCCACTCAACGAATACGGCTCCTCCAAGCAAGTTAACTTTTACTTTACTTTCTGTTAAGTTATTTAAAATACAAGCGACTTGAGACGCGCAAGCTCCCGTACCGCAAGCAAGTGTTATTCCACAGCCGCGTTCGTACACTCTCATCTCTATTTCATTTTTTGATAGCACTTTTACAAATTCCGTGTTCGTTTTTTCTGGAAAATACGGATGTTTTTCTATTGAAGGTCCATATTTAACTGCCAATTCCATAGGGTCATTGTCAGTAAATATTATGCAATGAGGGTTCCCCATTGAAACAGGGGTAATTTCAAATGTTTTATCCAGGGCTGTGATTTTTCTTTCTCCTTTAAACGGGATTTTTGCCTCTTCTAAAATAGGGATTCCCATATCAACTCTTACCAGTCCGTCTTCGAGTATTTCAGGTTTTATCACGCCTGCTAATGTTTCTACTGAAAATTGCTTCTTATTGACAAGTCCTTTTTCATAAACGTATTTTGCAAAGCATCTCATTCCATTCCCGCACATTTGAGCAGTACTTCCGTCAGAGTTGTAAAAATACCACCCGATATCTGTATCTTTTACGTCAGTGCGAGGGATAATCATTCCGTCTGCTCCGATTCCAAAATTTCTGTTGCATATTTTTTTTGCAAGTTCAGGCATTTCAAGTCCTGTTTTTTTGTATTCTTCGTAATCAATTATGACAAAGTCATTGCCGCATCCTTGCATTTTTGTTACTTTAATCGTTTGCATATTTTTTCTCCATATTAATTAATTCTCTTTTTAACTCCAGTCCGCCTGCGTATCCCACAAGATTTCCGTTAGAACCGATTACTCTGTGGCAGGGGATAAGTATAGGGACAGGGTTTTTATTATTTGCCATTCCGACTGCTCGTGAGGCTTTAATGTTTCCTGTCATTTCTGCAAGTTTTTTGTATGAAACTGTTTTGCCGTATGGAATTTCTCTTAGCTTTTCCCATACTTTGCGTTGAAATTCTGTTCCTTGCGGGTTAAGGTTTACATCAAATGTTTTTCTTTCCCCGCTGAAATATTCATCCAATTCCAATATTGCCTTTTTTATGATATCTGATTTTTGAAAAAGCGCATTATGAGGTTCTGTTTTTCCAAATTTTAATTCCAAAACGGCATTTTCATCAGCTATTATTGTGAAAGTGTAATCTTTTATTGTATAGTAATAAAAATATTGCATAGTTTTATTGTACCATAAATCGTTAGTTTTCAGGCAGTTTTATTTTATAAAACTTGAGCTTTTCGGGTTAAGTGTTTTGTGTAAAGTGCTTGATTTTTTTTCTAATTGTGGTATATTGGTATTGCTGATAATAAGGGTTTATAGATTTTAAACTATCTATATTCGGCGTTACACCCTTAATTGTGTAGGAAAGAGATACTCTGAAAGATTGATGAGTCCTGAAGAATTTAATTACAAGTATATAAAAGAACATGCAAGTGCAGGCAGCTGGCGCAGAGGTTACGAATATCATCTGAAGGATATGGTTTTCGATACTTATCCTGAGAAGAACTTTTACATGGGTAAGGTAAAAGGAAATTTTCAGGATCATTATAATACCGATTTGATTTTCAAGAAGAATAAAGTCGAGGCGCGTTGTAATTGTCCTTTGAAAGAGGAATGGTGCAAGCACGCTGTTGCAGTTGGGCTCAAAGCAATTGATGAGCACGCTTACGAGGATTGGTTAGAGACAAAATTCGGGATTGAACCGAGCTTTCCTGATGAAAACACAGCTCTTACAACAGAGCCTGAAGGTAGTTATATCTTCCATTTTAACCCTAAACGTAAGGCGAATTTCTTCTCTATACTTGTCAGATCTCGTGAAACTGGGAAAATCGTAAGACAGATTGAAAATATTTTAAGGGCTTTGATAGAAGCGCAAAAACAAAATCCTGATTTTGAGCTGAATAATTCTCAAAAAGTTGAAATTGAAATTTTTAAACAGTTGTTAATGATTTCAAGACAGGACAAGAAGGCCGGATGGTATGATATCCCGATTACAAAATTTGGGCCAATGTTTTCGCTTTTAAAAATGGCTGATGAAGTTCTGGATGAAAAGACAAAAGAACGTTTGAAGTTTGTTGATGACGAGTGGAAGCTTGTTTTGAATGTAAACGCTTCTCAGGGCGGTACAATATTGCTTTCTTTGGAATGGAAACGTCCTGATAAAGATGATGTTTATCCTCTTGAAGAAGTAAGATATTTTTCAAGACATTTGAAATGGGGCAGATATAAGAATATTATTTTCCCTACAAATATTGCAATGCAGTCTATACCTCAGAATATTTTAAAATCTTCATTCACGGATTTGAAAGATTCTGACGGCGGTAAATTTATTTATGAAGAGCTTCCTAAATTGCGAGAGATTATGGAAGTTAATATTGATGAGAATATTTCTAAGTTGATGCTTGAGGAAAGACCTCCTCTCAATATTGTAACTTTGGGTATCGATTATGATCAGTCATTGAAGGCTGAATTGGAATTTGAATATGACGGTGTTAGAGTACCGTTTTCAAAACAGGTTGATAAGTCACCTTATATTTCCGTGAAAAAGCCTGGAGAAGATTTTGTTTATTGGATTAAAAGGAATTTCAAGCACGAGCAGGATGCTTATAATATGCTTTTGGCTTGTAAATTTGTTCCAATGCAGACAAATAATTTGGCTTTGGAAAAAGAAAATGCAATTGATTTTTACAATTACTATATCAAGCAGGCTGGTGAAGGTTGGAAGTTTGTTGAAAAAGATGATATGAACTTCTTTAAGCTTATTGATTCTCCGTTCAGGATGTGTGCGAAAGTTGATTTCTCGGAAGAATCTCAAGACAGTTTTGAAATTCAGTTGTATGGTCAGGTTGGCGAAGAGATTATAGATTTTGATGAGATTTATGAAACTATTCAAAACGGTGAGAAATATTCCAGAATCAGGAGTTTAGGTTTTGTTGAATTTCCGGCTCAAGATATTTATGCAATGATGAGGGCGTTCAATTCTTTTGATGTTTATCGTAATGATGAGAACAAGTTTATTGTAAAAACGTATCGTGCAGGTTTGTTGTCTGAGTTGAAGAACCTTAATGTTGAATTGGTTTTGAGTGATGAATTTAAGAAATTTTGGGAACAAATATCGACGTTTTCAACTGATGAAGGTCTGGAGCTTCCAAAACATGCAACGGCTGAATTCCGTGAGTATCAGTTAAAGGGATACGGCTGGTTGTGGTTTATGTATAAATATGGCTTGAATTGTATCTTGGCTGATGATATGGGTCTTGGTAAAACACTTCAGGCATTGACTGTTTTGCAAAAGGCAAAAGAAGTTGACGGGCCTATGCCAACACTTGTTATCTGCCCTACAACTGTTGTGTTTAACTGGGAAGCTGAAATTCAAAAGTTTGCGCCTGAGTTGTCTTGCCTGAAACTGTCAGGCGCAGACAGAAAAAGTTTGTTTAAAGAAATTCCTAATTATGATGTAGTTATAACGAGTTATGCGCTTATAAGACGTGATATTAACAAGTTGAAGAATATAAATTTCAGGTATGTAATTCTTGATGAATCTCAGAATATTAAAAACGCTATGTCTCAGACTGCACAAGCCGTTAAAAATCTTACATCATCACATAAACTTGCACTTTCAGGTACTCCGATAGAGAACAAGCTTGAAGAGTTGTGGTCGGTATTTGATTTTCTTATGCCGGGATTTTTACTTTCGGCTGCCGAGTTTAATGCAAGATATGTTAACCCTATTATGGAAAGACAGGATAAAACTGTTGAAAAACGCCTGAAATTACAAATATTCCCGTTCATCTTGCGTCGTATGAAACGCGATGTTGCGAAAGATTTGCCTGATAAGGTTGAAAATATTGCTTATTGCGAGCTTACGGATGAGCAAAAAGATTTTTATCTTCAGGTGCTTGACAGTACTAAAGAAGAATTGTTCAAAAGTATTGAACAAAACGGGCTTGAGAAAAGCCGGTTGTCAATTTTTTCTGCGCTTTTGCGTTTGCGTCAGATATGCTGTCACCCACGACTTTATGATAAGGAAAATGTTAAGCATATAAATTCTTCCGGTAAATTTGAAAAGCTAAAAGTTTTGTTGGAAGAAATTATATCAGAAGGTCATAGAGTGCTTTTATTCAGCCAATTTGTAAATATGTTGGATATTATAAAAGGCTGGCTTGAGCGTGAAGGTATTGAGTATGAGTATTTGACAGGTAAGACTAAAGACAGACAAGCTGCTGTTGAGAGATTTAATAACAGCAAAATACCGATATTCCTTATCAGCTTGAAGGCCGGCGGTACCGGTTTGAACTTGACCGGAGCTGATTATGTTATACATTATGACCCTTGGTGGAATCCTGCTGTTGAAGATCAGGCTACTGACCGTGCTTACCGTATCGGGCAGACTAAAAAAGTTTTTGTTTACAGGCTTATTACAAAAAATACAGTAGAAGAGAAAATTCAGAAACTTAAGACGGTTAAACGTAATCTTGTAGACAGCGTTATTTCGATTGACAGAAATATTGTAAAATCTCTTACTATGGATGATATTAGAGATATTTTCTCTGTAGATTAGAGTTATTTATTTTTTAACTGTTGAATATTTGTGTTATTATAAGTCTGTCACATGTTTAATTAAGGAGATTGATGATGGCTGATGCAAAAATTTTGGCTACTATAGAAAGAAGCGATACTGAACAATTACAAATTTCTGTTAGTGAATATAAAGGCAGAAGTTATTTGAATATGAGAATATTTTATACAACTGATGACGGTGCTACTTGGTTGCCGACTAAAAAGGGTGTAACTTTTTCGCCTGATCAGTTAGATTTGTTATCTGAAGCTATTGAAGAAGCTAAGAAAGAATTTATGGCTGAATAGAAGTTTTAGGGGGCATAATATGGTTGAGAATAAATTGTTTGATACTAGTGATTTTGCTCCAAAAAATTCTCATAAATACGCATTGGCTCTGGTGAATATTAAAGGGTTGGGCGTTAGAACTTTTAGTTATTTAATCCCTGATGAGATGAAAGATAAAATTAAAATCGGACAAGCGATTTTGGTTCCTTTCGGACGTCAGGGATTAATTAATGCTTTTTGTGTTGGGTTTTCTGATTATTTGCCTGAGGAAATCAGGGCTAAAAAGATTAATAAAATTCTCGATGAGACTCCTTTGTTTTCGATAGATTATTTAAAGCTTTTGGAGTGGGTGGCGAATTATTACTGTTGTGATTTGGTTACTGTTTTGAATGCTGCTATTCCGATGAAGCTTATCGAGAAGGCTTCTAAAACAGAGCAGGTTGTTGAGTTTGTAAAATATGACGGGGCAACAAAAAGGCAATATGCTGTTTTGGAAATGCTTGAAAAAATGGGCAAGACTCCGCTTATTGCATTTGAAAAGTTGGCCAAAACTACAAGAGCAACCGTCAAAAAACTTGCAGATCTTGGGTGTTTAAAGATTAGCGAGGAAGAGTTGTACCGAAATCCTCTTGATATTTTGAACATAGATACGAGAGAACCATTATTTGAGTTGGAAGATGAACAAAAAGCAGCTTATGATGGAATAAGTAAGGCTATAAAAGATTATGTCGAAAAGAAGAAAAATGCTGATGAGGATGTTGTTATTCCGCCTCTTACGATGCTTTTGCACGGGGTAACGGCTTCTGGGAAGACTGAAGTTTATTTTCAGTTAATCAATGATTGTTTGAACAGTGGGAAAAATGTTTTGTTTTTGGTGCCGGAGATTGCGTTGGCATCTCAGCTTACAAAACGTTTGGCAAAAAATTTCGGGACAAGAGATGTTGCAATTTGGCACAGCAGTATTTCTGAGGGCGAAAGGTATGATGTTTGGCAGAGACTTTATCGTGATGATATAAAAATTCTTGCAGGTGCAAGGTCTGCGGTTTTCGCCCCTCTGAAAAATATCGGACTTATTATCATTGATGAAGAGCATGAAGGAGCTTATAAACAGACAAACCCTGCTCCTCGATATGATGCGAAAGTTGTTGCTCAAAAGCTTGCAGAATTTCATAATTGTCCTCTTCTTTTGGGTTCTGCGACTCCTGATATTTCTGTTTATTACCGAGCTATAAATTCAGGAAATCTTTTTGAGATGAAACACAGGTACAGAAATGCACCGATTGCACCTGTTACTGTCGTTAATATGCAGGAACATTCACGTGCAGCTTATAAAAGCGTTATCTCAAAACCTTTACAGACTGCTATTCAAGAAACTCTTGATAATAAGCAGCAAGTAATTCTGTTGATAAACAGAAGGGGGTTTGCGACATTTACGCAGTGTCAGGCTTGCGGGCATGTTATTGAGTGTCCGAACTGCGCAATTCCAATGATTTGGCACTCAAAGGATAAACATTTGAAATGCCATTATTGTAATCATATTGAATATTTCCCTGATACTTGCCCTGAATGCGGTTCTGATGCTTTAAAAATTAGCGGAACGGGAACTCAAAAAATAGAGCAGTATGTTCAGGAATTGTTCCCTGAATATAATGTTGAGCGAATAGATAGTGATGTGTTAGTCCGAAAAGGCGAACATATAAGATTGTTAGAGCGTTTTCAGAAGGGTGATATAGATATTCTGGTCGGGACACAGATGATTGCAAAAGGACTTGATAACCCTAATGTTACTTTGGTGGGAGTAATTTCTGCTGATGCAAGCTTTAATCTTCCTGATTTCAGATCTTCTGAGAGAGGGTTCCAGCTTTTGACTCAAGTTGCAGGACGTGCTGGGCGTGGAGAGTTTACAGGTCGAGTATTTTTCCAAACTTATAATCCCGAATTTTATGCGCTTGAAAGTGCAAAATCCCAAAATTACAGAGAGTTTTACGAAAAAGAAATCATCGCAAGAGAAGAGTTTGATTACCCGCCATACAGTAAAATGGTAAGGTTGATTATAAGTTCAATGAATAATTATAGAGCAGAAAAAGCTGCAGCTGAAATTGCTCTTAGTTTGTGTACGATAATTGAAAAATACGGGATTTCTGAACGGCTGGAAGTTCTCGGCCCTACTCCTTGTGTTATTGAGAGAATAAACAGTTATTATCGCTTTCAGATAATTATTAAAAATAAATTGGATGTCAAAGGGCATAACTTTATATCAAGTTATTTGAATAAAATAACTATGCCAAAAGACGTTAAACTGGCTGTGGATGTTGATCCTTTAGATATTTTGTAATGGCTAATTATTAAACGCTGAATTTGTATCCGCCGCCGTATATTGTCTCAATATACTTTTTACCGTCTGATATTTTATCAAGTTTGCTTCTTAAATGTCTTATATGTACTCTGATGGTTTCAATATCATCATCAGGTGAATATCCCCAAATATCTTTTAATAATTGAGCGGATGATACCATATTCCCGTGATTTTGGAATAGCAAATTGAGAATATCAAACTCAATTGGGGTTAATTTTGCGATTTTTTCATTAATTTTTACGCTGTAAGTTTCAGGCAGAAGGGTTACTTCGCCAAGTGTCAGTAAATCTCTTGTTGATGCGGATTTCGGAATTTGGTTTGTTCGCTTTAAGAGTGCTCGCACTCTTACTTTTAACTCTTCCATTTCAAAAGGTTTGACCAAATAATCGTCAACTCCGATATTGAACCCGTTAACTTTGTCGTTTAATTGAGAAAGTGCTGTTAACATAAGAATTGGGATATCTTTTGTATTCTCATTTTTTCGAATTCTTTGAGCAACCGTAAATCCGTCAACCTCAGGCATCATAACGTCAAGTACAACAAGTGCCGGTAATTCTTGTTTGCACAATGCAAATCCCTTTATCCCGTCGTAAGCTTGTATTACTTTGTGTCCTTCAAGTTCAAGGTTTACTTTTATAAGCTCGTTTATCGCTGTATCGTCATCTATAACCAAAATTTTACTCATGGCTCAATTGTATGATTAAAATAGGAATTTGCAACTTATGTAATTAAAGTTTAATAATTCTTAATAAAAATAATGCTGTCGAATGATGTGTGGAGCGTGATTTTGGGGCATGTTATAAAAGAAAAATTTTTATTAATAAAAATTTTAAGTGTAAAATTTACAAAATTTTCGTTTTTTATTGTAATATGTAATAGCGAAAGCAATTTTTTGGTAGTTAAATATACATAGTATAAAAGGAGGCACATGAATTGGCAATAACTTCACCATTTACAGCGTTTGAGAACGGTAAAAAAGAAATCCACTTGGGACAACATGTACTGGCTGAATTTTTTGATTGCGACCCCAACACTTTAAATAGCATTGATAAAGTAGAAAAATACATGGTTGACGCAGCTCTAGAATGTGGTGCAACTATTGTACAAAAATGTTTCCATATGTTTAATCCGTATGGAGTTTCGGGTGTTGTAATTATTTCAGAAAGTCACTTAGCAATACATACTTGGCCGGAACTCGGTTATGCGGCAGTTGATTTATTTACTTGCGGGGACAAGTGTGATCCAAAAGTTTCTTATGAATTTTTGAAGAGAAAATTTAACTCTAAAAAAGCAACATTTACCGAATTGAAACGCGGTATTATTGATGAAGCTACTATGAAAGTCATGGAAAAGCCTTTCGAAATTATGCAAGAATCAATAGATTAATGTTAATTTTATAAAACTTAAAAATACGATGGTCCGATTTGGACGTCGTATTTTTTTGTGATAACATATTAAGTGAGGAAAGAGAAGATGTTACAAGAATTTTTATTTTCAAAAATACATAGAGCAACTGTCACTGATGCTAATTTGAATTATGTTGGTTCCATTACAATCGATGAAGGTTTGATGGATGCAGCTAAAATCAGAGAATGGCAAAAAGTTGACATTTTGGATATCAATAACGGTGAAAGATTTCAAACTTATGTTATAAAGGGTAAACGTGATTCCGGCTGCATTTGTTTGAACGGCGCTGCTGCAAGAAAGGTTCAGCCTGGGGATAAGGTTATAATTATTTCCTATGCTTATCTTGAGCCAAAGGATATCGAAGCTCATACTCCTACCATTGTTATGGTTGATGAGAAAAACAAAATTACGGAAAAACATTAGATTAAAAAAAGAAGCTTTTTTATAAAGCTTCTTTTTTTATACATTCTCAATCTTATAAAATTGACTTTGATGTGTAATTTTTGATATAATTTAGGAATGGTAACGTTTAGACAATATTTAAGACAATCAACTACATATAAAATTTTTAGGATTTTTTTTAGAGAGCTTGTTGATTTTTTGACGACTTTTGGCGGTATTGTCGAAACCGGATTTGGAACTTTAAAATATATTCTTACGCTGCAGATTAATTTTAAAGAGCTGATGGATCAGTGTGTGAGGTTTGGTATAAGCTCTTTGCCTATTACGTTATCTATTGTTGGTATGACTTCAATAATCGTAACTTCTCAGGTTGCATCTGAGATGGTTAAGCAAGGCGGCGGAAATTTCGTCGGGCTTTTGATGAGTATTTTGATAGTTAGAGAGGTTGGAGCTATTATGTCAGGTTTTGCCATAATATCAATGATAGGCTCATCTATGGCATCTGAAATCGCTACTATGAGAGTTACGGAGCAAATTGATGCTCTTTCTGTTCTAAAAGTCAGCCCTATAAGATATTTGTTTGTGCCGAGAGTTTTGTCAGGTATTATTATGATGCCTGTAATTGTTATAATCGCATCTGCGTTTGGTATTATTACAGGTGCTGTTACTACTGCTTTGACAACCGAGCTTGGATATAGAGCTTATTTTGATTCGGTTTGGCTTGGTATTTATATGAAAGATTTGTGCGTATGTTTGTTGAAATCTCTTTGCTTTGGCGGAACTATTGCACTTATCAGTTGTACTTGCGGGTATCAAGCTTCAGGCGGTGCTAAAGGTGTCGGACTTGCAACTACTAAGGCGGTTGTTTGGTCATTTGTCGCAATTGTTATATGGGATATGATTTTTGCGATAGCATTTTTCTTCTAAGATAAGGATATTTTATGAGTATAAAGGTTAAAAATTTAACAAAATCATTTGATGGTAAAAAAGTTTTGGATAATATCTCGTTTGAGGTTAAAGATGGCGAAACTCTTGCTATAGTCGGGTTTAGTGGCTCAGGTAAAAGTACTGTTTTGAAGTTGATATGCGGGCTTATTGAAAAGGATAGCGGTGATATTATTACCTCAAGCGGTGATGTTGCAATGGTATTTCAATATTCGGCGTTGTTTGATTCTTTAAACGTTGCGGATAATATTTCTTTTGCTTTGAGAGAAAGAAGAGATTTAAGAAACAAGTATAATGAAAAACAGTTGAAAGAAATTGTTTCGGATAAGTTGGCTCTGGTTGGTTTGAAGGGAATTGAGACGAAATTCCCGTCTGAGCTGTCAGGTGGTATGCAAAAACGTGTAAGCTTTGCAAGAGCAATTGTTACAGAGCCTAAAACAATTTTGTATGATGAGCCGACGGCAGGTTTGGACCCTATTTCCTCTACTCTTATTGAGGATTATATCGTAAGATTGCAACAGGAGACTAATGCGGCTTCAATTGTGGTTACTCACCAGATGTCTACGATTACCAGAACTGCAAACAGGCTGATTATGTTATATGGTGGTAAGATAGTTTATGAGGGTACTCCTGATGAGATGTTAAGGCAGGACAACCCTTATACAAAACAATTTGTTACGGCATCTTTAGAAGGCCCGATGAATATATTATCTTAGAGTTATAAAGAAAGAAGGAAAAGATGGCAACTTTAGAAGAAAAATTATTTAACAAAGATGTTATGTCCTTGGACACATATATTATGTTCAAGTTGAAAGAAAAAACTGATGAGTTGAGAGATGAACTTGTTAAGAAAAATCGAGCACCAATTTCACTTTCAATGGGTGCTCCGACTATGATGCCGCCACAAAAGTTGCTTGATAGAGTAAAAGAGCTTATGGATGAACCAAATATTCACCTTTACGCAACTCCTCGAGGAGAGCTTTATTTCAGAGAAGCTATCGCAAAAAAGATGAAGACTCGTTTCGGTGTGGATATGGATCCTGTCAGTGAAATTTTCTCTTTAATCGGTTCTAAAGAAGGGATTGCGCATTTAATCAGATTTTTGACAACTCAAAGAGATGATAAGTATGAAAAAGATATTTTTATGGTACCTGATCCTTGTTATGCTTCGTATTTGCAGATTATAAAATGCTCAGGTGGTTATGCATACCCTGTGCCTTTGACTCCTGAAAATGATTTTAAGCCTGATATGGAAGAATATTTTGCAAAGCTTAAGGCTGATGGATTTAATCCTGACAAGGTTAAGGCGGTTATTATAAACTTCCCTAATAATCCTATGGGTATCGGTACGACAAGAGAGTATGTGAAATCAGTTGTTGAATTTTGTAAGAAACACCAAATTTTGCTAATTTCTGATGCTGCATATTGCGATCTTTATTTTGACGAAAAAGAAAAACCTTTTAGCGTATTTGAATTTGAAGGGGCAAAAGATATTGCCGTTGAATTTTACAGTTTTTCAAAACCTTATGCAATAACAGGGTGGAGATTGGGTTGGATTTGCGGAAATTCTGCTGTAGTTCAAAGGCTTGGAAAAGGCAAATCTACTATTGATAACGGCATTTTTAAAGTATTGCAAAAGGCTTGTTCCGAAATTCTTAACGATCCTGAGGGCGATGAGTATGTTCGTCAGGGCAATTTGGGATATAAAAGAAAACAGGAAATCATGATTAAAGGATTTAGAGAACTTGGTTGGGATATTCCTGAAGACAAGATTTCTCATACGACATTTTATTTGTGGCTTCCTATTCCGAGAAGATTCAAATCAGCTTTCGAATTTTGTGAAGCTGTACTTGAAAAATCAGGTATTGTACTGGTTCCTGGGAATGCCTTTGGAGAGCACGGCGAAGGATACTTCAGATTATCTTTTGTATGTTCTGATGAACAGCTTCAGGAAGTTATTGACAGACTTAAGGAAGACGGTTTTAGCTATAACTAAGACTTAAGGTTGAAATCTTAATCTACATGTGTTACAATAGTAGTAATGCAGTTTGGGGATTAAGATGGAAATAAGTCAGGTTTACCAGCAAACAAGTATATCACAGCAGACTATGCAGCAGGCTGTAGCAAGTCGTGTTGCGGCTTCGAGTGGGGTTGCAGGTGTTTCTGGCGAAGGCAATGCCCCATTAGTCCCTAGTCCGAGTACTCACGCTATTGCAGGAGAACTTGGAGTGACTGACCCAAACGAAAGTTTTAACATTAATAATATAGATAAAGTTATACAGGTAAACAATACAGAAAAAATTTCTAAGCTTGGAAGTGTAAAATCACAATACTTTGAACCTGCAATAGGTATGCAAAGTTTCTTGGGAGGAAATGTTTCCTTAAACGGAAATTCATCACTATCTTTTATGCGAGGAGAACTTGGAGTAAACCTCCCACTAAATGGTGATGCAATCTACACGAATGGTGGAATGCTCGCAGCAAATTTAAACCTGATTGGTTAAACATAGAAAGATTATTATGAAAAATCTTTATAAGTATATCCTTTCCACATTTAACTACAAGATAGATTGTGATGCAGCACAATTTTCGGAAAACGGCTCGTTACGTTTGTTGACAAAAAAGTCATACAATGTCTACATTACGCCGCTGACATTTCCAAATCTTAAGCATAATGAGGAAAAATACATAGCTTTAGCAAAAAAAGCATTGAGTGAGTGGTCAAAAGCTATAGACTTTAAAATTAAATTCAACATAATAGACACATTAAAAAACACAGATATAAAAATTTACTGGAAAAAGGGAAAGGTTAATTATTCAGGATTGCAGTACAGTGAACAAGCGAATAATTCCTTAAATATATTTGCCATAAATATAGGTGTGCAGCAGGCAAATGGAAATGAATTTACTTCTAATGAAATATACCATCTTTTAATGCACGAGTTAGGACATGTTTTTGGGCTGGGACATAGTCCTAATCCTGATGATGTTATGTGCGCAAGAGGAAATTGGAATACATCACTTACAGAAAATGACCTGTTTGTGTTAAAACTGGTTTATTCTATCGGGGAAAAGGTTCCGTATAAGGATTGCAAACATTATGTTGATACGCAGGTCAGCAATTATTTAAGTTCAAATAATTCTACAAAGAAAACTATATCAAAAGATTTACTGGAAAGTTTAGATAATATAGGGAAATTGAAAAGATATAATTTTTTCCATCAGAACATCAAGCTGGAACTTCCGAGAATTACTTCCAAATCAGTTCGTTATACTCCTGAATAGAAATTGAGTCTATCCCTCCAACATTTTTAAAAACTTTATAAGTTGCCTGTATAGGATTTTTGGAATTAATATCTATAACTGCATTTATTTTTGTAATGTTTTCATCCTGTTTGCTTTGCTTTTTAGAAATCTCACGAAGTCTCGGGTATTTTTCAAGTATAAAATCATAAATTTCGTTTGATTTTTCGTTAGCACAAGTCAGTGCAATTCTCAATCTCATTGTATTTTTTGTACTTGTAATAAGTATATTTTTTTCAAAAAATCTTACAGATACAAGTACAAGGATTGATAAGAATGTTGTAACAAGCGCAATCCCATACATTCCGGCACCGCAAGCCATCCCGATGCTGGCAACAGCCCATAAAGTAGCAGCTGTCGTAAGCCCAAACACTGTTGCTCCGTGTCTTAGTACTGTACCACCACCTATAAAACCTATACCTGTTACAACCTGTGCTGCAACACGAGCCGTATCTCGAGTACCAAATTCATCTCCTGTAACTGATACCATCGGAAATCCGTAAATAGAAATTAAAGTAAAAACGCAAGCTCCGACGCAAACAAGAATATTTGTTCTTAATCCTGCGTACTTGTTTGTCATTTCACGCTCAAGCCCGACGGCAAAGCCTAATAATACTGAAGATATTATTCGGATGCAAATTGAGACGTCAAACTGTGGTATTAGATTTTCCATAATTTTAACCTTTCAGTTTAGCTGTTTCTGCTTTTTGGATCAAGCACATCTCTAATTGTATCACCTATTACGTTAAAGGCAAGTACGGCAATAAAAATTAAAAATCCTGGTGTTAAAAGCCAAGGTCGATAAATTATGTTTGTGTATTCTTGAGCTTCTTTTAACATATTTCCCCAGCTAGCGTCAGGTTGTTGAATGCCAAGTCCCAAAAAGCTCAGGCCTGATTCTGATAATATGTAAGATGGAACAGATAATGTCATTGCAACTATTACAAAGCTTGTTGTCTGAGGGAGAATGTGCTTTACGATAATTCTTAATCTGGAAGCTCCAATGGATTTTGCAGCCTGTACAAATTCTTGACTTTTAACAGACAAAACCATTCCTCTTACGACTCTGGCAAATCCTGCCCAGCCGATTAGCGCCAAAATTATTACGATGAGCATAAATCTTTGAGCGCTTGTCATTCCGCTCGGTAGAATTGATGCCAAAATTATCAACAGGTAAAAACTTGGTATAGACATAACAGCTTCGGCAAATCTCATCATAATTGTATCTGTTATCCCGCCAAAATATCCTGAGATTCCGCCATATAATAGACCTATCGGAAATAACACGAACAGTGCCAAAAATCCTATAGTCATTGAAATTCTTCCGCCAAAAAGTATTCTGGAAAACACATCTCTTCCGTTGATATCTGCGCCCAGCAAAAATAATCTGCCGTTTGTATCTGTCGTTATAAGGTGCCTTTTCATCGGAATTAGTCCTAAAAATTTGTAGGGTTGTCCTTTTCCGAATAATTTTATGTAGTGTTTTTGGCTTCGGTCAAGTTTGTATGTTATTCGCAAATTATCGTTATCAAATTCCCGGATATAATTGTAGGTGTATGGCATTGAAAGGTGAAAATTTTCATCGATTACAAAAATCTTTGAAGGCGGGACGTATGCCATTGTTCTGTCCGAAAAATCTTTAGTGTATGGGGCAATAAAATCTGCAAAAAATAATGCAAAATAAATTATCCCAAGTACGATGAGCGAAATTCTGGCAAACTTGTCATTCCATAATTTTTGCATAACTTCTCTAAACATTAGACCTCCTTATTCTTGGGTCTGTAATGATTAGGAGAATATCAGCAATTAAGTTTCCGAGGATAAGCATAATTGCTCCCATCATTAAAGATGCCATAACCAGATTAATATCTGATCTCATAACGGCTTCTAATATTAGTCGTCCGAGTCCCGGATATTGAAATACATATTCTGTTAAAGCTGCTCCGCTTAATAATCCCGCAAATTCAAATCCCAATAAAGTTATCATAGGGTTGATGGCATTTCTTAAGGCGTGTTTATAGATTACGTCAAACTCGCTCAAGCCTTTTGCTCTTGCAAATTTTATATAATCTGTATCCAATACATCTAACAGATTTGCTCTCATTTGTCTTTGTAAACCTGCTAGAGATAGCGTAAAGAGTACGGTTACAGGTAATATTAAGTGATGGGTTATATCCCACACTTGTCCAAGCAAACTTTTTTCCAAAAAATCAGAGCTCGTAAGTCCGCCAATCGGAAACCAACCTGTCTTTACCGCAAAAATTAACAATAAAACCGCAAAGAAGAATGACGGAATGGCCATTCCGATACTTGTTAATACCGTTAAAATTCTATCCAATGGAGATTTCCAGTTAAGTGCTGCGGCAATTCCTAAAGGTATACCCACAATCCAAGTCAGAAAAATTACTATTGTTGTGAGAAGAAGAGTATTTGGTATTCTTTCTTTCAGCTTTGTACTCACTCTTTCTCCGTTTGAGGTTATGCCTAAATCTCCTTTTATAAACGATTTTGCCCATTTGCCATATTGTACGATAATAGGTTTGTCCAGTCCTAGTCGTTCGGTTTCTTTTTGGAGTGTCTCTTGTGAGACTGAAGGGTTTAGCCTTAATTCCGCAAGAGGATCTACAGGGCTTAATCTTATTATGAAAAAGCTTATCAGCGATACTATTATTAGCAGCGGTATTGATTGAAGTATTCTTTTTAATATGTATTTTAGTATTTGCATGTTATTTCTCTATGTAGATTTCCTCAATGTTGTGTGTCAGTCCGCCAAGCATTGACGGATATATGTTCTTAAACTTTGTGCGGATTGCCGAAATTATTAACGGTGAATATATATATACAAAAGGCTTTTCTTCATAAGCAATTTTTTGGTATTCATCATAATATTTTTTCCTTGATTTGAAGTCTGTTGCAAGTGCTCCTTTTATATATAAGTCATCTATTTGTTTTTCCCAATCAAATCTGTCGTCTTTGTTATATCCTGCGGGTCTTTGGTTGAATAAGTGCAGAGTTCCGTCTGACATCCAGACGTTCTTTCCTCCGTTTGGCTCAAGCGGAGATCCTGTCAGACCCATTATTACCATATCCCAATCGTATGTGTTTACAAGTTTGTTTACTAGTGTATTAAATTCTACAGGCTTGAAGTTAACTTTCATCCCCAGATCTTCAAGGTCTTGTTTTACCATCACGCCGATGGCTTCTCGTTCTGTGTTTCCTGCGTTTGTGTATAAATCAAATTCTACAGGATTTCCTTCTTTATCGTAGAGTTTCCCTTTTTTATCTGTGTAAAAGCCTGATTTTTTTAGCAATTCTTTGGATTTTTCAATGTCTCTGTCGTATGATGGCAAATCTGTGTTTAAAAATATTGAATTCAAACTTTCTGCTGTAAACAGCGGAGCTCCAAGCCCGTTTGCAATATTGAATACCATATTTTTTCTGTCCATTGCGTAATCGACAGCTTGTCTGAAGTTTCTATCCTGAAACCACTTTTGTTTTTTAGGGTTTACGTAATATTCACCTTTATCATTTTTTCTCGTGTTAAGGTTCATTGAGACAAACATTGTACCTGTGTTCGGGCCAAGATTATAAACTTTAAAATCAGAGTGTTTTTCCAATTCCTTAAATCTCGCGACATTTGCACCCTGTAGCCCGATTATATCAAGTTCTCCACCTTCGAATTTTAAGACTTCGTTATTTATGTCTCCAACTATTAAGTAGACAAGTTTATCAAGATACGGAAGTTTTTGGTCATCTTTGTTTATAACATAATAATTAGGGTTTCTTTCAAATACGGCTCTTTGGGCAGGGACGTACTCTTTTAGTCTGAATGCTCCTGATGTTACAAATTCTTTTGGTGGAGTGTTTGTTGATAAGAATGTTTCAAAATATTCTTTTCCCTTCTTTACTGCAGGTTCAAAAACGTGTTTTGGTGCAATAGGTGTTGATAACATTCTTATAAATGGTGCAAAAGGTTTTGGTGTAACAAATTTTACTGTGTATTCATCAATTTTTTCAACTGTCGGAAGTTTTCCGTCTATTACTATAGAATCTCTTGTTGAAGTGTTTCCAAATCCGTCAAAAATTATATTCTGCCAAGTGAAAACAACGTCATCTGCGGTTATCGGAACTCCATCAGACCATTTTGCTCCGTGTCTAAGGTTTATAATATATTCTCGACCGTTTACTTTAAAACTTTTTGCAAGTTTTGGGATAGGCTGTCCTGTTATAGGATGAGTCGAAAGCAGCCCGTCATACATTATCTCTGACAGTTGGGATGAAATATTATCTTTCGAGTTAAACGGGTTAAAAGTTTTTGGGCCTTCTCCAATGGTGGAAGCTATAAGTGTTCCGCCAAATTTGCCGATAGGCGCTTGTGATTGAAGATAGTCTTCTCCGTTAATTGTTACATTTTTTTGGCTCGGATAGTTTATGGGTTCATGTTGTGTTGAATTTAGTTTAGTTTGCGTTGTTGCTTCAGGCCTGTCTATATGCAGACAGCTAACGCAGAAAAATGATGCTAAAATTATGACTAATACTACACAACCCAATTTCTTCATAAGCTTATTTTAACATAAATAACGGTTTGTGGATAGGTTAGTCGGGTTATATTGTTTTCGTAAAGATTTATAAATTATTTTATTCCTTTTGCGCAAGTTTATTGTTTATGTGTTTTATTTTTAATAATAACAAGGAGAAAATTGTGCAAATATCACCAATTTCTTTTATGGCAGAACAAAAAGCATCCAAGTCTGATGCAAGTGGTAATGAACTTCGAAAAGAATTAAAGGATAACGGTATTAAGGTTCCTAAGGTTACACCTTTACAATCCGGGGCGATTAACGCTGTCGGGTGGTTTGGATTTGGATTTTTACTTGATAGGCTTATTGGTAAGTTGTTTAAATCAATGAAAACGCCTTTGAAGCTGTCTTTGGTAATTAATGGCGGGATAGGTCTGATTGCCGGTTCTATGGCTTATATTAAAGAAACGAAAAATTCTCTTGATAAAAATATATAAAAAATCCGGTTTTTATACCGGATTTTTTTTATTCTCCAAAATAGTTTTTTAATCCTACTGTGAGCTTTTTCGTTTTGCATAGTTTTTTTAATTTTGCAATAGCACGATTTTCAATTTGGCGGATTCTCTCTCTTGAAACGCCGTATTGAGAACCTATTTCGTCAAGAGTCTTCTTTGTTCCGCTATTATCAAGCCCGTATCTTAAAATTAGGACGTCTCTTTCCTTTTGGCTGAGCTGATTTAGCATCTTTTGGATATCTTCAAACAAGTTTTCTTGCGAAACTCTGCTATCAGGTGTGATTGTAGAATTATCTACGATAAAATCAGCAATTTTAGAAGAATCATCAGAGGAATTTGCAGGTGTTTCCATAGATATTGTTGATTGTGCAGACTTAATTATAGAATTAAGTTTGTTTACGGAAATTCCAAGCCTGTATGCAATCTCTTGCTTTGTCGGGTTATGTCCGAGCTCTGTAGTTAGGTCAATTGTTGCTTTCCTGATTTTTCCGAGTGATTCTATCATGTGTATCGGAAGTCTGATTATTCTTGCTTTATCAGCAATAGCTCTTGTTATGGACTGCTGAATCCACCAAGTTGCATAAGTTGAAAATTTATATCCTTTTGTGTAATCAAATCTTCCTGCAGCTTTCATCAAGCCTAAGTTGCCTTCCTGGATTAAGTCCAAAAATGACAGTCCTCTGCCAATGTATTTTTTTGCGATACTTACCACAAGTCGCAAATTTGCGTTAACAAGGACGTTTTTGTAAAAATCACTTTGGGTTTCATAAATCTTTTTTGCTACGTCGTGTTCTTGCTCGCTTGATAAAAGCGGTATTTTACCTATTTGTTGCAAGTAAATTTTTACGCTGTCATCAGAATTTACCGATGATAAGCTCTCTTGAACTTTCGGGTCTTCTACTGAATGAAGGACATCATCGTCGTCATCGTCTTCAGCTTGCAAACTTGCAAAATCAATTCCTTCATCAGAAATTTCGTCAGTCATGAGTCCGAGTTTTTCAAATTCTTTCTTCATAATAAATGCTCCCCATCCTGTTTGTATTATATATGCTTTGCAACAAAATGTCTTTTTGTAAATTTATTTGGCGGTTAATTTTTGGCGAACTGCCTCAAATATAATTACCGCAAGGGCATTCGATACGTTAAGAGAATTAAAGTCTTTTAACATAGGTATTTTTACCGTATAATCAGAAGCTTTTAAAAGTGATTTTGATACTCCTGCATGTTCTGCGCCCATTATAATTGCAAAATTCATGTTGTTGTAATCTATATCGTAATAATTATCTTTTGCACTTGCGTCTGTTGCAATTATCCACCAGTTTGTTTTTTTTAACTTGTCGACCGCGCTTGTCAGGCTATTGACTTTTATTATAGGAATGTGATTTATTGCGCCTGCGCTTGTTTTTTCTACTATTGAATTGACTTGAACGTTTCTTCTTGACGGAATGATTATTCCGCTCACGCCTGCACATACCGCTGTTCTTATTATTGCTCCAAGGTTATGCGAGTCTTCTATACCGTCAAGAATTATTAGCGAATCGTTTTCGTGAGGTTGTGACAAGAAATCGTCAAGATCCGCATATTCAATAGGAGATACAAGCGCAATTATTCCCTGATGGTTAAATTCTGCATATGGCTGAAATTTCTCTTTTGCTACAAATTGATAAATTATACCTTCTTTTTGTGCAAGTTCTTTTATTTTGTTTAGTTTTGAGTCGTTGTGCAAGTTCTTTGATATCAGAATTTTGTTGATTTCTCTGTCTCCTGATATGAGAGCTTCCATTACCGAGTTTTTGCCGTAAATTATGTTATCCATTATGCTGAAACCTCAAGCATTCTTTCTATACATCTGACACCTTTTTGTATTGTGTCTTTGTCTACATCAATTTCGTATTGTTCATATTTTAATGAATTATAAATATCCTCTAATGTATGCCATTTCATATTTTGACAAATGATATCAGGCTTTACAAGGATAAATTCTTTTTCAGGATAATCCCTTTTTAATCTGTCTACAACACCTTTTTCTGTTGCAATAATAAATTGTTTTGCAGGATTTTCAATAGCATATTTCATTATACCTGTTGTGCTGCCGACATAGTCTGCGAGTTTTGTTACTTCCTGAGAACATTCCGGATGAGCAAGAACTTTCGCTTGTGGATATTTTTCTTTTGCGTGGATTATATCTTCAGGTTTTATCTTTAAGTGTGTCGGGCAAAATCCGTTGTATGTGGTTATTTTTACATTATCAAGCTTGCTCTCTACCCATTTGCCCAAATAGTTGTCAGGTACAAATAAAATTTCTTTCTCGTTAAGGCTTTTTACTATCTTTAGTGCATTTGAGCTTGTGCAACAAATATCACATTCGGTTTTTACTTCTGCTGTTGAATTTATATAGCAAACAGTTGGAATATTCGGATGCTTTGCTTTGAATTCTCTTAGTTGATCTAAATTAATCATGTCTGCCATTAAACAGCCGGATTCTTTTCTTGGTAGGAGAACTTTCTTTGTAGGGTTTAACATTTTTGCGGTTTGAGCCATGAAAAATACTCCCGCAAATACAATAATACTTGCATCGGTTTTTGCTGCTTGCTGGCTGAGGTAAAGTGAATCTCCAACGAAGTCCGCAACTTCATCGATTTCTGCGTTCTGATAGCAGTGTGCTAATATTACTGCATTTTTTTCTCTCTTTAATTCTTTTATCTTTGTTATAATATCGTTCATATTTTGGAATTCTCCTCCATTTAGTGTAAATTTTTGTTAAATTTGCGTTCTCTATAAAATATATTGTATAATAAAAATAGGAATTAGTTACACAGGATAAGAAGAATATGAGTTTTTTAGGAAATTTGTCAGTCGGTGGTGCTAAGCCAAGAGTGTATCTTTCAGTGACTCCTGGTATTGGCTTGGAAATGATACAGCTTGATTTGACCTCAAATTCAGTTTCGAGTTATGCGGTTAGAGATTTGGTATATGATGAAGCTACTAGAGATATAGCGGATTACGATGCTTTTAAAAATAATGTCCAAGAGATGTTCGAAGAGTTGGGTATTGATCCTAAATGTGAAGTTGTAATGAGTATGCCCCTAGTATCTTTCGGGTTGATGCAATTCCCGTTATTATTGCCTGATTCTTCTATTACTGGCGGTATCCAGTCAGAAGTTGAACAAGCATACATTTTTCGTCGTGCCGAGCCTGCTATTGCTTGGCAAGATGTCCCTTCTGCAACTAATGCTCAAGGTCAAGGACAAGGTCAAGGTAACGAATCAAGACAAATTCTTTACACTGCGATACAAAAATCTGTAATTTCCGCTATGGGTGATGCGTTAGCTTCGTTGGGTGCAAACCTGATCGGGGTTGAAAACTCCTTAACTTCTACTTTAAGAGCTTTAGATTTTGCTGGGTTTACTCAGACTCAAATGCAGCCAAATACTACTTGGAATTTAATGATTGTTAATGCCGCAGGGTATTCTATCGTTACACTGTCCGGTAAAAATATTGTTGATTATTATGAAGAACCTTTAGCAGTTAAGTCTTTTGAAGGTGATGAGATTTATAATGCGATTAACCAATCAGCTCAAATTGCTTTAATGAGTTGTCCTGCTAATTACTTATTTATATTGTCTGATACGGATCAGGTTAGTGCTTCATTATTAGCTTCTAAGTTGCAGAGTCAAAGTTCTGTTACTGTGTTGGAAAACAACTCGTTTAAAAAACAGGATTCTATAATTCCGGTTGGATTGAATGTATTGCCAAACTATGCATCTAAAATTTCGCTACAAGCTGTTGGTACGGCTTTGGCGGATTCTTCGGATTATCCTTTACATATTCAGTTCCCTGGTACTGCAAGTGCTGTAGGAGTGGAACCTACTTGTACTTTTAATATCGGTGAAAAAGAGATTACACTTACAGCTAATGCCGCTATGAAGTTAGTCGGATTGGGTGCTTTGGTATTGTTAATCCCAATTATGTTAATATCCTATGTTATTATCCCAAAAATGATGGATGTTACGCAGGGTAAATTGGATACCGTTAATGCTGATATTAAAAATATTGATTCTGAAATTGCAAAATATAAGGAATCTCAATCAGCTTCTGTCTTTAACTTGAAAAAAGAAGTTGAAAATGGTGTAAAAGCAAATCGCTCAAAATTAATGAATTATGTTGCAGCTGGGGATGCTATTCCTAAGACTGTTTGGTTGACATATTTTATGACACAAGGTGACGGTCTTGTAGATTTGAAGGGCGTTTCTTCAAATGTTGAGGATGTATATGTATTCTTTAAGAATATGAGAGACTCTTTGCTTGGTACAAGGTTGAGACTTCAAAAATTAGAAATGGTTTCATCTTCTGTTGATGATGCTGTAGCAGGAGCTGCTAATTCCGGATATAGTTTTGAAATTACTAATATGAGTGAAGACCAGTTAAGCGCATTGTTAAATGCCGTAACTCAAGACGGCGATGAAAATGGTGATGCAAAAAATGACGACAAAAACAATAAAAACGATAAAAATGATAAAAAGTCACAAAATAAGGCTTCTAATAATAATCAACCGCCTCAGTCAGGCTTGTTGAGTCAGCAGCCAATACAATAATAATTAATAAGGTATAAGGAATCATATAATGGCAGAAGAAAATAAAGAAAATAATAGCAACGACGTATTAACAGTCTTGAAAACACCTATCCTTTTAGCAGGTTTGGTTTTAGTGATGGTTGTGTATTTGTTTGCAACACAAGTTGTTCCTAAAATTTCTGAATTTGTTTCGATTAATAATGATTATAAGACTCAAATGGCTTCTTATTCTGATAAAGAACGTACTTTAGAAGAGCTTAAAGCTAAGGTCCCTAAGACCAATGCGGCTGAGTCTGGCCTTGAAGGTGTTGGAAAGAGTTTGTTTAGACCATTAGAAGCCGGTATGGATACTGAGTCTATTATTGCTTCAGAGTTTAATGAAATTTTGTCGTCAATTACTGCTAATGCTATTAAGACTCGTTCTGTTAAGTATACTTATGATCCGCAGGATGATAATTTTGTCAAAGGTAATGCCAGCAAATATTCTGTATGTAAATTAGATATGGAAATGATTGCTACTTATACTAACTTTAAAAATTTTATGAAAGAGTTGTATAAGCATGAACATTACTTGGATATTGCAAAGGTTGAGATTGTTCCTTATCAGAAGAATAAGACTATATTGTTGATTAATCTTCAAGTTAAGTTATATGCTGAAAAGGTTTAGTATTAATTATTGAAATCTGAAAAGTTTATTCCAAACACCTGTCTTTTATTTTTAAGACAGGTGTTACAGTATGGAGTTTCCAGATTTGTTTTGTGTGAAAAATCTTGAAAATCTGAGCCGCATCTGCCTCTGTGATCGTTCGACAAGAACGGACAGCTATAAATCCCCTTTGTTGTTAGCACTCTTCCATATTCGCAATCCAGAGTGGTGTAGTTGTAGTCTATGTCCTCATCAGTTGATTTAAGATTTTTGTTATGCCATTTGTTTATTATGATGTTTCTGTCTTGTGCTGCAAATCCGTTTTTTGCCAAAATCTTTTTGAATTCTTCCTTTAATACATTTTCGTCCTCATTATAGTAATTTGTAATACTCAATATTGGGTTGAAATCGTATTTTACTAAGTGTTTAACGGCGTGCATTACTTGTCGGTATGAGCCTCTGCTTCTTATTTCGTCATTTTTAAGCTCATCATAATGATCTATGCTTAGTCTGAATATAATTTCATAATTACTTTCGTCTTCTACTCGTTTTAAAAAACGGGCTTTTTTTTCATTTATGAAGCTACCATTCGTACAGATACACACGTTTGCTCTTTTTAAGCAGAGTCTTAGAATACTGTTAAAATCTGGGTGGGTCATTGGTTCTGCACCTGTCAGGTATATGCATTGAATATTTTCGTTTACTGTATCATTTAGTGCTTTTTTTATTGTGTCAATTGAGATAAAGTCTTTTACTTTTTTAGTTATCGGAAAGTCAATATAGCAGTGTTTGCAGTGCTGATTACAGTTGTGGGCGGTTAATTCTATAAACAGATTATTTAGTTCTTTTAGTTTGCATACAGGTGCTTGAAATATTGTTGTATTCATTTTAACTCTCCTTCTTTCTCGTTTAGTTAGAATTATTTTAGAAACAACAATAATTATTTAAAATTAACCGTTAGTATATATTTAATTGTCCTGATTGCCTATCTTAAAATCTTTTGGTTTTTTGTTTTCAAGCCATCTGCTCATTAAGAAGTTTTCATAGCTTAGGGCAAAGTTGTATAGGGCATTTACAAGGACTCTTCCGCTTTCGGATTTCCCTACTATCAAGAAATCTCCTACTTTGTTTTGGGCCAGCATAATTTCTTTGTGTACAATTTTTTCAACGTGTGTTTTTGGGTTTTTGTTTATAATAGCTTTTATCCAGTCGCATAGAATTTTTGTTGCACTGGTTTTGTTTTGAGTAATATCTTCGTTAAATTGTTTTAGGTAATTTGAAAATTCTTGTAAAATCATTTACTCTCCAAATGGCGTTGTCGCCGCAAAACAGACTATATCATTAATGTTATGCTTTTGCAATTCTCGTATCATCTCTTCAAATGTTGAGCCTGTTGTACATATATCGTCTATAAGCAAAATTTTGCCGGACTTGAGATTTTCGGGGTGAACCTCAAATGCATTTTTTAAATTTTTTTCGCGCTCTGTTTTATTTAAGTTGTATTGAGGTTTGGTATCCTTTATTCTTGTTATCAAATTGGGATTATATTCTAGCTCCGCCAGTGTTGCAAATTCTTCTCCAACAAGTTCCATATGATTGTATTTTCTCTTTTTTAGGCGTTTAAAATATATTGGAGTAGGTACGACCTGAAAATCTGTTCCTGATTCTGTTTTGTTCCAATATTCAGCCATAAATTTTGCAAGATAATGGGCTAAATCTTTTTGGTTGTGGTATTTTAGACCTCGAATCAGTTTTTGAAGAGTTTTTTCGTATACTCCTGCGCAGTATACTTTCTTGCCGTCAATTATTCGTGTTACTTTGAGGGGCAAGTGTTCCATTGTATCGTAACAAGAAGAACACATTTTAACACATTCTTTTGAGCTCTTGCAGAAGTAGCACTTCTTTTTGTATATCCAGTCAAGTAATCCGATTAAAAAACTCTTCATCTTTTCTTGTTTTTATCATTTAATGCAAAAAGTTGGATAGTGCTATCCAACTTTTTGCTAATAATCAATTTCGTTTATTTTAATTCAGCTTCAATTTTTGGTAAAATATCATCCAATTTTGAAGCATCTTTTATTCCGCCTTGTGCAAAATTAGGTCTTCCGCCTCCGTTTGCACCCGTTGCTCTTGCAATTTCACCAACTATTTTGCCTGCATTTACGCCATTTTTTACAAAGCTGTCTGAAACTTTTACTGTTACAGTTTTGTCAGACGCAAGTACAATGATGCTTTCGCCAAGTCTTTGTGACAAAAATTCCAAGCCAACTTTTAATGCTGCAGGTTTTACGTTAGTTATTTTAGAAATAAACAACTTTCCACCTGCAATATCCTGTGCTTTTGATACGAATGTTGCAAATTTAGAGCGGGCATTTTCTTCTTGCAATTTTTCTATTTCTTTTTGAAGTTCTTTGTTTTCTGTTGCAAGTTTTTCCACTCTTTCGTAAACTTCATCGTAATGTGTTTTAAACATTTGTGAAAGTTTATCTATTTCTTTAACTTTTGCATTCATAAAGTTAAATGCAGCTTTGCCGACTACAAGTTCGATACGTCTTGTGCCTGCTGATATTGCACCTTCAGTTGCAATCTTAACTAAGCGCAAATCTTTTGTATTTCTTGCATGTGTACCTGCACAGAATTCTTTTGAAATACAAGGGTCATTTCCTATAGATACAACTCTTACAATGTCATCATATTTTTCGCCAAACAGAGCTGTTGCTCCTGTTAATTTGGCCCTTTCTATATCCATTACTTCTGTTGTTACAGGTAATGCTTCGCAGACCCAATCATTCATGATTTTTTCGACTTTGTCTAACTCTTCCGGTGTTACTGCTCTTGAGAATGTAAAGTCAAATCTCATCTGATTTTCGTCTACTTGAGAACCTGCTTGCTTAACTTCATCGCCCAACACTTTGATTAATGCTGCTTGTAGAAGGTGAGCTGATGTATGGTGAATTCTTATTTCTTCTCTGCGGTCTAAATCAATTACAGCTTTTACTGTTTCACCAATATTGATTTCGCCGTTAATGATTTTTGCACGGTGTACAAATAGTTTATTAACCTTGAATGTTGTTAATACTTCGGCTTTTAAGTTCTCATTTTCAATATATCCGCTATCACCGACTTGTCCGCCGCATTCTGCATAGAATGGAGTTTTATCAAGTATGATGTCGGTGTATCCGTCGCCTTCTATTGTTGTAAGAATTTTGGCTTCGCATTCGTTTTTGTCGTATCCGACAAAGTCTGTTGAGCCTACTTGTTCTTCAACTTTTGCGTATTTCATATCGCCGGTTACGCTTATTTTAGCAGTTGCAGCTTTTGCTCTGTCTTTTTGCTCTTGCATAGCTTTCTTAAAGCCTTCTTCATCTATATTGAGTCCGTTTTCTTCTGCAATCTCTTTTGAAAGTTCCAGAGGAAATCCGAAGGTGTCATATAGTTTGAATGCGCTTTCACCGTCAATATCTTTTTTGTTTTCAATGAACTCATTTAATAGTTTGTATCCTCTATCAAGAGTTTTGCCAAACCTTTCTTCTTCTTTCTTTATTGTGTCAATAATTTTAGTTCTGTTCTTAACAAGGTCAGGATAAGCTTTCCCGTAAAGTTCGATAACCGTATCAACGAGTTTGTATAGGAAAGGCAATTCCATACCAAGAATTTTCCCGTGTCTTAGAGCTCTTCTTAATATCATTCTAAGAACATAGCTTCTTCCTTCATTTCCAGGGATTACTCCGTCTGAAATAAGGAATGTTACGCATCTTGCGTGGTCAGTAATTATTCTTAGCGAAATATCTGTTTTTTCAGATTTCTTATATGGAACTCCTGACATTTCGGAGACTTTGTCCAATATCGGTTTTAACAGGTCTGTTTCAAATGTTGAAGCAACACCCTGACATACCATCGCAATACGTTCTAAGCCCATTCCGGTATCAACGTTTTTCTTGCCAAGTGGTGATTGATTTCCTTCTTCATCTTGATACAATTCTGTAAATACCAAATTCCAAATTTCAACCCATCTGTCGCATTCACATGTATCTATTCCGCAACCTCTAGGGTCATTACACTTGTATTCTTCTCCAAGGTCATAGTGAATTTCTGAACAAGGTCCGCAAGATCCTGATGCTCCAGGAGGGCCCCAGAAATTATCTTTCTTACCTTTTCTGATTATTCTTTCTGCCGGAACACCAACGCTTCTCCAGATGTTGAATGCTTCGTCATCTGTTTCATATATTGTTATCCATAGTCTTGACTTATCAAGTTTCAAAACTTCTGTTACAAATTCCCAAGCCCAAGGAATAACTTCTTTTTTGTAGTAGTCTCCAAATGAGAAATTCCCAAGCATTTCAAAGAATGTATGGTGGCGTGGAGTTCTTCCTACATTTTCGATATCTGAATCTTTACCGCCCGCTCTTGCGCATTTCTGGCATGAGGTCGCTCTTGCCGGATCGTATGGCGATTTTTGTATTCCCAAAAATATCGGTAAAAATTGCAACATACCCGCTGTAGTTAATAATACTGTCGGGTTATCAGGCACAAGACTTGAACTTTCTACAATTGTGTGCTGATGTTTATCTCTAAAATAGTTTAAATATAAATCTCTAATCTCATTTCCGCCTAGCATAATCTTCTAATCCTTATTCGTTATTTCACTATGCATTGATTATATATTAAACATAATTGATATGCAATTTGTCCGAGTTATGTTTTCTTTGTTTGTTTCAAAAATGTTATGTCCAAGTGTATAATTTATGTTACAATGGATGTAGAAATGAGGGTTAATATTATGAAAAGAGCTATAGTTGTTGTTATAGATTCTATGGGTATTGGTGCAATGGACGATTGCAGAGATTTCGGAGATGTCCCTGAGTGCAATACTTTAAAACATGTTTGTGAATATAATAAGGGACTTAACGTTCCTAATTTAGCAAAATTCGGGTTAGGAAATATTCAGGATTTTATGGGTATTTCTAAGACAAATTCACCTGTTGCAAAATACGGTACTATGATTGAAAAGTCTAAAGGAAAAGATACTACAACAGGTCATTGGGAATTTATGGGACTTATTAACGAGAAACCTTTTGCAACATTTCCTCACGGATTTCCAAAAGAGTTGATAGATAAGTTTGTCGAAGAAACTGGCTGCGGTGGTGTGCTTGCTAATATCCCTGCCAGCGGTACTGCTATTATAGAAAAATTGAATGATGAACATCATAAAACAAAATTCCCGATAGTTTATACAAGTGCTGACAGTGTATTCCAAATCGCGCTTGATACTGATTTAATTCCTTTGGAAACTCTATATAAATGGTGTACTACAGCAAGACGTATTTTGGACGAGGGAAATTATAACGTCTCAAGAGTTATTGCTCGACCTTATAAAGTTGTTGACGGCAAACCTACCAGAATTTCTAAAGACAGAAGAGATTATTCTATGGTTCCAAAACATACGCTTTTAAATGAAATAAAAGATAAAGGCGGACGAGTCATTGGTATTGGGAAAATAGAAGATATTTTTTCAAAATCAGGAATTACCCATGCTGTTCATACAGGTTCTAATAAAGAGGGCTTGGAATTGACGTTAAAGGCTGTTAAGGGCGAATTAGATTTGGAAAAGATGGTTTATCCTGATAGCAGTCAGAAAAAGTTTGCGGATTTTGATCTAATCTTTACAAATCTTGTTGATACCGATATGCTTTATGGTCATCGTAATGATCCTGCAGGTTATGGAAGGGCAATAGAAGAGATTGATTCTTATATCCCAGCCATAGTTGAGGCTATGAATGATGATGATATGCTTATAATAACAGCGGATCACGGTTGTGATCCTTGTGTTGAGGGTACTGATCATACCAGAGAAAAAGTTCCTGTACTTGTTTATGACAAATCAGACAAAGGGTTAGATCTGGGTACTCTTATCGGATTCGACAATGTGGCTAATTTTATTAAAGACTGGATATTCTAATTTGTTTGTTGTATAATTTGATCTGTGAAGAAATTCATGGATTGTATTAAAGTAAAAGGAGAACTAAAATGAGTGTAAAAATTACTGACGATTGTATCGCTTGCGGTGCTTGTGAATCAATTTGTGATGCAGTATTTTCTATTGAAGATAAAGCTGTAGTTGATGAATCAGCTGTTGCTGCTAACGAAGATTGCGTTAAAGAAGCTGCTGAAGCTTGCCCTGTTGGCGCTATTGTTGTTGAATAGTTTAGTTTAACAATCAATATAATAAAAAAAATATCCGAACCTTCTGATTCGGATATTTTTTTATGTAATTTAATTTGATAAATTAATCAATGTTCCAGCTGTTAAGGTATTCTTCCTGTTCCGGAGTTAATTTGTCAATTGAAATTCCCATTGATTTTAATTTCAATTCTGCAATTTTTACGTCAACTTCGTGAGGAAGTGTGTATAGTTTTTTCTCAAGTTTGCCTTGATTCTTAACTATAAATTCCATACCTAGTGCTTGGTTTGCAAAACTCATATCCATAACGCTTGCAGGGTGTCCTTCTGCAGCTGATAGGTTTACAAGTCTGCCTTCAGCCAATACATAAATTGATTTTCCGTTATTAAGTTTGTATTCTTCAAGTGAAGGTCTGATTTGCTTGATTTCTTTTGTATAAGCTTTCAAATCTCCAACGTTTACTTCCCAATCAAAGTGGCCTGCATTTGCAACAAATGCACCGTCTTTCATTGAAAGAAGATGAGGAATATCAATAACGTGCTTGTCTCCTGTAACAGTTAAGAACAAGTCGCCTTCTTTAGCAGCTTCTGCTATCGGCATAACTCTGTAGCCTTCCATTGCAGCTTCCAATGCCTTAAGCGGGTCAACTTCACAAACAATAACGTTTGCACCCATAGCTTTTGCTCTTAAAGCGCAGCCTCTGCCGCACCATCCGTATCCTGAGATAACTACAGTTTTACCTGCGATAAGTATGTTTGTAGCTCTCAAAATACCATCAATTGAGCTCTGGCCTGTTCCGTATCTGTTATCATACAAGTGTTTTGTTAAACTTGTGTTTACGCCTACTGCAGGGAATCTAAGCTTTCCTTCTCTTTCCATTGCCTGAAGTCTGATAATACCGGTAGTGGTTTCTTCTGTTGAACCGATTACATTATCAGCTATCTCAGGATGTTCCAAGTGAATTGTTGATACTAAATCACATCCGTCTTCTATTATTAGGTCTGGTTTGTGGTTTATAGCTTCTCTAATGTGTGATTTGTATTCTTCAACACTTTCTCCTGCAATTGCGAAAACAGGGATGTTATGATATTTTACCAATGCTGCTGCTACGTCATCTTGTGTTGATAATGGGTTTGACGCAACTAGAATAGCATCAGCTCCACCTGCTTGCATTACAAGGCATAATGCTGCTGTTTCTTTTGTTACGTGTGAACATGCTGCAAGGCGTAATCCTTTGAAAGGTTTTTCAACTTCAAATCTTTTCTTAATCTGTTTAAGTACAGGCATGTCTTTTAATGCCCATTCAATTTGATGTTCACCTTGTTCTGCTAAATTAATATCCTTGATGTCACATTTTAAATCTGTCATTAGCATTAATTTTCTCCTATGCTTTTTGTGTACAAATAATTGTACATTTAACAACAATTATTATAAAATTAAAAAACAAAATAGCAATCTTTTGTAATAAATATGTAAACAGACGTATATTTATGTAAAAATTTCTTAATATAGGATGTTTAATTAGCAAAAATTCATCTTCACAACGTTTATAAGCGTAGTAGTAAGGAGTACTCGTGTGAGAATAAGTAATATTGATAACAGGTTGAGTGTGCATAAAAAACCGTCTTTTGGCGGGTTCGAAGTTAAAAAAGATGAATATGGGGAAAAATATTATAACTTTAGTTACCCTTTTGATTCTAAACGTTATGAGTGTTATCTCCAGTTAGCTTCAGTAATCCCTGACGAAAATGGTGATTATAAACTTGGGGAAGTTTTACACAATTATGAGGATGATGCTGATCTTATTAAGTTAAATCCCGGCGATAACAAAATAGACCTTAATTACGCTTATCGTTTAGCTGAGCGTCAACCGTTTGCTTATCAATATCAATTAAAGCCTATCGGGTATCCTAATGCCATACCTATGTATAAAGTTGATGCAGGAGACCTTTTGGATGAAAGTTACGTGGAAAATAATAATAGGCGTGACGGTCATAAAATATACAATCTAGTTGTGCCGAGCGGTGCGACTTCTGCTGATGCAGGTGCTGCAATATTGATTGGTACTGATAACTATGATGTAAGATGGGTTTATGATAAAGACCATAAGATTGTTCCAAATCCTAATGCTCAAGTCGGATTGGATGCAACTAAAGATTTTGCTAATCAAATAGGCGGTACTGCAGCTGGCTTAGAACATGCTATTGATTCCGGAGAGTTGGATCCGTATTCAAAAATATTTTTATTACCATTTGCAACAGGTGATCGTACAAGCAGACATTTCTATTGGTTGGAAAGCGGTTTTCAGTTTTCTAACGCTATAGACAATATGCAGACTTATGCTAGAATTCAACAAAAATTATTTGCAAAAGGTAAGAACCTTGTATCTGATGCTGCAATTACTTCTGAAGGTTTGAGCGGTATTCATTTTGAAAGCCTTTTGAAATACGGTACCGATAACGTATTTTTTAATTGGTTTAAGGCTGACAGCTTGAAGGATATGTCTGCAAAGCTTGGGGTTTTCGGTAAACGTGACTATTTTATCCGCCACAAGCTTGTAAATGCTCCTTTCATTCCTGTTCAAAACGAACATGGCAAAATAGTTTTAAAACCTTGTAAGTATGATCCTAAGAGACCTACTTATGTTCAGGTTTACAATATAAATCAGGTTAGTGATTCTCAAAAGAAGGATGGTTCTCCTTTGATAGAGGGTTATGATAAGCCTGCTACAGGGATTGATGTTTTGCACAACGGTACTCACAATGACACTTTAGTAACATATTCGTTCCCGATTGATCCTGATGAGTATAAGAAAAATGTGAAACTGTTTAATGAGTATGTAAGCAAGACTAAAAAGAATATTTCGATTAATTCTTACGAAGCAACAAGATTGCTTACAAAATTCGAAAATTTTGAATATGATAATAAATTTGAAGGTGGTTTTTATACTTGGGATGCCAACGTTGATATGGCAAAATTCCACTACACACTTTCAAACGCAGATATAGAAGATGTTATGCATTTGCCTTTGGAAGACAGGCAGTCTGCAATAAAAAATATGCAGCGTAAGAACTGTGAAGTTCAAGATTATGCGGTATCTTCCGTAAGATATTGGACCAGAAAGACAAATCAAATTTTGAACTTGTATACTGCTCAAGCTCTTAAAAATATAGATGAACATAATCCTGAAAAGGCTCTAAAAATGATTAAGAGCAAAATCTCGGATAAGACTCTTCCTGAGAAACTTTCTTATGATTTGAATGAAGAATTGATTTCTAATGTTCAGACTGGGGATTATGCTCTTCACGGAATGGATTCTGTTGAGAATATGCATGCTACTGTACTGGACGGGTTAATGGATTTTCCTCTTGAAAGTGCAGAATTAGGTAAGGATATTCTTTCATTGTTCAGTACGCCATATATTACAAAGAGAGCAACAAAGCCTGATCAAATCGGCAAGTCTCGTATGGACATGCTTCTTAAGAAAAATCCTCATTTGTTAAAAGAGTATGAGGGTATTTATAACAAAACTACTCACATGTACACTGATACAATGTTTGATTTTGCAAAGGATGTTTTATCAGATGTTAATAAGCGTCTTCCTGCAGATTTAAAATTAAATAACTTTGATGATACTTCACCTTATGGTAAATATGTTTTACCATTATTAACTCAAGAGATTGCAAAGTTTGCTGTTATGAAAGGTTTGGTACCTGATCTTAAGTACTCAATTGATGAGAAAAATGGTGGTATTATCTATGATTATGATGCGTCAAGGCGTTCTTCATTAAAGAGCTTGGGTATCACAAGTATTTCTCAAAAACACGATGCTGATGCTCTTGTTTCAAAATTAAATTCAGGTATAAAAAATATCTCTGATTCAGATAAGAAAAAACTTGCAAATGCTCTATACAAGATGATTGAGGGTACAAACCTTACAAGCTTTAAGATGGCTGAAATGATTGTTGATAGAGCTAAAGGCGGATTGGATTTCAGATTTGATGCTGCAAAAGATGTTTCAGATATGGATTCTTTAAGAAATCATAATGACTTGTTTGAAGATAACTGGAATCAGGTAATTGATTTTTGGAAGAATGCAACTAATGCGATTTATAAAGAAAATCCTAACTCTTATATTGTTGCGGAAATTACTGATGAATATGATTTGCACAAGCTTGGAGAAGGTAGAAATTCTGACAGATTTGTATATTATAAGGAAGAAAATTCTAATGCTCCATATTACTTTAGGAATGATATTGTAAAGAAATTCCTTAGAGAAACAGGTATAACTGCAACTGCAAATTATAATTTCTTCTTTACATCCGTAGCCGGTATATTCGGAAAGCTCGGAGAAAACGGTAGAGATAATGGTGAAAACCAAGGATATATGATAAATAACCTGTTGAAAAAGGGCCGTGGCGGTGAAGAATTTTTATATTCCGGACCTTATGAATCGGTTTTAAAATCTTATACATTCGTTGATAACCATGATAAGCCTAGAATTTTGCATGTATTATCTATGGATATGGGCTTGTTCTATGCAGATTTGAATGATATAAACCAATTTGAATACAGGAAGCGTGCTTATGCAGTTTTGCATCCTGAAGTATTCAGTCCGAACGATGTAACTCGTTCAATGACTGACAGTACAGATTTTTCATATATAAGTTCAAAGGCTGTTGCTCGCGGTGAGTCTTTAAGATCGGCTTTCTACAAAGCTCTTGATGTTATGGCTAATACAAAAGACGACAAGGGTAGAACTCTTATTACGCCTGATCAACGTAATAAAATGTATGAGTCTGTGAAAACTATTGTTGCTAAGCTTGTTAGCGGTAGATATGAAAACAAAACTTTCGAAGCTGATAATTTTGGTATAGAAGAACTTCAAAAAGTCATAAATATCGTAATGAAATATTTGGCTCCATCTACAGGGTTGTCAGATGATTTGATTGAGAGATTAAGAGCTGAAGTTTTTGAAAAAGCTCTTGATCCGGCTCTTGCAAATTCACTGCCTATGGATAAGTTCTTGATAAACTTGCCGGGTATTCCGACAACTTATGCCGGTGATGATTTCGGTTCTACAGGTTATGAGACAAAAACTAAGAATATGTATCTTAAGAACCGTGCTGCAGTTCACCATGAATGGGTTGATAAGTATCCGTTTATAAAACGTCATAAAGAAAATGAAGATAATGTAAAACTATTGCGTTCAAGACCAGCTTTACACGCAATGAATGACGGTGCACCATTCTTGTTACCTATGCAAAATGGCAGCGGATATCAGGTTTCAGGTTTGTTGAGATATGCACCTGACGGAAATGCAGTTGTTTCATTGTTCAATGTTGCAGGAACTTCTCATACTTATGACAAGTATTCTGACCCAAGTAAATCTCCGGTTTATCTTGATAACAATCAGATTAACTTGAGTCGTGTTGATGATTTTGCAGGTCTGGCAGGCGGGTTGACTCCTGGACAGGAATTTATCAATGCTAATGATGAAAACGACAAGTACTATGTATATCAAGATGGCGGACAGGATAATTATTATCTTGCACATAAAGATCGTAGCCAACCTATTGTCTTAAGAGATAATACTTTAACTTTGTATAGTGCTTCTGATGAACTTAAGCAAAGAGATAAGGAGTTTATGCAGAAAGTGAAGAAAGCCAGAAAAAATAAAGTGTCTTTCTGTGGTAACAGAAGAGTTTTGTATAATCCTCAATATCATATCTCTCCTGTTGGTTATAAGCAAAAAGACAAATCTGAAGTTGGTACAAAGCTAGAGCTTGTAAGTAAATAAAAATATTAGGATTGTGAAATATAAATATATAAAACAAAAGGGATGATTTTTAAAATCATCCCTTTTGAATTATTAATTGTATTTGAAAAAGAACTTAGCCTTTAACTTGGCTCATAACTTCTTCAGCGAAGTTTTCTTGTTTCTTTTCAATACCTTCACCAAGCATATATCTTGTGAATGCTTTAATAGTCAATTTACCTTCAATTAACTGTCCAACAGTTATGTCAGGATTTTTGATAAATGGTTGTTCAAGCAAGCATCTGTGAGACATAAGCTTGTTTACACGACCTTCAACAATTTTAGCTCTGATTGCTTCAGGTTTCTTTTGAAGATCTTCTTTACCCATTTCGATTTCAGTTTCGTGATCGATAACTGATTGAGGAATTTCAGATCTTGAAATAAATTCAGGTGCGCTTGATGCGATGTGAAGACAAATGTCATTCATCAATTCAGCATCTTTTTTATCTGTTTGGATTAATACACCGATTTTTCCGTTGTGAATGTAAGTAGCTGTGTTGCCTTCGTAGCGAACAAATCTTCTGAAAGTGATTTTTTCTCCGATAGAAGCAATCTTTTCTTTGATAACTTCAGAAATTGCTTTGCCGCATTTTGGACAATTTGAATTTAAGAATGCATCAACATCAGCAGGGTTCTTTTCAGCAACGCCTTCAGCTAAGCATTTTGCAAGTTCTTTAAATTCTTCGTTTTTAGCTACGAAGTCTGTTTCACAGTTAACTTCAACCATTGCTCCACAAGTATCTGTAACAGCTGAAGCAATCAAACCTTCTGCCGCAATTCTGCCCATTTTCTTATCTGCAGAAGCCATACCTTTTTGACGAAGAACTTCTATCGCTTTTTCCATATCACCGTCAGTTTCAACCAATGCTTTTTTAGCATCCATCATACCTGCGCCGGTCTTATCACGAAGTTCTTTTACCATTTGAGCTGTAATATTCATTTATTCTCTCCTTTATTTCTGCCTTTATAAAAGTTGAGACGCTAAAGTCTGATTTGATATTTAATTTTCAGCACATTTAACGTCTCAACTTTTTGTTAAAGACTTACAATTTTATTCTTCAGTTTTTTCTGCTTCTTTTGCTTCTTCAACAACGCCTGCGTCTTCAGCTTTAATTTCTTCAATTTTAGCTTTTTGGTTAGCGTTGTTTTCTCTCAATTGCTTTCCTTCCAAAACTGCGTCAGCAAGTTTTGATGTAATCAACTTGATAGAACGAATTGCATCATCGTTACCAGGAATAATGTAGTTGATTCCATCCGGATTAGCATTTGTATCAGCTAAGCAGATAACAGGGATACCAAGTTTGTTAGCTTCTTGAATAGCGATAAGTTCTTTGCCTTGGTCGATAATAAAGATTAAATCAGGCAAACCTCTCATATCCTTGATACCGCCTAAAGTCTTGCTTAATTTACCTAATTGTCTGTTTAATTGAGCGATTTCTTTCTTAGGTAATTTTTCAGCGTGACCTGAATTCATGAATTCTTCTAATTCTTTAAGCTTGTTAACTCTTGAACGAATAGTGTCAAAGTTTGTTAACATACCGCCTAACCATCTTCTGTTGATGTAATAAGCGCCTGAACGTTTAGCTTCTTCAGCTACAACTTCAGCAGCTTGTTTTTTTGTACCAACGAATAAGATGTTTTTATTGCGAGCAGCGAATTCTCTTACAACTGCATAAGCTTCATCCAACAAATCTGTTGTTTTACGCAAATCTATAACGTAAATCCCGTTTCTTGCACCGTAAATGTACGGTTTCATTTTAGGGTTCCATCTTTGTGTTTGGTGTCCGAAGTGTACACCTGCTTCCAAAAGTTCAATCATTGATGCTACTGGCATCGGTTTTCTCCTTATAATTACTTGTTGTACTACGGGTTAAAAAGTTCCATCCTTAAAATCTGTTTTTAAAAGCCAGTGTATTTAGTGATATTAAATCACTTGTCTGGTTCTTTGTTCGCAGATTTACCGGACTAGGGCAAACCTATCAAACATATTTAACCAACCATAATCTAGCACAAAAAAAGTTTTTCTGCAAATTTTATGTTGAATTTTTGTTACAAACCCGCAAAAAATGTCGTTTACAGGGTTTTTATCCCTTGAAAACCTCTCATAAATCTGCTATAATGGTAACAAAAGGAGTATAGAGATGGGCGACCTGAAAATAAAGGAAATAGCTAATTTTACCGAAAATGGACAGAACAAGACTAAAATAATTGTTCTTGAAGATGATATTGAAAAAGAAATTATTTTAGAAGGTGACGGCGCCCTTATGGCAACTGTTGAGGTATAACTGCCGGTTCTGCCGTTGATGGTGTTGTTTCGTTATAATCTTGGGGCTCTGAGATATTTTCTTGTTCAACCTCTTCGTCATCATCAGATTTTTGAGTCTTGAATTTTAGGAAAAAGATATCTCCTGTTAGAATATTTAGTTCGTTTCCTGTTTCTACGTATGAAAAAGGTGTGTTTTCATATACATTTACTGCAGAAGATTTAAAACGGTTTCCTTCTTCATTTTTTACGGCTCCCTCAATTGCGTTGTAACCGAGGCTCAAACCCTTTACAAAGTAACTGCCTACGGTTAGGGATGCATTTTTAGCTAAATCTTTTTTATCTATAGGTAATGAGTATTTTCCTTTAAACTCACTTTCTATGTTGTGAGTTATACCTGTTGTGTCGGTGTATGTTTCAGGTATAAATGAGAATGTAGCATCTCTTTTTAATCTTTTGGGTGAAACAACATCTGTTGTTTTCCCTGATAAAACATCGCCCTTTAATAAAACCAACGTATCTGACAGTGCACAATCATCAAGCAGCTTAACTCTCATCGCAGGCTGAGGGTTTTCTGTCGAAAACGGAGTAAGAGCTTCGACTTTCATCGTAACAGCCAAAACCGGGGATGCAAAAAGTAATCCGATACATCCAAAAATAATTTTCTTTAGCATAAGTTCCTCTTTTATCTTAGAAATTCGCTGTTACGGTCTTTTAAAATGTTTTGTAATGGCATAGCCGGATTATACTGATTAGTAGAGTCCATTGTGCCTAAATCTGTTACAGGAATTCCAGGAAGCGATTTTGCAAAAGGCTTTTGAGATTCTACTGTAGCAGGCTCCATAGTATTTATTACTATAGTTGATGCTGAATCAGTAACGTTTTGAGGCATTTCTACTTTCTTTGGTATAACGTCTTTAAAGTTCAAAACGAACATCTGACCAGGGTTTACTGTAACTGCTGTGCCGGGTGCTACAGGAACAATTTGGCTGTTATTTACAAAACCTGAAAAAGTTCCGTAAGTTTGTGGTTCAAACTGAGCTTCTTCATTGTGAATGTTTATAAAGCTATACGGTACAAATGCTAAAATCCCGTTCTGAAGAACCAATTTACCTTTTACTGTAAAACCTTCGAATAGGACAATATCATCTGTTACTTGGATGTTACTTCCTATTTTTACTGCTATTTCTGCAGGCGGATTTGTATTGTTAAATGGTGTAAGTGCTGTTACAGGCACTGTTTTTGCCATAACATTCTGACCAATTCCTAATGCTAAAACTGCAGCCAAACTTATTACAAACTTCTTCATTCTATGCTCCTAGTAGATAATATTACCTTACCATAATACTAGCATGTTCTCTAAATTCCGTCAATATGTATAGTTTGTATATCATTAGATTGTATTAGCCGCTTGGTGTTGCCTATCCTCTTTAATCAGCTCGTTGAATTTGTTGATTCTGCCCATCACTTCTCTAAACATAGGTAATGGCAAACTTTGTTTACCGTCAGAGAGCGCGTTTTCCGGATCATTATGTATCTCTATCATAACACCGTCTGCTCCGACAACTAAGCCTGCTTTTGCCATAGGTTCAATTAAATAACGTTGTCCTGTTCCGTGGCTTGGATCTACTATTACAGGTAGATGTGAGTATTTTTTGATGACAGGGATTGATGCTATATCCATAACGTTACGTGTAAATGCGCTGTCAAAACTCCTGATACCTCTTTCGCAAAGGATTACTTGCATATTACCTTGATACATAATATGTTCTGCGGCTAAAAGAAATTCTCTTATTGTGCTTGCCAAGCCTCTTTTTAATATAACCGGCTTGTTGCATTTGCCGACTGCATGAAGAAGCTTGAAATTCTGTACATTTCTTGCCCCTACTTGTAAAACGTCAACGTAATCAAGCATCATCGGAAGATCACTTGCATCCATTACTTCGCTTACGACAAGCAAGCCTGTAGCTTCGCTTGCACGTTTTAAAAATTGCAAAGCCTTTTCACCATATCCTTGAAAGTCGTATGGAGAAGTTCTTGGCTTAAATGCGCCACCTCTTAAAAATTCGCAGCCCATTTCTTTTGCGGCTGTCGCAATTTCTAGTAATCCTTCATAGTCGGCTTCAACAGAGCAAGGCCCTACTATTGCAACAGGTTTATTCCCTCCTCCAATTTTTACGCCGTTTTTGAATTCTATAACGGTATCTTCCGGCTTCCTGTCTCTTGATGCTAACCTAAAAGGTTCTCTTATAATTTTTACTTCTTTTACACCCTCAAAAGCGGCAAGTCTGCCTGGAGTTATGGTCGTTTTGTCACCTAAGGCATCAATAACTGTGTGAACTTCGCCAGTATTATGTCTGACTTGAAAATCGTTATCTTTTAAAAAGTCAATTACACGCTGTATTTGTACCTTTGTGGCATTGCGTTCCATTATAATAATCATCTTAATTCTCCTTAGGGGTTTAAAAGTAATACAAGTGTAGCACAAACATTTATTCTTTGCAATTTAATTTTAATTTTTCTTGCAGTGCCAGAGCCGGATAGTAGCCCGGAAGTATATTTAAGCAATCTTTAATAGCAACTTTTGTTTTTTCTGTGTCATTGTTTTGTGCGTAATATTCAGCAAGTAAGTAGTGAAGCTCTGGGTCTGTAAAAAAGTAGTCTTTAGCTCGATTTAGAAAAAATAAACCGTATTCTTCAAACCCGTTTTTTAAAAATACTCTTCCTATGAACTTGTGGACTTCAGGGTTTATAGTGTATAGCCAGTCTGCATATTTTATTATGTTTTCAACATAGTCTCCTAAGCAGTATGTTAAAAATATATTTAAATCTATCTCTAAAAAATTTCTTAATTCGAAGTATGTCGGGTAATCTCTTACTTCTCCTCTGGCGAGTGCAGAGATAAATAGTCCCCAGCTCGCTCTGATATCTGAATCACAGATCTTTTTGAAAATTTTATCTGCCTTAGTCGGGTTTTCGTGTAGTAATTCCCAATATCCTAATTCCAATAAACAGTTGTTTTTAACAAAAAAATGTTGACAGTCTTCGCCTGAAGCTGTCAACATTTCTTCTTTAGCTTTTTCGTATAAAACATTATTTATTGTCATTTGTGCTCATATTGTTCAAACTGTTAAGCATTGAATTTGTCATAACTGACTGAATAACTTGCGGATCAATCTTTTGACCGTTGTTGTTTGCGTTCATCATATATGGCAACATATTCATAAATTGGTCATTGTTGTTGTTGCCATTTCCAAGCAGCATATTTATTTGTTGCATTTCAGGGTTTGGAACAAATGATGCAGGATTGGTTGTCTGAGCTTGGTTTGCTGTTGCAGAAGAAGTATCATTTCCTGCAGAAGTGTTTATATTAAGTCCTGCACGTTTTAATACATCTATTGCTTCCAATACTTCTGAATCAGTCGGCTCAGAATCTACATTTGCTGCCATTGCAAGTTTTTCACCAATATAACTTGAGTGATCACCTTGAATTTCTTCAATTTGATCAATATCACTTTCGTTAAGATTATCTTTTCTGTTTATTTGTTTTTGTAAGTTATTTAATTGTTGTTGTTTATATTGTTGTTGCAATTCAGGTGAGAATCCGTTGCCTGTGTATGGTGCATTAATAAATGCATCAAGCGGATCAACATTGTCTAAAACAGGATTTGCATCGAATGCGTGGCAGTATACTCCACCTGTTATACAGTCTCTACCTTTAAGTGATTGTTCCAACAATTTTCCTTTGGCATTACAGTTGATTGCTTTTTGATAGCACTTTTGAGCGATAGTGTTTTCACCAACTCTTGAGTATGCCATTCCCATATAATAGTATGCATAAGCATCGCTAGGATGTTTCTTTATATATGAATATAATTCCTGTAAACAGCCTGTATAATTTCTTTTTTTGTATTTTGCAATTGCACTTTTGATTGTTGGGTTGGAGTAGTATACTCCGGTATCAATATTAGTAGCGTATAAATCTTTCATTGGTACAAATGAGTAAAATTGTTTTGCATTTGTAGGTTTTACAGGAACAGTTTGAGTCTTATTTGCTTTGTTATCATCCTTTTTCTGTTCTTTTTCCTGCTTTGGTTGCTCATCTCTGTGCATATCCTTTTGTAAATCATATCCAAAAGGTCCTGACGGTACGGCATTTGCGGCTCCGTATGTCATAAATAACATTATCATAACTGCGGCTGTAATCGCTTTGTTTTTACTCATTTTAATACCCTTCTATTCTTATTTATTATATATATTTAATAAAAACCTTGCCTATATTATATAACATTTTTTTTTAAAAAGGCTAGTATAAATATATGAAATTTCAGAACTTTATGAAGAAATGTGAATTTGAAAAATTCTTATATTTTGTAAAATCGAGAGTTTATTTAGAGTATTTTTCTCATAAATTAAATGCTGTAATCTCCAAAAGTGTGTCATATCAACACTTTTACGGTTGCCAGAATGTAAAGTTTTGTAAAGATTGCTACTAATGTAGTACTATAGATTGAGGGAATTTTTTGAAAAAGTGGTATAATATAAGTGGAGATAGTTGAGAAACATATAACCACTAAAGAGCCAATAATTATTTTGTCATATATAGATATAGCAAAATAGAGAAAGGCATAAGAAAATGAGTAACTTACAATTTCAGAACGATTTAGACCGGTTGATGGCGGTCTTGCCGGACAAGGTTAAGAAGCACTTGACCTATGACCAGATGGAGGACGTTATTGAAATTGTTCTGGACATAGGGCGAACCCCTGAGATTCGACATTCGGGAGGTAAGATCGAGTATTTAGGGTCGGAAGTTGTTGTTGATGAGGATATATCTTATATAACGCAGCGAATTCAAGATTTTACTTCGGATAATCGTTCAGGGATCCCCGGAACACTCCACAGAATAAGTGCAATAAGGAACAGACAAGGGAAAATTATTGGTCTTACTTGCAGAATTGGTAGAGTTGTTACGGGGACAATTGCTTGTATAAAGGACTTTTGTATGATGGGCAAGAGCATATTGTTCTTGGGCCGTCCGGGTGTTGGTAAAACTACAAAATTAAGAGAAATTTCAAGACTGGTAGCTGATGAGCTCGGAAAAAGAGTTGTAGTCGTAGATACGTCAAACGAAATTGCCGGAGACGGTGATACACCGCATCCTGCGATTGGTCATGCCAGAAGAATGCAGGTATCTCAACCACAGTATCAAAAAGATATCATGATAGAAGCGGTTGAAAACCATACACCTGAGGTCATTGTGGTTGATGAAATAGGTACTGAAGAAGAAGCTCAGGCGGCAAGAACGATAGCTGAACGTGGTGTTATGTTAATCGCAACAGCACACGGAAATTCTTTGGAAAGTTTAATAAAGAACCCGACATTGTCAGATTTGGTTGGCGGTATCCAATCTGTTACTTTGGGTGATGATGAGGCAAGGCGTCGTGCATCACAAAAGACAGTATTGGAAAGAGAAAAACAGCCAACATTTGATATTGTTATAGAAATTCTTGACAGAAATACTTTGGCTGTATACAAAGACACTGCTGAGGCTGTCGATTATATTTTAAGAGGTTGGCCGATTAGACCTGAAATCAGAAAAGTTGATAAGACTTATGATGAACATTCGGTTCAAAACAATGTTGAAAAATATGAAGCTAAGCCAGAGCCTTCTTTGACTGAGCAGATTAATGCTCTTGAACAAAAAATTAACCCATCAGAAAGCTTGAAATATTCTTTCTCAAGACAAAAATATGTAGATGAAGTTAAGAATTTCAAGCGTATATACTTGTATGCGGTTTCTAGGACTATTGTTGAAAAAGTTATAGAACGACTTGATTTGAATGCAGAAATTACAAGGAATTTGGATGAGGCTGATATTGTAATTGCGCACAAAAACTTTGCAAAAGGCGGTGCTAAGGTCTTGAGTACTGCAAATGATTATAGGTTGCAGATATTCTATGTAAAAACAAACTCAATGGCACAAATACAAAAAGTCTTAAAAGATGCATTACAGATTACAGAGGCTTCTGAGACGCTTCAAGGATATTATGATGATGCAGAAAGAGCTCTTGATGAGGCAAAAGCTGCAATAAATAAAATATTGGCAGGAGCTGAGCATATAGAATTGCAGCCGCAGAACCAGCAGATAAGGAAGCTTCAGCATGAGCTTGTCGAACAGCATAATCTGACAAGTAAAAGTATAGGTGAAGGTGAAAATAGGCACCTAAAAATTGTCGGAGGCCAAGATTTTAATAAAAAAATCAGTTAAAGAATAAGTTTAATTTGTCAAATCCGGCCGGCTTAAAAACCGGCTTTTTATTACCCCTAGCTTATTATAGTCAATTGTAAACAAATGTAAAGCACATGTAAACTAAAATAGCAATTATTTAAATAGTATATACTTTATATATACAAGAGAGTAAAAAAGAGGTCGAAGCATGACACCAAGCGATAGAATTACAGGTCAAACAAGATTATCAAGGCCAATGTCAAGGCAGGCATTTCGTCCTGGGCAGTGGAACGGTGTTAGATTAGGTAACAACAATAATACCTATATCCAAAATAATTTTTATGGCCCTCAAACTACATATAGAGGCTGGGGTGATGCTTGGGCTAGTTATACGTATGGCCCGTCTGACTGTGGTAATGCAAAACCAAGCTGGTTAGAATGGACAGGATTTGGAACTGCTCTATTGGGTGGTCTTTTGAATTTGTTCGGTGCAGGTAAAAAGAAAGAAACCCCTGTAGTACCTGAAGAAAAAGGAACTACACAGCCGCCGGATAATTCCAACTACCTTGACCAAATAAAAGATTTACAGGATCAGGTAAGTGACTTACAGAAACAGTTAGCAGATAAGGATAAGGTTAAAGAACAAGAACCTCCGGCTGCAGCTAAAAAAGAGGAGCCACCTAAAGAAAACACTCCTGATACATTTAATTGGAATGTAGCTTTCAATACTGATTGTAGAGATGTTGACGCAAACGGTAATGATAAGACTCAGCCTATTAAGGGTACAGTAAAGGTAACTCAAAAGGATTCTGAAGAAAATAAAGCTCCTAAAGAGTTCACAATTACGACAGCTTCAGGCAATATTTATACATTCAAAAAGCTTGAAGGTAGCGAAGGTGAAGACCTTAAATATGTATGTACAAAATGTACGACAAGATCAGGCGCTGCACAAACGTTTACAAAGGGCAATATCTATCGTTGTGAAATGGATGGCAACAGACCTGTCCTCAGACAGCACGACGGTGATGCCGGCAGTGGTAAGAGAGTCGGAGAAGAATAAGTCTTATAAAAGCGAATCTTTAAAAGAGGTTCGCTTTTTTAGTTAATGGCAATGCCGTTTTCTCCAAACAAAAATACTTGGAGAACATTTTCTTTTTGTCTTATAGGTCTGTATAAATCTTTGACAAGAACATTTTGTGTTTGGATGCAGTGAAAGTTTTTACTTTTTAAGTATTCTTCAAATTTTTCTGAGGTCTTTGTATATTTTTTCTGTTTTATAAATGTATAAAAATAAGATTTTTTAGAGGCAATTTCGTTAATAGCAAAAGCTAAAATTTCATCGTAAGGGATTTCGTACCCGTTGTTTGTTGTAAGATCCAGAATAAAGTTTGTATTATCTGTTGTTGTAATTGACATATATGCGATAATTCGATGGTGCGAAGGCTCTTCCAGAACATATCTGTTTTTGTAGAAGTTTGTTATTCCCTCAAAAAACGGTTCTTTAAATTCTGTCTTAATTCTTATAAGTGAAGGTTTATACAGAGTGTTTAACTCCCCGTTGTATAAGTCGCTTACTTTTTTGGCATCTGAATTTTGGCAAACTCTGAATTTAGCGGGATAAATACCTTCGGTACTAAAATTTTCAATTTTCCATAGGTTTTCGGAAGAACAATGTCTGAACCCGCATTGGTTTAAAAATAAATCAAATAATTCTTCATGTGAAGCATCAATTGTTACCGAAAATGAGGTTGCTCCTTTTGCGCCGTATCTGGCAAGTACAAAGTCTACCAACTGTTTGCCGACATCATAAAGATTGTTTTGGAAAATTAATCTTGTAATGTTTATTTTATAAGGGTTTCCCATTGTCGGCAATATTGTAATCATACCGAGGATTTCATCTTTTTCCAAATAAATATAGGATTCAGGTAAAAATTTATATTTTAATGGTACAAGCTTGTGGATAACACGTACTGCCTCGCTTTGCATTTCTTTTGCAAAACGATCACTGTCATCACTCCCTAAATATTCAGTCATTTTTCTGATTTTAGGGATATCAAAACAATTTAGCTGCTTAATCCTTGCCATATATATATTATATATTTATTTTTGTTTATTCGCAAGATTTATGATAAAATTATTTGAGGAAGTGATTGATTTATGAAAACAGCTGTTATTGAAAAAAATAAAATTGTGTTAAAAGAAGTTCCGGATATTACATTAGATGATAAAGACGGAGCTATAGTAAGGGTTTTGGGCTGCGGTTTGTGCGGGTCCGATATCGTAAAGTTGAGAGAACATATTTCTCCTGACGGAACTGTCTTGGGGCATGAAATTGTTGCTGAGATTGTTGAGATAAGATCAAATACAAATTTTAAAGTAGGGGATAAAATTATAACGTCTCATCATATCCCTTGTGGTAAGTGTAAGTATTGCTTGAGCGGAAATGTTTCGATGTGTACTCATTTTAAGGGTACTAATATCAGACCTGGCGGATTTAGCGAGCTTGTTTATGTTTCTGAAGAGCATTTGCAAAATGTTGCTTATCTTATTCCGGAAAATCTTTCTGAGATTGAAGCTTCCTTCTATGAGCCTTTAGGCTGCTGTGTAAGGGCTGTTAAAAGAGCAAAGCTTATGAAAGGTTCAACTGTTTTGGTTATCGGCTTGGGGTCTATAGGTGTTCTTATGTCTCAGGCTCTTAACGCTTTTGGAATGGATGTTATCGGTTGTGATTTAATTCAGGAACGTATTGATTTTTTGAGAAATCTTGGGATTGATGCTTTTAAAGTGAGTGATTTGCCTCAAAGAGTTGAGGCTGATGCTGTGTTTATGACATCAGGTGCTGATAAGGCTATTGATACTGCATTGAAGGCTGTTAGAAATGGTGGAACCATTCTGGTATTTTCAAGCACTCCTCAAAATTTCGGATATCCTAATAACGAAATTTATTACAGAGAACTTACTGTTCTTGGCAGTTACTCGCCTTCTCCTCAGGATTTGAAAGATTCTTTGGAACTTTTGAGAGATGGAAAGGTAAATGTAAAGGGTATTTCTACTCAATATGAGTTTAAAGATATACAAAAAGCTTTCGATGATACGATAGCAAATAGGATTATGAAGGCTTATATTGCAATAAAACATGTGTAAAGGGAATTTAATTATATGCGCGCAATTCAGTATTACGGACCTCAGAATATTAAGTTAGAAAACGTGATGGTTAAACCGCCTGAAGAAGGTGAAATTGTCGTAAAAATTATGTCTGCTCTTACTTGCGGAACTGATGTTAAAACTTTTAGGCGTGGTCATCCTGTTCTGATAAAAAGTATTCCGTCAGGGTTCGGGCATGAATTCGCCGGAATTGTTGATAGAGTCGGACACGGTGTTACTAATGTTAAGGTTGGTGATAGAGTAGTTTGCGCTAACTCAGCACCTTGCGGTAAATGTTTTTATTGCAGAAGAGGCGAGTATAACCTTTGTGAGAATTTGGATTTGTTAAATGGAGCTTATGCTGAGTATATTACTGTTCCTGCAAGAATTACGGAAAAAAATACGGTTATATTGCCAAATTCCTTGAGTTTTGATAAGGCGGCTTTTTCTGAGCCTTTAGCAAATGTTGTTCACGGGGTAGAAAGAACCGATATAAAAGAAGGCGATACAGTAGGAATTATTGGAATAGGCCCTATAGGGTTGATGTTCGCTCGTTTGGCAAAACTTAAGGGTGCAAGAGTAATTGTGGCTGGGAGAAATCCGCTTAAGTTGAAAATGGCTGAAGAATTTTCTCACGCTGATGAAATTGTAGATTTGAAAAAATATCCTAACCCTGAGAAAATTTTTAAATCGTTCACAGAAGAAAATAAAGGACTTGATGTTGCTGTTGAATGTGTAGGGTTGCCTGAAATTTGGGAAAGAATTTTTGCCTGTGTTCGTCCGGGGGGTACCGTTCACTTCTTTGGCGGTTGTAAATCCGGTTCTACCGTGACTTTTGATACGACCAGAATGCACTATGGCGATATTAAGTTGATGAGTGTTTTCCACCATACTCCTAAGTATTTCCGTATGGCTCTTAATTATATAGCGTCAGGAGAAGTTGAAGTTGAAAAACTTATCACTGATACGATTGGGCTTGAGGATATTGAGTATGCTATGCAGCAGCATATCGAGGGCAAGGCTATTAAATTCCTTGTTAAGCCTTGGCGAAATGTTTAAAATTTGTTACAAATAAAGTTAATTTATTAAAGAATTCTCCTGTTATGTCCGATTAATTTTATGTAATCAGAAAATAACAGGAGAATTTATATATGTTGAAAAAGATTAAATCCCCATCGTCAAATATTTGTGACAGTGTGGAATTCATATTAAGAGGAGCGAGAAAACGCCGTTCTATGGCGGTTACAGCAGCCCGAAGCATTTCTTCAGAGGCTGGTATTAAGACCAAGTTCGCAGTGGTCAAATAATTCTGCGCATAAGTTTTAAGAATAGAGAGCTAAAAAAACGGACGATTTAAAATCGCCCGTTTTTTATTGATTTTTTTTTATTTTCGATAACTATACCGCGTAAACGCTAACCTGTTTGCGATCACGTCTGTGTGGTTCAAATTTAACCTGTCCGTCGATAATAGCATATAAAGTATCATCAGAGCCGATACCTACGTTGTTACCAGGGTGAATTTTTGTTCCTCTTTGACGAACAAGAATGTTTCCTGCCTTAACGATTTCGCCGCTGAATCTCTTTACGCCAAGACGTTTCGCTTCGGAGTCACGACCGTTACGGGTAGATCCCATACCTTTCTTATGTGCCATTTTTATTTCTCCTTGTTAATTACTTTCGTTAACTATGCTTCTGCTGTTTCTTCGTTAGAAGCTGATTTCTTTGCTGAAGTTCTGATTTTGTTAATCATTACTCTTGTAAAACATTGTCTGTGACCTTGTTTTTTTCTGTAACCTTTTTTAGGTCTTTGCTTGAAAACAATAATTTTCTTAGCTTTGTCATGTTTAACAACAGTACCTTCTACAGAAGCTCCTGTTACATAAGGTTGTCCAACTTTTGACTTCTTGCCGTTTACTAACATAACAATCTTGTCGAAAGTTACTTTTGCATCATTTTCAGCGTCTAACAACTCGATATCAACGTAACGTCCTTCTTCTACAGGATATTGTTTTCCGCCTGTTTCAACTATTGCGTACATTTGTTTTTCCTTTCATTTTAGGTTTCGTAATCGGACCGTGTTTCTGATTCGGCAATTAGTGTATGCTTTTCAGGGGTCAGATTTTATCAAACGAGTTACCTATTGTAATACACGTATCATGATTATGCCCTGCTCAAGTCTTACTGTCAAGTAGTATTAATATATATTAAGAATTTTCCCTGATTTTTAGGAGTGTTTAACTAGTTAAAAAATATTAAATTGTTTCTCTTCTTTTTTTGTTTGAAATATAATTTAAGTATGATGTTTAATTTAGAAGAATTTGTTAGGGCAACTGGTGCTGAAATTGTTAAAAATACTACGGAGAAGGAGTTTTTTACAATTTCTACCGATACGAGAAAGATTACCGGCGGAGAAATTTATCTTCCGCTGAAGGGTGAAAGTTTTGACGGCGAAAATTTTTTGGATAAAGCGATTGAAAGCGGTGCTGAAGGTTGTTTTATTTCAAGAGAGGAGTATCCTGACAACGCAAAGTTGGTTTTAAAGGTTAAGGATACAAAGACTGCTTATTTACAACTTGCAAATTTCCTGAGGAGAAAGTTTAATCCGAAGGTTGTTGCAATAACCGGCAGTTCAGGCAAGACTACTACAAAAGAGATTGTTTATTCGGTTATGAGCGAAAAGTTTAAGACTCATAAGACTTTTTCTAACCATAATAACGAAATAGGTTTTTGTGAAACTTTGATGACTATGCCTGAGGATACTGAGGTTTTAATTGTCGAGATGGGGATGAGAGGTTTTGGTGAAATTGAGCTTTTGTCGAAGTATTCAGAGCCTGATTTTGCAATTATCACAAATGCCGGCTCTGCCCATATCGGAAGACTTGGAAGTTTAGATAATATTGCAAAGGCAAAATGTGAAATTGCTGATTATTTGAAAAAAGACGGTGTGTTTATTGCTCAAAATAACGAACGTATTAAAAAGTTTGTAAATTTCAATGGTGAAAAAGTTTATTTTGAGCTTGCCGATGCTGAAATTTTGGAAAGGCGCCCTGCATATTCAAGATTTATTTATAAAGGGCTTGAATATGAGCTTAGTATAGAGGGTGATTATAACGTTGAGAATTCTCTTTCTGCAATTATTTTGGCGGAACATCTCGGAATGAGTTATGAAGAAATTAAGTGCGGGCTTAAGAAGTACAAACCTATTGAAAAACGTTGGGAAATGGAAAATATAAGCGGTTATTCCGTAATTAATGACAGTTATAACGCAAACCCTGAATCAATGAAGGCTTCCGTTTCAACGTTTATGAAAATGTATAAAAATCCTCTTGTTGTTTTAGGTAATATGGGAGAGTTAGGTGATGATTCCGCATTGTTCCATAAGGGTGTCGGAGAGTATCTTTCGAAGTTGCCTGAGTGTAAGGATTTGGTAGTCTTTACTGTCGGAGATTTGGCAAAAAATATTTCCGATGCGCTTGAAGGTAAGGCTAAGTTTGTAAAGAATTTTGAAAATAATGAGGAAGTTTCAAGATATATTATTGATAATGTAGATGTAGGTACTACAATATTCTTAAAAGCTTCTCGTTCTATGAAGTTTGAAGAGATAATTGAAAAGCTTAAGGGAGAAATTAAGGTATGATTATGGTAGCGGTGGCATTTTTGCTTTCAATGATATTATGTCTTTTGTTTGGCGTGCCATATATAGATTTTTTGAAAAAGAAAATGATTGGTCAGTATGTTAAAGATTGTGCTCCTGAATCTCATATGAAAAAGGAAGGTACTCCGACTACTGGCGGTGTTTTTATAGTATTGGCTGTTTTGATAGCTTCTGTTATAACTTTATTTTTGGCGCAGAGATTTGATAATGCTGCACTTATTATAATGATTACATTGTTATTCTATACATTTGCAGGATTTCAGGATGATTTTATAAAATTAAGAGGACACGCAAACGATGGTTTGTCTCCGAGAGGCAAGCTGTTGAGGCAGATTGCTATAGCTCTTTTGCCTACTATTTATGTTATGATTACTAATCCTGACAGTACAATTTTTTCTGTATGCAGTTATTCAATAGATTTGAAGTGGTTGTATCCGTTTTTTGCGGTTTTTGTAATTACTGGTGCTTCAAATGCGTATAATTTAACCGATGGTTTGGATGGTTTGGCTGCTTCTACAGGTGTGTTTGCGTTTGCAGGTGCTTCTGTTATCTCTCTTTACAGCGGTTACAATGATGTGGCTATTATTGCTGCTGCGGTTGCAGGGGCTTTGTTTGGATTTTTGAAGTATAACAAGCCTAAGGCTGAAGTTTTTATGGGTGATACAGGTTCATTGGCTATTGGCGGATTGCTTGGAACTCTCGCTGTTATCGGTAAGTTTGAGTTTTTACTGATTTTCCTTGGCGGAATTTTTGTTTGCGAAACTTTATCTGTAATTATTCAGGTTACAAGTTTCAAAACTACCGGTAAGAGAGTTTTTAAAATGGCTCCTATTCATCACCATTTTGAGCTTTGCGGTTGGAGTGAAAAGAAAGTCGTTACTGTTTTTGCTATAACTTCTGCCGTGCTTTCTACAATAGCTTTAGTATTATTCTATTTGACTATGAAAGGTATAATTTAATGTTAATACACTGGTTCGATAAAAAAGTTTTGGTAATTGGTTTGTCAAAGAGCGGAGTTGCTGCTGCTAAATTTTTGAACAGGCATGGGGCAGATGTTTATTTGACAGAATATAGCCCCGCTAAGGACAAAGATGCTCAGTTGATTGATGAACTCAAAAATATGGGTATAAAAGTTGAAACCGGCGGGCATTCTGATGAATTTTTAAAGGATGTATATTTGGCTGTTACAAGCCCTAGTGTACCTTTGGATTCTGAGGTTATGTTGAAACTTAAAGAAAGAAAAACTCATGTTATTTCAGAAGTTGAGTTGGCTTTTTCTCAAACAGAAAAACCTTTTATTGCAATCACTGGAACTAACGGCAAAACTACTACGACAGCTTTGACCGCTCATATTTTGAGCAGTGAATATAAGGCTGAGCCTTGCGGAAACTACGGTGAACCTCCTTGCGATATCGTTGATGATGAAAGTATTGACTATTTTGTTTGTGAGTGCTCATCATTTCAGTTGGCATATTCGCCTGCTTTTCAGCCTCAGATTTCCGTGTTCACGAATTTTACGCCTGATCATATAACTTGGCACAAGACTTTGGAGAATTATTTTGAGGCTAAGGCTAGAATTTTTAAGTCTCCTCAAAATCCTGCTTTTTCTGTTTTAAATGCTAAAGATAAAAAGCTTTTGGAATTTTCTAAGCAGGCTGCTGGTGAAGTTTTCCTATTCGGAGATGAAGTTGGCGAAAATTGTTCTTATGTGAAGGATGGGTTTATTTGTTTTAAACGTGATGGAGTTGAGGAGAAGATTATTGCCGTTGATGAGTGCCCGTTTATCGGTGAACATAATTGGCAAAATGCAGAGTGTGCAATAATTTGTGCAAAAATCGAGGGTATTTCTAACGAAGATATTAAAAAGTCTATCATTTCGTTTAAGGTTCCTGAACATAGGCTTGAAAAGTTTGCAAGTAAAGACGGAATAACTTTTTATAACGATTCAAAAGCTACAAATCCTGAAGCGTCATTGGTTGCTATAGATTCTTTTAATAACTGTAATGTTGCGTTAATTGCCGGCGGTCGTGATAAGTTGACTGATTTGACAGAGTTCTGTGATGCTGTTAATAAGCATATTACAAGTGTTATTTTAATTGGCGAGGCTTCTGACAGGTTTGAAGAAAATTTGCGCAAAAACGGGTTTGACAATATTTATCGTGAAGACTCTATGCAGAGTGCTGTTGATAAGTCTATTGAACTTAAGCCTGATGTAGTTTTGTTGTCTCCGGCTTGTGCAAGTTTTGATATGTTTAGCGGATATGAAGAAAGAGGAAGGGTTTTCAAAGAAGATGTCTTATCGAAGATCGGATAGATTGCAAGATAAATATGCCGACGATCATAAACGTCATATTCAAAGTGTTATTACATCAGCTCCGGATAAAGCTTTGCTTATTACGGTTGCTTTCCTTGTGATAATCGGTTTTTTGGCTATATTTTCGGCTTCCGCACCAAAGTGCTTGGAAGAGGGTGGAAATCCTGCTCAATTTTTGTTTAAGCAATTAATATGTTTCGTTGTGGGTTTCATTGGTTTGAAGTTCTTTACGAATTATGATTATAAAAAACTTGCCGATTGGAATATGATTTTTGCGGGAGTAATTATTGTATTGCTGATTTTAGTTGACTTTACTCCGCTCGGCGTTACGGTAAACGGTGCAAAACGTTGGATTAATATTATCGGTTTTCAACTTCAGCCGTCTGAGTTTGCAAAGCCTGCCGTTGTTTTGATGTTGGCTACGGCTTTGAGAAAAGATGCTGATTTGTTTGATCAAACAAAATGGATGTCAGCGTTTATTCCGATTATTATCATGTTAGGTTTAATTTTTACACAGCCTAACTTGTCTATGGTAATTTTGCTGTTAACGACTTCTGTTGTAATGTTTCTCAGTGCAGGCGGGTCTTTAAAATTGTTTTTCAGCTGTTTGGGGGCCGGTATATTTTCGATAATTGTTGCGGCAACTACTATTATTAAACCTTATCAGATGCAGCGTATTACAACTTGGCAGCATCCGGAATTGGATCCTCAGGGTGCCGGATATAATATTATTCAGTCTTTGATTGCTTTTGCTTCCGGCGGACTTACAGGGGTCGGATATGGAGGTTCTATACAAAAACTCTCTTATCTTCCTGAATGTCATACGGACTTTATTTTCGCTATTATTGCCGAGGAAATGGGTTGGGTCGGATGTGTTTTGATTATCGGACTTTTCTGGACTTTAATTCACAGAGGTTTTATAATTGCGTCCAGATGCCCTGATATGTTTGGAAAACTTCTTGCTGTCGGAATAACTTTTTCAATCGGATTTCAAGCATTTTTGAATATTAGTGTTGCAAGTTCTTTCTTCCCGACAACAGGTGTTCCGTTGCCGTTTATAAGTTATGGCGGTTCTTCTTTAATTGTGTCACTTTGTATGATTGGAATTTTGCTTAACATATCTAAGAAAAGAATTAAGAAAATAAGGAATGTTGAAAATGTCTAAACGAACTTATTTCATTACAGGAGGGGGAACCGGCGGTCATATTTATCCTGCTGTTGCAGTTGCGGATGAGTTGGTTAAGGACGGTCAAAACATTTATTATATTGGTAACCCTAAAAATTTGGAGTATGATATTGTGGCTTCAAAAGGTTATAAGTTTTTACCTGTTAATGTTCATGGGATGCCGAGACATTTGGGTTTTGATTTGATTAAATGGACTTTTCAACTCGGACTTGCTGTTGTAAAGTCTGTTGGGTATATTTTAAAGTATAAGCCGGATGCGGTTTTCGGAACGGGTGGATATGTTTCTGCGCCTATTATGATTGCGGCAAGGATTCTTGGAAAACCTTATATGATGCACGATTGTGATGCTCAGCCCGGACTTGTTACAAGAAAACTTGCTCCACATGCGACTATTGTGTCTGTTGCGTTTGAAAGCGCTGAAAAATTTATTAATAATAAAAATTTCTATGTAAACGGAAATCCGATAAGACCTCAGTTTAAAACTTTGTCAAAAGAAGATGCAAGGAAAAATATGGGGTTGCAGAATAAATTGACTCTTTGCATTATGGGTGGATCTCAGGGTGCACGAGCTATTAATGATGCGGTTGTTGAATTGTTGAAAAAATTTAGCGTTGAATACGATTTGCAAGTTATATTTCAGACAGGAAAAAAGAATTTTGAAAGAGTTATTGAGCAATTAATTCGGATTTATCCTGAGTATGAAAGTGATAAAAATTTAGTTATCAGACCTTATTTTGACGATATGGTTACTGTTTTGAAGGCGTCTGATATTGCAATTTCACGTGCCGGCTCATTGAGTTTATCTGAGCTTGAGGCGGCAGGTGTCGCTTCTATTTTGATACCTTATCCTCATGCGGCGGCGGATCATCAACGCAAAAATGCTAAGTTTATGGTAAAAAACGGTGCTTCTCTTTATTTGGAAGATTCCGATACTGACGAGTTGCGTCTGGGAGAATTAGTTGAAGGCTTAATAAATAATAAAAGTAAGCTCGCTGAACTTCAGAAAAATGCTTTGAGACTTGCTAAATATGATGGTGTTCAGAAAATTGTCGAACAGTTGAAAAGCATTTAACTCTAAACATTTATTAACAATGATGGAATTTTTAACATATTTTAACTAAAATGTAACCATAGGAGAATAGCTATGGAATTTATACTTAATGTTTTATATATCTTTGTAGCGATTTACACACTTTATTTTTTAGCGTTGTCGCTTAGAAATTTGAATGATACCCCATTCAGAAAAGAACTGCGTTATTCGTCTTACGAAGATAAGGAAAATCTTGCTGTTGTTGTGTATGCGCATAATAACAAAAAAACTTTGGCAAATTTAATTCGAGAGTTAAAGTCTCAAGATTATCCTATTAATAAATTCAGGGTTTTTGTTCTTCTGGATAACTGTACTGATGGTTCTGCAGATTTGTTTGTGGAAGAAAATTTTATACATGTTATTGATATTAAAGGTGTTGGTACTATCGGTAAAGATCAAGCTATAGCTACTCTTTTAGAAAAGCTTTCCGATAATGATTATATCGATTCTTACGTATTTTTGGATGCGGACAGAAGTATCGCAAACAATTTTTTATCTATAGTTAATGCTGCATTGAAAAAAGAAAATGTAATAAGCGGTGAGACTGTTATTGAAATCGATTGTTTGGGCATCGTTGACCGTGTAAAGGCTGCTTATCAAAAATATCACATGAATTTTTTGAGACGTGCTCGTTCTTTGTTTGGGCTTGCTTCTCTTGCTGATTCAGGTGTTTTTATCATTAAGCGTTCTATCGTTAAAGAAATCGGTGATGTAGATTTTAAAAATATTGATTCTGAACTGAAATACAGTTTGTTATTGTCAAAGATTAGATGCAGATGTACTTATAATCCGAATGTTCAGACTATTGTTCATCCTGCTAATTATGTTTTTAGAAAACCAAGAATTTCTTACCGATTGAATTTGTTTAAAAATTGTATTCCACAGTTGTTTTCTAAAAACTTTGTGTTTACTGAACACGCACTATCTTTGCTATATCCAAACATTTGGTTGTTATTAATTATATATGCAGGGCTTTTGAAACATTCTTTGTCATACCATTTTATGGTTGATTTTAAGATTGTATCTTTGAGCTTTTTGGCTTTGATTGTTGCTTTTGGTTTGAGTTTGATTAATGCGAAGATGACGGTTAAAGAAATAGGGTATTTGTGTTTGTATCCGATTTATTCGATTTGTCATATTGTTGCAAATTTCCCTCCTATCAGATTTGTTGTTAATAAAATTTTGAACAGGGAAGATGAAAATAAAAACTCTGAAAAGTTCGTTGTTGACGTAATTGTTACTGTCGGCAAAAATAATTTGAATTGTAAATTGGAATTTATTGTAAAAGACGGACTTTCAAAAATCAGATTTATTTATAAAAATAAAACTTATACAACGTCAGCTCATTTGAGAATGATTGATGCTCTTCAAGAGTTGAAATTAAAATTGGATGATTATGGTTTTATCTTGAGAATTTGCAACTGCTGTTCTCACTTCAAGCCTTGTGTTGACGGAACTACAAATATGTTGAGAGGATATTGTGACAGTGAGTATCCAAGCCCATCTTTAGGCGAACCTAAGCCTACACTTGTTTGGAATACTTGTTCGGCCTTCACTCCTTCTAAGTTGAATAATATTATTGCTGATATGATTAATGAAAGCAAAAAACAAGAGTCTAATAAGTAGCTTTCTAATGCTGAAATTTTTAGGCTTCTTCTCTTTTTAGAACTTCGTTAATCATATAAAATGATCCGCAAATTATTGTTAATTTGCCGTCATTTAGGTCTATTTCATCAAGAGTATGAAATTCTTTAGCAGGAAATGGACAAGCTTTTTTCAGTTCTTCAAATGTTGCTGATTTTTGATGTGAAAAATGGTTTAGATAAATTTCGTCATCTTTTTCAAATAGTATCTGCATCATTTTAGGGTAATCTTTTGTTGTAAGACATCCGAAAATGTAACGTCGCCTTTTATCAGGAAAATAAAGGTCTAAACTCTCTTTTAAAGCTGAGGCTCCGTTAGGATTGTGCGCCCCGTCAACCAAAATATTCCTGTCTTGTAGGTATTCAAATCTATAAGGATGTTTTACGTTGTTGAGTCCTTTTTTTATAGTTTCTTGCGAAATTTGCGGGAAAACTAATTTTATTGCCGCAAGTGCAAGTGAGAGGTTTTCTTGTTGGTATGTTCCTTTTAAAGCTAGTTCTGTTGTATCTTCAAAAGGTGCTATTAGCATAAAAAGAGAGTTGCACTCATCAGCCTTGTCTTTTATTGCTTCGTAGCCCTCATACGTAATTACAGGACAGTTTGGTTTGATTATTCCGGCTTTTTCGAATGCTATTTTTTCTTTTGTATCTCCAAGTCTGTCCGTGTGATCCAGATCAATATGTGTAATTATTGCACAAAGATTTGATTTTATGACGTTTGTTGCATCAAATCTTCCGCCAAGACCTGTTTCTAAAACTGCAACTTCTACTTTGTTATCTGAAAAGTATTTGAACATAACGGCTGTCAAAAGTTCAAATTCTGTCAGGTGAATTTTATTCTTATCAGCGAGTTCTGAAATGTCGAAAATGTATTTTGCAAATTCTGTATCAGAGATATCTTTATTATTTATTTTTATTCTTTCTGTGTATTTATATATGTGCGGGCTTGTATATAACCCTGTTTTTATCCCTGCTTCTTTTAGTATTGAAGCAATTATTGCGCATACAGAGCCTTTACCGTTTGTTCCTGCCACGTGTATACATTTCAGATTGTCCTGCGGGTTTCCGATAAGTTCTAAAATTGCTGAAATTCTCTCCAATCCCAAGTTTATATAAAACTTTCCTTGAGAAGATAAAAGTTTTACAGCATCGTTATATGTCTTTTCCATGATAAATTACTTCCCTGATTCGATTTTTTCTCTCAAATCTTGTACTTCATATTTTAATCTGTTTAGTTCACATTTTATCGGGTCAGGAATTCTGTTATGCATTAGAACTCCATTTTTATCTTTAATCTTGCGTCTGACAATTCTTCCAGGAATTCCGACAACTGTGGAATACTCAGGTACATCTTCAACTACAACAGAACCGGCTCCTACTCTTACGTAATCACCAAGTGTTATGTTTCCTAAAACCTTTGCTCCAGCTCCGACAATTACTCCGTTACCAAGTGTTGGGTGACGTTTTCCGTGCTCTTTTCCTGTCCCGCCCAATGTAACTTGCTGGTAAATCAATACATCATCTCCAATTATCGTAGTTGCTCCGATTACAACACCTTCGCCGTGGTCAATGAAAAATCTTCTTCCAATTTTGGCGGCAGGATGAATCTCTATTCCCGTAATAATTCTTGTTATATATGAAATTATGCGCGGGATAAGAGGAATGTGCCACTTGTATAAGCGATGGGCAAATCTGTATGCTATAAGCGCGTGTAACCCCGGATAACACAAGATTACCTCAAGAAGGTTGTCAGCTGCAGGGTCCTTATCATAAATTACCTGAATGTCTTCTTTAACTTTTGTTATTCCACGCTTTATTACGCTAAACATTTTATTTACCTTATTTTATGAGTTTTGCAAATTTTCTCTTTCCTGCCTGTAATATTACAGGGTCAGATATCTTTACGGTATAAGCCATATCGGCAATCTTTTCGCCGTCAATTTTTACTCCGCCGCCTTGGATTAATCTCTTGCCTTCTCCTCTGCTTTGTACAAATTTCAAATCTACTAGAAGATCAATAATGTTTTTATTATCTTCGACTTTTACCTCTTCTATATCTTCAGGAATTCCTTTATTTGAAACTACATTGATAAATTCTTCTTGAGCTTTATCCGCGCCATCTTTGCCGTGGTATTCTTCCGTAATTGTGTGAGCAAGATTTAGCTTGATGTCTCTAGGGTTTACGGAATTGGATTTGATTTGTTCATCTATTTTTTTCAAATCCTCATCAGATATATCAGTCAGTAATTCATAATATCTTGTAATTAATGTGTCAGGAATACTCATTAATTTGCCAAACATATCTTTTGCACTGTCTGTTAGTGAAATACAATGTTCAGGATATGTTTTAGACATTTTTACAACCCCGTCAGTACCTTCTAACAATGGCAACAACATAACCATTTGAGGGTATTTTTTGCCGTATGCTGATTGTATGTCACGACCTAAAAGAGTGTTAAATCTTTGATCGGTTCCGCCTAGCTCGATATCAGCATCAACAACAACGGAATCATAAGCCTGCATAAGCGGGTAGAAAAATTCATGTACGGAAATCGGTCTTCCTTCTGCATAGCGCTTTGCAAAATCGTCTCTTGTCATCATTTGAGCTACAGTAATTTGTGCAGCTAATTTTAAAAGATCAACAAAGCTCATTTTATGAAGCCAATCTGCGTTGTTTACAACTTCTGCTTTGTCAACGTCTACGACTTTTGACATTTGTTCAAAATAGGATTTTGCGTTTTCTTCAACTTGTTCTTTTGTAAGAGAAGGTCTTGTTTCAGATTTGCCTGACGGATCTCCTACCATAGCTGTTGCACCGCCGACAATTAAGACAATTTTATGTCCAAGCTTTTGAAATTCTCTGATTTTTCTCATTACAACAGTGTGTCCCAAATGCAAATCCGGACGTGTCGGATCCATTCCTAGTTTCACTCTTAAAGGGGTATTTGTATCGTGTGCGTGTTGTAATTTTACGGCTAATTCTTCAATCCCGCCCGGTAATACTTCCGTGCTGCGGCTAAGTTTTTTTGCTTGATCTATAAATTCTTGTCTTATCTCTACCATTGTCGGTTACTCCTTCTTATTACCTTTATGGTATCAAAAACAAAAATCTTTTCAAATAATAGAATGATATTTTTAAATTTTAATCCTTAAAAATCCTGTGAATAATATACATTTTTTGTTGATTTTTGAAAAAAATACATTAAAAGGTTGATGTTATACTCATGCAAATAATTTATTGTATTTATGGGGATAACTCAACAGACTTGTTTAAAGGGATAAAAACTTGGGAAAAGCAAAAACAAAAATAGAAACAGCAGATGTATTGTTTGAGGAATATGACTGGTTTAAGAAGCTATTCCCAATTGCGCTGCAAAAATCAAGCGATGGCTTCTTTCAACCTGGACTACGTTGCGAACTTATCGGAGTAAGTCGCAACATCAATCTGTTGCAGGCGAAGGAAGCTTATTATGTAACCAAAATTAAGATTGACAAGTTTTATGATATGTTTTTGAGAATGTCTGAGAGCGCAGTTGCTATGCTTTTGAACAAAGGTTTGGGTAAATCCGGACGTGGTTTTAATATAAATAAGCTTACTGATCTGGAAGCTCAGGTTTTGACAGGGTTTAATGATTATGTTTACAAAATTATGGCTCAATTTTTAGAGCCGCCGCCAGTGGTTAATTTTGTAAGAACAAATTTTGATATAACTCACTTGACTTTTGTTATTCGTGATGAAGAAGCAAAAGCTGCAGGAAAGTTCATTGTTTCCGTTCCTGACGGCAGATTGAATCCTCAAAAAGTTCAAAGTACCGGTGATAAGTTTGAGTATAGCGACTTTTATAAATGTCATACGGAAGCTTATATTGAAATAGGTAAAACCAGATTTACCGTAAAAGATTTAAAAGGTCTTGAAGCCGGCGATATTGTTGTGTTGGAAGACAGTAAACTTGATAACTTGATGTTACATATTTTGGATGAAGTTAAGACGGTCTTAATTAATCCGAATATGGATTTAGAAGTACCATTTGATGAAAATAACGGAGGAAACGAGATGGGAAATGAAGCGGAAGCTAAAAATTTATGGGACAGCATAGAAGTTGATATGTATGCTGAATTAAATCCTGTAAAAATTTCTCTCGGCGACTTGAAAAAAATTGAAGAAGGTCTGGTAGTAGACGTAGCAGCTCTATATGATAATAAAGTTAGTCTCAGGGTAGAGAATAAAGTTATCGGATATGGTGAGCTTGTTATCGTAAATGACAGATACGGTGTAAAAATACAGGGAATTAATCAAGAAAAAGGTGAGGATGTTCCTGTTGGTATCCAAAATCCTGGTCAAATTCAAAATGTTGGAGCTCCGGCTCCTGCACCTGCTGCAGATATTTCCGAAGATAATATAGGAGATGATATTCCGGCTCAAGGAGCTCCTGCTCCGGAACAGCCTGAGGCTGCACCTTCTAATGAGGAAGAGGAATTTGATTACAGCGATTTTGAACTGGAAGATGAAGATATTTAGTAGATGAATTGGGATTGAGGTAATTAATTATGGGTAGTTATTTAGCTAATTTTGCAATATATACTATGGCCATGTTGGGGCTTATCTTTTTTGCTTTGATGGTATATCAAAAGTTTGCTCAAAATGGCGGGATTGGGCTTCAAAAAAGTAATTTTTTGAAGGTTGAAGAAACTTTGCCTATGGGTGCGAGAAAAATGTTATATGTTGTTCGTGCCGGAAATGAGAGATTTCTTTTGTCTTCAGATATGGACAAAACCTCTTTTATCGCAAAATTGGATTCAAATAATAGTGTGATTGATAAAAAAGAAGAAAATTCTCATATTGTAGATGAGCTTTATGACAGAGTCCCTTCTAAATCTCAATTCGCTGAGAATTTTGCTGTCTCTGCCAATAATGCGGAAAATACTCAAAGTGTAGATGATATTCCGGTTATTGTTGATTTTGCTAAGAAGAATAAAGTTAATAAAAGCAGTAAAGTTTTACAAAATATGTTGTATAAAATTAATGAATAGAGGATATGATGGAAAGCGTTATTAAGGATATAAACCCTGTATTACAATTATTGATTGTTATGACGGTATTTTCTCTGATACCGTTGGTATTTTGCTGTATGACAAGTTTTTTGAGATTTGTAATTGTATTTTCAATGTTGAAAACAGCATTAGGTACTCAATCTGTACCTCCTTCAATCGTAATTGTAGGTTTGTCTATGATTTTGACATTTTTTACTATGGGGCCTACATTCCAAAAAATGTACGATATGGGGAGTGTTCCTTATCAACAAAACCAGAATATTATAATGGCAATTAATGAAGGGTCAAAACCTCTTAAAGAATTTATGATGAAGCAAACAAGAGAGTCTGATCTGGCATTTTTTATTGAATTAACCAAGAAGAAAGCGCCTGCAAATCCTGATGAAATCACCATCTGGGAAGTTGCTCCTGCTTATATTATGAGTGAACTTAAGACGGCTTTTGAAATAGGGTTTGTTATATTTGTTCCGTTTATTGTTTTAGACCTTGTTGTTGCAAATATCCTGTTAGCACTCGGTATGTTTATGTTATCTCCAACAATTATTTCTTTACCGTTTAAGCTTTTGATATTTATTGCGGTAGACGGCTGGGCTCTGATAGTTCAGGGATTGGTTACAAGTTACAACTAGTTGAGGGTGAGTTATGGTTGAAATTTTAGCAGAATATTTGGCAAAAGGATTCTTAGTAATGTTGGCGATTTCTATGCCTTGCGTTTTGGTTGCTGCCGGTATCGGTCTTGTAGTCGGTATTTTGCAGGCCGTAACTCAGGTTCAGGAACAGACAATTGCTGCTGCTCCTAAAATTTTAGGTGTATTCCTTGTTATTGTCATCGGTGGGTTCGGATTTATCAGACTTTTAACTAATCTGTTTACGGATGGTATGGCTCTTGCTTTTAATATTGTTCCTAAAAATGACACTTATGTACTTGCTGCTGATTATAACAGATACACTTCAACTTATGGCGGGTTAGCCCCTCAAAAGTTCAAGGTTGATTCTGATATTGACTATATTATGAAAAATCCGGGAAAAGTCCCTTATATTGACAAGTCTGAAAGAATTAGAAATATAAGATCAAACAGAAGTGCAAATCCTCAGCCTGATTTGCTTGAAGCAAGGACTATAAACAGAAGGTAGGAGAAAATTTATGGATGGGTTTTATATTGAACTTGCAAAACTTTTTCCTCAGTTAAATGCCTCTCTTTTGTCAGGCATTTATGTCTTTTCTCGTATAATCGGATTTTTTAGATTTTCGCCTGTATTTAACAGAAAAGAAATCCCAGGTATGGTAAAGATTGCTCTTGCACTTATGTTTACGGTTATTCTTGTTTGTCTTGTTCAGCCGCCTGTTAATGTGGCTAAAAATGCTCAAGATTCTATGCTTTTGTCTATTATTTTAAACTTTGTTGTCGGGGCAATTATCGGTTATATGGCTCAGTTGATTTTGATTGCAATTGAGGCTGGGGCTGATATGATTAATATGCAGATGGGGTTGTCTTCTGCTATGGTTTTGGATCCGACAACTTCTTCTCAGGTATCAATTTTAACAAAACTGTTCTCACTTTTAGGATTGTTGATTTTTATCGAGCTTGGCGGTGTTTATTGGTTAATAAAGGCGTTGTTGAGAAGTTTTGAGATATTTCCGCTTTATGCAACTTCATTACCGTTAGCAAAGATTGTTAATATGGATTATTTGATAAAAATGTCATCAAATGTTTTGTATATGGGATTGCAAATTGCCTCTCCGGTTTTGCTTGCAACATTGGGGCAGGATATTATTCTTGGTGTAATTTCTAAGACTGCTCCTCAGGTTAACGTTTTCCAATTAAGTTTCTTATTTAAGCCTGTATTCGGTGCCGCGATTTTGTGTTGGATTATGCCTATGCTCTTAAATATTATCAGTGATTACTTCTTAGGGTATGCAAATATATTTTAATGTAACAATTTTGTAAAGCAGGTCAATTTTTAGGCGTTCAAAATTTATATATTTATATAAACACGAGAGGAGGTATTAATATGCCAATGTACATCAATGGTGCTCTTGCCGGCATGGGAGATGCAGTGAAGGATAAAGAGTATCAAGCAAAATTGTCTGAAAAGACAACTCAGATTCTTGGTGATAGAACAAGTATTTCTGTTGATGAATTAAAAAAGAATTCTTTATTTAAAAAAGCATATAAACAATTAAATGCTGAAGGTAAAAAGAAATTTGATGCTATTTTAAGTATGGATGGAGATGCTCAAAATGTCAGCGAAAAAGAGCTTAAAACATTGATGACACTTTTAGATGCGGATTTATCCAAAGATACATTTACTGATAGAGAGTTATTCCTGATGGATGGGGAATTTTCTACAGGTAAAAAAGGCGGTATTTATCAAGCGACAGATAAAGAAATTCAATATGTATATCAAAATACAAAGACTAGAGCTGAAATTCAAGCAGAGGAGATTGCAAAAACAAAAGCTAAAGCTGCTAAGCTCGAAGAGATAAACGGACTTGTTGCAGAATATGATATTAAAAACGGTTCGGAATTGACAAAGGGGCTGAATACCATAAGCTCACATGTTTCTGCCGGAAATAGTGCCGGTTTGGAAGTTTTTGATGCGGCAGTTTCAAACTTTTTGAATGGTCAAATTCAAAGTGTTGATACTTACCGTGATGGCGGCTCAAGATTGTATACCCTAAAAGATGGTACCAAAATATACCATGATCACAAATTTATGGGTAGTGAAGTCGGTTTTGTAACAATCACTCATCCTGATGGCAGTATTGAAAAATATAATGCAGAAGGAGAACTCGTCGGAAAATATGCTTCCGAAGACGAAATGTTTGAATAATGCAGTAAGCGGCGAGATTATTATCTCGCCGCTTACTTTTGTTTAACGTTTAAATTTTATTTAATTTAATTTAATATCTGTTATTAAGCGCATCTTTTAGTGCTTTTTCAAGGACTTCAACTTTTGCTTGTAAAACTTTAACTTGCGATGTACTGCTGTCTGTTTTTACTGAACTTTTTTCAAGTTCTCTTTTATATGCAAAAAGTTTTTCTGTTTGAGCTAAGTAAAATGGTACAACCGCACAAACTCCAACAAACAATCCGGCTCCCAGTATGCTTAAAATAAAGAATGCCAAATTTAATGTTTTTGTCGTGTGGTATACGCTTTGTGAAACGGCATCGTATTGCGGTGCCCATAATTGTAATGTAATTGAATCATTACCGTTTAGAATAACTATGTAGATTATTCCGAAAAGTGCAAGGAATGCCATTATTTGTAAAATTAATTTCATTATTTTTTCCCCTCAAAATATCTAAGTACTTTGTTATATTTTTCATCAGGAGGTATCTCCAATGTTATTATCTCATTATTATTCGGTTTTGTAAATCTTAAATAAAAAGATTGCAAAACTTGTTCTTCAGTTGTTACTTTTCCCTTGCCTGCTCCATACAAAGTATCGTTGTATACAGGATGCCCGATATGGCTCATGTGAACTCTTATCTGGTGGGTTCTTCCTGTTATAAGAGTCAGTTCAACTGCTGTTGCTTCTTTAAATCTTTTTATAACTTTTACTATTGTTCGGCTCTCTTTCCCATCAGGTGTAACCATCATTTTATGCGGTTGTTTAGGATTTCTGCCTATCGGAAGATTTATTTCTTCATCTTTTTCAATTACGCCTTTTACAATAGCTCTGTATCTTTTTGTTATGTGGTGCTCTTTAATCTCATTTGCAAGATATTCGTGAATTTTATTATTCTTTGCTATCATCAAGAGTCCTGAGGTATTTCTGTCCAGACGGTGTAATATTCCTCGTCTAAATTCTCCGTTTATATCGGATAAGTTTTGCCCAAATTTGTATAATAGTGCGTTTACGAGAGTTCCGCTTTTTTCGTTGTTTGTCGGGTGCGTTAGCATGCCGGAAGGTTTGTTCACAACGCACATATCTTCATCTTCATATACAATTTCAAGCGGAATGTTTTCAGGTTCAATTTTTATTTTTTCTGTATCTTCTATCGGGGTTATTTCTATTTTGTCATTTTCTTTTATTTGATAGGAAGCTTTTTTTGCTTCTCCGTTTACCAAAACTTTTCCTGACTTAATTTGGGTTTGGATTTTTGAACGTGAAATCCCTTCTAAAATTTCTGAAATTCTAGAGTCCAGTCTTTTCCCGTCATCATTTTCGTCTGCTATGTATATCATTATTTAGTCTTCTTTACTAATATTATTATGATAAGTACAATGACTGCTATATTAATGAAGATGTCTGAAATATTGAATACAGGGAAATGAACAAATTTTAATTCAAAAAAGTCTCTTACATAACCCAGTACAATTCTTTCGTGTAAATTTCCTGCAATACCTGCACATAAAAGCGATATGAAGAAAATTTCTTTCATCCATATTGATTTAAGGTGTCTTATAACGTACAAAATCAATAGTGTTATTACAACAACGGATAATATAATCAAGAATTCTCTCGCATTAGGGAGAATATTGAATGCGGCTCCCGTATTTTTTACAAACGTTAAAGCAACTACTTTACTTGAAAAAGCAAAGCCTCGAGTTATGTTTTCGTATAAAATTTTTGTTAAATATAAATCCGAAATTAAAAAGAATATGAAGCATACAAGAAAATATATTATTTTGCTTAATTTATTATTCATTATTTTTCTCCAACCTTAGCAAAATTATTTTTTGGAACAACGTTAACTCTTGTCATTATGAATGCTAATCCGTTCATAAAAATTCGAACATCCTCATCTGATATTGGTTCAGCTTGAGTTAAGCCGATAGATACAACGTTATATTCATTCAAGTTGTCCTCGTTTGCCGTGAAAACTCTTTCCAAAACCTGTTCTTCAGGAAGTCTTCTGTATTTTTCTTCAGGTCTTGGTGCCGGATTTACGATTTTTTCTCTGTTAATTGAAGCTATTACAATATTCTCAGGAGGCAAATCTATTTTTAATGTTGCTGTGTATGGACTGCCCGCACTAACAAATGACGGAGATGATAAGTCCATTTTGACAAATCTTGCAGCGCCATATCTTAGTGTGGAATATTCATCCAGCACATCTTCTCCTGTGATAACCCAATGCTCTGAAAGCTTTTCCAAATGATATCTGCAATTTGAAAAAGAATTTAATTCTCCAATATCATTAATAAGATCTTCATCTGCACTGGTTGTAGCAACTGCTGTTTCGTATGTCTCTACGGTTGCATAATTACCGTTCAGCTTTATATCTTTTATTTTTGTTTTGTATGTTATATCCGGATATGTTTCCCAAGTTTCTTTTACTAAGCTGAAATATACTTCCTTGTTGTATCCGTCATTGTTTATAAAATTGTCACCATATAAACTTTTTAGGTTCTCAACATCATATTTTGAAGCATATTCATCTTGTTTAGCAAAAAGATTTTCAATATCTTTATAACAATTTTTTTCTATTCTTGCTTGTTGGATTTGAGCTTTTTTATCAGCAATAAATCCTGCTTGTGCAGGCATGTTTACGCTTGTTATAACAGCTAAGCTCAATATTGTTAATATTACTCTCTTCATACTCATTATTATAGTTGAAATTTGTATAATATCAAGGGGGTTAGTTAATATTCAATGCCCTTTCTTGCCATAACTCCTGTGTCCCAATAATGCTTTTTAGGCTGGATTTCGGATACTAGATGCGCAATGTCGATAATTTCAGTTTTTGCGTTTCGTCCGGTCAATACTATTTCCATTTCTTCAGGTTTGTTTTTTAGAACGCTAATCATCTCGTTCAAATCGATAAACCCAAGATCAATTGCGATATTTGCTTCATCCAAAATGATGAGGTTGTATTCGTCATTTTGAATTGCTTTTTTCGCAAGTTCCCAACCTTTTTGGATAGCTTTTTTGTCTTCTTCTGATTTGTTGTCAGCATATACAATCCTATCCAAGCCGGCTTGAATTATTGTCAAATTTTCTGCAATTTCCGGAGAAAGATTTCGGAATGAGTAAAGTTCTCCGTAGTCGTCTCCGCCTTTTGTAAACATTATAATAAGGACTTTCCAGCATCTTCCAAGTGCTCTCATCGCAAGCCCCAGCGATGCAGTTGTTTTACCCTTGCCGTTGCCTGTGTAAACTTGAATATATCCGTGTTTATCCCAATTAGGGTTTACGAGATTGTTAGTGCATTTATTTTCCATAGCTGTTATTATATAATAAATTTATGGAAAATAAAACTGCCTTGAGGATTGAAATAAAAAACAAAAGGAAGCTGCTTGATCGTGAGAGTGCAAGCAAAAGTATTCTTGAGAAAATTAGGAAACATCCTGCATTTATTAATTCTAAAAATGTAATGCTGTTTTATCCGACAAGATACGAGATTAATCTTCTCGACTTGATGGATACAGACGGTAAAAATTTCTATTTTCCGAAAGTTGATGGGGAAAATATGCTTGTTTGTCCAAATAATGGTGATTTTGAAAAATCTGAGCTGAATATATATGAGCCTTGTTCAAATCCTGTAGATGGCAGTATTCTGGATTTAATAATTGTTCCAGCTCTTGCTGTTGATAAAAATAATTATCGACTCGGATATGGTGGTGGATTTTATGACAGGTTTTTGGCAAAATTCAACAGAGCAAAAACTATAGCTCCTGTATTTAAGGAGCTTCTGGTAGATTCTTTACCTGTTGAGGATTATGATATTCCTGTTGATTTTGTCATTGCGTCTTGAGCTTCCTTGTGGTGCTCAACTCCGGGAGCATCTTTCAGTATAAATGGTCTTACAAATGCCCATGTTCCGTATAGCGAAGTAAGAAGCCCTGCTGCACTAATTGTTTTCCCTGTTTTTGGAAATTTGGATGTCATAAACGACCCTATCGTGGCAAGTGTTGTGCCTGCCATAATCCCCAAATAGCCCTTGAATATTGTTCTCGGAACGACAATTGTATCTGTCATATCTGAGGAGTTCTTGGTTCTATCGTGGATTTCATCTAGGATTGAATGCCTTTTTTGATTGATAATGTTTGCGTTCCCAAAATTCGGGCTGACTGTGATTTTTGTTACTTGCATTGTTTTATCCCTTTGTTCGTTACTAAGCATTACACAGTTATAAAAAAGTTTCAATAGCTTTAAAGAATTAACTTTTTCTTAACATTTGACATGGGTTTCACCACTTGATTAGTTTTTTTTTTGGTGATATAAAAGTCATGTTAAATAAGATTTACAGAATAAGAAGGAGTAAAAACTTATGGTAAATGTAGCTATTAATGGTTTTGGTAGAATCGGTAGAAATACTCTACGCGCTGCTATCAAAGAAGGTATTTTTGACAAAATTAATTATGTAGCAATTAATGACCCTGGTTTGAAACCTGAACAAGCAGCTTTGCTTTTTAAACATGATTCAGTTATGGGTAAATTTGATGGTACTGTAGAAGCTTACGAAGAAGGTATCATTGTAAATGGTAAGAAGATTAAGTTCTTCGCAGAAAAAGATCCTGCACAATTGCCTTGGAAGGCTTTGAATGTTGACGTTGTTGTTGAATCAACTGGTTTCTTCACAGATGCAACTAAGGCTCACGCTCACATCGATGCTGGTGCTAAGAAAGTTATCATTTCAGCTCCTGCTACAAACGAAGATATCACTATCGTTTTAGGTGTAAATGATAAAATGTACGATCCAGCTAAACACAATGTTATTTCAATGGCTTCTTGTACAACTAACTGCTTGGCTCCTGTAGCTAAGGTTATCAAGGAAAAATTCGGTATCGTTAAAGGTTTGATGACAACAGTTCACTCTTACACTGGCGACCAAAGAATTTTGGATGCTGGTCACAAAGATCCACGTCGTGCTAGAGCTGGCGCTTTGAACATTGTTCCTACTAAGACTGGTGCTGCTAAAGCTGTTGCTTTGGTTATCCCTGAATTAAAAGGAAAATTGGATGGTTTCGCAATGAGAGTTCCTACTCCAGACGTTTCTCTAGTTGACGTTGTATTCGAAACTGAAAAGAAAGTTACTGTTGATGAAGTTAATGCAGCATTAAAAGAAGGTGCTGATGGTCACGTTCTTTGCTACTCAGATGAACCACTTGTTTCTTCTGACTATGTTGGTTCTTCTCAATCATCAACTGTTGACTCTTTATTAACAAGAGTTATGGGTGACAATATGGTTAAGGTTATTTCTTGGTACGATAACGAAATGGGTTATTCTACAAGATTAGCTGAAACTACTTTGATGGTTGCTGAAAAATTGTAATCTGATAAGTGATTAATCTTAAAAGAACCAATGGCTTTAGTCATTGGTTCTTTTTTTGTGTTTGTTTTCCAGATATCTTGTTACTTTTCTTATTGCTTTCCCTTCAGTATATTTATAGCGTGATAAATCTAAAATGATTTTGCCATTAGATTCTTTTTTTAATGTCTTTTTTACTTCGTATGGATATGTTTCATTCCCTCTAAGTGCTCCTCTATGGATGCAGGTAATTATTTCGTTAATATATTTTTGACAATTTGCCGGAATATCCGGGAACATTTCAATGTATTTGTCTAGTGGCATATTTGATCTGTAACTGTTTGCGCTTGAGGATGCAAGAATAAAATTGCTCAATTTGTTTTCACCGCCCAAAGAATCAGGTTTGATATGTTCTATTGTTGCAACGGATGCTCTTAATATACGTTTCGCAATTTCTTGATGAGAGCGGTTTGCGTATTTTACGACAAAGGCGTTTTCACTGCTTCCTGATGTTGGCAGGTATAGCGCTTTATCTTTAATTTTTTCAAACAACTCTTTTTCTTCAGGTTTTAGCTTTATTTCGTCAAGAGAGTTTAGTAAAGTTTTTCTCTTAAATGTATCTTCCTGATTGTTTTGCAATATTACTTCTCGACATCTTGTGATTTTCCCCCTTAATGCAAAAGCTGTTTCAGGGGTTAGCCCTCTTGAGAGATAATCTACATCGTCAAGAACAAAAAATTCTTCCAGTTTTAGTTTTGTCAGACTGTCATTATATAATTCTTGCAGGTATTGCGGGAGCGTTTTTTGAGGAAACTCTTTTGAATAATTTTTGAATTTTTCATACATTGCACGCTCTGTTTTTTGCATATATTCGGTGTAATGTGACAAAACTTCAACTGCTTCGCCTATAGTCGGGGCTTGGTCAAGTCTCTGTTCAACCCTATGGATAAGTGCTCCTGATAACATTTTTGTCCCATAATACGGGCACGAAATATTTCTGAGCCTTTTTAGCGGATTCCCTGCTGAGGTGTTCGCACAAAAGGTTACTTCCGGACTTTTTATAAAGATATCCGGCATCTGATTTTGTGTTGTGGGTGCAAGATGTTTTGCCGAATTTACGGGAGCATTGTATCTGTTTTGAGTAAAATATGGAATATTATTAATTGCTATAATCCGCATTTTTTATCCTTGTTTTCTCTATAATAGCAAGGAAGTTTTTTCATGGGGTATTTATTAAGAAATTTTAAAGGGTATAGCTCATAATATAATCGTCCATTACAAACCCTGAGCCGATATCGGTTACTACTGCGTCAATATTTTTGAAACCCCATTTGTCGTATGCGATGATGGTGTTTTTGTTATATTTATTGACTGTTAGTTGGATTTCTTTGTAGTGTTTTTCTTTTGCGATTTCTTTTATTTTTTCAAACGCTTGTCTGCCGATACCTTGCGAGCGGAAGTCTTTTGCAATATATAATTTTGATAAAAAGAGGTAATTTTCTTTTTCAGAAATTCCGAAGTAACCTATATTTTCTCCGTCTTTATTAATAAAGTAGTATGTGTATTTTTCATTTTCATACTGCTCTTTTATTGCTTCTTCCGATTGAAAATTCTTTACCATATAGTCTATTTGCTCAGGTGAAAGAATTATGCCCCAATATTCATGCCAGATTCTATCAGCAAGTTCGGCAAGAGGTTTAATATTATCTTTTTTAATCTCAATAAAATTTATCATATTACTAATATATTACGAAAATTTTTTGTGAATTCAGCTTAATAAAGTATTTTTTTCTTTTTTTTGCTAAAATAGAGAGAAAGATAAGGACATTTTTATGAATAAGAAGATTTACGAATTAGCGGATATTATAGATAAAGATTTGGAATTGGATAATTTATCAAATGATGAAAGAAACTCAATCGCTTCTGAGTTGCGCAAAATATTGCCGTCAGGTTCAATTGTGCTGGCACAGGCAAATCCTATTGTCGGTAACGTTAAATATAATGCACAGAAAGCTCTTAAATGGATAAAGTGGGCAAACAGATTAAATGTTAGTGCGATTGTTTTTCCTGAGCTTTTTTTGGTAGGGTATCCTATCGGAGATTTTATCGATAGATTTCCTATTGTTGTTGAGGAAAATCTTGAGTGGTTGGAAGCTCTTGCAAAGTTTACTAAAAAAACAAAGGTTATAATCGGATTTGTTGATTTTAACAAAGATAAGGTTGGAAAAAATTATTACAATTCTGTTGCCGTGTTGGCAGATGGTAAGGTTGAGAGTGTTGTGAAGAAAACGCTTCTTCCAAATTATGCAGAGTTTAATGATTACAGATATTTTGAAAGTGCAAAAGTCGATAGCGGTTCCAGAGTTACTAAGATAGGAAATAAAACTGCAGGAATAATTGTTTGTGAAGATGGTTGGAATGATTTCGACTTTTTCGACAAAAATTTGTATGCCGTTGACCCTGTTGAAGTTGTTGTAAAAGAGCAGAAACCTGACTTTTTGATTAATTGTTCTTCTTCTATTACCAGAGCGAAAAAGGAGCAGTTAAAGCATAATATGTTGTCTTTTGCGGCTAAGAAGTATCATACGCCTATCGTTTATGTAAATCAGGTAGGGTCAGGAGATTGTTTGTCTTTTGAGGGGGCAAGCAGAGTTTATGATGCTGATGGAAATTTGACTGCTATGGCAAAGTCTTATGCGGAACAATTTTTTATTGTTAATGTTGAAGATAAAGACGGGCAGATTAATCCTTTACCAAGAGGGTTAGAGAAAACATTGAATTCTCAAAAGGCTTTCAGCTTAGATCATGAACCTGATTTGGAGCGAACTTATTTAACTATTGTTCAGTCTATAAGAGATTATTTTAAAAAGACAGGGTTTAAGCGTGCTGTATTAGGTTTGTCTGGCGGTTTAGATTCTACTGTTTGTGCTGTATTGTTAGCGGATGCTCTTGGAAGTGAAAATGTTTTCGGGATTAGTATGCCGTCTAGAATTACAAGTTCTGAAAGTAAAAACGATGCAAAAGAGTTGGCGGAGAATTTAGGCATAAACTTTATTGAAGAGCCGATAAAAGATATGTTTGATGTTACGCGCAGTAAGTTTGACAGTCTATTCGGTGAGATGGAAAAAAGTTGGAATTGCCGTTATAAAAATTCTTTCACTAATGATAATATTCAGGCTAGAGCTCGTGCAACAATATTATGGGGAGTTGCAAACGAGTTTGAAAAATGTTTGAGTATTGCAACTTCGGACAAGTCTGAGGCTTATATGGGATATGCGACAATAAACGGCGATATGTCAGGCGGTTTTGCACCTATTGCAGATGTTACAAAGACGAAATTGTTTGCGCTTGCAAGATGGATGAACAAGAATCGTGAGCAAAAAGATGCTATTCCTCAATCAATTATTGATAAACGTCCGGGGGCTGAACTTGCTATTAATCCAAAAACAGGCAAACCGCTTCTTGCGGAAGAGGCTTTGATGCCGTATGAATTTTTGGACGAAGTAATTTGGAGAGTTGAAAATTTACATCAGACTATCGCTGATATGATTGATGTTGAATTTTTATATGAAAAGAGCGAACCTGTATCAAGGGAGCAGAAGATGGAATGGCTGGAAAAATTCTTTAGAAGAATGTCTTATGCGGTGTATAAGTGGACTATTCTTCCACCGTCTCCGATTGTAGATGCCCGTTCTATCAATAAAACTGAATACAGGCACCCTATTATCGCATCAGGTATTAATTTTAATAAAACTACGTTTGAGGAAAAATACAATTTCCTTCTTAATAATTGAGCATTATTTTCGTAGAATATAGTTTTATATGCGTCATTGCTAAATTTATTTGTCTTCTTATGAAAAGGGGGCTACACTTTTGTTATGTTGGATATTAAAGAAGAAATACAAATTATACTGTTAAGAAAAGGTTTATCAATGCGCAAGCTGGCTCGAAAAATGCGGGATGAAAAATTCGATGTCCCTGCAGAGAGCGGTCTGTCTTATGCTTTCAATCAAAAGCGTATAAGATTTCAGACTGTTCAAGAAATTTTGGACTATCTTGGGTTTAAGCTTGAGATAAAGAAAAAATAAGTTTGCTATTTGATAATAATTTTGTAAGGATCTTTACCGAAGTGTGAGAATATAAATTCTCCTTCCTTGTCGACTCTGAATGACCCATTGATGTATGGTCTGTCAGTGTTGTATGGCGTGATGGAATATTTATGAAAGTTCTTGTCGGTATTGTTCCATAGCAGATATTGCTGTGGAAATTTTTTTGGCTTTAATGTTATTTTGTGTTTTTTGAATGAAGAAATTTTTATTATCTTTGTGTCAGGGAAAAGTTTTTCGATTTCACCTTTACTTAATTCTTTCTCGTGAATTTTGCCATTTTTGTTTATGACTTGGGCAAATTTCAGATCTTTATTGATTACGGCAATCAGTTTTCCGTTGCGGACAAATTCATAGTTGGAGCTTAGGACAAATTCGGGTTCTGTTTTATCCAATGTGTAATACTCCGAATAAGAGCCTGTGCCTGATGTCGTTTTTTTAGTATATATTATGTATTCAGGATTATTACCTACTACGGTCCAGATTTTGTTTTGTGGCGAATACTTTACCTGAGCTCCGTCTAAAAGTTCTTCATTAATTGCAAATGCCGGTGCTATTGAAAGTATTGTAAGTCCCAGAATAAATAATATTTTTTTCATAATGCGCTTCCCTTTTTACAAAATATATTATACTATAATATTCTATGATATAATTATCAAAAAAGAGGAGAAAGCGTAAATGACAACAGCAGGAATTTTAAGTGTTCAATTTAACCCTATATTAGGCGATAAGCAGGCAAATATGGAAAAAGCCGAAGAAATTATTCATCAATATGGTGATAATAACTTGGATTTGGTTGTGCTGCCGGAATTCTTTACAACAGGTATTTGCGATAAAGAGTTTATAAATTCACCTGAAGATGAAAATGGCGGGGAGATTATTTGCCAGTTAAAAGAAACTGCAAAAAGATATAATACTAATATCGTTGCGGGGACTGTTATAGAACTTGTTGACGGGAAACGTTATAATACTTGCTTTGTTATCAATAGATTGGGCGAAGTTGTTGGAAAATACAGAAAAAAACACTTGTATAACTTTGCGGGCGGAAATGAAGATAAATACTTAACTCCTGGAAATGAGACACTTGTTGTTGATTTGGATTTTGCAAAAGTTGGGATAAGTGTTTGTTTTGATATAAAATTCCCTATGCTTTATAGAGAGCTTATTAAAAAAGGTGCGGAAATAATTGTATCACCTTCTGCGTGGTCTACATTGTCTGCGTTTTCAGAAAAGGCTAAAGACGATTTTGTTAAAACTTGGCAGGGAATGAATATGTGTAGAGCCGCTGAAAATCTTGTATATTTTGTAACAGCTAACCTTGTCGGGATGGGCGAAAATAATGTCTTGAGTATCGGAAATTCAATGATTTGTGACCCTGTCGGGGCTGTTGTTGCTGGATGTGATACTTATGAATCAGGTGTTTACGCTGAAATTGATTTGTCTATCGTAAGAGATTTTAAACGACTTTATCCTGTCGCCGAGATGGAATAGGGTTATTTAGTAAAATTTTATATGCTTTTTTCAACAATAGGTGGAATTGATGTTATGATGAACTGTTCCATTAGGTCATCATTTATCTTTTTCACCTCTTGTCCTATTTTGGTTATTTCTTCATTCGTTCTGAAAAAATATTTTTTTGCAAACCGTAATACCATCATGCCTTTTGTCGGATGTTTTTCGTATTTGTAAAGGTTATATTCAAAGAACTTTTTACCGTTTTCTTCTCCATTTTCAAGATAGCTTATAAGTGCTTTGTCTTGTTTTTTGTTTTCAATAAATTTTATAAGGGCGACGTTTTCTTTTGTTTCGATTTTTTTGTCTTCGTCATTTGCGTAGTTAATAGGGTCTTTTTTTTCGGGAAGATAATAAATACCTATCATCTTTGTCCAAGAGTCTTTTGTTTCGTTATTTTGAAAATATTCATTTTCATAGCCTTTGTTTTCCGTGGAAATTTGACTTGATTTAAGTACATAGACATCATTGTTAAAATGGATATTTTCGGCTTTGGCTGCTTGTACACATACAAGGTATGCAAGTAATAATATTATGTAGACGAAAAAATTTGTTTTCATGGTGTTTCTCCTATTAGGTCATGTATAATTATATGGTTTGGGACGTAGAATATTATTACCTAAAAGGCTATTATTTTTGGCTATTGCGGTTTTCTTCTTTTTTGGTTCATTTTTTCATTGACACAAAAGAAGAAAAAATGAGCAAAACAAATTTAATTAAAAAGTTATTTTTTCATAATAAACATTTTTATATGTTCACTTTTTCTTTTTTTTGCGACGAAAAAAGAAAAAGTGAACCGAAAAAGAAAAA
>CASDRS010000004.1 GCA_949283255.1 uncultured bacterium | reverse complement strand
GCCGCAGAAAAATGATTGAGTATCATTTTTCGAGAGGGTTGAGCTAGACTCAACATCCGTCGCATCGACCAGGCAGATACAAAAATTTGAAAATTGAATGTTTATTTTATGTCGATGTGGCGGAATGGTAGACGTGCACGTTTGAGGGGCGTGTGGAGTAATCCGTGGGGGTTCAAGTCCCCCCATCGACACCATAAAAAAGACGATGGCATTTGCTATCGTCTTTTTTATATGTAGATTGAGGCGGGCTTTAATCAGTTATTGCGGGTTCAGCGGGAGCGAGCTGAGGCTGGAGTGTTTTTGTTATGAGTGATGAAATCACGAAAACAAAATACGGAATTGCCGTTAACCGCGAGCGAGCAAGACAAGTCCCCACATCGACATTTTATTTATGTAATAAGTAAATAATGTGTGTAGTATCTCAATACTAGGTATTTAAAGTATTAAGAGTGTTTGCGTGTAAAACTACTGCTAGGCTATTCTTTTATTAATTCGGCTGCGAATTTAATGAGAAAAATCTCCCAAATAATATTATATATTTTTGTGATTTATTCCATTTTATTTTTAGTATATTTTTGATTAAGTTTTTTATTTGGAGTCTTAAAAAGTATATATATGGATGAGTATTTAAGAAATTTACTTGTTTCCGAGTGTTTTCAGCCATCATGCTTGTATCCATAAGTTTCAGATACTCTTTTGCTTCTGTAATCCTTTTGGGAATTGTTGTTAAACCTTTCATGCTAAGAATTATGTTTACATAAGAGAACTCTCTTAAATATAAATTTTTAAGAATATTTTTCTGAGAAAAGTTATTACGGTTAAGCCAAGCGTGAGTTTCTTTCCCTCTCTTTAGCGGGATTGTATAGTCTTTTAAAGCTGTGTTATCTGAATAGGATTCTACTCTCCAATGGTAATAAGCTTCAGGGGTATATGTAATCTTTTTTGCAAGACACATTGTCTCAACTTGAAACGGATTATCAGTCCAGCCTGCACCTGGAGCTTCTATAAGTTTTATGTTATATTTTGACAAAAAGTCTCTTCGGTATATTGCAGACCAGATACTCGGATGGTACGATAAAAATTCAGGGCAGTCTTGTATATTAAAATTACCATTAGGTATTGCGAACTTTTCTGCAAAATCAAATTTTACCGTATTTTTGTAGTTCTGTATTTCAAATTCATAGAAAAATGCTGATTTAGTAATGTCGGCTTGGGTATTTTCAGCTAACTTGTATAGATTTCCAAACATTGATTTCTCTATAAAGTCGTCAGGCTCTACTATTGAGATATATTTCCCGGAAGCGTGTTCCAAACCTAAGTTTACACTTGCACCGTAACCGCTGTTCTTTTTGTGTATTACGCGAATTCGAGTATCTTTTTTAGCATATTCATCTATAATTTTTGGACAATTATCACGGCTACCATCATCTACTAATATAATTTCAATGTCTTTTAACGTTTGATTAAGGATACTGTTTAGGCACTGGTGAATATATTTTTCTGCACCATAAATTGGGATGATAACAGATATTTTTATTTCGCTGTTCATAAGATAATTATATCATAAATAAAGCTGGATATTATAATTTGTCAGTGTTGATTCTGCAGGATTGAAACTTTTTCGTCATATAAGAATAGTTTGTTCAAAAAAGATGACTCTTTATTACTATGTTGTGCAAAATGCGCGTGAGTGGGATACATTTCACCGTTCTTGAATATCAAGGCATCTTTTATTTACTGAGTCCAAGAGGTCTTAATAGACCAATCATGCCTTCAGCCGCAACATCTTTTGTTATCTTGCCGTCTTTGTCAAAGTAGTAAAAATTCATAAAAGTTGTTGTTATATGTTTTTGTGTTGCACTTATTCCAAGAAATTCTCCGTCATGTGTTCCTGTGAGTGTCCATTTTACAGCTACTTTTTCAGGTTCTGCAATAATTTCTTCCAGCTTCCACTGTACATCAGAGAATGATTTTCTAAGCCAAAATACTAGGGACAGATACCCTTCGCCTCCATATAGAGGTTCAGGTGATGCAGGTGTATAAAAAGATGCTTTTTCGGATATTAATTCTTTCGCTAGATTTTTGTCTGCAGTATTAATCATTGTTTCAAATTTTGATATTGTTTCTTTATTTCTTTGTATTAATTTTATAGATGACTCCATTTTTATTCTCCTTATGATTGTATTTTTTATCAAAGATGATATAAGAGTTTTGGCAAATATTGTCAATAATATCTGTTGCGATTACGGGATGGTGGTGTTTATCCTGGCAAACGCTGGATTTCAATAAGAATAACTGCAAAAATCAGTCTTAAGAAATTTTGAAAAATTTTCTTAAGTATAAATTTAGCAAAGATGACAAATCTATTTTAATATTCGGAAAGAATATTCTACCTTCCAATTTCTATCGCTTTTTGAGCCATTGATTTTGTAATGCTTACAAGAGCAAGGTTCGCTTCATAGGCTCTTTGTGCAAGTATTGCGTCTGCCATTTCAACCATAGGGTTTACGTTTGAGGCTCTTATGTATCCGTCGGCATCAGCATCAGGGTGTCCTGGTTTGTAGATTTTTTCTCCTAATGTCGGGTCTTCTACGCTACCGTTAAAAACTACTCCACCTGTTAAATATGGTAATGTGCCTACCCCGAATACATCTTCTTTCATCTCATTCATTAACCCGTGAAATGATATGTCTTCGGTTGCATTAAGAATAGGTATTTTTCTTACATAATTAGGTGTATCAACGTTCGCGATATTTTTTGAGTGTACATCTAATCTGTATCCGTGTGCTCTTAAGGCTCTGCCGCCTATATTCATTGATTCTAATATACCCATTTATATATCACCTACCTTATTTACCAACGTTTATTACTGTTTTCATCTCTGTTATGATGTTTGACATCCTTCTAGTTGCCATAGAATACAAAAGGGCATTGTTTTGTAATTCCATTAATTCTTTATCAGGTCTGATTTCTTCCTGATAACGTTCTTCAATTATTGCGGAAGGTCCAAGCCTTTGTGATAATTTTGTCTCAAGAGGACTATTCATAGAGCCGAGATATTCTTGAAAATTTATATCTCTTCTTACGTATCCCGGTGTGTGCATGTTTGCTAAATTGGAACCTAATGCTACTTGTCTTTGTGAAACAAGATCAAGCATTAAGCCTACTTTTCCCATACTGTCTAGTGGTGTATACATATTTTTGTCCTCTTATTTATTATTCTCTGATATTAATTGACTTGTTGTACATATCATCGACAACTTTCATCATTCTCGTGCTTGCAAGCATTGAGGCATTTAATCTAAGCATATCGCTTACTGAATCCATTATGCTTACGTTTGAATTTTCCAAGTTGTTTTGTACTATGCAATTATGATCTTTTACCAAGACTGCTTCTCCTGATTCGTCTGTTGGTCTTAATTTGTTCATATCGGCTTGTTCAAGACCTTCAGGGTTCGCAAATCTAACAAGCGGTATGTTACCTATTTTTTTGCCTTTGCCTTGTGCTTTGTCGTATGAGTAAACATCACCGTTTGGTTTTATTTCAAACTTGTAGCAATTTGTCGGAATTTTTATTCCGTTCCCGACGATCCAATCATCCGATGTTACAAGATATCCGTCTAAGCCTTGTTTAAGAGCTCCGTCTCTTGTGTATGCGACTTCTCCTGTCTTGGAAAATACCGGAATATACCCTTGTCCGTTTATTGCTATATCGTAAGGGTTGCTTGTAATTTGGATTGAACCTTGACTGTAATCTGTTCTTATCGCACCGGTTAGATAGCCGTCTTCTTTCAACATTTGCTCAAATCTAACGCCTTTGTAGCCTCTTGTATTGTAATTTGCAAGATTATTGGCTACAAAACCAAGCTTTTCCCATTGGTTAAGTACGTTGTTTGTGTTTTTTCTGATTATACCTTGTAAGTTTTTCATGTTTCTAAACCTCTATTATGATGTTGAGCCAAGTTGATTTATAACTTTTTGTAAATTCTGGTTTTGGATTAAAAATACTTGTCTGTTTGCCTCAAAATTTCTAATGATAGGCATCATTTCAATAAATTCATTTTGAAGTGCAACGTTTGAAAACTCATTGTACCCCTGTTTTACGTGAGGTTCTTCAACAATTGAACCTCTTGCATCAACGACACCTATAGTTGCAACCCCTTCAAGTTTTCGTGTCTTTTCGTTGAATACACTTACTTTTCCGTTGTCATCAACTTTTATTTTGTTCAAGTCATCCGGGACTATGTGTAATTGAATTGGAATACCTGCATCTGATAAAACTTTGTTGTCATCTAATGTCAGAAGATTTCCGTCTTTATCAAGCTTAAATCTGCCGTCTCTGGTAAGTTTTACACCTGCATCCGTTTCAATTTGGAAATAACCCTTTGTTGCAAGTGCTATGTCCAGAGGATTTTCTGTTAGCGCAATACGACCGATTTTATCATCGGTAGATTTAGATATACCGTTTACTCCAAGATATTCCGTAAATGATGATACTACGGCCTCTTGTCTTTGATATCCGACTTTATCAAAACCTGTTATGTTTTCGTTGTGTATTCCCATCAATTCGGCTTGTACTTGCATTGCCCTTAATGGAATACGCATTCCGTTTTGATAGTATTCAATTCCACCGTTAATTTTCATTTAAACCTTACCTCTACTCACTACATATAGTAACGGACATATATCATGATGAATTAATTTTTAAAAATAAAATCATCCGTTTATATGAGTTTGTAAAAGTTTTAATGATTTTTGGCGAAAAGTCAAATATATTTGAGAGTTAGTTTTTATTACTTGTTATTATTCAATAATTTCATATAGAGTAGAAGCTTCTTGAATGCTGACATTATTTTGCGGAACTCTTAAGACTTTAGCTTTTACGCTTCTGTTTGCGTATTCAATTGAGATTATATCCCCTTCTTTGATTTGCTTTGCAGCTTTTGCCTGATTGCCGTTTACATAGATTCTTCCCATATCAGAAACTTCATTTGCTACAGTTCTTCTTTTTATTAATCTTGATACTTTTAAAAATTTGTCCAGTCTCATAATTTTGCCTCTTGTGTTACATTTTAGCATAAGCTTTAAATTTATGCTATAATCTTCCTTGTAGGTAATGGAGTTCACGTTTAATGAAATTTAATAAGGTTTTAGTATTTTTATTTACAATATTATCATTGGCTTTTGGGTCGGTATCTTATGCCGGTGAGATTAAGTTTGTCCAAGTTGCGGATGCTCATTTGTCTGTTGCAAGTGATTATTCTCAAGAGGTGCTGAAGGCTGCTGTGGATGATATAAATTCTTTGGAAAATATTTCATTTGTTGTTTTTACCGGTGATAATATTGACTCTTCTAAGTATGAAAATTTGGAAGCTTTTCTAAAAATTATTAATAAACTGAATGTTCCTTATTATCTGGTTTTTGGAAATCATGATGTTTTCAAAAGCAGTGGTTTATCTAAGGCAAGGTATTTGGAAATTGTAAGGTCTCACAATTGGTTTTACAGACCTTCAAAGCCTAATTATGTATTCAAACGCGGTGAGTTTGTGTTTATTGTTTTGGACGGAGCAAAGGAAACTATCCCTGGTTCAAATGGGTATTATAAAGCTGCAACACTTGAGTGGTTTGATCAACAGTTAACAAAATATAAGAAAAAACACGTTGTAGTTTTCCAACATTTCCCGATTATTCCGCCGACTGAGGAACGTTCTCATCAGGTTTATAAGCCGGAGGATTATATGGCGGTTTTGAACAGACACGATAATGTTATTGCTATTGTGTCTGGACACTATCATACAAATAAAGAAAAAATGGAAAACGGTGTTTATCACGTAAATTCACCTTCGCTTATCGGTGTTACTAACCCTTATAAGATTATTGATATTGTAACTACAAAAGGTTTTTCTCCGATGATATATACTCAATTGAGAGAACTTTCGGGGAATTGATACGAGTATTGCTTTTTTTGGCTTATAATATTATAATTTAAGTGATAATATATATTGTAAAAGGAAAATATAAGATTAATGGATGAGACGGGCGGTATACTTTTTAATTTAGTTGTAATAATTTTATTGTTATTTTCAAACGGTTTTTTTGTTGCATCTGAATTTGCAATGGTTAAGGTTAGAAAGACAAGGATTGAACAGCTTGTCAAAGAAGGTAATTTTAATGCAAAGATTGCTTTAGAGGCTATTAAAGATCTGGATAAGTTTATTGCTGCAGTTCAACTAGGTGTTACGATTTCAAGTATCGGTTTAGGTTGGGTTGGAGAAGGCACTCTTGCAAGAATTATTGAACCAATATTTGTATTTTTGCCTGGTATTAGTGCTACTGTTGCTACTCATACCGTGTCTGCGACTTTATCATTTGCGCTTATTACATTTTTACATGTAGTATTGGGCGAGTTGATTCCAAAATCTATTGCTCTTGAGTATACTGAAAAGACTGCTCTTTGGGTTGCACGTCCTATGCAGGCTATAACTTTTGTATTTAACCCATTTATCTGGGCTTTAAACGGTTTTGGAAATTTTGTATTGAAGATGTTGCATATCCCTCATTCTCATAAGGCTTCTTTAGTGCATTCTACAGAAGAGTTGGATATGCTTGTTAATGCAAGTTATAACGGTGGTGTTCTTAATGAGACTGAAAAGGATATGCTACACAATGTATTTAAATTTTCTGACCTAACTGCAAAACAGGTTATGGTTCCTAGAACTGATATGGTTTGTATTCCTATTGATATGAGTCTTGAAGAATTAAATAACTTGGCGGCAGAAAGCCAATATACAAGATACCCTGTTTATGATGAAGATATTGATCATATTATTGGATTGGTTCACGTTAAGGATTTGTATTCTTTATCTATTAAAGATGAGGTTTGTCCTATAAAAAATATATTAAGAGATGTTCTTCTTGTTCCGGAGACTATTACGATGGATAATCTTGTATTAGAGTTCAAAAAGCGTAAGGGTCAAATGGCCATAGTTGTTGATGAGTTTGGCGGAACTTCTGGTTTGATTACATTGGAAGACGTTATCGAAGAAATATTTGGCGATGTTCAGGATGAGTTTGATGAAGAAGAAGAGGAAGAAGCTGATATTGTTGAGGTTGCTCCTAATACTTATGTAGCAAATGCTATGATGAGGTTGGATGAGATTTCCGAATTCTTCAATTTGGATAGCGAAGATCTCGAGGATGATGATGTTGATACTATCGGTGGATTAGTCGTTAAGCTTTTGGGACGTATCGCTGAAGTGAAGGATGAAGTTACATTTAAAGGTTTGCGCTTTATCGTAAAGGAGATTGATGGAGCTAGAATTACTAAGCTTACCATAATAAAAACTCCTGATGTTGTCGAGCGAAAGGATGAAGAAGATTTGTAATTGATATAAACCCTTGAAGCCTATGGCTCAAGGGTTTTTAGTTTCTACTCATCCTTATATTTGAGGCGCAGTTTTTTTTTCCTCTTTTTAAATGATGCATCATGTAACGATTTGTATAGAATAGTATATGTAAAGACAATCTTGGGTGGATTAATGAGTCAGAGTTATGATTTCACTTCATATAACAATATAAAGCGACTTTCTGAAGATGAGTTGCTTCAGCTTTGGAGTGAATATTTTAAGGATAAATCTAATAAGCAGGTTAGAGATACTCTGATTGTTCAGTATATTTATTTGATTAGATACGTAGTAGGTAGAGTTAAAGTTACTCTTCCTGCAACTATTTCCATTGAGGATATTGCCGGCTATGGTGTTGAAGGCTTAATTAATGCTATTGAACGTTATTCACCGCAGAAAAACACAAGATTTGAAACTTATGCTCTTATAAGAATCCGTGGCGCAATTCTTGATAGAATAAGATCTGAAGACTTTTTGCCAAGAAGTGTTCGTAAAAAAATTAAAGATATTAAAGCTGCTCAAGAAGAGTTGAAGCAAAAGCTAAGAAGAATGCCAACTGCATCTGAAGTTGCTGAATTTTTGGATATGGAGCCTGAAAAAGTTAACCAAATTCTTTCTGAAGATGCAACTATGACTTCTATATATGATAAAAAAGGAAGCTCTGAGGATAGTCTTGAAATTATTGATACTTTACAAGATGAAAAGTTAAATCCACAAGAAAAAATGGAAGAAAAAAATGTTAAGCAAGAACTTGAAAAAGCGTTGCAAAGACTTCCTGAACGTGAACGCATAATAATGGTTCTTTACTATCAAGAAAATATGACTTTGAAAGAAATCGGTGCAACTATCAATATGTCAGAATCAAGAGTTTGTCAGCTTCACGCTCAAGCTATTATGAAACTTAAAAATATCTTGTCACAAAATCGTGAATCAAGATTAAACAAGAGCATTGTCTAAGTTATACGTGGCATATCTTGTATTTATATTCTGATATTGTGTAAGTAAATTTTAAATTTGTGGTAGGTCGCCTTTAACTTCTGCTACGACATCGCTTCCTAGCTTAAATTCCTCATGCAGTGCTTGTACGGCTTTTGTCGCATCAGCTTTTTCTACAAGACAACTGATTTTTATTTCACTTGTAGAAATCATTTTGATATTTATTCCCAGTCTTGCGAGTGTTTCAAACATTGTAGATGCAATTCCCGGTCTGTCTATCATTCCGGCGCCTACAATTGAAACTTTAGCGATGTCTGAGTTAATCTGTATGTCACCGCAATGTAATGTTTCTTTTAGATTTTCCAATGTCTCTTTTGCTTTGTCGCTGTCAGAGCTGTCTATTGTAAATGCTATATCATTTGTATTTGATATTTTTCTGGCATAAGACTGGATTATCATATCAACAGAGATATTTTCCTGTGCTAATTTTGAAAATATCTTTGCTGCTTGTCCCGGAACATCAGGTACATCACAAACAACTACTCTTGCTTGGGATAAATCTGCCGCTACTCCGGTGACCGGTCTATCTATTTCCATTTTTTCTACTCCTAGTATTAATGTACCCATGTCATTAGTTTTAAAACTGCTTCTTACCCTTAGCGGAACGTGATTTAGTTTTGCTGTTTCAACACTTCTCGGGTGTAAAACTCCTGCTCCTGCGTGGGCAAGTTCTAACATTTCCTCATAAGAAATTTCTTTTAATTTAGATGCGCGTGGAACAATTCTCGGATCTGTTGTGTATACACCTTCTACATCAGTATAAATGTCGCATCTTTCGGCATTTAGTGCTGCAGCAAGTGCTACGGCTGAAGTGTCTGATCCGCCTCGTCCAAGCGTTGTGATTTCCCCGTCTTCCGTTACTCCTTGAAATCCGGCTACTACTATAATTTTCCCTTCAGCCAAATTCCGTTTTAATTTCTCTGTTTGAATTTTAACAATACGAGCTTTTGAGTGAACGTTTTCGGTGAAAATTCCGACTTGCATTGCATTAAAGCTTACGGCATCATACCCTTGTGCTTGGATTGCCATTGCGAGAAGAGCTATTGACACACCTTCTCCCGTAGATAAAAGCATATCCATTTCTCTTGTAGATGGAGTTTTGCTTAAGTCTTTTGCCATCTTTACAAGGTAATCTGTAGTATGTCCCATAGCCGAAACGACAACTACTACGTTATTTCCGTTTTTCTTTTCGTTGATTACTGTTTTGGCTACATTTTTGATCTTTTCCGTGTCGGCAACTGATGTTCCGCCAAATTTTTGAACAATGATTCTTCTCAATTTTCTACCTGCTTATACATATTTCTCAAGTCTGAATATTCGTTTGGGTATTTGAATTCACCCTCATTAATATTTTTGATTTTATCACCGATTGATAGGGTTTCTCTCACATTATATTCACAATTATTTCCTTTTACAAGTATGTAACTAACATGAAATAATCTGTTTAAAATGTCTAAGTTATTTTCACTTAGCTTTTGTGCTCGTCTTAGCTTCCTTTGTGCGTTTTCATATTCTTCATTATTTATTAAGAAATCTGCATATTTTAGGTAAACTTTTATGTCGGATGGGTTTTCTACCAAACTTTTTTCGTAATATTCCTTTGCATTATTTTTATCTCCCAATGCATCGTAGGATATTGCTATATATAAGTTTAAAGAGATATCGAATGATATTTGGTCTTTAATTGATTTGAATTTTTCCAAAGCTTCTTTATATTGTCCGTTTTGGAAGTTTATCAGAGCTTTAGCTTTTGAGTAGACGTAATTTGTATCATCCAGCGTTTTTATAGTGTTGAGTATATTTTCTGCTTCTTCAATAGAGCCTAATCCTGCAAGAGTTAAGGCGACGCCTGCTTTGTTTTCCTCATCTTCCGGCGCAAGCTCAAGAGCTTTTTCAAATTTTTCTTTTGCTAATTCAAACTCATCAAATATTTGTAACGTTACGCCCCAGTCAAAGAACAGATGTTGTGTAAGTAATTCTCTTTTAAAAGCTTCTTCGTATGTGTTGAGGCTATCTGCTTTTTGGGCTTTTATTGCGTACAGTTTACCTAAAAGAAGATATGCCGGGAGCATGTTTTTGTTAAATGCTATGGCTTTTTTAGCATAATGAATTGCGTTATCCCAGTCGCCTTTCAGGTATTTTAAATTAGCATATTCGTAGTTGTTTGTTTCATTAGGACTAACGTTTGCAAGGAAGCTCAATTTAGTTTCGGCTTCATTGTATTGGCCTGTCCTTACTTCCATTATAGCTGCGAGTAGCAGTGCCATAAGATTATATTTATTAATCCTTACGGCTTCCATAAATTTTTCGTGAGCTTCGGTGTAACGTTTCTGCTTCATAAGTGCCATTCCCCATCCTGCAAAAACGTCTGTGTTCATCGAAGATATTTTGTTTGCATTTTCAAAAGATTCTTCGGCTTCTTTGCTCTTGCCTGTGTTTACAAGCGCAAAGCCCAGAAGTCGCCAGATTTCTTTATCATGGTTGTTAAGGTTTGCTGATTTTTTGTAAGAGACAATAGCTTCTTCTAATCTTCCGGTGCGCTCTTGTACTATCCCAAGATATTTGTACACAAGTGCATCTTCTTGCGGAAGTTCTCTTGCTTCATTAAGTATGCGTTCAGCTTCTTGAAAATCTGCATTTTCGATACATTTTTTCGCTCTGTTTACGAATGCCAATGAAGGCATAGCTTGGATTATTGAATCTTTTGCATATTTATCAAGTTTTGCGCTCAGGTGTGTTATTTTTTCAATAACTTTTTTTAATTTGTCAAACAATCCGCTACCTCTCTAAATGCTCCAAAACCACTTTCTTTTTCAGTAATTTGTATGCCGTCGGTCTGTTTTACTTTATCAACAGCATGTGGAACTGTTATTTTGTATTTTGCATATTTTAAACATTCCAAATCGTTTATGTCATCTCCAATATATACATATTCTTCTTGAGAAATATTGTATTTATTGATGATAGTTTTCATAACGTCAATTTTGTTGGATATTTTTTGGTGAACTTCTTTTAGGTTAAATTTGTCTGTCAAAAATTCGATAGCCGGATTTCTTTCGCCTGAGATTATTGCGATTTCGATTCCTTTTTTTCTCAGTTCGTTCATCCCGATTATATCTTGAAAATTAAGTCGTCTTGTCCTTGAGTGATCCTCGTTTATGTATACAAAATTGTCGGTAATTACTCCGTCGAAGTCGGTTATAATCCACTTAATAGTATCTGGCAATTTTAACATTTATTCATTACTTCCTTTAAAGTATTAACAACTTATTCCCTATCTGCTATAATTATATCATAAATCGGCAAATAAGCAGTTAAGGTTAACAAACGTAAAGATGCTTTGGTATATCATAAATATTGGAATTATAGTTGTATTTATTTTGTTATTTTTGATAACAAGGCAGGCTAACAAGCGTTGGTCAAAAATTAATGATTATTTGGGAACTGTTACTAATACTGTAAATTCTATCAGGTACGGGGATTTGTCTACTAAGATAGAAAAACTTGATCATCCTACATATCAAAATGTTACGGATAGTATTAACAGGATGGTTGAGACCCTTAATGATCGTGAAAAAATGATTATTGAGTATCAGGGTGAATTGATGCGTCAGAATAAGCTTTTAGAGTCTGTTATCAATTCTTTGTCTGATGGGATACTTATTGTGAATGATCAGCTTCATATTTTGAGGGTTACGCCAAAAATAACTAGCTGGTTCGGGGTGAAAGGTTCTGATATTATAGGACACAATATAACAGATTTTGTTCAGTTTCCGGAAGCTGTTCATCTTGATCGAATGACAAGCAAAGATATATTTATCAAGCATACTCCGACGAATAATTTTGTAATGAGTTCTATCAGATTGTCTACGGAAGACAATAAAAAGCGTTATGTCCTAATCATTAAGGATGTTACGACAGAAAGAGAAATCGAGACTTTGAAAGAAGATTTTGTTGCAACCTTAACTCACGATTTGAAGGTTCCGATTGTTGCTGAAGCTAATATTTTGGGGTTTTTGTTAAGTGGTAAGTTTGGAGAGATTAACGATAAACAAAAACTTGCAATAAAAAACATGCAGACTTCTAATAAGGAGCTTTTGAATTTAGTACAGATTGTTTTGGAAACTTATAAAATAAAGGATGGCGGTATAAAGCTCTTTAAAGAAAATATAAAATTAAATGAGTTTATTACCAAAATTGTTGATGATATGGCTCCTATTGCTGCTGATGCAGGATTGAAGGTTAATTTTAAACTCGGACGTAATATTAAGGTTACGGCTGATCCTCTGCAGCTGGAGCGAGTTATCAAGAACCTTATTACAAATGCGATTTATCACAGTAACACGAAAAAGGGTATAGATATTGAAATAGGTGAAGTTCCAAAATATATAACGATTTCCGTAATAGATTACGGGCAGGGAATTTCTGAAAGTGATATTAAACATATTTTCAATAAATACTATTCGGCGTCAAAGAAGTTCCGTAAGATAGGTACAGGATTGGGTTTGTATCTTTCTCAACAAATAATAGTTTCGCATGGCGGAGAAATTGTTGTTAAGAGTGAAGAAAACGTAAGAACAGAGTTTTGTATTAAATTGCCGCTATAGGAAATGAGAAAGCCTTCTTTCAAGTATTTGAAGAATAAGTTCGCTTTGTAATTTCGGATGTTATTTGTTCGTTTATTTCGTGATATAATTTTATCAGGGATAGAATTATGGCAGTTAAGGAATGGATTTTTAAGAAAGATGAGTGCGCTAACAAGTCTTTGATTGAAAGGCTTCTGTATTCTCGTGGGATTAAGACTGAGGATGAAATTAAAGAGTTCTTAAATCCTTTAGAGATGAATTTGACATCTCCTAAATCTTTTTTGGATATGGAGAAAGCTGTTGAGCGTATCTCTCGAGCTATCCAAAATAATGAAAAAATTGTTATTTATGGGGATTTTGATGCTGACGGTGTTACTTCAACTTCACTTTTGTATAAAACTTTAGTTTACTTGGGTGCTAATGTAAATTATTTTATTCCGGACAGAGAAAAAGAGGGGCATGGCTTCGATACAAAAGCGCTCGTTAAGCTTATGACTTCTTTAAAGCCAAAATTAATCATTTCCGTTGATTGCGGGATTAGTGATATTGAGCCTGTAAATTTTATAAAAAGTTTTAAGATTGATGTTATAATTACTGATCACCACGAAGCTCCTGAAGTTTTACCGGAGGCGTTTGCTATTATTAACCCAAAAGCTCCGAATGCTCTGGATGAGTATTTATCTGCAAGGCAAATTCGTTCTTTGGCATCGCTTGCTGGTGTCGGGGTTGCCTTTAAGTTAGCTCAGGCATTGTTGGAAGAGTACGGAAAACTAAACTTTATTCCTGAAATTTTGCCGTTTGTTGCTGTTGGTACTGTAGCTGACGTTGTGCCTTTGATTGGCGAAAACAGATATTTTGTGACAAAGGGATTGGAATTAATTTCATCAGGACGGCATTATGGTTTGAAAAGATTGTTGGAGCTTGCCGGTTGCAGTGTTGAAAAGGGCATTACTTCCGAGACGATAGCCTTTTGCGTTGCGCCAAGGATTAATGCTTCGGGGCGTCTTGATACTGTTGAAGAAGCTATGAAAGTTTTAATTTCTGAAAACAAGCAGGAAGTTGAGATGGCGATTATTAATCTTAATGAGTTTAATAAAGTTCGTCAGACTCTTTGTCAGGAAGTTTTTGCTCAGGCTGATGAGATGGTCAAAAAAGACGGCAATAGGTCTCCTGCTATAGTCTTGTTTAATTCAAACTGGCATGTGGGGATTATAGGTATTGTGGCTTCAAAGCTTGTTGAAAAGTATTATAAGCCGACATTTATGATGACTTATTCCGAGGAAACAAAGCAGATAAAATGTTCCGCTCGTAGTATTGAAGGTGTTCATTTGTACGAAGTGATAAATGCAATCGGAGATTTGCTTGACGGTTATGGCGGGCATTCACTTGCAGCAGGTTTTTCTTTTTCTCCTGATAAAACTCCGTTTAAAAGTGTTAAAGAGCATTTGAATCGTATTGTAAAAGAGGTTAGTAACGGTAAGGATTTAAAACCTTTTATAAATATAGATTTGGAATTGAAGCCTGATGATATTTGTGTGGATTTAGTTAATAACCTTTCACGTATGGAACCGTTTGGGGCTGCAAACCCTAGTCCTGTTTTTGCTCTAACTGGAGCACGTGTTGTCCAAAAGAAGTTGATGGGAGAGAATAAAAATCATTTGCGTCTTGTAATCGAATGCGGTGGAAAAGAATTTACTTGCGTTAGATGGCAATGCGGAGATATCCCTTTAGTTAGCGGGGATGAGTTGGATGTTGCTTTTCACCCTCAAATTAATGAGTTTAATAATCAGGTTAATGTACAACTTATTGTTGATGATATTCATTCACCAAAGCTTAAGGACCGTGATGAGGAAACAAATTCCCGCGTAAAACTTTATGATCATAGAAAGAAAACTGATATTTTGCCGTTGGTTGAAGATTATGTTAAAGGTTCAAAGTTAAATATAAAAGTTTTTGCGGAAAATAAGCAGATTTGTGATTCTTTGGCTCATTATAAAACCTTATATTCAAGGATTATTAATAGAAATTCTTTGAGTAAGTGCGATGCGCTTATGTTTTTTGACTACCCTGCTGATAGAGAGACTTTTGAAGATGTTATCAGAGAAACAGGACCTGATGCAATTCATTTTATGCATTATGATATCAAGAGTTTTGATAATAAGGAACTTTTGAAAACTGTATATGGCATGTTGAAATTTGCATGTAACAATAACTCAGGTAAGGTAGAATTACTCAGATGTGCAAGCTTTTTAGGAAAGTCTGAAAATTTGATAAGAGAGTTTCTTGATTTACTGGAGAATTGCGGAATTATTTCTGTACGGGAAAGAAACGAAAAATTTTATATCGTAGAACTTGTAGGTAATTCAGATTTGAATTCGGTTTTGAGTAACAATGAGTTTGGAGAGATTGTTTCTCTTTCTGAAGAGTGTGAGTTATTCCAACACTCTTTGTTGGAGGATGATTTGGCAGATATTGACAATTTATTTGACCTGATATTATAATTATCTTGAATATAGGAGAGCTTATGCAAAAGAAGAAAAATACAAGGGTGATAGTATTAGCAGTTTTAGCAGTATTATCTGCAATTTTTTATTTTGTAGTATCAAATCCGTTGTCTCCGCTTGCTAATGTTTGCGAGGATGTTGATTATGCAAAAGAGCAATATGCAAATAAGAATGTTAAGCAAAGAAATAAATTTATTGTTTTGAGAAACAATCATTGTAAAGTGTTATTGACTGAACGTAAAGAGTCAAAAGATATTTATAAAAAGATAGAAAATTGTTCTATTCTTGATTATGCAGTTGAATCTTCTGATAAGTTTATTGATCTTAAGAAGGAAAAAGATCCATCTGCAGTTAAGGATAATATAAAATTTTTCGAGGAAACTTTAGAAAGCTATAATTATTGTCCGCAGTATGGTGATGTTGCTAAAAAATTCAAAAGTTTAAGCGACGCTTATAATAATTAAAGATGCTTATTTAAAAATTTATATTTCCAAAAAGTCGGTGCTAGTTTAGACGCCGGCTTTTTTTAAAAAGTTGACAGTTTCGTAGAGTAAACTCGAATGAGAAGATTTTACCATTACAAATGAATTGTTGTCTATAAGTTTTTGCAAGTTATTATTCATTTCATTAATATTGTCAAAGTAGTGGCACTCAAATTCGTTTTTGATTTCTTCGTATAAATTTTTTATATCTTTCCCGCATAAGATAATTTTAGAAGGTTTGATTTTTCTGATTGGTTCTGCAATTTCGGCGTGATATTTAGTAGATTCGGGACCGCATTCTGCCATATCTCCGAGTATCAGAATTTTATTTTCTTTTGGGTGTAAGTTTCCAAACCCTTCGATAGCAGCTTGCATTGATATCGGGTTTGCATTGTAAGATTCATCTGTCAGGTTAAATGTTTTATTGTCTGATAGCTTGATTGTAAAAGTTTCACCGCGACCTTCTATCGGTTTGAAATCTTTGAGTACGCTCAAAATTTCTTCTGGTGAAAGTTTTTCGCTCAGCCCTATCGCGCAAGCTGCTGCCATATCAAGCAAAATGTGATCTGCAAAAGTTTGACCTTCAAAAAGATATTTTTTGCCTTTTATGATAAATCCTGAACAATGTTCTTCTTGATGAATTTTAATATCAGCATTTTCACTTTTCCCGAATGTTATAATATTTAGGTTTTTAAATTTTGCACTGTTTTTAAGTAGCTCAAAGTAGTTTGTTTCGCTGTATAGAATTGCAGTAGAATTCTCTTTCATCGAATTAAAGATATGGCTTTTTTCGTTTGCAATATCTCTTATACTCATTCCTTCTTTTAAATGAACGGGAGCAATGTTTGTAATAACTGCATAGTCAGGTTTGGTAATAGCAGAGTTTCTGCTCATTCCGCCACCTAGTGAGGTTTCAATGACCCAATAATCAGCGCTCGGATTAAATAGTGTCATGTTCCACGAAATTCCCCATGATGTGTTAAATTTGTTGAGATTGGCATTAGTTTTGTATTTAGATGCCAAAACATCATATACCAGTTGTGTGGTTGTAGATTTTCCGGAACTTCCTGTGATAGCACAGACTTTGCCTGTGAAATTGCTTCTTATATAGCGTGCAAGATTTATTATTGCATTGCTGCTGTTTGCGGGAATTTCTATAATTGGTTTGTTATATTTGAAAAATTCTGTTGCATTTGTTGTCATTATTGCTGAAACTTGATGGAGTAATTCAGGTATTTTTTTAGGTAGAATACCTCGTTTTTCTCCTGTTCTTCTTATAAGTATTATTGCATCATCCACTATATTGTCGTGCCAAATTACAAGTCCGCTTGCTGTCCAATTTGGCGGGATGTTATATAATCTAGCATCAGGCAGGGCCTCTTTTATTTTTTGCTCATTCCAGAAATTCATATATTGGAGTTTAGCATATTTGTATGCCTCTTGCAACTTTTGCAGTCATGCTGTAAAATTTATCCTATGATAATATATAAAGATAAATTGTTTGAGCATCCTATTAAAATATTGAAAGCTTTTAATTCAGAAGAAGTTTATAGTTTATTGGATGAGGCGGAGGCCTTGGCTAAAACTCATTATGTTGTAGGTTATGTAAGATATGAGGCTTGGAAGGGTCATTATTCTTCAGATTATCCTTTGTGCTATTTTGAAGTTTTTGATGATTATAAAAAATATTCTCCGGCAAACTTGGCCAGTGTTGCAATTGATTCTTGTGCGGACATTACTTTTGATGAATATAGTAATGCTGTTGAAAGTATCAAAAGTGAAATTAGAGATGGAAATTCTTATGAAGTTAATTATACCTATGATTGGAAAGTCCGTTTTGATGGAGAAGAGTTGGATTTATACGAGTTTTTGTTAAATAGTCAAAGAACTCCTTATAATGCCTTTTTTAAAAATGAATATGATACAGTGTTGTCATTTTCGCCGGAATTGTTTTTCAAGCTCGATGGACGTCATATATTAACCAAACCAATGAAGGGAACTATCGGACGTGGTCGAGATTATTTGGAGGATAGGGCTAATATCGAGTTTTTACAAAATGATGTGAAAAATCGAGCTGAAAATGTTATGATAGTTGATTTGTTACGTAATGATCTTGGACGTATCGCAAAAACAGGCAGTGTAAAAGTAGACAAGCTTTTTGAAATTGAAACTCATAAGACACTACATCAAATGACGTCTGAGGTTCAAGCCGAATTAAGAGATGATATAAGACTTTCAACTTTAATGAGAGCAATTTTTCCTTGCGGTTCTATTACAGGTGCACCCAAAATAAGTACTATGCATATAATCGATAAATTAGAAAAAGGTTTAAGGGATATTTATTGCGGAGCTATCGGATATCTTGCACCTGATGAAATTGTTTTTAGTGTTCCTATAAGAATTTTGCAGAAGAAACGTGATGAAAAAGATTTTAGATGTCGTGTTGGCGGGGCTGTTGTGTGGGATTCTTCAGCACGTGCTGAGTGGGAAGAAACTATTACAAAAACAAGATTTTTACATTCAGACTATTCGCTTGTGGAGACGATTAAGGTAAATAACGGTAAAATGTTTTTAGGGGAAGAGCATATTGATAGGTTAAGAAATTCAGCAAGAGATTTGGGTTTTAAATTTAATAAAGAATTAGAAAAAATAAAGCCTGAACAGAATGGTATTATGCGGATTTTGTTAAGAAAAGACGGACAATACAATGTAGAATATAAGCAGTATGAAAGAACTCATATAAATAATGTTAAAATATCCCCAATTAGCACTTCGTCAACTAATTATCTGTTAGGATACAAGACAACATACAGACCTTTCTATGCTGATACGTATCGAAAAATCTCGGCAGGGGAGTTGTATGATGAAATATTTTTTAATGAAAAAGGTGAATTAACAGAAGGTGCAAGAACAAATGTTTTGGTCGAAATTGGTGGAAAGTTTTATACTCCGCCATTAAGATGCGGTCTTTTGAATGGAGTTTTGAGGCAGAGCCTTGTCGAATGCGGGGTTTGCGAAGAAAAAGTTCTTTATTTTGATGATTTAAAGAAGGCTGATTCAATATATTGTATAAATTCTGTTCGTGGAATTAAGAGGGTTTATTGTGATTTTAATTGATAATTATGATTCTTTTACATATAACATTGTTCAGTATCTTATGGAGCTTGGTGTGTGTCCTTTGGTATTTAAAAATGATGAGATTACCATTGAGGAGTTAAAGCAAATAGATTTTAAAAGTATTATTATATCTCCGGGACCTGGCTGTCCTAAAGATGCCGGAATTTCTTCTGATGTTATCAGAGAATTTTATACAACAAAAAAAATATTGGGAGTATGTTTAGGGCATCAATGTATTGCTGACGTTTTCGGGGCAAAAGTTGTTAAGGCTGATGTTCCTTGTCACGGTAAATCTTCCAGAGTTTTTTATAATGAAAACAGTGTTTTACTTAGAGGGTTGCCTGAAGGTTTTGCGGCTGCCAGATACCATTCACTTGTAGTTGATCCTGATAGTATAAGCGGAGAGTTGCTGCTGACAGCAAAAACTGATGATAATATTGTGATGGCAATAAGACATCGTAAATATCCTGTTTATGGTGTTCAGTTTCATCCTGAATCAATATTAAGCGAGTACGGGCATGAGATTTTTGCAAAATTCTTAAATTTTAATATTTTATCAAGTAATTTTCAATTCCGTCAGCAATAGCTTTTGCAGTTTTCTTTTGAAAATCCTTGTTTACCAGTTTTGCATTGTCTGAAGGGTTGATTACATACCCGATTTCGATAAGCAAACTAAGGGCGTTGGTGTTTCTGATAACAGCAAAGCTTTGTTGTCTGACTCCACGATTGTTTACCCCCAACTCGTTTACCATTGCATTCATAATCCAATCTGCAAGAGGTTTTGATTGGTTATAGTAATAATAAATTTCTGTTCCAAAGTTTTTAATCGGGTCTTGATTGTCAGGAAGTGCATTCCCGTGAAGACTGATAAATATTGTAGAGTTTTCATTGTTTGCAAATTCTACCCTATCATTTAATGAGATATCAGTATCATCTTTTCGAGTCATAGATACCTCAGCCCCGCGGCTTTTTAGCTCTTGCTCAAGTAAAGTTGCAAAACTCAGGTTAAGATTTTTTTCCAAATCTCCCAAACATCCGATAGCTCCATTTTCGCTCCCGCCGTGTCCCGGATCAATTGTTATTTTTATGCCTTTAAACGGTTTACTTTTATCCGCAAGAATTGGTTTTCTTATTTTTACAATGAAATCTGTACCTGAAAAGTTACCGCTATAGCCTATGAGTTTTTTCCCTCCCAGTGCCTCGTGTACCGGAAAATCCATTGTATATGTGTTGTTAGGTTGATTTTCTACGTTATAAAGTTTTATCAAAAACGGTTCACCTTCGACAAGTTCCCACGGGGTTTGTCTGTTCAGGTGGAACACGAATATGAAAAATTCATCAGTATCAAGGTAATCATATCCCTTAAGTTCTGCAAGTGAAGAGCCGTTTTCTTCAATTTTTACATTAGATTTTGCAATCCAGCCTTCTTTTACAGCTCCAAGAATTACTCTGTAAAAACCACCTTTTTCTCCGTCAATTACAAGAGGTATCCCTTTTTGCAGATGTGCAATTCTGTTAATTCCGCTGTCTACAGGCGTTGATCTTAAAGGCGAATTATCGACTGATACGGTAGCGTATTTCATATCATCATATTCTTTTAACTGCGGAGGTGTCCATTTGCCTACAGGAGTGGGTTGCGGACGTGTAATATTGTATATTAAAGTGTCTTTGCCTGATTTTATCGTAAACGTATTTTTCCCTATATTAAGCGGTACTGATTGTGCAAAGCCGCCTGATGGGTGTACTGATACGTTTTGACCATTAATTGATAACGGCTTTTTGGTATCAGATGAACCGACGAAAAACGTTGACGGGGAATTTATTGTTACCGTTTGCGTTTTCGGGTATACAATATTTAAGGCAAATGCGCTTGGCGCCATCAGTAGTAATGTAAGTATAAAAATTATCTTTTTCATAATAGAAATTATATCAGAGCTGATTGAAGAAAAAAAATCGTAAACATTCGTTAATATTTTGGGTTTAAGATATTAGCTTATGCTAAAATTTAAATGTATAGGGAGAGAATTAAGGTGTTAGACAGACGAAGTGGAAAATCAAGAGCTGAGATGAAAAGCAGCAAAAGATTTGATAATGTAATCAGCTGGTTATATTTTCTTTTTATTTTATTTGCGGCAGCTTTGATTATTCACTTATTTTTCATACAGGTTATTGATATAAAAAAATATAAAGTGAAAGCTAAAAAACAGCGTGCAAGCCAAAATTTTGCAGTTCGTGGTGATATTTACGACAGAAACGGTATAAAGTTAGCAACGGATGATGTATTTTATAACGTTTTTGCAAGACGTGCCGATTATGATGAGGACGAATCATCTCCTGAAGTTATTGCAAAGAAACTGGCTCCTATATTGAAAGTTTCTAAAGAAGATTTGCTGAAGAAGCTTAATAGTCCGGATCAAATTATTGCAGTTAAGAAGGATGTTGACAGAAACACTGCAAAACAGATTGCGCAGTTGCATTTAAGAGCGATAAGTCTTGATAAGAAGAATACAAGAGTTTATCCGCAAGGAACTTTGGCTGCTCATGTTTTGGGATATTATAATTTTGATGCTGATATTGCAAACGGTATTGAATATGCAGCAAAGGATAAATTGGAGCATATAGAAAATACTGTAAAATATCAAAGAACTCAAAAGGGTAAAATTATTTACGATTTTACAACTGACCCTGTTGCGACTGCTAAAAATCCGAAAGGTCAGGATGTAACGTTAACTATAGATGCAGCTATTCAACATATTTGTGAAAAAGAACTTGCGAAGATGGTTGAGGAGAAGAAGGCGCTTCGTGGAACGGTTATTGTTATGAACCCTCATAACGGCGAAATTTTAGCTTATGCCGTTTATCCGACTTATGACCCGAACAATTATCGTGCAGCTACTCCTGAGCAGATCAAGAATTGGACTTTAACTGATGTTTTCCCTCCTGGTTCTACATTTAAGACTATTACTGTTTCAAGTGCGATGGATTTAGGGAAAATTAATGAACATTCTACGGTACTTGATACCGGTAAAACTAAAATCGGAAATTGGGAGATTAAAAACTACGACTATGATGTTCACCCGTATCCGGGACATATCACTTTGGGGTATTTGTTTGAGCACTCAAGTAATATAGGTTCTATAAATGTTGCAAGAACTATGACACCAAGAGAGTTTTATACTTTATTAAAGCGTTTTGGTTTTGGTTCTAAGACGGGTATAGATCTTCCTGGAGAATCTTCAGGTTTGTTACCTTACTGGAGTAATTGGGATCAGGGTATTCATGCCACAATGTCTTACGGGTACGGTACCTCAGTTACTGCAATGCAGATGATATCTGCTGTATCAGCATTGGCTAATAACGGTGTTAAGGTTACACCGCACGTTATTAAGTATTCACCTGAAGAGGAAGCTATAAAGATAAAAAGAGAGCAGGTAGTTTCTCCTGAAACGGCTCATGCGGTTACAAGGCTTTTGGCTATGAGTGTAAATAACGGACGTTCAGTTATTAAGATGGATAAATATAATGTAGCTGCAAAAACTGGTACATCAAGAAAACCTAAAGAAAATGGTGTTGGATATACTCCATACACTTACACTTCAACAATCGGTTATTTGCCTGCTTCAAACCCTCAAATTTTGGTTTATGTTATGGTTGATAGTGCGAAAGTTGGTGCTATTTGGGGTAACACGGTTGCAGGACCTGTTTTCCACGAGGTTACAACACAGATTGCAAGAATGCTTAACCTGAAACCTGATAAAAATGTTAATGCGGTTACGGGTAAGAGTGAATAATTTAGTTTTTTAATATAAATTGTAATAAAAGGAGTAAAAATGAAACTTGATGAATTAATTGAACATTTAGACTACAAAGATCTTATAAATTTTAAAAATGTGGAGATCTCAGGAATTTCGTATAATTCCAAGACAACGAAAAAGGGTGATATTTTTGTTTGCTTGACGGGTGAATATACTGACGGGCATGAATATGCAAAAGATGCTGTAGCAAATGGTGCAGCTGCTCTGTTCGTTGAACACGGTGTTGATGTTGATAAAAAAATTCCTCAAGTTGTTGTGAGTGATACTCGCCATAAAATTGCTGATATTGCTGACAGATTTTATTCAAGTCCATCAAGAGGTATTAACCTGATTGGTATAACAGGAACAAACGGTAAAACTACAGTTACGCATTTGGTACAAAAAATATTTGAACAAAACGGTCAAAAATGTGCGCTTATCGGTACATTGGGTTATAAGCTTTCTTCTAACGGTGAATATCGTGATGCAAAGCATACAACACCTCAGGCTCCTGAGCTACAGGCTACTTTGAGAATGATAAAGGATGTTGAAAAAATTGATAACGTTGTAATGGAAGTAAGCTCTCATGCTCTTGATCAGAACAGAGTTGGCGGATGCTGCTTTAATGGTGCTGTTCTTACAAACCTTACTCAAGATCATTTGGATTATCATATTACAATGGATAATTATTTTGAAGCAAAGGCTCTTTTGTTCCGACACTTGGAAGAGGGTTCTTTTGCTGTAATCAATGCGGATGATAATTATGCCCAAAGGTTTGAATCTGTAGTTCCTGAAGGGGTTAAAACTTTGACATACGGTGTGAAAAAATCTGCTGATGTTATGGCAAAGGATATCAATTTCTCGTTGAACGGTGCAGAGTTTAAGCTTGTATATGAAAATAATGAGTATCCTGTAAATTTGCACATGAACGGTATGTTCAGTGTTTATAATGTATTAGCTGCGGTTACTTGCGCTATTGCGATGGGCATTGATTTGAAGGTTGCATTGAAGGCATTAGAAAACGTTAAGGGTGTTGCCGGAAGGTTTGAAGTAGTAGCTAAAAAACCTTTGGTAATCGTTGATTATGCGCATACTCCTGACGGGTTGGAAAATGTTTTGAACTCTGCAAGAGAAATTACACCGAAGGATGGCAAGTTGATTTGCTTGTTTGGTTGCGGTGGCGACAGAGATGCTACAAAACGTCCGAAGATGGGTGCTATTGCGGAGAGAATTGCTGATAAAATTGTTATCACAAGTGATAATCCTCGAAGCGAAGACCCTCAGCAGATTATTACTGATATTATTGCAGGGTTGAAGTCTGTTAATCCTGATAAGGTTACGGTTGAACCTGACAGAGGACATGCGATTGCTCTGTTAAAGAATATTGCAGACAATAATGATGTTGTTGTTATTGCCGGAAAAGGACATGAAGATTATCAGATTTTAAAAGACAGAACTATTCATTTCGATGATAGAGAAGAAGCCAGAAAAGTTTTTGAAGGCAGTGTAATATGAAGACAAAACTCTTAATAGAACAGCATTTTCACGGGTGCTTTGGTGTCGATTTTAATAAAGCATCAATAGATGATGTGTTGGCTGTTGCAAAAGAATTGCCAAAATACGGTATTGGCGGAATATTCCCTACAATAGTAACTGATTCTGTGAAGAATACCAAACATGCTATATGGGTTATTAAGGAAGCTGCAAAAATGCAGACTCCTGATATGGCCAAAATTTTGGGTGTCCATTTGGAGGGGATATTTTTGAATCCTGAGAAAAAGGGTATTCATAATCCTGCTCACTTCCTAAAACCGAATGTTGATAATTACAGGTTAATAGAAGATGATTTTATAAAAATTGTTACTTTAGCGCCCGAATTTGATGAGGGTTTGATTGAGTATCTTACAGATAAGGGTGTTAAGGTTCAGGCAGGGCACTGTGTAGGAGCTAATTTGGAGGGGTGTACCGGAGTTACACATACTTTTAATGCGATGAGCGGAATTTCGCATAGAGCATCTTCTACGGCTTTGTCTGCATTAATTAACGATACTTTGTATACAGAAATTATCGGAGATGGTGTTCACGTATTTGATGATGCTCTAAAGCTCTTGTTTAAAGCTAAACCTGATAACAAGATTCTGCTTGTTAGTGATTGTTTGCCTTGTACAAAGAGTAATTTAAAAACTTTTGTTTTTGCGGATGAGACCGTTTATTATGACGGGTTAAGAGCAACTTCTAAAGAAGGTACGCTTGCTGGCAGCACAAGTTTATTGCCTGATATTATAAAAAGGTTACATAGTGTCGGGTTGTTTAACCCTAGATTTATTGATAACCCTTATGAATATCACAATATAGACTTGGATGGTTCTGTTGAGTGGGATGATGAATTTAATATTCAAAACGTTACTTTGTAATGAGTTTTGCTTGAGCCAGAAATTCTGATAAGTACATAACTTTCGGCTTTTTCTTGAATAGTCCGACTTGTTTAAAAAGCCCTTGTTTTAAGCCGAGAATACAGGCAGGACAAGTTGTTACGATAATATTTGCTCCTGTATCAAGTGCGTTTTGAGCTTTTTTGCGTGAGATTTCTGTTGAAAGTTTGCGATTTGTGAGTGCAAATTGCCCCGCAAATCCGCAGCAGTCATCATAATCCTTCATTTCTCTGTATTCAACATTCTCGCATTTATCAAGTAAAGACTTAAAGAAACTATCATCTTTAAGGTGACAAGGCTTGTGGAATGTTATTGTTTGTTTTTGTTCAAAGCTGAACTTGATGTCGAGTTGTTTTATAAAATCTCCAGTATTTATGACTTTCTTGTTTATTTCGGGGTAATGCTTTAGTGCGTCTTCACAGCTTGTACAATCTGTCAGAATGTAGTCACTGTTAAATTTGTTTATCATCTCTGTATTTTTATGAAGTGCTTCTTCATATCTTTCAAGATTCCCGCTTGCAAGAAACGGGACTCCGCAACAGTCAAAATCCGGTTCTGAAATTTCATAGTTTAGCGTGTTCAAGATTTTTTTTATTGCATAGGTGTTGTTTGGAAAAATTTTTTCAGCGCATCCTGCAAAATAAAGAATATTACCATTTTTAGATTTTGAGTGGCGGTTAAAGATTTTCAGTAAATTATTAAATACGATTTTTGACTGCAGTAGTCTTATTATTTTACCTTCAAGTGAAGTTTTTAAGTATTCGTGTTTAGCTGTTCTGAAAATTTCGCAAACATCTATCCCGCTGGGACAAAAATTAGTACATTTCCCGCATTTTAAGCACATCTCAAGATATTTATTGATATTCTTATTTAGTTTTAAGTCTCCTTTAAGAACGCCTTCAAGCATTACAAATTTGCCTCTTGATACAGAGCAGTCGTTGCCTGTTTCTTTGTATATCGGACATACTGATTGACATAGTCCGCATTTAGAGCATTTGTTTATTTCGTTAGCGTAATCTTTTAATTCCTTCATAACAAAATAATAGCGCGAAAGTATTATTTGTAAATTATTTGCTGTATAATTTACTTGAACAAGAGGGATGTAAATTATGAATAGCGACAATATAAAAAAAGGTTTAGCCAAAACTCCTCACAGAGGGCTTTTGATGGCAACGGGTGTTAGTAAAAAAATGATGAAAGCTCCGTTTATCGGTATAGCGTCTTCTTTTTCTGATTTGGTTCCTGGTCATATCGGGATGAGAGATTTGGAAAGACAGATTGAAAAAGGTATTCATACTGCAGGCGGGCAGGCTTTTATATTTGGAGTTCCTGCTATATGTGATGGAATTGCTATGGGTCATAGCGGAATGCGCTATTCTCTTCCTTCGAGAGATTTGATTGCCGATTGTGTGGAGAGTGTTGCGGCTGCCCATCAGCTTGACGGGATTGTGTTGTTATCTAATTGTGACAAGATTACTCCTGGGATGTTAATTGGTGCTTTGAGATTAAATATTCCTGCAATCGTAGTTACTGCTGGACCTATGTTGGATGGCGTTTGTCGTGGTGAAAATAAGCTCACTATGGTAACAGGCTCTTTTGAGGCTGTTGGTAGATATAGAAAAGGTGAAATTACAGAAGAAGAGCTTTTGGCGTTTGAAGAAAATTCGTGTCCTTCCGCAGGAGCTTGTCAGGGAATGTATACCGCAAACACTATGGCTTGTTTGACTGAAGTTATTGGTATGAGTATGCCTTATTGTGCATCTGCTTCTGCTGTTTCATCACTAAAGCGCAGAATTGCATTTGAAAGTGGAATGCAGATATTAGAGCTTGTTAAAAATGATATTAAGCCATCTGATATTATAACAAAAGACAGTATGCTTAATATGATAAAGTGTGATTTGGCTCTTGGCGGTTCTACTAATACATTTTTACATACGTTAGCGATTGCTAATGCCGGCGGAATTGATATTACTATTGATGATTTTGACAGGTTGAGTCGTGAAATACATCAGATTGTAAAAATTAATCCTTCTTCAACTCTTACTATGGCTGATTTTCATAATGCTGGTGGTGTACCTGCTGTTTTGAAGTCTTTAGCTTCTCATCTGACAAATACGGATACTGTTTCAGGATATAAGCTTTTGGATATTGCGCAAAAAGCTGTAGCAGATGAAAATATTATTCCTCCTTACAACAAATCAAAATATGTTCAGGCTGGGCTTGGTGTGTTGTATGGTAATCTTGCCAAAGATGGTTGTGTGATAAAAATATCAGGTGTTGATCCTGAGTGTTATGAGTTTGAAGGAGTTGCCAAAACTTTTGATAGCGAAGAAGCTGCTATGTCAGCTTTAGAAGATGACAAAATAAAAGCAGGTGATGTTATTGTTATCAGATATGAAGGTCCAAAAGGCGGTCCTGGGATGAGAGAAATGCTTGCTCCAACCTCTCTGCTTGTAGGTAAAGGACTTGGCAAATCTTGTGCTTTGATTACGGATGGCAGATTCTCAGGGGCTACAAGGGGAATTTGTGTAGGTCATATTTGTCCAGAAGCTGCAAATGGCGGTGTTATAGCATTAATCGAAGATGGAGATAAAATTAAGATAAATATTCCTGAAAGGTCAATTGAATTACTTGTTTCTGATGAAGAACTGGAAGCTCGTCGTAAATTATTAAAACCTTATGAGGCAAAGGTTAAATCAGGATATTTGGCAAAATATGCAAATAATGTTCAGGATGCCAGCCACGGAGCTATTGTTTAAGCAGCATTGCATAGTTTGGAGCTGATATCCCGCACCAGTTTGGAACTTCAAATTGCAGTCCCTTTACTCCTGGGCGAAGCGGGTCGATAAAGCTTGAATCCCCAATATCAATTATTTTGTATGTCTCTCCGTCTTTCACAAGATTTGTTGCGCAGACGTCATTATAATGTATTCCCAAAAGATTGAGATCTTTTACGAGGTTGTTTCCCAGTAGAATGTTTTGCGTATTTACGCACGTTTCACCGTTTACAAAATCGTATAATCCTGAATTTGACTCGTAATCAAAATAATGGAATTTTGTTGTGTTTTTGCAGTTGTGTAAATTTAGATAATAATCAAGTTGTGCATTTATAAATACGGAATCTGAGCGGTAAGCGATACTTTCTTTTGCAAACGGATTATTCTCACACCCGCAGTGTTCTTGAATTTTTAATATATAAGGTTTACTTTTTGGAGAGTGTGTCTCTTTATCTATAAATTGAATTTTTAGCGGGTATTTTCCGGAAAGTCCTGTTTTCATTGGTTCGATTTCCATATAGTGCCCGCTGTATTCTTTAATCAGCTTTTCTCCTTTTCTGTATTCGTGCCTCATACTAGCAAGCCATTTGACAAAATGGGTGTAGTCTCCAAGGGCTTGAAATTCTTTTGGTAATTCTCCAAAGGCAAGTTTTTTCATTTTCTTTTCCAAAATATATAAGTGCCAGTTAGGTGACAATTTAAGCATTTCATCAATCGTCATACTTGGCGCCTTTTCTTTAATATATTTGTTGTAGGCTTCTTGATAGCCTCCGGTTGCTTGCAGCCATTCTGTTAAATTCTTTATTCCGCCTGATTTTTCTTTCAGTATATTTAGATTATGGGTAGTTTCTCTCGGGTTTTTAATAATTTCTTCGATAAATTTTGCAGCATTTTGTGAGTTAGAAGTTATTCCAAATAAAAATTCTTTCACTTTTGAGGCGCTCTCTTTTGTGGTCGCTATAAAGTCTAAAAAGCTCGTTTTCGCATCGGCAAAATCCTTATATAATGCTGTTTTTTCAAGCGGTAAGATTTCGTATGAAAGTAATTTTTCTTCCTGTTTCTCTGTATTTATTATTTGATTGGTATTATGAGGTGCTTTCTTTAATTTTTCTATTTCTGAGGTAAGTTTGTTGAGTCGTCCTCTTTGAGATATTATAACAGCGCTTAAGCCGATTAGTCCTATTGCAGAAAGACTTCCGAGGAGTATTTCATTTCTATTAAATTGTGCTTTCTGCGAAGGTTCAGCCTTCTTCGCTTCTTTAGGTGAAGTTTGCGGCTGAATATATATTTTTTCTCGTGTTAGGCTTCCAATGTTTTGCATGGTAGTATTAAAAATCAAGCAAAAAAAAATTTGCTATAAAAAAAGCCCCGAAGGGCTTTTTCTATAATTCGGTTTTAATGTAGTTGATGAATACTACTTTCCTAATTCATTTGCTTTGACGGTAGTTTTTTCGATTACGTCGTAGAATAACTTGTCAGAGTGTTCATCATTCATTACGGAAATTCCGACAAATGTGCATCCGCCTTTTGTTGCAACGTTATCTATAAGTGTTTGAACAGGAGTTTCGCCTCTGTTGAAAATCATTTTTGCAGACCCGATAGCTGTTTGAGTTGCAAGAAGTAATGATTTATCGTATGCGAGTCCTAACTTTTCTCCTGCTCTTGCCATATCTTCAATTACTTTATAGAAAAATGCAGGTCCGGAACCTGATATTGCAGTTACAATATCAATTTGGCTTTCTTCAACTTCAATACATTTCCCGATTCCGGTAAGAAGATTTATAACAAATTGAATATCCTCTTCAGTTGCAAATTCGCCTTTACAAACTCCGCTCATTCCTTCTTTTACAAGTGCCGGAGTGTTTGGCATAACTCTGATTATTCTGTGCGGTCCGATTATATCGGTTATTTTTTGAGTGCTTACGCCTGCTGCTATTGAGACGATAAGCTTTTCGTCAGTCAGCTCGTCCTTAATCTCTTCAAGAACTTCTTTTACAAAATTAGGCTTTGTTGCAATAAATATGATATCACTGTCAATTGCAAGAGCCTTGTTGTCTGAAAGAACTGTTATTCCTAGTCTTTTTTGAGCGGCTTCTGCAACTTCAGGATTTACTTCAGAACCCTTTAACGTTAAGTGTTCTTTGTTAGTTGATGTCAAAACCCCTTGTATAATGGCACTTGCCATTTTTCCGCATCCGATAAAACCTATTTTTTTGTTCATATATTTTAACCTCGCCCTTCTTATCTGTTGACTAATTAGTTTTTTTTATTTAACATAAGAATTATACGACAAATAAAATTAAAAAGGAATTGAAGAAATGAGACGTACACTAGAAGGAACAAAGATTAAAAGACAGCACGTAAGCGGTTTTAGAGCAAGAATGTCTACCCCTGGCGGCAGAGAAGTTATCAACAGACGTCGTGCAAAAGGTCGTCATACTCTTGGTATCGTTGCTAAAAAACGTGCATAAGATTTTATAAGTTATTTATTTTATAGTAAACGGTGCATCTTTTATAGACGGACCGTTTATTGTGTTAATATGGATTAAGATTATGCTTCCAAAACATTTAAGATTAACGAAAAAATCGGCTTTTTCTGCTACATATAGAGTGAAACATTCTGTTTATAAGGGTGGGATAGCTCTTTTTGCTGGGATAGGAAAAAAAGAACCTGAAATTGATACAAGAGTCGGTTTTGTAGTGAGTAAAAAAACTCATAAACGTGCGGTTAAGCGTAATCGTTTGAAGCGATTAATGAGAGAGAGTTATCGCTTGATGTTGAAATCTGGAGAAGTTGGAAACTCTCAAAAATATCTGTCTATAATATTTGTGGGACACGAGAAGGCTATAGGAAAGTCTTTTTCGGAGATAAGTTCAATAATAAAGAAGCTTCTTGGAGAAATATAGTGTTAGAAGGATTGTATGTCGATCAGGTATTGATGCATGAAAATATCAGGGCGTACCCGATTATGCCACAGGAGACTTCTGGTGTAGATATGGGGTCTCAGATGATATACAGGTACTCTTTGAAAGAATCTGATTATCCTACATTGATTATTGTGGATCCGATATACGATGAGGAGAGAAACGTTATTCCTCCTGGGTATTATGGTTTGGCGCTTTCAGATGCGCGAGATTTTTTGATATTAATCCAAAGTAAAAAGGCGTATGCGATAATCCCTGTATTTAAGGTTGAAGAAGATGCAACAGAGCCAAGCAGGTTGAATGACAAAAAGTATAAAAAACAATTAAAAAAAGAGGCAAGAGAGCGCAAAGAAGTAAACGAAAAGCGAGCAAAGGCAGGAATGCCGCCAGATGAAGAGAAAGTGCATATGGAAGCTTCAATTGAATATAATCCGAAAGGATTTTATTTGATAAAGTACGAACGCGGTCCGGTAAGGGCTTGGGGTGCTATAAAAGATTAGTGTGGAAGTAAATTTGCTGTAAAAATAAATTTAAAAAAGGTACTTGATTTTTGTTTTTTAGCGTTACATAATGGGGTGTAAGCGAGACAATATCGCGGGATGGAGCAGTCTGGTAGCTCGTCGGGCTCATAACCCGAAGGTCGTTGGTTCAAATCCAGCTCCCGCAACCATTTATAAAAGAGGATTTCAAAACTTGAAATCCTCTTTTGTATATATTTAAAAGATTTGTGCTTGTGATTTTCGATTACATATTGTAATAATCGTATTTTGTACGGATTCTTTTATCATTTTTATGTTATTATTTAATGGTTGGATATAATTAAGGATATGGATAAATAGAGCAAAATGAAGAAGAGAGCCATAATTGCTATAATTATTACTATAATTACAATTATCGCTTCAAATAAATTTTGGTTAATGATAAGACCAATGTCAGTAAATTTTGATATATTGGGTCATGGGAAATGCAGGATTGAAGTTCAATTAAGCAAGAAAGATGATAATGAATTTGCAAAAGTTAGGAGTGGCTCAATTCGCATAAATCTTGATGACCAAAAACATGCTGATATAGTTGTAAATAGAGCAAAATCTCCTAAACGGGTAAAGTTGATACTTTCTGATTTATCTTCTAATGAACCAATAGCAATTAGTAATGTAAAGTTTAGAGATGGAAAATATGCTCTGGAAAGTATAGGGAAATTTAAAGTAGATGGTGCGAAAGTAGTAAAAAAAGATAATAAACTTGTTCTTATACCATATAATTCTCGTATAACATTAACGTATCCTGAAACTTTAAAGTTTAGAGCCGGAATAAAATTTGATTTTCTGGTATTTTCCAGCATTCTTATATTAGTGTATCTTTTAGCTTATAAGTTATCTGATTATGTAGCGGATTTTAGTACAATTGAAGGTAAATCAAGAGTTGAGATAATATTTTTGACGATATTTTTTGTATTTTTATTTATTCCAATGCTCCATATGAACCAAGATGTTATGTCCAAAAAAGAAAATAGAACACTCGCCGAATGGAAGCCTTTAGTTGCTGAAAATGGCATGATTAACTATGATTATGGAAATAATTTTAATGAATGGTTTAATGACCGATTCTATTTAAGACAAACCTTTGTTACTTTGCATTCAGATCTTTCAATGCTGATTGCAAATAGTTGTGAAAAAGGTTTGTTTGATAATAAAAATAAAACATTATATCTTAAGTGGAGCTTTGGACATTCTGATATAGATATAATTAAAGATAATTTTAAGGCATTATACGATTTTAATAGTTGGTGTAGCAAGCATAATATTAAATTATATATTTTAATAGTTCCGAATAAATCTGATATTCATACTACCAACTTAAATTATTTTATTAAGGGTTATAAACATAAGGCATTTTTAAATTATATTTCAGAAATTAATAGAGAAGATAAAATAAAAGTTATTTATCCTTATAGTTCAATGTTAAATGCAGTTGCCAGTGGAAAACAATTATACTTTAAAACAGAGCATCATTGGACTGATGATGGTGCTTTTATTGGGTATAAAGAATTGATGAAAGTGATTAAAAAAGATTATCCTGATGTAAATGTATTAGGTTCACAAGATTTTAATTACATACATAGCAATTTGGTAAGAGGGGAGTTTTTCAGAACGTTTGGTTATGGGCAATCGTGTAGAAATATGGGTATTTCTGATCAATTGTGCGGCAAGTATCATCAATTTGAGTATACATATTACCAGCATAAAGACTTTAATAGCTTAAATCAAATAGTTGTAGAAAAGCTATACCATAAAGCTAAAATTTATCATTATAATAAAGGTTATAATACACGAGTTATTTTATTAGGAACCAGTCAGGGTGAGAATTTAACGGAATTTATACCATATACTTTTAAGGATGTTAAACGAATTAGAAATAATAGTGTAAGAGGAGTAAAAACTGAAGATGAGTTTAAAATTATGAAACGTTTTGAGAAGGAGATGTTAGATTATAAGCCGGATATTATAATCTTTTGTATAACTTATGCTAACCTAGAGTACTTGCATGATATTTTTAATATGGAGTAACAATTATGCTATTTAGTTCAATGACATTTATATATGTGTTTTTACCAATAGTTCTTTTGTTATATCTTGTTACCAAAAAAGAGCTTCATAATCCTATATTATTAGTTGCAAGTATAATCTTTTATGCTTGGGGTGAGCCAAAGTATTTGGCTATAATGCTATTTACTATTTTGATTAATTATTTCGGAGCCATACTATTAGAGAAAAAATCAGAGTATAAAAAGCTTACTCTTGTAATTACGATACTTGTGAATTTAGGATTCTTAATTTATTTCAAGTATTTTAATTTCTTGATTGAGAATTTTAATCATTTGTTCAATTCCCACCTTTCTGCACTGGATATCGTTATGCCGATAGGAATTTCTTTTTATACATTCCAGGCGTTATCTTATGTTATTGATGTTTATAGAGGTGAGACAAAGGCTCAACATAATATTTATAAATTAGCATTATATATTTGTTTATTCCCGCAATTGATTGCAGGTCCTATTGTTAAATATCATGATGTTGCAGACCAGATAGAAGATAGAGAAGTTAATTTTGATAAAGTTGATTTAGGTGTAAAAAGATTTATTATTGGTTTATCAAAGAAAGTATTAATTGCTAACACAATGGGTGCAATAGTAGATAAAATTTTTGTGCAGGATCCTCATACTTTTTCTCATTTGGTAGCTTGGATAGGTTCTGTTGCGTATGCATTTCAGCTATACTTTGATTTCAGTGGATATTCTGATATGGCAATAGGTTTAGGACTAATATTTGGTTTTAAATTTATGGAAAACTTTAATTATCCTTATATTTCAAAGTCAATAACTGAATTCTGGAGAAGATGGCATATCTCACTTTCTACCTGGTTCAAGCAGTATGTTTATATTTCACTTGGCGGCAACAGATGTTCAAAATTAAAGACAATCAGAAATTTAGGAATAGTGTTTTTACTAACCGGTATATGGCACGGGGCAGAATGGACATTCGTTATTTGGGGTATATGGCATGGCTTCTTTATTATATTAGAGAAAATACTTAATATTAAAGAATTTGATTCAAAACCGCATTCTTGGTATGTGAATGGTTTAAGACACATCTATTGTATATTAGCATTTGTGATTGGTTGGGTAATATTTCGAGCAGAAAATATCAAATATGCTTGGGACTATCTTATGAATATGTTTGGCTTATTGCATTTAAGACCGCAAGAATTTATATATACAGTTGCTTATTATATAGATAATATTGAGATAATAACCTTTGTTGTTGCAATATTGTGTTCAATAGGCTTGTTCAAAAATATGTTAGAGGTAAAGAACAAAGTTGCAAAAGGGTTTATAAATGTATGGTTGCTAATATTATTCTTCTTATCTACTATAACGATTGCGGCCAGCACTTATAATCCATTTATCTACTTTAGATTTTAATCTTTGAACTATATAATTTTATATCTTTCTGAAAACATTTTTCATTACTTCTTCGAAGTCATATGCTCTAAGATAATAATTAACCAAGCGTTCTTCCAGTTTGCCTGTTGCAATAAGACTGCCTGATTTTAGGTTTTGCGAAAAAGTATCAACGATTTGTTCTATCTTATGTTGCGGAAAATATGCGAGCATGTTTCTGCATAAAATAACCGTATTAGAATCATCTTTCAAATGTGGAGCTAATTGGAATATATCCCCTTTATTAAAACAAACTTTATTTGTTAAGATTGGAGCAACTTTGTATGTGGTATATATTGAGTTAAAACATTTAAAATTCTCATATAAGTTATTAGGAATTTGTAATCTGTTGTTAGATTTAGAAAAATATTTGTGAAAGCTTTTACAGTTATCTGCAATTTCGCATTCGTCTACTTGATTAAGATTTAGTAGTTTGCTGCGTGCAACATTCACTATTGTTTCATCTATGTCAAATGCTAATATTGGAAAGAATTTCTTTGTAGCTAAGCGGTCCCCATTTTCAAGTAATGACATTATTTGCGTATAGGCTTCAGAGCCGTCTGATGCGCCAAATTGGATTATGTTCACTTCGTTTTTGTTCTTGAAATTCTCAATTTCAAACTTGGCAAATTTTGACCAATCTATATCGTTTCGGAATGGGCAAGTTACTGTTAACATATCTATTCCGTTTGGCATTTTATAAGTTCTGCCGTTACTTTGGAATGTGGGGTTAGTTGTTTTTTTATAATATGGGGTATAGTTATTAAATGTAATTCTCATACCTCATACAAAATTGGTCAATATAAAAATTTGCTATTAAATTTAGATTTTATTAAATTTCTTAAAATGTTAAATTTTATTAAAAAATAGCAAAATTTATTTTAAATATATCAAAGGATTTACCATAATAGAAAAAGGAGTTAGTATGAACGTACAAAATAATGTTAATTTTACGGGTTTGTATTTGAAAACCAATGAGCCTATGGCTGTAGGTACAAAAAGTATTAATAAATTGTCTCAAATTTTAAAAGAAAGAGGCGGTTTTATTAATAGATTAGAACAAGAAGAAAATACAGACGTTTTTATAAATGAAACATTAGATAAGGTTTCACTAGTACATGATGAATATGGAGAAGATATTCATAAATATATAAAACCGGAACTATCGCTTGACGAATTTTCTGCAAAAAATGAAGAAAACATTGTTGCCAATTTGCGTGAAGCTGTTAAAAAATTTGCACACGATTGGAAGGTTGCTGATTTCTGGGCTCAATTGCATATGCAATAAATTTTTATATATATAAAAGAAGCGTCTTTGAGTTATAACTCGAAGACGCTTCTGAAATGCTTATTTGTTTAAAGTTGGTAAATTATCAATCATTTTAGTAAGGATTTTAGCTTCTTCTTTTTGTTTGGTATTATATTGATATGGATTCTTTTGTTTGGTAAATAAATTTTGACCCAAAATCTTTAAGTTTTCAAAGACTGTCCATTCCATTTTATCGCTCTTTTCACTAACACAGAAAATTTCTTCAGAGATTGCATTTATTTTGTTCTCAGCTTTCTGATATAAATCGTGTAATTTTTCTCCTATAAAATTCCTCAATTTTTGTTGATGTGTTAATTTTTTATTTGGAGCAAGCGTACTATTTGATTTTGAAACAAAGTCGTCAGAATTTATAAAAGATGTGATGCGCTCAAAGCTTTGTGAATCTTTCTCTCCGATAGCGCTATCTGGAGTGTCAATTTTACTAAAACTATTAACTTTGTCAGATAGATGTTTTGCGTACACCTCTAATCTGCCTACACCAAGGTCATCAGCATCTTTGAATTTTAGTATCAAATTATCTTTACGTTTACCTGCTTTAGCTAAATTATTGATAGCTTTTTGCGCAAATTCAAATCCATCTTCCAGAATCATATCCGGAACAAAGCTTTTTAAAATTTTAACTGAACTTTTTGTGTATACGGCCCCAAAAGATGGCGAATTTTGAGAATAAGAATTGCTTGAATACCTGTTTAAATCATTAACGATACGCATATAACCTCCTAATACCACTCTATAATCCTATTACAAACATAATAAAATGCAATATCCTGCTGGTTTTTACGTATGCTGTGTGCGTTTTTGTTTTACAGTTAAATTATTTTCCCCATCTAACTATATCTTGTGCTGACTTGTAAATTCTTTTGAACATCGGATCATCTGATTTTAAGTCTGATATTTCAATATCATATTTTTGTGCGTCTCGCATAGTATTTTTATTTCTTCTCTCAATAAAGTTGTCTTCTTGTCTAACTAACACCTTCATTTGTTCTTTTAGTTCGTTTATTTTAGTGTTAAGTTCATTAAATTCTTTATTTTCCTTTGCTCTTTCTTTCATAAATCGAAATATATTATTTAATAATGAAGCTTGAGTTTCAGGTTTATCATCCATTCCGCTATGAGTAGTGAATGAACAAGCTATTTTTGCAATTTTGTTATCATTGTTGTCTCTAAGGGTGAAGATATCTCCGGGTTCACCGAATGAGTATCTTTTTTCCAGAGCTAGAGTTTCATTAGGTGAATCTTTTGTTAATTTTTCAAATAGAGCTCCAACTTTAGTGGTATCAATGGCTAAATCTTTTGCATTGTTAATAAATTTGGCGCCAAAATTAGGGTTGTAGTTTGATTGATAGTTATTGATTTGCATAATTTTCCCTTTCTTAACATACACTCGTTCAATCTTTTTTTGTAATAACATCTATAAATATATTTTTTGCTATAAGATTAAGTTATTGTAACACGTTAAATTTGTTTTGTTTGATAAATAAATCTGCAAAAGGTCCTTCGTATATTTTATATAAGTTATAAATTTCTGGGGATAATTTTTTCCCTCTTATAATGGCGCTGAAAGTACAAGCTACAAATTCTGCAGCAGAAGATGTTGCATAGGGGCTTATTTCTTTTTTGATAAGTTTGCGGGATTTCTTACCAGTTAAAAATTTTATGAATATTGAAAAATCTCTTATTCCACAATTCATAATTTCTTGCAGTTTCAACATCTTTTTATAATTTGAACTAGTATTCCTGTGGTTAAAATGCCCTATTTCGTGGATTATTGTATCAACCATGGTTGTGGAATTTAATATTTCGATATGCTTATTGTCACATGCTCCTGCAAATCTAGAGTGTGTTTTGTTATAAACGGATATCGTTGGTGGAAATATTGCTGCCCGTTTGTGATGTTATGTATTTGGGTTAAGGTTCTATTTACTATGTTGGCACACGTAATACTATTTATATCGAAATGTTTGACCTCAAAATTTTGTGCTGCAAACAGTGTGGCTTCTTCTAAAGTACTGCATTTTTTGAATTGTAACTCTTTAAAATTTTTCCTTTTTTGCAAAGCAAATGTATCTTTGCCCGTGAATATTTTTTTATATGTTGAAAATTTGCATATTGGGGATTTTATTGCTGATATTTTCCGGTACAATAATGGTATTATTTTCATATTGTCTTATAAAACTCGGAAATGAAAATATTTGCTATTGTTGTTTTTATTGTATAATATCTTCAAATTATAGATTTAAAGTTTATATAGGGGATGTTTGAAATATGTAAGATTTGGGTCTTTTTAAGCACAGAGATATGTTTGAGCAGAAAGTTTATGTTTATCAAATGTTTGGCAAAAAAGTGTATTTACAAGTTTTTGTTCTTTAGAAAGGAATATCATGTTAACCGTTCAGAATACTAATAGAGTTTCGGTTTTACCAAGGATTAGCAACAGTTTTAGTAGTAATAAAAATAATTTTAATACAACACTTTTAAATAAAAGTGATTCGGTGGCTTTTACGGGTTTAAGAGTTTCTCAAGTTCAATTGACAAATGATATAAAAGAACTTGTTAATTTATTCTATACTGCTGTAAAACATAATGTTGAGCCTAATTCTAAAATTCCGAAATTTATAGACAACATAAGAAGAAGGATTTTGACATATCCTTTTGTAAAAGTTGCAAAACAGCCAAATTCCATTACCGAATCAATTAAGCAAGGTGATAAATTGGTGGGTGGATATTCTATAACTTTAGATAGAGCCAAATCTACTGCTCATCTGGGTTTTATGACTCTTGCTCCGGATGTCATCAAAACTAAAACCGGTGTAGATACTCTTTTTCTTATTGGGAAAAGAATTTGTGAAAATCTAGAACATAATAATATCAAGGAAATAACTTTGACTACAAATTCCAAAAATGTTCAAATAAATAATTTGTTAAAAAGATTAGATGCTCAGAAAGTAAGCCAATTCTTTTCTGAGTCTGAGTATAAAATTTCAGTAAAGCAATTCAAGGAAAATTTGTTTGATTAGTTTGAGTTACAATTTCTTAATAAAGTGTTAAATATTTATATTTTACGGATTTAAATAGTAAGTAAGTTGTCAATTTTAAATAATAAATGAGAATAAAATGATTATATCGAATATACAACCCCATAAAGTTTATAATGCTCAGCCGATACAAAAATCATAAGTAGCTTTTTGTGGTTGTAATAATGTAGAAAAGCTTGGCAAAGATGTTTTTGTCGGAGTTAGGAAATCTTTAATTCACGAATCGGCTTTTTTTAGAGAGCCTGAATCTTTAGAGTTCGTGAAAAGTTATTTGCTTAAGACTTTTAAAAAGCCTGAGCTTAATATTGTTGACGGAGCTTGCTCCAGTGGATATGAACCTTATACTCTTGCGATGATGTTTGAAAATTCAGGGAAAAAGGTTAATATCACGGCTTTTGATCTTGGCGAAGAGGCGATTCGTGATGCTAAAGCCGGTGAGTTTGGAATTAAAAAAATCGGGAATGATTATTATGATGCTATGTATTCTTAAATGATTTCCGGGTTTAGTGATAATTATCTAGCTTTTCCTAGTCCGAAGAAACTTAGTGAAAAACAGCAAGAATATAAAAGACTTTTTAGTGAGTTTTTTACTGAAATACCTTATGAAGAGAAATTTTCATTTTCTGAATGGTTAAAAAAGGTTTTATTGCCAAAGCGTTTGCAGTGCCCGATTTTAACTAAAATGTTCAAAATAAAGCCGGAAAAAGCTGATACTTGCAAATTTTTACAGGGAGATATTTTAAAGTTGGACGAGATTGTACCTGAAAAGTCTGCTGATGTTTTGTTATTCAGAAATGCTTTATATCATCTTACGACTCGTGAAGGTGCAATGAGTATGAAGATACAGTTGCCTGAAGAACAGGTTGTCCCTGTTGTTAAACAAGTTATAAATCAGGTTGACAAAGCGGTTGCGCCTAATGGTTTGTTTGTTTTGGGTGAACATACAAGTGATCATGTTGGGGTTGCTGGAAGTACTCTGTATACGGAATTGTATAAGCACGATTTTTCTCCTGTATACTTCAATTCTGACGGGTCAATGTATTTAATTTGGAAAAAATCAAAATAAACTTTTGCAAATTTTCTTCTGTTGACAAGATGTATGCAATATGCCATAATTGGAATGTAATTTGATGCAGCTATATTCCAAAATAGAATGCTATCAAGTGGGGTAACGAATTTATGAGCGAAAATCTTTATGAAAAAAAGGCTAAAATATTTAAAGCTCTTTCTAATCCGGTGAGATTGGAGATAATAGATTTTCTATCGCAGGGTGAAAAATGCGTTTGTGAAATTGTTGATAAATTAAATTATGAGCAACCTCGTATCTCGAAAAGCTTGATTAAACTTAAGGAAGCCGGTTTAATCAAGGATAGAAAAGATGGCGCAAATGTATATTATTCTTTAAAAATTTGTTGCATGAGTGATTTTTTCGGGTGTTTGAATAAAATTTTGGCTGATAGTTCCGACAATCGGATATAATGATATGAAGGAAATTAGCTCTGAAAATTTTTTATTTCAGACCATTCTCGAAGTAGCCGACAAGAAATTTTAGTTTTTTGATAGCTTCTTCATAGGTGAGTTTTATTATATTTTGGTGTCGGTGATCGAAAAGCTCGAGCTCTTGGGTGTCCTTATTTACGCTTTTTATACTGTAACAGTGAAAATCATTCAATCTTCTGTCAAGTAGAATTGATGTCCCTGCAACAAAGCTGTTGTCTTTAGTTTTACTCATTTCATTCAGAAGTTTAGTCGTTTCTTCCTTTTTTGATTTCAGGGTTCGATAAATATTCCTTTCGTTAAGAATGATTGGTTTTTCACCGGTAAACATGTTAAGAAAATTGGAAGGCTTGTTGAATTCAAATTTTTCGTTACAGTTTGCTAATCTACAGGTTATGGATTTTTTTGAAGGGTGCTTTTTTAGCAGTTTATTCATCGCAACTTCAATTGCTTTTATTATAGGGTTATGTGGGTATCTCTCATCAAGAGGTATTGGATTCATGTATTTATCCATGTATACCAACTCTTCAATTTCCTGTTGAGTAACAAAATAGTCTTCAGCTTGACCTTTGACATTTTGAAATTTTATGCGGTAGCCGTTATCAGTGTGAGCTATGTTTTTTTGTAAAATCTTTTGTCCGTTGTGGCTGTTTGCGAGTGCGCCTATTGAGGAGACAAGGTAACAGTCCTGAAAGTACTGTTTTGCACGGCCTAATCCGTTTATTTCATTTATGCTGATTGGTTTCATATTTTTTGTAAAACCCGTCAATCTTAATTTTTGCTTTTAATATTTGTTATATCGCTTATATTTTAAAATTTATCTGATTTTGTAACTTGGTGTAAGGTTTGAACTTCTTGATATTTAATTGGTTCTTCTGCTCGGTATGTGTTTTGAGGAACATAGCCGTATGCTTTTGGATCAGCTTTTTCTAGTAGTGTCATATTGCTGCTTATGGTTCTTTCAAACACATCTTCTGTTTTGTAGCCTTGGTTGTTAATTACAATTTGTTTTTTTACCATTTTTTCAGGTAAGTAGCTTGCTTCCTGCCCATCTTTTAGTCCTAAGATTTTTGCAAAATGTATTACATTTTCCTTGACTTGTCTGTAACCTTCTTTATAACCTGATTCCATCGTTTGAATGTAAGATTTTAAGTAAGCGAATGATGGTTTATCTCCATAATGAGGTTTTATTCTTGTCATTTGGCCTAAGTATTGTCCTTGCGGGTTATAAAATTCGCAATAACTAACAATATCTCCTGTTTGAGCTCTATATGTGTTGTGGTTTTTAGCTTTCGCGCAATTTGCTTTAAGAAATTCAGCAACCGGTGATAGTTTTTTTACATTCATTTTGATACTCCTAAATTTTTTAATACCCCATTTGTATTAAACATAAAAATTAAAGTTTTTTCAATTAAGATTAAGATGTTTCTTATTAAGCTTTGTAACCTTTTTGTATTTTTGATGGCAAAAAAAAATTATCAGAAGTTTATAAGTTGTATATAAATCTCAAATAGTGTTTAGTATTTGAAAGGATAGTATATATGCTCGGAATATCGCAAAATGTTTCACATAGATTAAATTCTAATAATAAAAAAAATATTTCTTTTTCATCAAGTTTTGTGCCTACAAAATATTTAGAATACGGATTTAATGCTGCGATGACAAATAAGTATTCTGGGCCTAAATTTCTAAACTCAATTAAGGCTTTTTTGAATGATGGGCTAAATGACGTTATTAAAATTGATAAAACTCCGGGAAGTATTATGCGTCTGGGCAGGGCTGCTACTCATGATATTTCTGTAAACGGTAAAAAAGTTGTGGATGCTGATTTTAAGTTTGGTCTTGTTTTTGATGGTGATCAGTGCGTAAATGCAATTAATGATTTTGCGAAAAAAACTAGGTGTGTAAAGAATGTTTCTTATAAAAGTTTTGGTGATGTTGTAAAAGAGTTGAGGATTTTAAAATCTCAGATATTCAAGAATGGCTAATTAAATATTAATTTATTAGCTTAAGTTTAAGTTTACGGGCTTTAATTGCATTTTTATAAATTTTACGTTTGTTTTCATATTGACCTAAATCTTTTGCAAGGTTTGATTTCATAAATACGGTAGCCAAGCCTTTTTTTAGGATTTCAGCTTCATAATTTTTGCATTTGTTTTGTTTGTTGCAGTTATAATATATTGACATCAAATGTCTATTGTTCGGGTCAAATTGGGTATCAGCAGAGTATTCCGCAAATACGTATTTGTTTAGGAGCTCTTTTTGAGCAAATTTTTGGCCCAAATACCCTAACCCCAAAGCTTCTTGTGTTGTAAGATTATAGTTTCTTTTTTGCCATTCTAGTTTGGGGCTAATTCTTGTTTCAAAAGCATCAATGCCGTTTAGTCGAACCCGTTCGTCTTTTTCTATTGTGTTATTTCTGTTGGAGTCTATATACACAGTGTCACCATCAATAACCTTTAAAACTTTATACTGTTCATTTGGTGTAATGTTTGATGGTATAACTGTATTCGAGCCTATAAATAATGCTGATATTATAATCAAAAGTTTTTTCATAGTATTTTATTTTAGTTGAAAATTTTTATTGTAGCAAAAAAAATTTTTAGGATTTTTCTTTATTGTATGAAAATTCAATCTATAAACTATAATTACTCAAATTATGGTTATTTCAAAAATTTGAAAAGTACTACCCCGTCATTTGGCAGTAATTCCCGAGCTTTGTATTCTAAAGAGGGCAAGCTCTTGTATAGAACTACTACAAATTTTTTCAGGCCGGATTTGGACTGGGAACGATTTGGAATGTTTTTGAGAGAAAAGTATGCCCATGCATTAAAAGTGAATATGTTATGCTATGGTTGTTCTGATGGTTCTGAAACGCTCTCTATTTTGATGATGCTCAAAGAGTTTTTTGGGAAAGATGCAAAGAAATTTTTACCGATTGTTGCAAAAGATATTGATAAGACGGTGTTATATCTAGCTAAAAGCGGTTCTGTAGAAATGGATTATCATGATCATGCAGCAATAAATAGATTTACAAATAATAAGTTCAATGATTATTTTGAGCAGTCTAATTTTGTTGATATTATTGATAATATTCCGGTAAAGTTAAAGGCTCCTTTAAAAAAAGGTATTGAATACTCTTATGGAAATATAATGGACGATATATTGAGTATTCCGAGAAAGAATACGGTTTTGTTTTGTCGAAATTTTTGGCCGTATTTAAAATCCCCGCAAGAGCGCTACAAGCTTGCTCTAGACTTAAGCTCAAGACTGCAGGATAATTGTACGCTTGTTATAGGTAGTTATGACCGCATAGCAGATGTTCATTTTATCTTATCAAGTGCAGGTTTTCGTCGGGTAAAAAATCTCACAAATGTTTATGAGTCTGGTAAATCTAAACTTCCTGACACTCAATTTCTTCTTTCCAAGTGTGTAAAAAATACAAACCAAGAGTAAGATATGTCAGCCACATTAGAATTGTAGCAAAACAGTTGGAACCGTTAATATAGGCTACAATCCACATTATAGCCGAGAGTGCATTTACAATGGTCCAGATGTACCACTGTTCAATACACCTTTTTATTGTAAGGATAAGTCCGATGACGGATAGCGTTGTTGCGGTCCCGTCTATATAGGGCGTCGGGTCCTTTAGAATTTGCAGTACAACTCCTGCCAGAATTGAGAAAATTATTGCAAGTACAGTGTAAAATATCTTCTCTTTAGTGTTTAATTGAGTTTTTATAATCTCTTGAGTTTCCTTTTTAAGATGCTTTTTCCATTGGAAAATTCCTACTATTTGCATTGGAAAATAGTAGAGCATATATAAGCATAAATTACCAAAAAGGCCGTTTTTGTAAGCTAAATATGCGTAACACATTGTTCCCGTCAAGCCAAAGAGATAGCAGGAAATTTTACCTTTCCCTGCTAATATCGTATAGCTAATCCCGCAAATTGCAGAGATAAGAGCAATTTTGCTGTCTTTTAAATAAAAAGATAAGCAAATAATGAAAATTATACCAAGAGGAAAAATGTATCGCTCATATTTTCCCCAACCATTCAGTTCAGCTCTTATAAATTCTTTTATGTTCATTATTTTTATTATAAGATAAAAATATGCGTGTAGGTAAGATTAGTCGAAATAATACAAGTTTTACGGGATTATTAAATAGCAAGGTAGTTCTTAAGGGGCTGGAAAAGATATCTGATCACGGAACTTCATTTGCAGCAGGAACTTCTCTTGCGCTTTCTCTTACCGTTAGACCGCTTGCGATATGGTCAACCCCAGATACAGAAAAGGAAAATAAGCAATATGCAATTTCAAATTCAATTTGCTCTGGTTTAGTCAAATTCGGGATGGTTGAAGCTGTTGCGTTACCGCTTGAGAATGCGGTGAAAAAGATAGACGAAAATCCTGCACGAGTACTTAATTCTCAAACGATAAGGAGTCTTAAAGGTACCTCTGGAAGACTTGTTGAATCTGGCGCTTACAAGTTTGCAACTCAACTTGTAAAGTTAGGCGGCGGGGTTATCACAGCAATTCCAAAGTCTGTTCTAACAGTTGCTTTTATCCCAATAATTATGGATAAAATCTTTAATATAAAAAAGCCTGATAAGTTAGCTACCAAACAGAAGACCTCTTTAAATAAAGAACCTAATAAAAATGTTGCTTTTGGTGCAAATTTGACGGATAACATTTCACGTAAAATAGGTAAGCTCTTTGAAAATAAGTATTTCCAAAACTTTGTAAAAAAACACGAACACGATGAAAAAAATATAGCAAAACATATAACTGCCCTGACTGATGTTTTGTTGACAGGAACTTCTGCCTTTATGACTAGCAAAAGCAAAGATATTAAAGAAAATCGTAAAAAAGCTTTAATCTACAATAATATTATTTCTACGGCAATTACTCTCGGCTTTGGGTATGGTATAGACAATATTATCAAGGGTAAAACTAACAAATTTATTGAGAATTTTGCCAAAATAAATAAGGGGGATCCTAAACTTCATAAGTATATTGAGGGTATAAACATACTTCGTCCGGCTCTAATCTTTGCAGGTATCTATTATGGAGTATTGCCAATTTTCTCTACTTATATCGCAGAAAAAGTTGATAACTATATAAAAAAGCAGGATAACGAGACAAAAGTGAAATAGTGTGTTATAATGTTTGTATGAAGTCAGTTAAAGAAATATCAACAGAATCAAAAATATTAGATAGATTAAAAAATCATCCGGATTCGTTAACGCTTGCAAAATATTTGTTTGCGGATGACGAGTTGCAGGAATTACAGGATTATGCGAATAACGTATCAATCAGAAGATTAGGCTTTAATGACCATGGACCTGTGCATATGCGTCAGGTAGTTGGCAATGCTATTAAGATGCTTAATATTTTGCACGATTGCGGTATCAAAACATCTTTGGAAGAAGAGCAGATTGGAACTTTTGAAGATAGTATGTGCGCAATTATATTGGCAGGATTGATGCACGATTTGGGTATGGCAATCGGTCGTCAAGGACACGAAGAAATGTCTGCTCTGTTGGCGCAGCCTATTATTGAAAGAGCTTTGCATGTTGTATTTCCTGATAATCTTCATAGAAGGGTTATAATTAAAGCTGTTGCGACTGAAGCCATTATTGGTCACATGTCTACCCGAAAAATACACTCTATAGAAGCAGGTATAATTTTAATAGCTGATGGCTGCGATATGACAAAGGGTCGAGCTCGTATTCCTATGGCTATTAATCACGCTCCGCGTGTCGGTGATATTCATAAGTATTCTGCTAATGCGATAAATCGTATCGGAATTCACCATGGTGAGAAAAAGCCTATAAAAATTGATGTTGAAATGTCGGCTGAGGTAGGTTTCTTCCAAATTGAAGAAGTTTTACTTACAAAAATTGATTCAAGTCCTGCAAAACAATTTATTGAATTGTACGCAGGTGTTACAGGTTGCGAACGTAAGTGTTATCTATAGTTGAGCCTTTAATGTTTTATTTTTGCCGCTTTTTGTTATGACAATGATATCGCCTCGTTTGACTTTCGAGGAGAGGTCTTTTATAACCTCATTGTCCATCCTTATGCATCCCATAGAGGCATAATGTCCGATACTTTCAGGATTGTTGTTGCCGTGTATGAATTCTCCAATTTGGCTTTTTTCGCCTGTTTCCGGATTTAATCTGTCTACTATTATAATCTTAGGTCCGTAATCCCACGGTCTTCTTCTCCTTTTTGTGCCGTATGGAGCTGTTTTATAAGGAAAAGTTTCTATGTGTGAAACAACCCTTACTCCTGTGTGAGTAGGAGAGCTCTGCTTCCCGCTTGCTACTAAATATGCATTTTGCGCAATCCCGTCATCGTTGTAGTAGTACAAAATGTTTTTTGATATGTCTACAACAATTTTAGCGTTACGAAGTTCTCCTTGTATAAGCACTTCAGGGCTTGGTGCAAACATTAATATTGAATCATTTGTAGTGCCTGAAGGTAGTATAGGTTTTGATTTTTCAAATGTATCTTGAGGTGGGGTTGTGTCTACTGTTTGTGCATTTGCTGATTTTGTATTCATCAATAATCCGCTCGTTAATGCAACAACTCCAATGTAAGGTAAAATTTTCATATTTATAGTAAATTCCTAATAATATTTTTTTGCTAGTAATTTAAGTTTTTTAACAAGTTTTTACGGTTGAATTTTCATTAATGTATTGTTCAAGAATTTCCGCAGCATCTCCGACAAGCTCAAGGCAAGGGCGTTTTTTGTAATATTCTGCTGTTCTTTCACTGGCTATAGGTGATGTTGAATTTTCTATCCCATTAAGAAGTTCTCTGCAAATAATACTTCCGTTTTTTTCTTTAAATCTTCTCGCAAGTTCTTGAACTTTTTCATAATGTTTAGTCTTCGCTTCCCTTGCATCGGCGTTAAGATCCCAGTATTTTAAACCTGCTGCCATAAGCATACCGCTGACTGTTCCGCAAACTTCTCGTAATCTTCCCATACCGCCTCCAAATGATGATGACATTTTAATTGCGGTATCAAAATCAACTCCGAGTTCTTCTGCAAATGCTCCAACTACTGCTTGTGAGCAGTTATACCCCTTTTTAAACAATTCTTTTGCTGTTTCTGCATGATTTGTCATGGTTATTCCTTTAAATAATACTAATATTACATTCAAATAATATTATATTATAAACTCTAAATTTCGGGTTGATGTTTTTGAAATTAAACTTTTAATTGCAGACTGTGTTTTGCAGATCAGTTTTCCTTGGGGGTACTTTTTATTGTGATATGCAGATGTTGTCACTATTATCTTTGCTGCATCCATAACGTTTATGGATTTCAAATCTATAGTGAGCTCTTGGCATTCACTTTTCCTTATATAATCCTTAACATCCGCCATGATTTTTTGCGAATCTGTGAAATTGAAACTTAAGTATTTATTTTTTAAGTTTTTGTTTTCCATATAATTGTATACGGGTTATTTTATCAAATGTTTAAAGTTTTTTTGCAAATTAGTCTTTTTGTATGAGTTTATAGTATAATTTTCAAAGAGGTACAGTTTATGATAAAACTTGCAGCATTTGATGTCGACGGAGTAATGACGGATGGTAGTATTACTTATGACGAAAATGGTGTCGAATATAAAACTTTTAATGCAAAAGACGGACAAGGTATTGTCTTTTTAAATAAAGCGGGAATCGTTACGGCTATAATTACCGGTCGTGAGAACGGTACAGTTGCTTGCCGTGCAAAAAATCTGGGAATAAAGGAACTTCATCAAGGTGTAAAAGATAAAATAAAAAAACTCGATGAAATTCTAGCAAAATACGGATTTAGTTATGATGAAGTTGCTTATATTGGAGATGATTTGCCTGACTTGTGCATATTACAAAAAGTCAAATTTTCGGCTTGCCCTGCAGATGCCGTAGATGAGGTAAGAGCTTCTGTCGGGTGGATTTCTTCTAAAAATGGTGGAAGAGGTGCTGTAAGGGAGTTTTGTGATTGTATATTGAAAATGAATAAGGGAGATTAATTATGTACGAAATAAAGACACAGGCGTTTTTCTCTGCTGCTCATCATCTTTTAAATTATGATGGTGAATGTGAAAATCAGCATGGTCATAATTGGATGGTAGAGGCTTATGTTAAAGGTGAAACTTTAGATAAGAGCAATATTTTGATCGATTATAAGGTTTTAAAACGTGAATTGAATGCAGTTTTGGATTTGCTTGATCATAAGGATGTAAACGAATTGCCTGAATTTAAAGGAGAAAGCCCAAGCAGTGAGATGATTGCTGCATTCATATACTCAAAGTTAAAAGAAAGAATTGTGCAGTTAACAAAAATTTCAGTTTGGGAAACTCAAACTTCGTGTGCAAGTTATTATGAAGAAGATATGTAATTAGGAGCATTAGCCGATGAATTTTATACAAGCAATATTGATGGGGATAGTTCAAGGTTTGAGTGAGTTTTTACCGGTTTCGAGCTCAGCACATCTTGTTTTTACTTCCAATTTTTATAAGGTTTTTAAAGGTATAGAAATTGTTCAGCAGTCAAATGAAGAAGTATTTTTCGATATAATGGTTCATTTGGGTACTCTTGTTGCAGTTTTAATCTTTTTTAGAAAAGATATAGCAGAGATTTGTGTTGCTATGTGGAACGCTATAAAAACAAGGGATTGGTCTGAACATAAGGCAAAACTTGGTTTGTATATTATACTTGGAACTATTGTGACATTGGTGTTTGCTGTTCCTCTTAATGTTGTTGCGGAAAAATTAGTATTTTGTCCGCAGATTGTTGGCGGTTTGTTGTTTATTACGGGGCTTGTACTTTTTGCAAGCGAATATATGTCTAAAAAGTTTGAGGCTAAAAAAACTACTGTTGATTTAAAGTCCTCAATATTGATAGGTATAGCTCAGGGGCTTGCTGCACTTCCGGGATTTTCTCGTTCAGGTTGGACTATTGCAAGTGGGCTTTTTAGCGGACTTGATAGAGCTACTGCTGCTAGATATTCTTTTTTATTAAGTATTCCGATTATTTTGGGAGCGTCAATGGTTTATCCTATTATAAAGATTGACATTCATGAGGCTCTTGCTTTTAATTGGCATGCTATAATTGCAGGTACATTAGTCTCCGGTATCGTCGGTTATTTGTGTATTAAATATTTTATGAAATTTGTGTCAAAATTTTCATTGAAAATATTTGGCTATTATTGCGTGATAGTGGGACTTTTCTGTATGGTGTTTTTTACTATAAACTAATGTAAAAAAATGTAACAAACGCTATTACGCTAGCAAAAAAAAATATTTAGGAGTCTTATATGTGCAGTCATACTTGTGTGGAGTAAAAATGATTTTACCTGTTCAAAATTACAGTAATAATATATTGTTTGCTGCAAAACGTGATAATAAAGAAAAAAACGAAAATTTGCAGGTTCCGGAAAAAGAAGAGTATCTTTTTGTAACTTGTGATGGTCACCGTATCAGCAAAAGTGAACTTAAGAAAAAGCAGGCAATTCCGGTTGATAACAATATTAGAAACAGATTATATATAACTTGGGATAAGCTAAGTAATGCATTGACAATGTATCCTGCAAGAGGATTGAAGGGTAGTAAAAATTCAAATTTCTATGAATTCTTGACAATGGGTATGTTTCCTTATTTGACAGGTAGTGCAATGTTGATGGCAGTATTTAATTCTGCTAATAAACTTTTTGCAGGTCATAAGGATTGTGCAAGTGCGACTAAGTTCGGAAATAAGATGGCATTAGGCGTTTTGTTCTATGGTTTGGCAAAGAATTTTTCAAAGTCATTTGTTACGACTCCTGTAAAATGGTTTACTGGTGTTGATACTGAACAGCCTTATGTGAAATTATGCTATAAGCTTCCTGAGGCTCCGAATGATGCGGATATTCCGTCTTTTGAATTCCATAAAGTATATGAAAGTTTAGAGTTCCCTTATTGGAACTTGAACTATGGTGATGCTGCTAAGGGTGAACCTATGAATTGTTATTATGACAAAGTTGCTAAAAAACTTGGTTTAGGTAACAATTTGAAGGATTCAGATCAGGATGCAAAACCTAGAATAAAAGAGATTGCTGTAAAAACCAATTTAGCAAAAACAATTTCGTCATACTTATGGGCAGCAGTCGGAGTCGGTGTGGCTCTCCAAAAACCTTGGGAAGATTATTTTAAAGTTGCAACATTAAAATTCTGGAAGCCTAAGCAGTTTTTAGAATCTTTGGGTACTTTCTGTGACAGTTTTGCGGATAGTTTCGGAGACTTCCTGAAGGGACCTGCAGAGGCAAAAGGTTTTAATAAATATTCAGGCAAAGGTCTTATAGGACTTGCTGCCGCAACGACATTCATTGGTATAGTAAATGTCCTTACAAGTTCTCATAAACCGTCAAAATTAGATTCGGCGGATATTATTGAAAAGGACAGAAAGTATGTGGTGAACTAAGATGCAGACAAATTTAATACACAGCTACATACAGAATAGAAATGTTAATCCTCAGGTATCTCAGCCGAAATCTTCTGATGAGATTGAAATTATTACCAGAAGGAAGGCAAAGCCTAAGTTTGATATAAACAGAGAATTGGCAAATAGAACTTTTATAAAGCCGCTTCCTCCAAAGGGACATATTATTAAAAACGGTATTATGTCAGCGCCGGCAGTATTTGTTGATGATATGGCTTATGATTTAAAGGCATTAAAAGCTGCTTGGAAGGGGGATGCAAATGATCACCAGCTTGGGAAATTGAATGATTTGGGTATGAAACTTGGTGGTCTTGGAATTGCAGCTTATTTATATTCAATAAAGAAAACTCCTGTTAAAAAAGGTATGGAATTTGTAGGTTTGGCTTCATTCTTTGCATCAATGGCAATATGGCCAAAAATTGCATTAGAATATCCGGCAAGACTAATTCACGGATTTAATCCATTTATGCGTTATGAAGACAGCCAAGGTAGGAAAAAACCATTCTTCCAGGATAACCAATATTTGGCATACGATATGATTTCCGACAAGGAAATAACAAGAGTTGGTAACAGAACAAGAATCCCTAAGGATTTACCTAACCGTAGAGATGCAGTTCAAGAAAAGATGCGCCAGATAGCACTTCAGAATAATACAATGTGGATGTTGACGGCAGGTTTTGCTACTCCTGTTTTGAGTTCATTGATATGTAATCGTTTAGAACCTTATGTAGAAGATGTTTACGGTTACTTTATGAATAGAAAGGTTGACAATATCCTTGTTGATTTTTCTAAGTCTCAAAAAGAATACGCATCAAAAAATATTGAAAACGATGTAAATGGCGTATTTGAAATGTATAAAGGCAGAGCGATAAATGATGAGATTTTGGAATCTCTATCATCAGCTTTGACTCAGGATTTAACACCAAAAGTACAATCTGCAATGAAGGCTGATTTGACAAGATTGTTTGTAAGCGGTGAGTATCGTATATCAAAACTTCAAATTAAGCCTCTAGTAAAATCAATGGAAGATGCAGTTAAGCATGTTCCTGGCGGAGAAGTTTTAGTTCAAAATATTCATAAGATTGTTCCAAATGATGAACAGTTGAATTTTGTATTTGAAAAATATGATGGTCAACAGTTCAAGTTGAATGATCTTAAGAAGGTATCAGACGAAGTCTTGTCTGTAGTAGAAAAGAATTTAACAAATCTGAATAAGGACGGAGTAAAAATCAGCAAAAACACTCGTAAGAATTTGGTTAAATTATTAAGTGGTGTTAGCGGTTCTGACGGACCTTTAATGTCAGTGTTGACAAACACTCCTACAGATGTTTTGGATGATAATATGCAAAATGTTGTAAAACGTTTGGCCGCAAGAATGTCAGCTTTCTGTGCTGAAAATAACGCTTTGAGTGTATATGCATTTAAGAAATTGGCATCAGCTCCTGATACTTCAAAGGGTAAATTCTGGAATGATGTTGCAAAATCTTTGATTAATACATTAAAAATTACTCCGGAAGAAATTGAAAACACAAGATATGACAGAAATATGGTTGCTGACCTGTTGCATACTAAGATGCAAAAAATAGCTGCAGATAAGACTTTGTATGAAGATGCAATTAAATCTGCTGCAGCTCAGTTTGCTCAGATAGGGCGTCACGTTAACCCTGATGATATGACAGGTAAGTATATCAAGCAATTAGAAACTTCATATTATGCCGCAGCAGGTGATATTAGCGCAATGGGATTTGGCAAAACTGCTGAAAAATTAATTGGTAAGAACGGTTGTGAAGTGGGTTCTTTATTAGGCTTGAGTAGGACGTTCGTCAATGATAATCTGTCAAATGTGAAGAATACTTTTGCTAGGTTCTTTAATACATTGAATTTCTACAGAACGGTTATAAATGACCCTGATTTGAAGGTGGTAAACAATGTATATGAAATGAATTCTGATAGAATGGTTGGCAAGATTATGCCTGAAAATATACTTAAGGAAGTAAAAGAAGAAATATTTGCTCTCGGTGAATTCTTGACAACTAGCGGTAGAATTTCAGATTATTCAGTTAAATTTGAATTCTTGAGAAATTTGGATCCGAATACAAAAGATAGCGGTCCTCTTACATTTAATCCTGACGGTTCAGTTAAGTTCGATTATTATAATAAAGAAAAACTTGCAAAAGAAGGTGTATTTATACCGAGTGATACAAACTTCTTTAAACGAGTAATGAATTTATTGTATGGCGGACCAGTACAACCTGAAACAGAATCAGCATTAACTGAATATTCAACAGTAAAAAATATGTTGAATGATTTTAGAAGAAATATGATGAGCAAGGTTGGAGACCACGAATACTTTGCGCTTCCGTCAAAAGTAGTTCATGATATGTGGCATAATGGTCAAAGGGCTTATTCAGGAGCCAGCCCTAGTGAAAAGAGCCTGTGTGTAGGTGCGGCATTAGATGAAATGATTGCAAATACTGCAAAACAAGCATTTAATACCAGAAAATGGGTAAAAATGTTTGGCGGTTTCTTTGCCGGGCTATACGGCGTAACAGTATTATCCCAATTCTTCTTTGGCGGAAAGAAGAATTATTACAAGAAAGATAAGGTTTAGAGATATGTTGAATACTACAAATTTATTAAGCCTAAAATTAAATACAATTCAAAAACCTGTAAATGAAGATAAGTCTGTAAACATATCTCCACAGGAAGCTTTATCATCGGATAATGATAATAAACTGACACAATATTTGGATAATCAAGCGGCTTTGAATGCTTCTTTGATTAACAAACCGGATCAGACTGCAAAGATTGATAATAAAAAGCCTGTCAAAAAAATGCTTTACACAAATGACTTAAGGACCTTATTCAGGAATTGTGATGCTAAAATATTAGCAATTATCCCGAGAATATTCAATGCCAAAGATGAAAACGGAAATGAATATATAGACGGAAATGAAGAACACGGTACTTTCAAAAATGCAATTGAGCGTTTGGATGAAGTTAAGGCTGATGGATTCAATACATTGCATATTTTACCTGTAAATACTCCAGGTCGTAAGCAGGCAATGGGAACTGCCGGTTCAGTATATTCCCCATTGGATATGCTTGCAATAGATCCCGTATTGGCTGATAAAAATGATCCAAGACCTGTAAAGGAACAGTTTAGGGATTTTATAAACGAATGCCATAAGCGTGATATCAAGGTAATGTTAGATATGCCAAGTTGTGCATCTACCGAGATGTTTGAACAGCACCCTGAGTGGATGGCTATAGAAAACGGTATGGCTAAAACTCCACAAGGATGGAATGATATCAGAATGTTTCAGCCTTGGGAAGATGAAGGTAAGAGAACATTAAATCCTAAACTTTTGGAATTACACAAACAGTTTGTAGATATGTGTATAGATTTAGGTGTAGACGGTATTAGAGTCGATGTAGCAAGAGCTAAACCTGTTGAATTCTGGGATATTTTAACAAAATATGCAAGACAAAGAGATCCTGAATTTGCTTGGTTGGCAGAATGTTATACTCATGAAGATGCTTCACCTATGGTAAACATGCCTGCTGACAGACCGGAAGATGCATTGAGGGCCGGATTTGATTCTTATTACGGACAGTATCACTTATTTAGTGAGTGGAAAACAGCATCAGATTTTATAAATTATATAAAAGAGCAGTTGGATATGTCATATAGCTTAGAGCCTGGGAAATCTTTAATAGCATCATTTGCCTCTCATGATGATTTATCTCCAATGTTTCATGGCGGAGCTGATTTTTGCAAGATGATAATGGGGCTTGAGGCTACGATACCTATGACAAATATGTATCAGGTTGATGGGTTCCAGACAGGAGATTATTATACAAGAAGTTATGCTGAAAAATATTCACCTGAAACAAGAACAGACAACCACGAGATGACTGTACACTATGGCAAGCTTGATTTGTTCAACTTGTCAAGAAAGCCTGGTGGTAAGGAGACTACTATTCGTCCGTTTATTCAGGAATGTCACGCTCTAAGAGATAAATATTCTGATGTAGTTGGACCTAAGGGTACGTTTATTGTTCTTGATAAGGAAGGTGATAAGAATGATCAGATTATTACTTATGCAAGACATTATCAAGGTAAGACTCTTTTGGTAGTTGCAAATAAAAACGTTAACAGGGCTGTAGCTTGTAAGATAAAGGTTCCTACGTTAAGAGCTGATCAAAAGCTTGAAAACTTGTTGCCTTCTTATGGTAAAGAAAGTATTTTTCAGGCAGTTGACGGTGAATTAAGAGTTGATGTCGGCCCATCAAGAGTTCACGTTTTCGAAATTGATACTCCTGATATTGAAAAATATACAAGTAAAGTTTACAGACAGCGCTAATTTGGCACATTAAATAAACGACAAAGAGCCGGACTTGTCCGGTTTTTTGTTGAGCTTAATTAAGATTGTTCCTTACAGTTGTCTAAGTAGAAGTCCATTAATAGGTTATTGGAATTATTTATTGTAGTTTCCTGCAAAAATAAGTTTGCACCATATAGGAAGTCTGTATATGATAGTTGGTAGTTCTCAAGCATTGCTCTATTAAGCCAAGAGTTTTCTTCAAGAGATGATTTTTCGATATTTGGAAGATTTTCTTGATAATATTGAATTCGCTTTATCATTTCATTTGCGGCGATTAGTCTTCCGTGTTGTTTTCTGAATATTTGGCTTGGAGAGAAAGTTCCATAACTATCCAGTAAATCTTTTATCTTATCTGACAGAGATTCAGGTGTAAAGTCAGCGTATAATCCGCATTTTTCTGGCATGATAGGATTTGTCCCTCTGGTGTATTTACAAAGGTCTTTAAACACAATGACTGGGGTATTGCAGTATAGTGATTCATATATCATTCTGTTTTTACCTTCAAATACTGATGTTAGAATACAACATTTTGCTCTGGAATAGTATTTGAATAGTGTTTTATCGTGTGGAATCATTCCTATGAATGTAACATATTTTTTTAATGTTTCTAAAGAGCCTGTTATTTGTATCATTTCGTGAATTACCGCTTTAGATGTGTTATTAAAAGCGTCTTCCGAACACCCTGTTATGATAGTTGTTTTAGGTATATAGCCGTATTTGCTCTCAAATATTACAAGTGCTTTAATTAACATAAGCAGATTTTTTTCGGGGCTTAGTCTGCATACGGTAAGAATGTCAATGTCTTTTTTAGTTTCTGGTATTTGACGAATAGCTAATTCGTTAGTAAAATCCGTATCCATAAGAGGTATGAAAATTTTATCTGCATTTTGCGGATAAGTTTTTTTATACCAGTTCAATCTTTCAGGGTAATCAAACGAAGTCAGGTAGATATCTGCACTTTCTGACCAAGGGTAAGATGACCACATAGCGGTTGCTGCCGATAAAAAGATATCTTTACTTTGTGGATATAGTTGATTTACACAATCTACGCCGTTACTTATGTATAGCCCTTTTATAAATTTATTTTGAAATTTTAAGGGCGGTATTACTACCAATAAATTCGTTAATGCTTTAAATTCAGGTTTGTCATCAGGAAATCTTTCTCCTGTATAGGCTTGAATATCCTGCCATATCTGTTCTATTTTTTTGTGTGGATCAAGATTTTTATGTAGATATGGATATATTTGACCTCTTGGCATTAGTGATTTCTCCTTGGTCTGTTTAAATCTTTCAAGATTTTAAGTAGGCGATTTATCATCGGTATCTGATAGCTCGTATCTAAGTTTACTTTTACATATTTTATTACTTCTATGAAAAGTTTTTCGATAGCATAATATTCGAGTTTTGTAAGTTCTTGTTCTTTTGTATATTTTGTAAGAATTGAGTACATAAATTCTTTGTTACAATCGAAGTCATTAATTATATTGTCCAGAATAATAATACTAGTCATTTTTTGTTGTTCTAGCTGATGAGTAGCGCAAATTCCGGTCGGTGATAATCTGTATGAAACAAGGTATTCCGGTAAATTCGTAACGTCGCAGTATTGTACCATTTCAGTCCATAGTTTGTAGTCTTCTGCGTGTAAGCAATATTCCCCATATTTAAGGTTGTATTTGTCAAGAATTGATTTTCTTATCATAACAGAAGAGTGTGTTAAACAGTTTTTCCCATACCTTAAGATAATTTTAAGTTGCTTTGAATCTGTTATAAGGTTGAGTTTCTTTTGCTCAGGAAGTAGCGTAATAAAAGTTCCTAAAAGCCCAATGTTAGGATGTTCCTCCATATAATCAAACTGCTTTTGAAGTCGTTCTTCAGTACAAGTGTCATCCGCGTCTAGTCTTGCTATATATTTGCCAGATGCAAGAGAAAGCCCTTTGTTGAGGGTTTTAATTAATTTGAGATTATATTCGTTTTTAATATACTTAATTCTTGGATCATCATAAGATAGTATAATTTCTTCAGCATTATTCGTTGAACCATCATTAATAATGATGAATTCAAAGTCTTTGAATGTTTGATTTAGTATACTTTCAATTGCCTGTTTTAAATATTCTTCTTTAGTGTTAAAAATAGGCATTATTACTGATATTGCCACAGGTTTCATAATTCTCATTATATATCAAATTTTATATCAGTTGTTAATTATTGTAAAATTATTAAAGTTTATGAAATTCATCTTTCCAAAATTTGTTTATATATATGTTGATAGATTTTGGAGAGAGAGTTTAATTAAATTAGAATCATTGAAAAGTAATGCATTTGAAAGTCCGCGTTCTGGAAATAAAGATATCAGAGTAAAGATAACTGAGAAAAACGGTGTAGTTACAAAGACAACTGTAACTAATGATAATGGTGTAAAAACTACTGTTGTGGAAACTACTTATCCTGATGGAAGAATTCAAACAAAAACAACGTCTTCAGGATGTGGAATGCGTACTCTTGGAACAGTTAATCTTGGTACAGTCCACGTTTTAGATAATTCAGATAATAGAAACTCTGTTTTCGATATAACGGATGAGAATGCACACCCGCTAGTTAGTGATGCTTTAAAATCGACACTTGAGCAGAATGGAAAAATTGTTCCTAGTGATATTGTCGATGATAATGGTAAAGTAAAACCTGATTATTACGTATTTGATTTGAATGGTGATGGTCGTTTAGGTGATAACAAGTTTTCTTGGTTTGCGCATGGTGGTGCAATTTCTGCTGATAAAAATTTAGATGAAATATCTTATTCAAATTTTGAGAGTTCAATGAATGCTCTGGATATGATTAAAAAAGGGTCAAGTCCTGATGGAATAATTACAAATCAGGAGCGGATTTCTCTGCATAATATGCTTGATGCACCTGAAAAGTATTATTAGTATCTTATTGCATTAGCAAATATGCTATATACAGCGTTTCTATAGTCATTTGCGGCTGGAGAAGTGTTAAACACTCCGTCCCAATGTCTTTCGCATTCTGTCCAGGCATCTGAACCGTTCATTTTTTTGGGATACATCATTGCTTCATGGGTATTAGTGTATGGTGAAAGCGGGAAGATATCATGTATTTGCAAAAATGCTGGAAGTTTGTCTGCTCCGTTTTCAAACCCCCAGAGGCATGAATTTAAACGATTTAATCTTTCTTCAAATCTAAGACCGCCATCATCGTTATCATTAGAAACTTCAGGCCCTGCTGCGTATTCTCGGTTCCAAGCTTGTTTTTTTGATTCGTGTTTTACGCTGAAAATATTATCAGCTTTGCCCCAATCCGTACCTGCGGTAAGCCCTAATTCTTTATACCTGTAATCATCGTTACATTTTTCTCCGATAAATGCTAAATCATTGCGTCCTGTTTGGTTTCTAATTTGGTATAAAATATATGCAAGTTGTCTGTCATTAGGTAATGCGCCTATTCCAACATAACCGTTGTTGTCAATTACGTGTTTGCCGCTATCAAAATATATAGAATCAAATCCCAGCTCAATGCCCCAAATGCAAGCGTCAATAAATGCTTTTTCATCGTGGTACCAGTCAAATTCTCTTCCTTGTGCTCTCATTTGCCCCGCAGATAACGGCATACGAAATCCTGTTTTAAACCCTAAGAGGTGTGCCATATCATTGAAGGCTTTAACTTGTTCATCATCTCCGACTTTTCCCCAGAGCCCTTCTGATGTTAGGTTTTTGCTAATTCCTGTGTGCAGGTTTGCGCAATATAGTGAACCGTCGTATATGTTTCCGTCATTGGAAATATCAGGATATAGTTGAGATAAGATGATGCAATTAGCTCCTCTTTTACCAGAAGGTGGAATGGCAGGTAAAAGCTTCATTACTCCAAAAAGTCCTTCTGAAATTCTATCACCATTGTATTTGGCAACTAATCTAGGGTTTATTTCTATGTAATTTGCGAATCGTCCCCATTTATCACCATAATTTGGAGACATTATGCAAGGCGGAATTCCTGGGTATTGGTTATCAGGCTTTGTAATTGTACAGATCGACTGCATAGCCTGTTCTGGTGTTCTTTTTAATAGTTCTGCAGGCGAAGCATTGACCCATCTTTTATCATTAACTACGTAAAGGTGGTCTTTTGTCCAGTTGTCTTCATAAATGTCATTTCTGCCGGTAAGTGCATAAAAAAGCTTCTTAGCCGGTTGTTGATCTCCATAATAACCTTTAAATGAGATGTTTGCACGATTGATATTGCTGATTGCATTATCGTACGATAAAAAACGATTATTGGAGCCATTAAACTTGTCTGTGTCCGGCATGCTTGCAACAGATGCTTTTAAAGGCTCATTTCTCCTTATTATATTGCTTATTTGCGCTATTCTTAAAGTCATACTGTTTTAAAACTCCTACAGAAAAATTTTTGCGTAATTTATTGTATTTTTTGTATAAAGTTTTGTAAATAATTTGTTGATATTCTTAAAGTATTTGGTAAATATTCCGACACTTAATAAGTGTAAGAAAAATCAAAGGAGATATGTATGGCAGATGTTCCGAATGTAGGTGGTGGAGAACTGGTCTTTAGATTAAAGATAAAAACCGAGGTGAATCCGGGAGATAATTTGGAAAATGTCACCGATCAAAAAATTAAGGAGTATTTTAGGCAAAATGTAGATAAAAATCCTGACGGAGTTATTGAGCAATCAGAGATGCTTGACTACAGAAATCGTCAAGTTAAGGAGGCTGAGGACCCGACAGAGTGGAAATCTGAAGTTATAGGTACACCTGAAGGGACCGCATTAGTTAAAAAAACTAGAGGAGCTGTTACTCAATACTATGATGAGAGTGACAGGCTCGTAAGAGTTGTGACAGATAAAGGCGGCGGTGTAATTGATGAGGTTCGCTATGAATATAATGGTGAAAGTAATGATTTGATTAGTAAAATGGTTTACATAAATGGTAAACCGCTTATTGCAGAAAATCCTTTGCCTGAAACGGAAGCGGGACAACAATCTTTTCAATCGGTAGTTCCAGAAACTGTTTCTGAACAGGAACAGGTAGCACAACGACAGCCAGCAGATGAGAATGTTCCGGCACCAGACCAAACCCCTGTGGATACAGCCGAGGCTGAAGGTCAGGTTAGACAACCTTCTGATGAAGTTACTACTGAAGGCGCAGGAGACCCTGTAACAGAACCTCCCGTAACAGAACAAGTGTCTGAAAGAGGGGCAGCAGAAGAAACAGTTTCTGCCAAGAAAAAAGAAGAAAAGCCTGAAACTGGTGATACAGTTGCAGAGCAACTTGATAATGGCAGAGTAAAAGTTACCAAACGTAATGAAGACGGTACAACTACTGTTACAATGAAAGATGGTGAAGATGGTGAAGCTGTCGAAGTTCAATATGATAGTGAAGGCAATCTGATCTCCCATGCAAAGAGTGGTGAAAGTTTTAAAAAGACTGCTGCCAGACTTGGGTTTAAGGCGGGTACTCCTGAATATGAAGCATTTGTAAAAGCAAATCAATCTGCAGCTAAAAAGGGTTGGTTCTTAGTTGGGGCAGATGTTACGATACCGAAAGCCTTGGAAAGTAAAGTCGATTTGAAAGGTCTGAATGTAGACAGTAATGAAGAGGTCCAAAAATATAACACAACTATTGTTGATCAGGCAGATGTTTCAAAATATAAGAACAAAACAGAATCTAAAACTCTTGATAAAAATACAACCTGGTGGGCTTTGGCTAAAGAATCTCTTAAAGCTGAGGGTAAATCTGCTCCATCAATAAGAGAAATTCAAAATAGAACAGGTGAACTTATGAAGCTTAATGAAGGTAAAAATCCGACAAAAGGCGCTGAGGTTGTGTTCCCAAAATTTGAAGCCTCAGGTGGTGGTGATTCTGAGTAAAACTGAATTTATATTGTGTAATTAAGTATCTGCATTATTTTATATATTAAAAAGCCTCCACGGCTATATGGTGGAGGCTTTTCTTTTTAAATTTAAGTTTACTCTTTGTGTTGAACTGTCATTGCATTTGAAATGATTTCCATTTCTTCCAAAGATGCATATACCGCGTGGCAACCGCAGTCAACATACAAGATTTGACCTGTTGTGCCTGTAGATAAGTCAGATGCTAAATATAAGCCTGCTTTACCAACATCTTCCAAAGAAACATTTCTTTGAAGCGGAGATTTTGCAATAGCAGCTTTAAGCATTTTGTCAAATCCTGAAATACCTTTAGCAGCAAGAGTCTTAACAGCACCTGCTGAAATACAGTTAACTCTGACATTTTTCTTTCCTAAGTCAGCAGCTAAGTATCTCATTGAAGATTCTAATGCAGCTTTAGCAACACCCATTACGTTGTAATTAGCAACAACATATTCAGAACCAAGATATGTTAAAGCGAAGATTGAACCACCTTCGTTCATGATAGGTTCAGCGTGCTTACAAAGTGAAATAAGTGAATAAGCACTTACGCCCATTGCAAGATCCCATCCTGCACGTGATGTATCAATAAATCTGCCTTGTAGATCTTCTTTAGCCGCAAAAGCAACAGCGTGAACAACAAAATCTAATTTACCGTAAATTCTTTCACATTCTTTAAATACTGCAGCAACTTCATCTTCCTTAGTTACATCACAGCTCATTATTAATTTTGAGTTCATACCTTCAGCAAGCGGTCTAACTCTTTTTTCCATAGCTTCACCTGCATAAGTGAATGCTATGTCTGCACCTGCTTCAAATAATTGTCTGGCAATAGCGTATGCAATTCCGTGGGTATTGGAAACCCCAAAAATAATCCCTTTTTTCCCATCCATCAATTTCATAATTCTTTTCTCCCTCATTACTAAGATACTCGTTAATTTTACCAAAAATTTAAAAATAACGCAATCTTTAAGTTATGTAACAAATTATTAAAACCCTGCGAATATGGATTATATATATACTTTATATATATAAGAGTAAAAAGAAGAGAGTAATTATGAGCGGTCCAAACGGTATTAATTTTTTCAAAAAGCTTTCACCGGGACAGTTAAAGCAAATGCAAAGCAGACAGAGTTCCGGGACTTCTGCTACTCAAAAACCGGCTAAAGATGACGGTATGAGTATGGACTCTTCAATCATTAATAACAGAAATTCCGTAGCTGCTACAAATAATGGAGGAACATCAAAGGCAGGCGGAAATTATAATATCGATTTAAATAACTTTTTTACTCAAGGTGTACAAGATTATATTTCTAATCAAAGTAAAACAGAACAAAAACCTTATGATAATGTAAATAATTTAACTACAACTGCAGATGTTGATGCTGCATACCAGCAGTTAAAAAAGGATATGCAGGGGTGTACAGATCCGACGCAGTTATCGAAGTTTATGGATGCGCAAGCTGATTTGGATATGAGAAAAGAAGTGCTTCAACAAAAAGAAATGTCAGAAGCACAGTTGGCAGATGCAACTGCAGCAGAACAAGCTTCTCAAGATCCTAATAATATATCTGCAGATGAAAACGGTGCAAAATTAAAGACAGGTTCAACAACTCAAGAAGTTTCTGTAGAAAACGGAAAAGCTCAAGCTGCTGAGGCTGAAAAATCTGCAAATGATTGCGAAAAACAAACAAAAGAAGTAAAAGCTCAAGGTGAAGAAGCCAATGCAATGGCAAAAGATGCAAAGGCTACGACAAAAGAGGTTCAAAAATCTGTTAAGTCACTAAATAAAGACTATAAATCTACTGTAAAAGAATTTGATTCAACTTCTAAAGAGGTAGGTGAACTTAGTCAGAAAATGGTTGAAAATCAACAGCAAATGACTCAATTGCAATCAGAAGCAGATGCAATTATTGATAAAACAGGTTCAGGTGATAACAGTGCTTATTCATTGAAATTAGCAGGTGAACAGGATACTCAGCAAAGCGGTGCCTTAACTGATGATGATAATCAAAAACTTGACGAAATAAATCAAAAACTTGATTCTTTGAATGAGAAACAGACATCTTATTCTACTAAAATGAATACTGTTTCAAGTAAGATGAAAGCAAGTCAGACAAAGATGACATCAACAGTCAAAATGCAGGCTAAATATTACGAAAAAGCCAATGAAGCATTGAAAAAAGACGATGCCGCAAATAATAAGATAGAAAAGTTTGCACAAAAGGTTGAAGATGTATCTACAACTGTTCAAAACGTAGGTTCAATTACTGAAAAAGCTGGTAAGGTAATGATAGCAACCGGTACTGCAATGTGTTCAAATCCGTTTACTGCAGCGGCAGGTGCGGCGTTAGTTAAAACCGGTGGTGTTGTAACTAAAGTCGGTGTCGTTACTGAAAAAGTCGGTACTGTAGGTGTTGCTGCTGCTAAGGTAACATTAACTGCAACAGCATTGGCTGAGGGTAATTTGACAAAAGCTTTGGCTAATGTTGGTTCAGCAATACAGACTTCGGCTGCTGCAATTAATGGCTTAAAGAATATGGGAGATCAATTTAAGGCAATTGATGATCAGGTAAGTAATGGTGTAAATTTGGCAGCGACAACAAAAGCGCAAGCTGATGCGACTAAGGCAAAAATAGAGCAAGCTAAGGCTGGTTCCGCAGGTTCTGCTGGTAGTGCAGGCGGTGCTGGTGCTACAGGAGGAGCAGGTTCTACAGAGGCTGTGGCTGATGCATCTCCAGCTACAGGCGGTGCTAAGAAAACAGGCTTAAAGGGCTTTATCTCTAATGCTAAAGAGTTTTATAAAGAAAATAAAGATACAATAAAAGATGTTGGAAACTCAGTAAAAGATATAGCAGGTGATATTAAAGGTTTAACAAGCAAGCCTAAATCAGCTGTAGCGCAAAATACAACTACTACAACAAACCCTATTAATAATCAAAATTCAGGAAGACCTGATTTTAGCGCAGGCCGAGCTAGCCTTGCTGCAAGAAGAGCCAGATTAGGTATGGGCTAGACATGTTGTTCTGAAAATTTGTTTGTGCTAAAATTTCCTCATATAGATAGTTATAAAATTTGAAAGAGGAAAAATTATGCAAGCGCGCAGAGCAGCAAGAGAATTAGCATTTATATTATTTTCGCAATTTGATAAAAAGATTACAAAATATTCAAAAGAAGATTTAAAAGATATTATATTGAAATCTGTCAGAATACTTACAAGTAACGCCAGTGATGAACTTAAGGTTTCTGTTGGCGCATTGATTGAAATGAGAAATCAGATTTCCGATTATGAAGCGGAGCATGAAACTAATTTGAACAGACCTATTGAAGTTTCAAATGTGCCGGTACCGCTTCCTATGACATCTGATATGATAGGCCGTATTAACGAAATGGTTGATATTGCTGAAAAAGCACTTTTGGCATTAGAGATTGCAGAATTTACAACTTTGGATTCTCAAAGTGATGTTAAGGATTATGCAATCGAAATAGCTGAGTATTTCCAAAAATATCACAAAGAAATTGATGAACTTATTCAAAAGCACGCTAAAAATTGGGATTTACAACGTCTTGTTAAAATGGATAAGGATATCTTAAGAATTGCAATTGTTGAGTTGTTGTACATAAAAGATGCGCCAATGAAGGTAGTTGTTGATGAAGCTCTTGAGTTGGCTAAGAAATATTCAACTGACGATAGTTATTCATTTATTAACGGTATATTGGCCAAAATTATTGTTGAAAATGGTTTAGAGTAATGTTTAAATTCTTTTCGGAAGGTTTTAATAACTTAAAAAAAGCAGTGTCTAATACTGCTCAGTCTTTAGTCAATAATGTTGTAAATTCTGTTGAGGGAGAGGCTGAGTTTAGTGATTTTGTATTAGAAGATATGGAAGATATGCTTATTAGTGCTGATTTGGGTGTGGGCTATGCTTCCGAGATTGTTGATAAACTTAGAAACCAGAGCAAGATTAAGCCAGCTGAAGTAAAAAGCTATTTAAAAGACGAGTTTTTACAGACCTTAAAAAATGCGGGTCCGACAGAGCTTAATTATGATGATAACGGATTAAATATTTATTTTATAGCAGGGGTGAACGGTGTCGGTAAGACCACTTTGATAGCTAAACTTGCGTATAAGTTTAAGCAGGAAGGCAAGAAAGTTCTGATAGCTGCCGGTGATACCTTTAGGGCAGCAGCGGAGGAGCAGCTCAATATTTGGTCTGAAAGAGCCGGTGCTGATATTGTACGCAGGGACAAGGCGGATCCTGCATCTGTAGTGTATGAGGCTATAAGCAAAGCTAAAAGTGAAGGTTATGACGTATTGCTTGTTGATACTGCAGGAAGGTTACAGAATAAATTTAATTTAATGGAAGAGCTTTCAAAGATAAAAAATGTTATTGATAAGAATGCTCCTGATTGTTTAAGAGAAAGTATTCTTGTTTTAGATGCCAATACGGGTCAAAACGGTTTACAGCAGGCAAAAGTGTTTTTAGAAGCTGTTAATCTTACCTCAGTTGCACTTACTAAGTTGGATGGTTCTGCTAAGGGAGCTATTGTACTTGCTGTTGCAAAAGAAATGAAATTGCCTGTCAAGCTTATTGGGGTTGGCGAGAAGATGGAAGATTTGAAAGCTTTTAATTCTGAAGATTTTATAAATGCTTTATTTGAGGCGTAGAGGCGTAATTGATGAAAATATTGAAGAGTGTAAACTCAAAAGAAGGCCGTAGAATTGAGTTAGTTGGTTCTGAAAATAATTTAAAAAATATTCTTGTAATTGGAGTTTTTCATGGAGATGAACCTCAGGGGGATTTTTTAATAAAAAAATATCTTGAGATAAAAGAGGCTTCGATGTTGTTCATTCCTTGTCTAAATCCTGACGGTATGGCTTTGAATGTAAGAACCAATTCTAATGGGGTGGATTTGAACCGAAATTTTCCGACTGAAAATTGGGGAAAGAATGAAGGTGAAAATGCTACTTGTGATGACGAAAGTACTGCATATTATGGCGGGAAATCTCCTGCAAGTGAGGTTGAAACACGTTTTGTTATTGACATAATAGAAGAATATAAACCTAGATTAATTTTAACTCTTCATTCGCCTTATAAGGTGGTAAATTATGACGGGCCGGGAGAGAAAATTGCAAAGAAAATCTCTGAGATAATAGGATATCCTGCAGAAGGCAGTATTGGTTATCCGACGCCGGGAAGTTTTGGCACTTATGCCGGGGTTGAACGGCATATTCCAACTATTACGCTTGAATTAGACGACAAAATACCGGCTGAATCTTTAGTCCAACCGGTATTCGATATTTTGGATTTTATGGATAATCTTTAGTCAAATTCTCCAAGTCCCAGTGTTTTTTGGATTGAGGTTCCGAGTTCACTGAAGAATCCTTGATGTGCGTATTCTTGTGTCTTTAAACTAAAGGCAGCTCCGGAATGTAATGTTATTTCTTTTGGATTTCTTATGAAGCCTTTGCCGTTCTCGTATCTTGTTTGTTTTGTCTTATCTGCATAGTCACTAAAGTTTTTGCCTACTTCCGGAAACAGTTTTCTGAATTCTGCAAGGGTTATATCTTTTTTGATTTTTAAATCAAAATGCATTTTATCTTTACTAATGCCTATTGAGGCTACTTCATTACGTTTTTTCTGCATGTTTAAAAGTTTTATGTATTCTTGTTCAAATTTTTCTCTTTCCGCATTTGAAAGTTTAGGATTGTAAATTTTTAATTTTGCTTCTTCTAGTTTGTCATTAAACCAATTCGCCTTTTCTTGCATGGTTGTTCTTTCTGATTTGTCTGCTTGTGCAGGTTTCTTGCCTATAGGTATTATAAGAACTTCGCCTTTTTTGATTGCTCCGTCTTTGCCGATTTTGCCGGCATTAAGTTTCTTTAATTCTTCGACGCTGCAGCCATATAATTTTGCATAAAGGCTAAGTGTTTCTCCGCTTTGTACGATTGTTGTGACATTATTTGGCATATTGGTCTCCTCGCTTATATCATCCTCACTATATGTATATAAAGTATATATGTTTTAAATAATTGCGCTTTGTTTAATTTTTGCTTAACAAATCTTTAATTTTTAATTGTTTGTGCTAAAATTTTAATGAAAGAGGGATATTATTTATGAGATTACATAATTCTTATACAAATCAGGTAGAAGAGTTTGTTCCTATTGACGGGAATAAGGTAAAGATGTATGTTTGCGGTCCTACGGTTTATGATTATGCACATTTAGGACATGCCAGATGCTATATTACGTGGGACGTGTTATACCGATATTTGAAATTTAGAGGGTATGACGTTACTTATTGTCGTAATGTGACGGATGTGGATGATAAAATTTTAAAGAAGGCCGAGAAAGAGGGAAAAACTCCGGAAGAGGTTTCAAGGTATTGGTATAAACAATTTAGTAATTCCATGCAGGCTTTGAATGTATTGAAGCCTGATATAGAGCCTTTTGCAACTAAGACTTTGGGTGAGATGATATCTATTATAAAAGATTTAATTTCAAAAGGGTATGCTTATGAGGCAAATGGCGATGTGTATTTTAGAGTTAAAAAATTTCCAAAGTACGGATATCTTTCTAAGCAGCCTATTGACCAATTAGAAAGCGGTGCAAGAATTGAAGTCGGGGAACATAAGGAAGACCCGTTGGATTTTGCGCTATGGAAGCGTGATGAGAAATTCGGATATAATTCTCCGTGGGGAGTAGGACGTCCTGGGTGGCATATTGAATGTTCTGCAATGAACAGAAAATATTTAGGCAAGACTATAGATATCCATGCCGGCGGGGCTGATTTGATATTCCCTCACCATGAAAACGAGATAGCTCAGTCTGAGTGTGCAAACGGTTGTAAATTTGTTAATTACTGGTTGCATAACGGGTTTGTAACAATCAATAAAGAAAAAATGTCAAAATCTTTAGGCAACTTCTTGACTATAGATGATTTGTTGAAGAAGTATGATGCAAATACTATAAGATTCTTTATTTTGACTAATCATTACAGAATGCCGGTAGAATTTTCTGATGAGGCTCTGTCTTCAGCTCAGGCAGGTGTTAAGAGAATGCTTAATGCAAAGGCAACTAAAATTGATGATTCGTATGATATTTCAAAGACTGATGCTTATAAGCAGTTTGTAGAGGCTATGGATGATGATTTAAATACATCTAAGGCGCTTGCGGTATTGTTTGATTTGACGAACAGAGCAAATAAAGATGAGGCTGGTGCTTATACTACATTGTATAAATTAGCTTCAGTATTAGGATTTAATTTTAAAAAGTCAGAACTTTCCAAAGAGGAGTTGGATAAGGCTTTAGAACATGTTTCTGAGCAGTTGGGTGAGACTTTCTCTGATATGGACAGTTTGATTAAGTACCGTAAACAAGCAAGAGATGAGAAAAATTGGGCTGTTGCTGATAAGATTAGGATTGCTCTTGATGAGTGCAGTATCGTTCTTAAGGATTCGAAAGAAGGCACAACGTGGGAAGCAAAATAGGCTTATGTGCAAAGCTTTTTGTTATGTCATTACTATGTGGAGCTTTGTTGTCAAATTGTGCCAGTGCTTTTGAGCTCCAACGGATACCTGCTGCTACTCTGCAAATTGCAAGAAAAGCAGAGATTACTTCTGCTCAGAATGCTAGCGCATCTGAGGTTGTAAGAGTCGGGATTGGTAATCAATCTTTTGGAACTTATGTTTATAAAAATATTGGGATTTTTGGAACTTCGACATTAGAGATTTATAGTAATGGAAATCTTGTTGATAAGATTGATGCTAATAAAAATGTGAATGTATATATAAATCCTGATTTAACATATACGTTAAAAGAAGATGACGGAACTGAGATTGCAAAATTACCGGAAGGAATAATGTTTAAGTCTCCTGCGGGCCTTCTCGGAGTTAAAGGCTTAAAGCGCGCTGGATCTCAGGCATTGTATCGCGGTACTTTGAATATTGTAAAGGCTGCAGGTGGTGTTCAGTTTAATCTTGTTAACAAAATTTCAGTTGAAGATTATCTGAAAGGTGTTGTTCCAAATGAAATGCCGGTAAGATTTGGATTAGAGGCATTAAAGGCTCAGAGTGTTGCTGCGAGAAATTATGTTTTATCTCCCAGAACAAAATCGTCTCCAAATTATGATGTCGTAGATTCAGTAGCAAGTCAGGTTTATTATGGTGCCAATTCGGAAAAAGAGCTTGGTAATCAGGCGGTTACCCAGACTACAGGTGTTGTCGCTCTTTATGATTGGGATTTGATTTTAGCGCAGTATTCTTCTACTGCCGGTGGGTATACGGAAAGTTATTCGTATGCATTTTCCGATCCTAAAACTAAAGAGTTTCCATCAGCAGAAAAGCCTTATTTGAAGGCTAAACCTGATATTTTGTACCAAAAGCCATTAAAGACTGAAGAGGCTGCAAGCGCATATTACAAATCTACTCCCGATGCGTATGATATCAGATCGCCTTATTTTCGTTGGAACAGAGAGTGGCAGGCTCCAGAATTGAAAAAAGTACTTGAGCAGACTTTGCCTGTTCAGTCGGCTACCGGTTTTGTCAGACCTGCTTTCAATAAAGGGGATAAACTTGACACGTTAAAAGAGTTGAAAGTCTTAAGACGAGGTGATTCCGGAAAAATTGTTGAGATGGAAATTGTAACTGCGTCTCAAAAATATAAGGTATTTAAGGAACTTGTAGTAAGACGTTTGCTTACTAAGGATGGCAAGGCGCTCCCGAGTGCAAATGTTGTGTTTGAAAATTCTCAAGACGGTGATGGTAATTTGGTGTCAGTAAAGGCTTATGGCGGCGGTTTCGGGCATGGTGTCGGAATGAGTCAGTTTGGTGCAGGGTTTATGGGACAAGAATTGCACTTGCCTTATGATAAAATTCTGCAGCACTATTATACTGGTATTATTTTGGGTACAAAGCCTGTTATTATATCTAATGACCCTGCTCAAAAAACTGTTGTTCAGGAGTTTTATGCGAATAAAAAATTTGCTAATATCGTTGTTGATAATAAATTTCAGGTAAATAAGTTAAATGTTAATATAAACGGTAAGTCTTATACATTTGAGCTTCCGACAAGCTTCTTTGGCGGTAACAGATGTGATAGAATTAATATTTCTGATTATATAAGACAGGGACAGAATAAAATTATATTTACTTATCCTGCAGAAGAAGGAAATCATAAGGGATTAAGATTGTTTGTAGAATTGGTGGGAAAGGATGACGGAGAAAGTATCTGGTAGTAGTGAAAAGACAACTAGTGTTTTGAAGGCGGCTTGGCTTATTGCTGTTGTAACTATAGTAAGTAAGCTTATTGGCTTTATAAGAGATGTTGTTATTGCAAATTACTATGGTGCTTCTATGGTATCTGATGCTTATTATTATGCATATCAAATTCCGTCTTTGTCGTTAATTTTGCTTGGCGGAGTCGGTGGACCTTTCCATAGTGCAACAGTTGCAGTTTTTTCAAAATTAATTCCTTCAATTTCGCAAAAACCTGAAAAAGTTGTTAATAAGCTTTATTCAACATTTATGACTGCTACAATTATATTTTTCTTGTTGTTGTCGGTTATTTTGTATCTTTTCCCAAGGCAAATAATGGGGTTGATAATTTCCAGCGGTTCTGCCGATATGATTAACTTGGCCGCTGTACATTTAAAGATTATGACTCCGCTTATGATAATTGGTGGAATTGTCGGGATATATTATGGAATATTGATTATTTATAAGCAGTTTATGCTGCCTAATTTGTCCCCTATTATAATGAGTGTTGCGATAATCGCAATTTCAGTTATTGCTGCGCCTGATGATCAAAAGGGGCTTGCGCTTGCGTGGGCAACGACCATTGGTGCTTTTTTACAGCTTATTATACAGTATCCGAATGTTAGAAAATTAGGGTTTAAATTTAGACCTAATTTTGAGTTTTCTAATAATCCGCATTTTAAAGAGATTTGTGAATTACTGTTCCCTGCGGTTTTGAGTTCTACTGTTGGACAGATTCATATATATGTTGATATGTTCTTTACCTCTTCTATTTCGGAAGGTGCTTGGACGGCTATAGGGTATGCAAACAGAGTTTTTCAATTTCCTGTCGGAATTTTAGTTACGGCATTTTTGGTGCCTCTTTTCCCAATTTTTGCAAGGCTTGTTGCTGATAAGGATTATGATGGAATAAGAAATTACTTTAATAAAGGTGTCGGAGTTCTGTTTTTCGCAGCAATTCCAATAATTATCGGAATTTTAGTCGTCGGTTTGGACGGCGTTAGAGTTGTCTTTGAAAGAGGAGCTTTTGATGCTAATGCTACGTTTATGGTGACTGAGGCTTTGTGGTTTTTGTCTGTTTCTATTCTGCCTTACGTTTTCAGAGATTCTATCACAAGAGTATATTATTCGTTCAATGATAGTGCAACGCCGTTTATTGTTGCGTTTTCGTCTATTATATTGAAGTTTTTCTTGAATATTTTATTCATTTCAAAATGGCACATGGGGATTGGCGGTATTACGCTTTCAACTTCACTTGTTACGTTATTTAATGCTTGCGTGCTTGGAAGTCTGATGAAGAAAAAAATGCAGATGGATTATAAGTCTTTGTTTTTAAATTTATTTAAGATGGTTCTGGCAGGGGCAGTAACTTTTGTTGTTTGTTTCGCTTCTGCAGTTGCGTTTGATAAGTTCATTGTATTACCGCATATTGTTTGCGAGCTTGTTAAAATTACATTTGTTATGCTGGTTTGTTTTGTGGTTTATGTTCCGCTAAATCTTTTGTTGAAAATGGATTATGCAAATGAGCTTGCATCAAGAATTAAGAATAAGATAGGAATGTAGTTATTATGATTATTGAGAATATTGAAAAAATAAAGGAAGTTTTAGATAATGACGGCGTTATTGCTTATGTAACTGATACTGTTTGGGGAGTCGGATGTTTGCCGTCTTCTGAAAAAGCAGTAAAGAAAATTTATGAGATCAAGCATCGAGAGGCGCAGAAGCCATTGATTTTGATGTCTTCTGAGGCATATCATTTATTGGATTATGTGAAACAGCCGTTATCTAAGCAGGCCTCTTTGCTTATTAAAAAGTATTTTCCCGGAGCTTTAACTTTGGTGCTTGAAAAATCTGACAAAACTCCTTATTATATGACATCTAATATGGATACGGTCGGAATAAGAGTGCCTGACAATGCTGTGTTTAAAGAAATATGTGATAATATCACAGGTAATGTTCTTGCAACAACCAGCGCAAATTTATCGCATCAACCGTCTGCAAAAACTTATGAGCAGGCTCTTGAAAATATGCAGGGGCTTGTTGATATCGTAATTCCTGATTACGGGTATTTTGCAAAAGGTTTGGAATCTACTGTTGCCGGTGTGTTTGGCGATGATATTAAAATTTTTCGTCAAGGCGCTATAAAACTTTAATTTTAGGGCTTGCTAATTGTTCAAAATATGGTATAATCTCTTTACAAATTTAAAAGAGAGGGATTGTTATGAAAAAGATTTTAGTTGGTTTAATGTTGTGTGCAATTGCTCAGGGAGCTGGATTTGCTCAGACTGACGAGGTTCAACTTACAGAAAAGGAAACTTGTATAAAGCAAATTCTTGCAAATGATTATAAGTATAATTCTTTTGGGTTTTTTACCGCTATAACTGATGGAAATACCAAGTATGTAGATTTATTTTTGAAGGCAGGTATGGATCCTAATACAACTTATTTGAAGGTTCCTGCTCTATATACTGCAATAGCCGCTAAGCAGCCGAGTATTGTGGAATTATTGTTGGATGCAGGTGTAAATCCTAACCAACAATTTGGCGGGTTGACTCCTCTTATGTATGCTATAAGGTATAAAGATAATAATATTGTTAAATCGCTTATTGCGCATGGTGCAAATGTAAATTCAGGGTCTGCTACAGTTACTCCGTTGAATTATGCGATAAGAAAGAAAGATACCCCGATTGTTGAAACTCTGGTTAATGCTGGTGCTCTTGTGTCAGATGATGATATGACAAAGGCTATAAAATCAAAAAATCCTGAAATTAAGAACCTTGTTTTAAAACAATATAAAGTTGAAGAATAAAAGTTGAAGAATAAATAAAAAACTCTCCTTTAAAATAGGAGAGTTTTTTTATTTTAGCCGATAGCCGGTTCTTTATTTATCAGGTCAATTGCCTCATCGATGTTTGCTCTAAGATTTGAGTAATAGTCATATTCGTCTTGGCTCCTTGATATGTTAATTCCGACATCGCAAACAAGTTTTAATTGTTTTAAAAGATCAATTGTCATCATAATCCCTTTAAAGAAACTTCCTTCATCTTTGTAATGACGTTTGTCTGCGTTGTAGTATAATCTGCTCCAGTTATTGACAGAATCTTCGTTTTCATTGTTTAATTCTGCCCAGCTGTATATGTTCTTAGTCAAATCGTAGTTCGCTTCGATGTTTCTTGGAGCTTTTGTGTCATCTTTTGTAAGGTCATTATATTTAGCAAGGGTGCTGTTTAATTTTGATATGAATTTGTTTAGTTTTTCATCGTCGTGGTTAAACGGTTTTGCGCCATTTACTTCTTGGGTTTTGAACTTGAAATCTTTTTGGTAATCAAGATTAGCAAGAGCTCCGACTGAGGCTGCAAGTTCTACAGGCGTCATGTCTTTGAATGCTTTTGATGTTACCATCTCCATTATAGGAATTTGCTCGTAGCCGTTAAGATTTGCTATAAGTATACCTTTTTTAGAAAGGGTATTGCCTGATTTCAGGTAACCAAATTCTTTCATGATATTGATTTTTTTGTCAAACATTCGTTTTAGATTTTGTTTGTTTCTTTGCGCAACTCTATCATTTTTGTTGTATGTGTAAAAAGATTTGTCGCATATTAAGTTGAGCATTTCATCGTTTTGGCAGGCATCATAGTATTTTGCTATAAATGAGTAGTCCGGTTTGAATGCACTTTTCAGGCTGTTTGGTTTTGAGTGAACAAGTTGATCAAAGATTTGTGCTTGTTCTTCATCAAGGCTTAGTGTATAGCAATAGCCTTTTTTATCAATGCCTCTTCTGCCGGCTCTTCCTGCCATTTGGTGAAATTCGTTTGGTGAAATGTAGCGTTTGTTGTCAGGTCCGTCAGGTGTTGATGATGGTTTTCTTGTCGCTGTTATAAGGGTTGTTCTTGTTGGCATATTTATCCCTGCTGACAAGGTTTCCGTTGCGATTACCGCTTTTACCAGTTTTCTTTGGAAAAGTTCTTCTACAAGTTCCTTTTGTGTCGGAAGCATTCCTGCATTGTGGATTGCGTATCCTTTTAGAAGTGCTTTTGTATTTAATGATTCACCAAGGTATTTGCCTGAGGCTTCATATTCATCAAGGGTATTTTGAATTTCTTCTCGTTCTTCAGAGGTGGTAAGCTTTATTCCGTATCGGCTTAAGTAATCCAGTATGTCTGCACTGTTCTTTTTGTCAAATACAAAGAATATTGCAGGCAATTTGTCTTCATCCTTTAATCTTTGGACAACATCTGCGTATGTGTATGCCGGAATTATACCTTTCTTTTCAGCAAGTTTCGTTAGTCTGTCAATTCTTTCATTGAATTTTGATTTCTTTTTCGTTTTTTCCGGACTATTTTTATCGAGAACTGTTATGTTTTCGAATTCAAGCGGTACATGACGATTTTCGGAAGGAACATCAACCAGTACGGTGTGTATCGGTAAATCTGCATTGGCTCTATAGTTTCTGAGATCTTTATTCGTTCCGGCTACAACTTCAGGCGCTTCCTGCTCTCTGGTTTTTGCCATCCAGCCAGCTATATCTTTATTATTCCCGATTGTCGCTGATAAAGATAAAAGTTGGGTGTCAGGGTCGGATAAAAATATTGATTGCTCCCAAATCCCGCCTCGGTCTACATCTCCAAGATAATGCAATTCATCGAAGATAACAGTCTTAAGATTGTCTAACATGTCATTATGTTTCCCGAATTTTTCTCCAAATACCATGTTCCTGTAAACTTCTGTTGTCATGATTACGATTGGAGCATCTTTGTTGATTTTCGTATCTCCTGTTAGGATACCTACATTGTCTTCTCCGTATATTTTTTGAAAATCTCTGAATTTTTCATTGCTTAATGCCTTTAGCGGAGTTGTGTAAAAGGTTTTTTCTCCGTTTTTAAGGTTCTTTGTTATCGCATAATGCGCTATTGCAGTCTTTCCTGTTCCTGTCGGGGCTGTTACAAGTACGTCATTATCAAGGTAGATATTTTGAGCTGAGGCTTTTTGAAAACTGTCTGGTTTAGCACCTTTTGGCAGCTGAAAATAATTGTCTTCCAGCGTTTGTTCATAGTCTGAGCCTTTGAAACTTATAGTATTTTTATTGTCGTTTTGTGTCGTTGTGTATTCTTTTATAAATGTATCAAAAGACGGTTTGCTTGTGTATGCGTAATTATTGCTTTTTAAATGTTGAAATTTTGGCTGACTGATGTAATTTGCAGTTAATAAATTAATCCTTGATATTTTCATATTTCCCCTTTTTTCGCTTTAAAATTCGTAAATAATTTATTTTGCATTTTTTCTTTTTAAATTTTACAAATTGTTATATTGTGTAAGTTTTTTGTTAGTGTGTAACTTCTACTTGCTGATTAGTTCTTTGCTTTACAAAACTATACTTGACAAAGAGTTGCTAACATCGGATAATTGCTTTCTAAAGAATATTGGAGGTTATATGATTAAAAAAATATTTGCACTAATGATCTGTGCGACGGTGATGTCATTCTTTTCAATAGCTGATGCTCATGGTTCATTTACTTGGTTTGGTTTGCGCAGAGATAACACTGAAGTAGTTTTTCAAACCTCAGGGCATCATGATGATTGCGGTCCAAAAGGGCATTGCAAGCATAAGCACAAAAAGCCAAAACCAAAGCATAAACATCATAAAAAGGGACCAAAAGCTCATAAGTGGTGGCATTGGGATTAGGTGAACATAATTAAATGGTAAAAAAAAAGAGGCTTTAAAGCCTCTTTTTAAATATTTACGCCCGAAGAGATTCGAACTCCCGACCTTTTGGTTCGTAGCCAAACGCTCTATCCAGCTGAGCTACGGGCGCTTATGTCCACAAGTGCTATAGTAGCAGGAACAAGTTTAATTTTCAAGCACTTTTTTATTTTTTTATGTGCAATTTTTTTTTGTTGATGTTATACTTCCGCTATGGGGAATGTTTTTCATAATGAAATGAATATGCTTAAGGCATTAGCAATATTACTTGTCGTATCAGGACATTTAGAGTTTTCATTGCTTGGTATTTTCCCGCCTTATTCTTTTCAGTTAGCGCTGTTTTTCTTTATTTCAGGATGCCTGTTTAAGGATAAGTATCTTGATAATGTGGCAGAATTTGTTGATAGGCGTATAAAAAGTTTGTTGGTTCCTTATTTTTGGTACAACTTATTTTATCTTGTAGTAACTGTTATTATAGCTAAGTTGACTGGAAAATTTTGGGGACAGCCTATTACTTTGAAAAACTTCTTTATTACACCGTTTTTAAACGGACACCAGTTTGATCTGTCCTGCCCGTTGTGGTTTGTTACTCAGTTGTTCATGACAATGATAACTTTTCTATTCTTACTCAGAGTTTTAAAAGGGGTTAAGGATAATAAGATTTTTCATTTGATTATATTTTCTATATTGGGGTTCAGTGCAATTCCGCTTTCAAAGGTTATTCATGTTACCCCTATTGCTCTTGTTGTAATTAGGACGATGATGTCTTTGTTCTTTGTTTATTTGGGGTATTTTTATACTCACTTTATAAAAGACAAATATGATATATTTACTACCAAGTGGCTTGGGTGGATGATAGTTATACAATCTATTCTGTGGATGTTTAACCGAGATTATGATCCTGAGCATGGTATTGGTTTGAGTTATGTGCTTGTTTGGGCAAGGTTTGATGATCAGATTATTGTGCCGGTATTGACAAGTATTACAGGTATTTGGGCTTCTTTGTTTGTCGTGAAAATAGTTTACCCTTACCTTAAAGATGTTAAATTTTTACAGGATATGGGAAATGTTACTTATCACATAATGGCAAATCATTTGCTCGTCATGTACTTAATAACTGCTGTATTCTTAAAAATTAACGGTATACCTATTTCAGAGCGTGCAAACCATGATATATATTGGATTTATAATCCTGTACAGACAACTTATTTGTACTTTGTGTTAACTATGGTTATTACTACGTATATTGGTGTCGCACAGCGAAAAATCAAGCAGTTTTTGTTTGACAGAAAAGCGTAGTCTGTTATTTTTTGTGATTGTATATTTGAAGAGAAGCTAAAGTATTTTGCAGATGTTTGTACTTTTGCTGAAGTCTTGTTTATAGTTTGGGGTTAACTCCAGTAAGAACTTAAGCTTGTTAAATGAGTGCTTTGGACAAGTAATTACATAATAAAAAAGACGTCTAAATGACGTCTTCTTTATGGTACCCCCAAGCGAATTCGAATCGCTGTCTACACCGTGAAAGGGTGTTGTCCTAGGCCTCTAGACGATGGGGGCTTGTATTTCTTTCACGTTTTTTATTTTATTTGAAACAAAATTAAATGTCAACAGTTTTATTTTAAAATTTTTTATATTTTTTGATTTGCCCCTTGGAATATGCTCAAGCCCTCTTGAAAGTTTTTTATTTTTTATGTAAAATATATATAAAATAAGTAGAGAATAGGAGCTAATAATGTTTGAACGTTTTACGGAAAAAGCTATAAAAGTAATTATGCTTGCCCAGGAAGAAGCTCGTAGATTAGGTCACAATTTTGTGGGGACGGAACAAGTTTTACTTGGTCTTATCGGCGAAGGTACCGGTGTTGCCGCAAAAACTCTTAAGTCTATGGGTGTTACTCTTAAGGATGCAAGAGCAGAAGTTGAGAAAATTATCGGGCGAGGATCAGGCTTTGTAGCTGTTGAAATTCCGTTTACGCCTCGAGCTAAGCGTGTACTTGAATTGTCATGGGATGAAGCAAGACAATTGGGTCATAATTATATTGGTACAGAGCATTTGCTTTTAGGTTTAATCAGAGAAGGCGAAGGTGTTGCTGCCAGAGTTCTTGAAAACTTAGGTGTTGATTTGAATAAGGTTAGAAGCAACGTCGTAAAAATGTTGGGTGAATCTAAACCTCAGACTACAACAGCTGGTTCTTCATCTTCATCATCAAGTTCTTCTTCAAGCGGTAAGACTAAGACTCCAAGTCTTGATGAGTTTGGTCGTGACTTGACTCTTGCAGCTCAAGAGTTGAGGCTGGATCCGGTTGTCGGAAGAGATAAAGAAATTGAACGTGTTATTCAAATTCTTGCAAGACGTACCAAGAACAATCCGGTGCTTATCGGTGAGCCGGGTGTTGGTAAAACGGCTGTTGCTGAAGGACTTGCTATTAGAATTGTTAACGCAGAAGTACCTGATATTTTGGACGGCAAAAAGGTAATTCAGCTTGATATGGGCTTGCTTGTTGCCGGTACAAAATATAGAGGTGAGTTCGAAGAACGTCTTAAGAAAATTATGGATGAAATAAGACAGGCAGGAAATATTATTCTTGTTATCGATGAAATGCATACCTTAATCGGTGCAGGTGCTGCTGAGGGTGCTATCGATGCTGCTAATATTTTAAAACCTGCATTATCAAGAGGCGAAATCCAAGTTATTGGTGCTACTACTCTTGATGAATACAGAAAATATGTAGAAAAAGATTCTGCCCTAGAAAGACGTTTCCAACCTGTTATAATAGATGAACCTAGTGAAGATGAGTCTGTTGAAATATTAAAAGGTTTGAGACCTAAATATGAGGATCACCACAAATTAATTATTTCTGATGAAGCAATTTATGCTGCTGTAAAATTATCCAGCAAGTATATCACTGACAGGTTCTTGCCAGATAAGGCAATTGATGTTATAGATGAAGCTTCTTCTAAGGTTCGCTTGAAAGTTTCAACTTTATCTCCTGAAGGTAAAGAGCTCGAAAAAGAGTTACGTGCTTTGATTAAAGATAAAGAAGATGCTATCAGAAATCAAGAATTTGAGAAAGCATCTCAACTTCGTGATGAAGAGGCTGACTTGAAAGAACGTATAAGAGAAGTTGCTCAACAATATAGAGAAGAACATGAGGCGAATAAGCCTACTGTTACAGCTGAAAATGTTGCAGAAGTAATCGCAACAATGACAGGTGTTCCTGTTACAAAATTGACTGAGGGTGAAAGTGAAAGACTTCTTAAGTTGGAAGAAACACTTCATGCTCGTGTAATCGGTCAAAATGATGCTGTAGTTGCTATATCAAAAGCAATAAGACGTGCAAGAGTCGGTTTGAAGAGCCCTAACAGACCTATCGGAAGTTTTATCTTCTGCGGTCCTACCGGTGTTGGTAAAACTGAACTTGCAAAAGCTTTAGCTGAAGCTGTATTTGGCTCAGAAGATAATATGATAAGAGTTGATATGTCAGAATTTATGGAAAAACATTCAACTGCAAAACTTATCGGATCTCCTCCAGGATATGTCGGGTATGATGATGGCGGTAATCTGACTGAACAAATCAGAAAGAAACCTTATTCGGTTGTCTTGTTCGATGAAATCGAAAAGGCTCACCCGGATGTATTCAATATTATGTTGCAAATTTTGGATGACGGTCGTTTGACCGATTCTAAAGGACGTCATATCAACTTTAAGAATACAATTATCATCATGACTTCTAACGTTGGTGCAAGCATGATTACTAATACATCTAAGTTAGGTTTCTCTACTTCGGATGATGATTCAAAAGACAGATATGAAAAACTTAAAGAAACGGTTACTGAGGAAATGAAGAAGGCATTTAGACCTGAGTTCTTGAACCGTATCGATGAGACTATTGTATTTGCTCACTTGACAAAAGAAGAAATTAGACAGATTGTAGATTTGATGCTGAAAGATTTGTTCAAGAGATTAAGTGAACGTGACTTGTCAGTTGAAGTAACGGATGAAGTTAAGGATCATTTGGCTGATGCCGGTTACTCTGAGGCTTATGGTGCAAGACCGTTGAGAAGGTTAATTCAACGCAAGATTGAAGATATGCTTGCTGAAGAAATCTTGTCAGGTAAGTATCAGGCTGGTGATACAATAAGGCTGATTATGGATAACGACAAAATTGCTTGTGAAAAATGTACAAAGAAGAAGCATAAGCAAAAAGAGGAAACTCAGACAGAAGAAGTTACACAATCATAAAAGAAGCGCCTATATGGCGCTTCTTTTTTCTTTGATTATTTGATATAGCATTTTGGGCATGTTTATAAGATTCTCAAATTGCATTTTTTGGTTTGAAAGCCTGTCTTTTAGTGTTTTTCCTAGTATTGTTATATCTTTCGGGTCAAATACGACCAGTTGTGATTGCTTACCTCCTGCAAGCTTATCAACTAGTTCTTTTTGTGAAAAAATTCCACTTCCAAGAGCTTCTCTTGTATAGGCCGCATTATAACCATTTCGTTGGAATAGTTCCTTTATAAGTAATTCCATAGTGGCTGGCTCGCTAATTCTATCTCGGCTTAGATTCTTTGATAGTCCTCTTGAAATGTGTTCTAATTGGCTGTTGTTTACGACAGCTACTTTTTTTGTATCCACTTTTGTATGAATTATTCCACCAAATGGTCCCGCAAATTTGCTTGAAACTTTTTTATCTGGGGTCAGGTATACGCCTTCTCCCAGTTCTCTTGAGCCCATTGCGGCTTGTCCTTTTTTTGGTTTAAGGTGAAACCCATTTTTAGTTATTGCTCGTTGATGAGTCGTTCCGTGATAGAAGGTTTGTCCTTTTTTTATGATTTCAGGTGCGACTTCGCCAATTTTAGTATTATATAATTCATAATGCGGCAGCCAATTAAGATCAATTCTGTTAGTGTTTATCATCGTAAATGCTTCTTGCGCTCTTTTTACTGCAGCTTCGTCATATGGTTGATTAAAAGCTACGTCATGCCACCTAGCAAGAGAATTATCTTGTTGCTCCTTGACAAATTTTTCTAATTTATCAAATGCTTCTTGATTATTTTCCCTAAATCTTTTACCGAAATCCCAATATTTTTTTGGCGCTTTTCCTTTTGATTTTGCAAGTATCATTCTATCTGCAAATATAGTAGCTTTACGTTCTATCTGATTGTATGCCTCAAGTACATCTTTTGGCATTGTAATGCCGCATGCATCGTAGCCTTGTTTGAATTTGTGCAGTTTCTCCAAAAATATTGATTTTGGTTCGCCTTTTTGCTCAAAAACAGTAGTGGATATTTTGTTCCAAGTTTCGTCAGAAATGGTTGCGACGTAATTTTTTGCTTGTAGTCTTTTTAATTCTAAGATTTTGTTTGATCTTTCTGCACGAGCTGATTTAATTGTGGCACCAACTTTTTTTGCGCCGCTCCAGAGGCTCCTGATAGCTTTTAGTTTCATTCCCATTTTCCCTATATAATAATTTCCCCTTATTTATTAAAAGAATTTTGGTTAGAAAAATTGACTGTGTATTAAGATATTTAACTTTCGGTAGTTTTATTTTTATGAAGCCTTTGATTTTCGTGTATTATATCGAACATTTCTTGTAAAAAGTTGCAGTAAGGTGTCGGGATATTGTGTTTTTCCCCCAGTCGAATCATTGTACCAGTGAACATATCTATCTCGGTTGTGCGTTTTGCTTCTACATCTTGAAGCATTGAAGTTTTTCCATCAGGTACCATTGTATGAAGATGTGCTACAGTTTCGTCAATCATTGTTTCGGTGTTTCTTACGCCTTCAGCTTTGGCGACAGCCTGTACTTCTTTCATAATTTTTGTTGCAAGTTTCATAAAATATTTGTTCTCAAGCATTTCTCCAAATGACATTCTAAGAATTGCTGTTGTCGGGTTTGAGGCTACATTAAGCATATATTTGCACCACAATGAGTGTCGGATGTCATTAGGAACTTTGTAATTTATATGAGCTTTGTCAAAGAAATTTTTTACGGCTTCTACTCGCTCATCAGGATTTTTATCCGCTCCAAATACCAGAGTGTTAATTCCATCGTGTTTAATTTTGTTTCCTGTTCTTACAGAACTATGGCCTATAAAGTATGCGTATAAAACTTTGTCCCACCCGTAGGCTTGTGCAAGTCTCTCTTCGCTTGTTACACCGTTTAATAGTGGTAATATAATTGTATTTCCTTTGACAAAATTCTTCATTTCATCAATTGCAGCATCTAGACCTGTCATTTTTGTTGCAATTAGTATTAGGTCAGCAGCAAAATTTGTATCGTCAGGTGTTATGTAGTTAACATCCAATTTAGTATCATTAAAATATATCGGGGTTTTGCGGTATTTATCAAGTCTGTTTGTATCAACAAGTACTCTAAAATTTTCAGGGTCATATTTTTGAAGCTTATCTGCATAAACTGCTCCAACTGCACCAATACCGCATAATATAACTTTTTTTATTTCTTTCATATTGTTTATATTAGCATTTTTATTCTAATTTTTCAAATAATAAAGTTGCGATTTTCTTTTTAACTCATTTGGTATAAAATTGAGGTATGGAAAAAAAGTTTAAAATTTCATCAAAATACTCACCTGCAGGGGATCAGCCAAAGGCTATAAAGGAGCTTACTGATGGTATTTTGCGCGGGGATGATGCTCAGACCTTGTTAGGTATAACAGGTTCTGGTAAAACGTTTACTATTGCTAATGTTATTGAACAGGTTCAAAAACCAACGCTTATTATTGCTCATAACAAGACCCTTGCTGCTCAATTGTATAACGAGTTTAAAGAACTTTTTCCTGATAATGCCGTAGAATATTTTATAAGTTATTATGATTATTATCAGCCTGAGGCTTATATTCCTCGTACTGATACATATATAGAAAAATCGGCTTCTATAAATGAAGAAATTGACCGTTTGCGTCATAATACTACCAGAAGTCTCTATGAGAGAAATGATGTTATTATTGTTGCTTCTGTTAGTTGCATTTACGGTTTAGGGCTGCCTGAAAATTATTTTAAAGGTTCTATAGAGTTGAACGTAGGAGATGAGGTTGATAGGGATGACTTGCTCAGACATTTAATTAATGTTCAGTATTCCCGAAATGACTTGGTTCTCGAGCGTTCTACTTTTAGGGCACGTGGTGATATTGTTGAAATTATGCCTGCTTATGAAAAAATTATTACAAGAATTTATTTCTTTGGTGATGAAATTGAAAAAATTGTGCGTATTGATAATGTTACGGGAGAAATTATTGAAGCTCCTCAAAAAGTTGTAATTTATCCGGCAGTTCATTATTTATCTTATGATGAGAATGTTGATGAGACAATTGCTTTAATAAGAGAAGAGCTTCAACATAGATTGGTAGAATTGAATAATGAAAATAAGCTTGTTGAGGCTCAAAGACTTGAACAGCGTGTAAAATATGATATTGAAATGATTAAGGAAATGGGGTATTGTTCAGGTATAGAAAATTACTCTCGTATAATTGAGCGAAGACCTCCGGGCTCTGCTCCTGCTACGTTGTTGGATTATTTTAGGGGCGACTTTTTGACTGTTATAGATGAATCTCACGTTACTTTACCTCAATTAAAGGGTATGTATCATGGTGATGCAGCTAGAAAAGATACTCTTATAAAATACGGATTCAGATTGCCTTGTGCAAAGGATAACAGGCCATTGAAAATTAAAGAGTTTTTTAATAAGGTGCATCAAAAAATTTATATATCTGCAACACCTGGCGAATTTGAACGAGACACTTCAACACAATTGGTTGAACAGATTATCAGACCTACTGGGCTTGTTGATCCGAAAATTTCGGTTCGCCCTATTGAATCTCAGATAAATGATTTGAAAGCTGAAATTCAAAAACGTGCCGATAAAAATGAAAGAGTATTAATTACAACATTGACCAAACGTATGGCTGAAGATCTAACAGACTTCTTTATCCAAGAAGGTATCCGTGTTCGTTATCTTCATAGTGGTATTCAGTCATTGGAGAGAGTTGAAATCTTGAGAGATTTAAGACTGGGTGAATTTGATGTTCTTGTAGGTGTAAACTTATTGAGAGAAGGACTTGATATTCCAGAGGTTTCTCTTGTTGCTATTATGGATGCCGATAAAGAAGGTTTCTTGAGGTCAGAAACGAGTTTGATACAGACTATAGGTAGAGCTGCTCGTAACGCTTGCGGTGAAGTTATTATGTATGCTGATAAAATTACTGATTCAATGCAAAAAGCTATTGATGAAACCGAAAGAAGACGCGCTATTCAGCTTGAACATAACAAAAAATACGGTATTGTTCCTCAAACTATTAAAAAACCTATTGAAAATAATTTGTTATCTCTTGTTGCTAGTTATCGTGATTTAGAAGATATTGTGGCAGAAGAAATGGTTGATCTTGGTGTAGAAAAGAAAGATCTTCCGAAGCTTATCGATAAACTTGAAAAAGATATGCATAAAGCCGCTAAAATTCTCGATTTTGAACGAGCTGCGGAAATAAGAGATAAGTTAAAAAAATTGCGTGAAATGGTAAATTAGTTGCTTTGCCCAGCCCTATAACCGCACCAAGCAAATATTAAAGGTAATATTTTTTCGACTTGTAATTTATCTATTAGCGGGAATTTGACTAATACAAGTCCGCTAAGTATGTCATCTATATTTGCAATGGCATCCTGCATATTAACTCTTCTGTCTGGTTCAAGGTCTTTTGGATCATTAATTTTGTTTGAAAGTTTGGCACCTGTGTACATCCCGATAGTAAGCCCTAAAGCTGTACCAGTTACTCTTGCTGGTTTGTTGTTTAATTCAGGGATTATATCGGATAGTTTTAAAAATCCTGCAACGCCTAATAAAGGCATCATACTATTCATTGTTTGAAATATAGCTTCTTTTCTCTTTCTTATTTTTTTCTTTTCGCTTTCTCCTGCCATTCCAAACAGTGCACCTCCCAAAATTCCCGATAAGCTTGTTACGCACATTTCTTTTAGTCCGTATTTCATGTTAATCATACGTTTAAGATTAGGAGTTTTGCCTGTTTGCTTTTTTGTAAAATACATTATTGGTAATAATGTTCCAATTATACCGCCGGATGCTGCTTTTACTTTTGTTTTGAAATCAACATCTTCTGATGTATGGTAACGTCGTGCGATATATCCGTTTTTGAGGTTATTGGCATTTTGAAAGGATTGATACGCACCTTTGTTATAATTGCTATTAGTACTGTTTATTGCATGAATCATATTGGTCTTCTTGTATTTTAACGATTTTCATTTTATATAAGTCTGAACATAATTGTATTTGTTAGTTTATTGCTTAATCTTTACAATAACTGAATCTCCATTCTGAAAATCCAGTGATGTAGTATCATTTTCAAATACAACTCTTACAGGTATCCCTTTATTGTCTGCAGGCATAACCTCTTCGATTTTGCCGTTAAATGTTTTTTCCGGATATTTGATAACCATAATATCAACAGAATTACCTGATTTTAAGTTATCTTTATTTAGTGTCGGAAAGTATGCATTAATTTCTTTGTGCGCTGAGTTTACTCTTGCAACAATCGCTTCTTTTTTTATTGAATCCCCTTCTTTAAGGTTGTTTATTATAACTGTACCATCAATTGGTGCATAGATTTTAGTTATTTTTGATGAAACAACAACTTCGTTTCTAGGTTGTTCCACAACTTTTGCTTTTTTCTCTTTTGAAGATATTTTCTTTACGTATTTGTCGTATTCTTCTTGTGATAAAATCCCGTCTTTATACATAATTGCAGCGTTTTCATATTCTTTTTGACTGTTTTGAGAGTTGTTTTTAGCGGTAGTAATTTTTTTTACGGGTCTTGTGCTTGTAACTTTTGTCTCAATTTCTGCAATAACTTGCCCTTTTTGAACTTTTTGAAGTTGTTTTACTGGCAGAGATTTTACAATACCGGCATCATCAGCTTGTACTGAAACTGAATCAGAGCTTATGAATGCACTCATTGTTTCTATAGATTGAGGTCTTTTATGATTGAATATAACTATTCCTGCAAAAATGAACAATAAAACCAGTATTAGTAAAATGCACTTTTTATTCATACATAACCCTCTTGATATTCTAACTAATATAAGAATATCATAAAAATTTGTAGAAGTAAAATTTAAAGATTTTATTAATAAAAATCTTTAATTGATATGTAGCAAGAGTCTGGCTCAACTTGATAAATTTTTGCACCGTCAGGTTCGTCAGGGTTTACCGGTGTAGGATTGTATCCGCATTCTGCATCAACTGTTTGCGCCATAATTTCGTTTAAATCCGCAGAGTTATAATCCAGCCAAAACGGACTTGCTTCTGTAATATTTGTTCCGTCATAAAAATTCATTGACATAGGCTCGTTTGAAGAGACATAAAACTGCTTGTCAGGCTCACCCCAAGCGTGTCTCTTCGCCTCTAAATACGACATAGGTCTGGATGTTGCAAAATCAGATTCGTCAGTACCCGTCGTAGATGAATATACTACTCTAGCAGAAAAATATCTGGTATCAGTTTCAGGTATACCAATTGGTATAACGTCAAAATCTTCTGTAACAATAAATGCTACGATATCTGCCATCCCATTTCCTTTAGGTGTAGGTGAGTTTGGACCCATATCGCCGTTTAAATCAGCAAAGACCCAATAATATCTTAATGTGAATGCAGATCCGGTAGCATCAGTTGCTCCGAATGTGGAAAATTTTCCTTTGTTATCATCCCCTCTACTGTGTCCTATCCAAAATTTTACTCCATTGCTGGCTATAAATTGAACGTTATCGTCAGAAAAATCAGGGTTGTCAACATCTACAGCTTTATCGTTGCTACAAGCTACATCAGTGCCATCTTTTGTATTTATATATTCAAGTAATACTTTACAAAATAGCTCTGCTGTAGTCGGGAAAGTTTTATCCATTGCCGGATCATTTTTTAATTCGTCATCAATGTTAATTGACGTGTTATAAAAGGCTGTTCCTAAAGTATTATATATTCTATAATATACGTATTTTAAAGATTTTTCATTAGGTTTTACCGTAACCATTGTCATTGTTGCAATAATGCCCATAATTACGAAAACGACCAATAACTCTCCAAGAGTCATTGCTAATTTTGATTTATTAAAAATCTTTAACATAACCGTACCCCGCAATCCTGCCCAGAAAAACAATTTACTGTTTAAAATTATAACATATTAAATATGCTTGGTCAAGATGTCAAAGTTGAAAAGACTTATCTGGTTTTAGATATATAAAATTTTGTAACAAAGTTGTTACAAGCATATGAAAATATGGTATAATACAATTAATATGTATAATTATTGTTTATTTTTTACACGAGTTGGAGATTTGTTGCTATGTTAGATAAGTTTCATGTGGAATTAAAGACCAAAAGGGGAGGCTTTTCTGTTGCTGAAATGCTTATGGTTCTTTTGATTCTATCTTTTTTAATTCTAGCGTTGCCACCTATAGTACATAAAAAGGTTGAAAAGCGTGTTATCCGTGGTGAACATGGTCGTTATGAATGTTGGGTGGACCCAAATGATGGAAAAACTTATGAATACTATGCAACAGAAAAAAGCGGTATAGCTCCTGGATATACCGAAGCAGGTAAGGTAGTTGATTCCTGTAGGTTTAGTCCCAAAGAGCAAGCTCCAAACGCTGCGTATTTTTCATTCCAAGCAATAGGCGGCGGTGCCGGCGGTACATATCCTCCTTATAATCCAAACGATCCTAAGTACAAGGATGATGATTATACAGAAACTGCGACGGTAAAATTGGGGAACAGTTGCTGTGGTGAATATTCTATGACATCAGATACCGGCGAGTGTGCAACTCCTGAAACTGAAGATAAGTACAGTTATAGGTATAAGATTGGATCTAAGGTATATGAAGATTGTGGTTATTGTCACGGTCAAGATTTTGCAGATATCCTAGGGCGTTCTTGTCTTCACTACCAAGGTTCAATAGCTTATTATTCGAATTTGCCATCTACAAAAAGTTGGATTCGTTCTTATTGGATACCTGTTCCAGGTACAGGCGTTGTAAGAATTTGCTCTGGGCGTGGGTATACGGGGATTCCTGCACTTGGTTTGACTCAATTTTCAAAACCTGACGGAAGTATGCTTCAATATTACAGATATCACTACGGGGGTCAGGCCGGTAATGGTGCTTGTTGGGAACGAGATGCCAGGTCTATATACTTAGATGTTGATAATCGTTATAAGATAACTTATGGTACAAGAACTGACGGATTAAAGTATTATTATGGAACTGATCCTGAGACAGGTGACCAGATAGTTACGTCTTGGGAATTTAGGCCTACGGACTATGACGAGACGAAATATGGCTTAGACTGGACTTCTCCTAATCCACCAGTAGAATTACCTCCGCGTAATGGAAATATTCAGGTTCCGATTGCTACCGGAGGAAATGCAGATTGCGAGATTAACTTTTATGGAAATTATGTAAATGCATTTTTAGATGGTGGAACTTCCCAAGACAGCTGTTTGGTTGGTCCTGGACAAAATGGAGCAAAGGCAGATCCAAATTCTGAGATGGCCAATGCAGAATACCAGTACTCATATTCGACTAAGGGAGGTCCAAGTCCTACTACTTGTAATTATCCTTGGCGTAAAGTATCTAGTAGTGCATCAAATATGGATGTATCAGTGACACTGCCTACTTGGCCTGCTAGTATAACTATTACAAGAAAAGTAGGTTATGATACTCCAACTATGGGTTATGCCGGTTCTCCTGGCGAAAGTGTTGGTATGTTTTTGCCTAAATTAAAGGAGGATTTGTCGTTTGAAATTGGTACTGCAGGGGAACCTGGTGAGGCTGCTTCAAAGGCAGGCGGTAATGGTGGCGATACTATAGTGAAATCCGGCGGCTCCGTTATATTAGTTGCAAAAGGTGGTATTGCAAAAGCTGGCGGTGAACTTGGTAGTAAAGTATTTATGTTTGGACGTGATGCGATGTTTGGTAGAGCAGCTGTTGACAGAGTTCTTGGTGAACCTGGAGTCAGTGAAACTATACCAGGTCGTCCTGCCATTGTTGGTGCTTGTGAAGGGTTGGGTTTAAATCCTAGTGGCCCTGGGCAGATTGATGGATGTTTGGACAAACCTGTTGCAAGAGATAACCCAAAACGTTTTGCTGTTGATTCCGAGTTTTACACGATATTAGAGTTGGATACTGATTCAAGAACTCCATCTGCTATTTATAAGTTGTATGGTGCTGAGGGTACTGGTATAATGCCTGGTACAGCTGGTGATGGCGGATATTCATTCTTGCGTTCAACTACGGGTCAAGAGTCTTTGTCTTATTCAAATCACCCAACGGCACATGGTTGGACTAAGTATTATGAGTATGAGTATACTGGACCTTATACTTGTTATAGGCGTAATGATAATTTGGGTAATCCTACCGGTGAGGTCGTTAATAATCCGGGTACAGTTTGTAAACCGACCAGAGGATATCCTGGTGCAGTTGTAATTGTTTGGTAAAGGATGAATCGTATGCTATCAAATACTTTATTAAAAAAGAATAAATATGGCTTTTCTCTATTTGAGGTTGTTGTAACAATGGCAATCGTGGCTATATTTATTGCTGCAGCTTCAAATGTTTTTACCCAGAAGTTTAAAAGAAAAGTAGCTTTGCCTGCTCATGGCCGATTTGAATGTTATTATGATAATGCCGGAAATCTTACCCAGCGATATGTTTCAGAAAATGTTCTTGTAAACGATTTTCATCCCACAGAGGGGTATTGCACGTTTGAACCTAAACAAACTGCACAGTATCTTGTAATAAATGCTGTAGGTGGTGGAGGTGCTGGTGGCGCTATGTACGGTGGATCTGCAGGAATTTATAAAAGTATATTTTTAACTACGACAACTCATGTATTACATATTTATCCCGGTAGAGGAGCTACTTTTAACCCTGCGAATAATCTTGTAGATGACGATTTTGGGGGACAAACGTATCTTGTAGATGCAAATTCTAATAATCATGATGTTATAAGACTTGATGGTGGAAGAAGTAATTCTGGTGATATGCTTCTTGTTAAGGATTGTTCAGTTAGTTATGCCAGATACACCTGCCGTAGAGACCCATATTGTCGTGTCGATAATGAAGCAAGACAATTAATTGTTGGGTATTGTACTGCGAACGGCGATTCCCTATCGGACGAAGCTGAGGATGCTGTGCCTTTTGACACCGCTTTTTATGAATATCGAGATAATAATAGAGAAGATCTATCAAATGTAGTTTTGTCTTACAGCAAACGCCTCGATTCGGATGATGATTTGCTTCAATATGAGGCGCTCTATACTTTAGCATTACAAGTTCAAGGTAATTTTACTGGGGAACGTCAATCTTCAGGATTTGATACTTATATTGAGGCTTTGGAGATAGAGGATGGTATTGCTGCTACGGATCCAGCACCTGGTACTGGTGGTGGTATTGGTGAAGATGGTGGTAATGGAGCAGTTGTTATAGCTTGGTAGAAATTTGAATATTTATAAAGGAGTATGACATAAGAGTATGAATATTTTCAAAAATAGCAAACAATATGATATAAAAAAAGCATTTACATTAATTGAAGTAATGCTTTTGTTGGTTGTGTTGTCCTTGGTTTTTGCAAGTTCAACAACTATTATAACAAGAAAACATAAATTAAAGCCTAGAAGAAGTGTTCATGGAACATATATATGCTATCGTAATAATGATGATGGATTGTTACATGAAATAATGTATTCAGGTAAAAGTTTGATATTTGAAAATAATCAGACCGTTAATCCGGCTTTTACCGAGTGTAAGTTTGAAGCTCCAAAAAATACTTCATATTTGTATGTTCAACTTATTGGTGGCGGTGGCGCAGGTGGTAATGCAAACCAAAACGTTGATACTGAAGATGTATGGACTGGTTTGAATGATACAACTACAGGTGTAAATCGCCAAGTGTTGACCAGATGTCCTGATGGTAAAAACTCCTATGTTGATGATACTTATTGTTCTTCAGTTCTTTCTTTGTTGAAAGATAATACAAGTACAGGGTTAACTGAAGATTATATTCATGGTTTCAAGTTTGATGATGTAAGCTTGTCTGTTAAATGGTTAAGAAAATTCTTTAAAGATAATAATTTTAAATTTGCCGTGTATGATTATGCGGGTAGTGGTGCTGCAGGAGGCAAATATAAACAGAATTATCTAATGAAATCTCAAAATGAAAAATCTGACACTGATGATGCTGATGTATTTTATTGGTATGACTCTTATTGCCAGTATTCAGGCGGTTCTACAACCGGCTTGACTCCGGAGGACTGTTTAAAACGGCTTAAAAGTTATAGTATATCGTTTGCGGTTGATTCATCTTCATCAAAGATGTTGCAGTATAAAGATTATTCTAATGCTAGCGGTGCTGGTAGTTATTGTCAGCAAAGGCCTCCGCTTTACAAAAACTGTCCTTGGCTACTGGCTAAATATTGGCCAAGAGAAGAGACGATAAGCTGTGACGGTGGTTTAGGCGGTAAAGGCGGTTTATTAGTATCTCCGCTATTTGACTATGATTTGGGTTATAGTTATAAATTAGGTAAACGTTATGCGCTTACTCCATCTGGTGATGCAGATGTAAATAAGACAATTGATTGGGATGATCCTATTTTCCATTCGCCGGATTTTCAGGATAAATATAAGGGCGAAGGTGTTGATTGTCTTGTGGGTTTAAAAATTGGTATAGATTATACTAGCTCATACCCAGGAACCTTGTTGACTTATGATGAGGCTTGTCCTGATGGCACAAATTGTAAAGACATTGAGGGTGTTCCTATTCAAAGTGCTGAAAAGACTTCTAGTGGGTATATTGCATCGTCAAATTATGATGCTTATTTTAAAGAAAGAGTTAAAGTTTGCGATAAAGATGAGGAAGGAAATGATATTTTAGATACATGTACTTATGAATATGTAGATAAACTTGGTATGTATGGAATATTTGATTACTATGGAGATAAGGTAAACTCTTTATACTTTAAAGAATATCCTGTAGTAAATCTTTTTAAGTCCTATGATCCAAGGAATTGTATTCAAAGAGAAACAGACCAATATGGTGCTTCCAGGGGGCTTGATGGAGGTTTGCCATATTTTGAGAATGCCTTTGGTGTAAAGAATGGTGAAGGGTTAAAAGTTTGTAAAAATAACGTATGTAATTTATATTCTACAACAAACCCTGATATGACTGATTCATCTTCATTTGCACCTGGTAAAGGTGGTTTAGGCGGATATTCTACTAGAGATCTGCTTACGGATGATCTTACATTAGTTAATCCATATGCTGATCCGGATTCATATTGTGCTTCTAAAACAGAAGAAGAGCCGCTTGGTCTTAAAGGAAAAAGTGGTTCTGCAACTATGAAAAAACCAACTGGATCTACATATATGAGGTGTTCTGGTCCTTATGCCGTTGCTTATGGACCACTGCAGCAAGGTGATGGTGATTTAGTTGCATCTAGTCCGGGTCTTTTATATAATGATCCATACTATGAATGTCCAAGACCAAAATATGTTTTTAATACTAATTTAGATATCGGAATAACCTTGGCTCACTATTCTAGCAAGATGCAATTATATTATGGTGAGAGAGGTAGTGCCGGTTCTTATAAAACGTTGTTTGCAAGATCTTTCGGAACTGCTGGTTTGAAATTAAATCCTGGGCGCGGGGGTACTGCTTTCGAAATAGATCCTGGTAGTACTGTAGCCGGAAATAATGGTGAAGCTACGATTCTTGAAACTGCCTGTGATGAAAACAATGAAAATTGTGATGTAAAAATTCAGGCTTCAGGTGGTATTGGTGGCAGATCTCATGTTGGCATGGGGTATGATTATATAAGATTGTCCAATAAGGATATATATGATTATGCGCACGACAGAACTAAAGCCCCGGAAGCTAAGTATTCTTCAAATTATGAAGATAATTCATATCTTGGAGAAGAGTCTGAGTTCCAGGAAATATCGTTCTTGTCAGATTTATCTCTGATTGAAAATGGCGAAGTTGTGTCTCATCTCGGCAACGGTGGTAATGGCGGTTGGGTTAGACATGATTGTTTCTTAAGACCTCAGTATTTTACTTACCATTCCGAAGGTTATGGAGTGTCTTATGACCCAACTTTATATAATGTTGAGATTCCAAACGTAGAGGGAGATACATATACTCCTCAGGGTTCTCATTATGATCCTTGGGAAGGTTACACTAATTTCTCTCAGGCAGTTATAAACAACTTAGAGGTATGTACTAAGAATGGTAAGACGCCGGAAGAACAATATGAAGAAACTGCAGCAACAAGCGGTTATCCAGGTGCAGTTGTAATTATGTGGTAATATTAAAGAAAGGACTTGTTTACGATGAAAAATATATTTAACAGACGTAAAGGATTCACTTTGGCGGAGATGATGGTCTGTCTTACTATAATATCCATAATTGCTACTCTTTTGATGCCTGCAATTAGTCGTTTGAGACCAAACAAGAGTAAGGTTATGTTCAAGAAAACTTATTATTTGACTGAACGTATTGTTTCTGAGTTGGTTAATGATGAAGAATCATATCCTTTTGTTGAAGATAGGGTAGGTTTTGATAATGTTGATGAAGTTGAGTTTAATGGTATTACATATTCCGGAATTAATAAATTTTGTCAGCTTTTTGCATTAAAGTTAAATACATTGTCGGGTGATTCTAATTGTGTAGCTACAGCTGATTGGAATAATCCATCTTTTGTTACTACAGATGGGGTAAAATGGATTATTCCTGCTACTGATTTTGCCAATCAAGAGATTTTTGAATCAATATTAGTTGATGTTAATGGTGAAAAAGAGCCAAATTGTATGGATTCCGAAACTGATACTTCTGCTTGCAAGCAGCCTGATAGGTTTGAAATAAAGGTTAGAGCTGACGGAAAAATGAAGGTTGATGGAATAATGGCAAGGGAGTATGTTGGTTCAACAAATATGATTGAAAATGAAAAATAATTTTTAGATTTTCGTATTGATTTTATTTATGGAGTAGATCAGTTATGATTTACTCCTATTTTATTTATGTTGTAATTTTGGTTTCTTGATTTTAGGCGAAATCTTGAATATAATATTTTTTGAGAGGATTTTATGAGCAGACGTTTTGTTGGAAATGTTGCATTAATATTGACGGCGTTTATTTGGGGTGTTTCTTTTGTTGCTCAGAGGGCGGGAACAGAATATTTAGGGCCTTTTACTTTTAATGCTGTCAGAAGTTTTTTAGGTGGGATAAGCTTATTACCTGTGATTGTATTTTTTAAATTTATAGTGGGAGATCATAGAACTCAAGAGGAAAAACATATTCAACATAAAGATTTATTTTTTGGCGGGTTGTCGTGTGGTGCAGTTTTATTTTGTGCAATGTCTATACAACAAATTTGTATGAAGTTTGTCCCTGCAGGAAAGGCTGGATTTATTTCTGCTCTTTATTTGATTTTTGTGCCTATAATTTCTGTTTTTTTAGGGTTGAAACTTAATAGAAATGTAATTATTAGTATTTTTATTGCTGTTTTAGGCTTATATTTTTTGTGTTATAAGCCTGGTAGTGTATTTAATATTTATGATGGAATTTTGTTGATTTCAGCATTCTTTTATGGTGTTCATATTCTTGTTGTAGATCATTTTTCTCAGAAAACTAATGCGGCAAAATTATCTTGTTTGCAATTTTTTGTAGTAAGTTTTTTGTCATTTCTTTTTGTTTGTATATTTGAGAAAATTTCATTTGGGTCTATTTGGGCTTGCAGAGTACCTATTTTTTATGCTGGTGTTGTAACTTGCGGGGTTGCTTATACTCTTCAAATTTTTGGACAAAAGCATACTCCTCCTGTTATTGCATCATTGATTTTTTCTCTGGAATCAGTGTTTGCTGTATTAGGAGGAATGCTTTTGTTGAATGAAACAATGACCTTAAGAGAGCTTTTAGGTTGTGTTGCTCTGATTTTTGCTGTTATTTTATCTGAGGTCAAGAGAGCCAGGGCTAAATAAAGGCAATTGCGGCCCCAAGTATTGAAAGTAGTATTGAGCCAAGCAATGCACTTACAAATCCGCTAATTTCTATCCCTGGGACTATGTATGCTGCAAACATAAATAAAAGTGCATTTATTACGAGTGTAAATACCCCAAGCGTCAAGATATTGATAGGAAGAGTTAAATATATAAGTAGGGGCTTAATAAGTGCGTTAATTAGTGCTATTACAACCGCTGCAACCATTGCTGTCCAAAAGTTTTCTATTGTGATCCCAGGTATAATCCAAGCTACAAACATTATGACGAGTGCAAATGCTACCCATTTTACCAGTAGATTTATCATATAAATTTCTCCTTATTCTTTGCGTCTATAGTATACTTGATATTCTTTAGATTTACATTGCCTGTTGTGCTTAAGTCGCTTGTAATTATTGTTTGTTTTTAATATAATTTGGGTGTAGAAAGAAGAGGGATTATGAATACAGTAAAATTAAAAAATTTTGAAATTGGTTCAGATAAGTTGACTATTCTTGCAGGTCCTTGTGTTATAGAAAGTCAGGATATTATAGAAGAAATTGCCGGTACATTGAAGGCTATAACGTCTAAATTAGGTATAAATTACGTATTTAAGGCTTCTTTTGATAAAGCCAATCGCTCTTCTATTGATTCCTTCAGAGGCCCTGGAATTGATAAAGGTTTAGAAATGCTCCAGTCTATTAAGGATAAGTTTGATTTGCCAATTATTACTGACATTCATACTCCTGAACAGGCTGCGGTTGTTGCAGAAGTTGCAGATATTCTTCAAATTCCAGCCTTTTTATGCCGTCAGACAGATTTGTTGGTTGCTGCAGCTAAGACTGGCAGAATTATTAATATCAAAAAAGGTCAGTTCCTAGCCCCTGAACAGATGGGCTCTTTGGTCAAGAAAGTTGAGTCTGTGGGAAATAAGAATATTTTGTTGACTGATAGAGGGACTACTTTTGGATATAATAATTTGGTTGTAGATTTCAGAAGTATTCCAATAATGCATAAATTTGGTTATCCAGTTGTATTTGATGCTACTCACAGTGTTCAGTTACCTGGAGCTAACGGAAATTCTTCGGGTGGAGACAGAACTTTTGTTCCGCCTCTGGCTAAGGCTGCTATGGGTGCAGGTGCAGATGTTTTATTCTTTGAAATTCATCCTGAGCCTGATAAGGCTCTTTCTGATGGTCCTAATATGGTTCCGTTAAAAGATGCTGAAAAGCTCTTTACTGTTTGTCGTGATATTTTTGAGTTAGTGAGACGTTAATTTATGAAGATGAAAACTTATATTGCCGGGCCAATAGATGCTAATAACTACTTAATATGGGATGAATCTTCAAAGGAAGCTATCCTTATTGATTGTTCTGATTATAATCAGGAATTACTTAATGACGTTAAGCAATTAGGATTAAATGTTAAGTATATTCTTTTAACTCACGGACATTTTGATCATGTTTTAGGTGTTAATAAGATGAAGGAAGCTTTATCAGCAAAGGTGTTTGCTAATGTCGGTGATAAAATTATGATTGAAAATATTAATGAGTTTGCAAGATTTTTTGCATTCCCTCATGTTGAACCGCCGAAAATTGATGAGTATATTGATGAAAACAGTAAATTGAGCTTTGGTAATATTGATATAAAAGTAATAGCGACACCGGGGCACACTGAAGGTGGTGTTTGTTATTTAATTGAAAATAATTTATTTTCGGGTGATACTTTGTTTAAGGATGCTTATGGACGAACAGATTTGTTTGGTGGCAATTTCGAAAAAATTAGACATAGTTTGCTTGATGTTATATTTAAACTTGATGATAAGATAAAAGTTTATCCGGGACATGGCGAGAGTACTACTATCGGATATGAAAAAATTCATAATGAAATTAACAGATAAAGAGGATAATAATGAAAGAACAACTGGAAAAAATTTACTCAGATGCATTGAATGATTTAGAAAAAGCTAGCTCTTTAAGTGATCTTGATGAGGTAAGAGCTAAATATTTGAGCCGTAAAGGTGAATTTAATGAAATTAAGAAAAATTTGAAAAATTTGTCTGATGCTGACAAAAGAATTGTTGGTTCTTTAGCTAATGAAATTACAGCCAAACTTGAATCTACAATTAAAGTTAAGCACGATGAATTTTATAAGAAGGAATTAAATGAGAAGTTAGCAAAAGAACGTTTGGATGTTACTTTGCCAGGGAAATTTATTCCTAGAGGGAAGGTTCACCCGCTTACTTCAACTACAAATGAAATTGTGTCTATTTTCCAGAGTTTAGGTTTTTCTGTTGTTGAAAGTAAGGATTCGCCTGAGGTTGAGACTGAATATTTTAACTTTGATATGTTAAATATTCCAAAGGATCACCCTGCTCGTGATGTTCAAGATACTTTCTTTACAACCTTAGCCCCTAATGTTGTGCTTAGAAGCCAAACTTCAGGCGCTCAAATTCACGTTATGGAAGACCAAAAGCCTCCTATTAGAGTTATTTCTCCAGGGCGTGTTTATCGAAACGAAAATATAAATGCAAGAAAAAATAATTTCTTCCATCAAATCGAAGGTTTGTATATTGATAAAGATATTACATTTGGGGATTTGAAAGGCGTTTTGAACGAGTTTATCAGACTTTATTTCGGTTCAAGCAGACCTACAAGATTTAGAAACAGCTTCTTCCCGTTTACTGAGCCTTCTGCTGAAGTTGATGTTCAGTGTATTATGTGTCAGGGTAAAGGCTGCCGTACTTGTTCCGGAACCGGTTGGTTAGAAGTTTTGGGATGCGGTATGGTTGACCCTAATGTATTGCGTGGTGTCGGTATTGATCCTGAAGTATATTCAGGCTTTGCTTTCGGTATGGGGATTGAAAGACTCGCAATGCTTAAGTACGCGATTGATGATATTAGATTGTTCTTTAATGATGATGTCAGATTCTTAAAACAATTCTAATTCTTATATTGGATTATACAAAAAGGGCGGTGTTATGTAATTCACCGCCTTTTTTATGTTGTAAATGTTTTTTATTTAACTACTTTATGCAATCCGTGAGGCTTGTCTACATTTCTATGCAGTGCAAGTGCAGTCTCTAGTGCAAGTAGTTGTATTATTATAACTAAGCAGAAGGATTTTACTGTACTGCTTGGGCAATCAATATTTAATATTGCATCAGGCGTAATTTTTTCAGAAGTATTACCTATTATAAATAGTGGTGTATTATATTCTTCCCTAATTTTATTCAAATTGCTTGTTGCTGTATCATTTAATTCATCTACTGCTATATGAATTTGCGCGGCTTTGTTATTTAAAACTGCAACGTGTCCGTGCATAAATTCACCAAGAATACTTGATATTGTGCAGATGTATGATGTCTCTTTTATTTTTAGTGAAGCTTCTTTTGCTATTGCATAGGATATTCCGTCAGCTGTTATAACAATTATCTTATATTTTGCTATCTTTTTGGCAAGCTTTTTAATGCATTTGTGCAAAAGGAATGTTTCTTTTAGTTTTTGCGGTAATGTTTTTAAATCCGTAAGGTATTTCGAAATATCATATCCTTTGTGTGCTGCATATTTAAGTACAAGTAATGTTACGCATAGCATTTGTGTTGTTAGTGATTTTGTTGCTGCAATACTTTTTTCTTCTCCTGCACAGCAATCTATCTTAAAATCAGCAGCTTTCCAGATTGTTGACCCCTTTTTATTAGTGATACAAAGTGTCCTCATTCCTAATTCTTTTGCTTTTACAAGAGCCTGATTGGTGTCTGAGGTTTCTCCAGATTGGGTAATGAAAACATACAAAATATTATCTTCATGTGGAACTGCCGCTTTTAAAAGAAATTCGCTTGAATAGATAGCTCGGGCTTCAATATTTGCAACGTTGCCGAATAAATCTGCTCCATATCTGGCGCAATGATATGACGAACCGCTTGCTACAAATATAATCTTTTCTATATCTGTTGGAATATCAAATAAAATGTAGTTATTGTCATTAACGTGGGTTTTGAACAGGTTGTCTAAAATTTGCGGCTGTTCAAATATTTCACATTCCATACTGGTTTTCTTATCATTTATAAACACGTTGCTCTTTTACCCTTCTTTTATGTTTCAAAAGGCGGGTTTTATTTACCCGCCTTATTATCATTTAATAAAACTATCCTAGAATTTCTTTTAATAGTTGGTTAACAACTTGTGGATTAGCTCTGCCTTTGGTTTCTTTCATTACTTGTCCTACAAAGAATCCAAATAATTGAACTTTTCCACCTTTATAAGCTGCTACTTGGTTAGGATTTGCATCTACTACTTTTTGGCATATTTCCTTAATTGCTGAAGTATCTGTGATTTGGCTTAAACCTTTCTTTTCAACAATTTCTTTAGCAGATGTACCATCTTTTAGCATATCTATAATAATTTGTTTTCCTATATTATTTGAAATAGTTTTCTTTTCTATTAATGTGATTAATTCAGCCAGATTTTCCGGAATTAATTTTGTTTCATTAATATCAAGTTTTTCTTCTTTCAAATATGCTGCAATTTCACCCATAATGAAGTTAACCGCAGTTTTTGGAGTAGCTCCGAGTTCAAGCACTTTGTCGAAAAATAATGCTAAATTCATTTGTTCAACAATTACGCCCGCATCGTATTCGCTTAATCCAAGTCCTTTGTATCTTTCTCTTTTTTGAGAAGGTAATTCAGGCATTTTAGCTCTGATTTCTTCAACCCATTCTCTTGAAATTTCAAGCGGCATCAAGTCAGGTTCAGGAAAATATCTGTAATCGTGTGCATCTTCTTTTCCTCTCATAGAACGTGTTTCTCTTGAGTTATCGTCCCACAATCTTGTCTCTTGTACTACTTCTCCGCCTTCTTCTACGATTTCTATTTGTCTGTCAATTTCGTATTCAATTGCTCTTTGAAGTGCTGAAAAACTGTTTACGTTCTTAATCTCAGCTCTTGTTCCAAATTCCTTAGAACCTTTTGGCATAATTGAAATATTTGCGTCACATCTCATTGAACCTTCTTCAAGGTTGCCATCGCAAACCCCAATATATCTTACAATATTTCTAAGTTCTTCCATATAAGCTCTTGCTTCTTCAGAGCTTCTCATATCAGGTTCAGATACGATTTCTAAAAGAGGTGTGCCTGCTCTGTTTAAGTCTACAAGTGAATAGCTTGAACCGGCCAAACCGTCAGCACCTGCGTGAACTAATTTCCCTGCATCCTCTTCTAAGTGTGCTCTTGTTATACCGATTTTTTTGCCGTTAATTTCAAGATATCCGCCAACGCATATAGGTTCATCGTATTGGGATATTTGATATCCTTTCGGCAAATCAGGATAGAAATATTGTTTTCTGTCAAATTTACATCTTGGTGGTATTGTACAATTTAGTGCAAGACCTGTTAATATACCCATATTTACAGCTTCTTTGTTTAATACAGGTAAAACTCCCGGCATTCCTAAAGTAATAGGACTTGTTTCTGAATTTGGTTCTTGACCGAATTCTGTTCCGTCAGGAGCAAATATTTTTGATTTTGTTTTCAGCTGGGCATGAACCTCAAGGCCGATAACAACTTCATATTTATCTCTTAAACTGTTTTCCATATCTTCTCCTTAGCTAAATATATTCTTCTTTAAACTTTATCACAAAGTCTAGCCCAGTGCAATTTAATTGCCGTCGATAATAACTCTGGCAGGATAATTGTTCATTAACAATTTGTTTGCAAGATTGTTAGCTGCTTCTTTTGAACTGTAAGCACCAACTTGTAGTGTATATCCTGATCCCATCGGGCGGATATGCGGTGTAACTCCCAATCCTGCTTCTTGTAAAATTCCTTTGGCTACAGAAGCTTGCGCTTGTGTATTATAAAAGCCCACTACAACTCTTGCCATAATTGTTTGCGTTGCTGCAGGTTGTGTATTATGGACTGTTGTTTGTGTCGGATGTGTTGGAGTAGGTGTTGGAATTGTTGCAACAGGTTCTTCTGGGTGTGCTTTCTTTATTGCTTCTTCTTCCATTGCAATTTCCTTTTCAACATCTACGGATTGAACATTTTTATCTTCTTTTTTAGGAATTTTAACAAGTCCTCCGTCTTCTGTTCTGGTTTCCGGATTTGCTATAGCGTCATCTTCTTCCTGTAACGCTTTAAGTCTTTCGTCTACATTTCCTGATCTGCTATATTCAGTATTATTTGCATCCAATTCTGTTGCAACGTTCTCGTCTCCTATTGCTATGTCTACGTCAGGAGACATCATTTTTGCAAAGCCTAGAAAGATTAATAATAGTACAAAAAATACCGATACAAACATTGTTACAGTTTGTTTTTTATTCTTAGTGAGTTTGGTTTTGTATTCTTTGTAAGTTATATGGGAAGGTTGTCTTGACTCATTTTCGATTCTCATATTTATACTCCTCTAACCTTTGTACTCGCAAGGATAATATCATCAATTTCGTTAGCATAATTTGTCAATACTTCATTTGCAAATTCTTCTATATCTGTTATTCCTAAGTCGTTTTCTAATCCGCAAGCTTTTATTGGAGCTCCGTCAGATATAATATTTATGCCTGTATGTATTAGTACAGAGTTCGCCGATTTTGTTGCTATTGATACTGTTAGTTTTTTATCATCAACGTATAAGTCATCGCCGCTTCTGCGAAGTGAGATTCCTCGTTTTTCAATAGCTTCTTTTATGATGCATATTAATAACCTTTGTCTTAATACGCCTTCAACCAACCCTATATTAAATTGCTCTGAGATAAAGCTGAGCATTGATTTGCTGTATATTGGTTCGTTGTTTATTACATCTTCAATATCAACCATTTCATCAAGCTTTACATCGCATTCACCTATAAATGCAACTGTTGCATCACCCTGAATTTTAAAATTCTTATATATCCAGTGTGGGGCAAGTTGAAATCCTTCATATTTAATTTCTTTTTCTAATAGTTTTGTCTGCATAATTTAAAATAATATCTTTATATAATGTGTGTCACCATTGTATTGTAGAGCATTTTTTAATCTTGTGCAAGATTCACATACTCCGCAATGTTTTGAGCCTCCTTTATAACAACTTTTGATAAGTTCTAAAGGCATTTTATTCTCTAAAGCTAATCTTACTATATCATTCTTATCATAATTTATCAAGGGTACCAGAACCTTAGGCTTGTTTAGTGTTGAGTACTCAAATTCAGCGCTGACTCTATCTGCAAATTCTTGCGTGTTATCAGGAAAAGTTGTTCCTTCTTCTTTGTTTGCTCCTATTATTATGTGTGTAAAATTTCCGCTTTCTGCAAAGCTTCCTGCAATGTTTAAGAACAACCCGTTTCTGTTCGGAACCCAAACTGCTTTTGCGCTTTCTTCAGCGTGGTCAATTCCTTTCGGTAGTTCCATATCCGCAACCAGTGCAGTTTTGGTAATATCTCTTAACCAATCTAATTTGATTACTTTGTGTTCTGTTTTGTAGTATTTAGCAATTTGCTGTGCGGCTGAGATTTCTTGCTCGGCTGCTTTTTGACCGTAATCAAAAGTTAGAGCCAATTCTACGTTATATTTCTCTCTGCAGAGTCCAAGACTTACTACTGAGTCCAGCCCTCCTGAGAGTAAAATTATTGATTTATTACTCATTTTTTCCTGCCTCTGTTTCGTATTCTTCTATAATTGTGACTGCTTCCATTTTTAGATGATCACTGTATTCAGGGCTGTTTATCACTTCATCTAAAATATCTCTGTCCGAAATGTTGTAGAGTGCTATTAATGCATTTTTTTGAACTTCGCTATTTTCATCTTTTAGGCATGGTTTTATTACTTCGTATGAATCTGGGTTTTCGCTTTCCATTATCGCTTCTATTGCATTAATTCTTACCTGTGGTGATTCGTCCATTAGAGATTGTTTTAATGCATTAAAAACTCTCTGGTTATCATTTAGTCTTAGCTTGCTTAAAGCTTCGATTACTCGTTCTTTTAAAAATGTAAATTTGTCTAAGATTCCTTGTTTTGTTTCTAAAATACTTACCAAAGGATCTATTGCTCTTAAGTCTCCCAGCATACCTAGCGCTGAGGCTGCGGATTCTCTTAAGTATACGGATCTTTCGTTTTCATCTTTTACTACATCTATTAGTGGGGCAACTGCGTATTTGTCTCCAATTTTTCCAAGAGCGTCTGCGCATGCAAATCTTACTTTGTAATTCTCGTTTTTATTATTTAAACAGTATAAGAGTGAATTAACGGCAGAGGTGTCTTTTAAGTTTGCAATAGCTTTTGCACACATTACTCTTACATTTGTGTACTCGTCTCTGTCAGGGGTGTCTTCGCCTTGTTGTAGTAGTAGTAAGTCAACTAATACCGGAAGGGATGATTTATCTCTGAATCTGTCTTCAAATCTAATTAGTTCAGATAGAATATTCGGAGATTTGCAAACTGAAAGAAAATAATTGTATATTGTGACAAGATCATCACGCTCGTATTTATCGTCAAGCGCTTTAATCTTGGAGACGACATCTTCAAGTTTCGTGTTATCAAACAAATTGCATTCTTTTGCTATTGCTTCCAGATCCAATTTACTCTTTCCACTCTTATCTTCCACTTATACCCCTAGATAATATATACTATAAATTTGTTTTTTTTACAAGCAAAAAGGCGGATAAAATCCGCCTTTTTGTTTATATTATTTCTTAGCTGTTTTTGTTTTTTTGCTCGAAGATGAACTTTTGTTTTCTTCTCCGCTCGAATTGTTATTCTCAGAGTCTTCTTCTTGGCCTTGAGGTTCTTCTGTGATTTCAATTTCAGCTTCAACTTCTTCTGTGTCTGCTTCGTTATCAGATTGAGCTTCTGAATCGTTCGATTCATCTTCTTCACCTTCAGAATCTTTTTCAGCGTCAGCTTCTTCTTTTGCTTTTTTTGCATCTTCTTCTGCAAGTGTAGCTTCAATCTCAGCTTCTTCTCTTGCTCTTAAAACAGGGATTGATAGCATTAATGCCATTTGGCTTCCTTCTTGTTCAAATCCTAATTCCAGAGCTTCTTTATCCATTTCTACATATTTTGATAGAAGTTCGATTAATTCTTTTCTCATTCTGTCCATGAGCTCAGGTGTTAGATTTGTTCGGTCTTGCATCAAGACAAATTTTAGTCTGTTGCAAGCTACTTCTTTTGAGCTTTCGTCATTTTTCTTTTCGGTTTGTTTGAAGAAGCCAAGAACTTTGTTATATAAATCTGTAAATATATCTTTCATCTTACTTCTCCTTACCGATTAAGCCGGCAAAAAACTTCTTAACTTTACTCAAAACTCCGGTATCTTCTTCCAGGTTTAGGAACGGAACATCTTCGCCGATAATTCTTCTTGCTACGTTTCTATATGCTTGACCCGCAAGAGATTTTTCATCATTAACTATTGGTTCACCTTTGTTTGTTGAAGTGATTATTCCTGTATCTTCAGGAATAATACCGATAAGCGGTGCTGATAAGATTTCTACTACATCGTCAACGCTCATCATATCATTTGATTTTATCATATTCGGTCTTACTCTGTTTAAAAGCAATTTGTATGATTTGATTTCTTCTCTTGCTTCAAGCAACCCGATAATTCTATCAGCGTCACGAACAGCAGACATTTCTGGTGTTGTTACAACGATAGCTTCGCTTGCTCCTGCAACTGCGTTTTGAAATCCCTGTTCTATACCTGCAGGACAGTCTACTAAAATAAAATCAAAATCTTTCTTTAATTCTTCGCAGATATCTCTCAATTGCTCTTCTGTAACTGCTGTTTTGTCCCTTGTTTGTGCAGCTGCAAGCAAGCAAAGGTTAGGGTTCTTTTTATCTTTTACTAAGGCCTGTCTTAATTTGCAGCGACCTTCAACAACGTCAACTATTGTGTATACAATTCTGTTTTCAAGTCCTAACAACAAGTCTAAGTTCCTTAACCCAAGGTCAGTATCTATCATAACAACTTTTTTACCGGCTTTTGCAAGCGCTGTGCCGATGTTTGCGTTGGTCGTTGTTTTCCCAACTCCACCTTTTCCGGATGTAATTACTATTACTCGACCGCTCATTATATCTCCTTTTTTATTGTCTTTTTCTTTTACGTTTTCAGCTGTTATTGTCATATTTTATAAATCCTTATTCTGCTTCGTGTAATTTATATATCATAATATGTTTTTTGTTTACTCGAGCTTCTTCTGGTACGAAGGAATCTGTTCTGTGAATGTATGGAGTATTTACAGTATCAGGTCTTCTGGCAAATATATTACCTATTCTGATTTGTATTGCATTGAGTTTCAGGGCTCTTATTTTAGAGTAAAGGTTGCCGTCTGATCCTGCGTGGGCTATTCCTCCTAAAATTCCCCATACTGTAATGTCGCCTTTTGCAATGATTTCTGCGCCTGGGTTTACGTCTCCGATGATTACAACGTTACCGTCAGATGTAAGGCTTTGACCTGATCTGAGTGTTCTGTGAATGTACAAAGTCGGTAATTTTTCAGTTTCTCTGTCGTGTTTTCTCAATTCTTCCAAATCTTCGACTTCTTCAAATTCTACTATTTGAACATCTCCTTCAAAGGCTTTTGATTCTTCTTTTGAGTCCTTTTCCTCTTCTTCTTTCTTTTCTTCAGGGTCAGGATAACGCTCTTCAAAATCGCCTTCTCCAAATATTTTGTCCAGTGCTGTTTCCAGTTCAGCGTTTGTGGTTTCATTTTTTTCTTCACTTGCTGTTATATCAAGTGCCGGAACCACAGTACCCAATTCTGATATTTCAATCCCAAGTTCGGTTGCAGCTGATTTTGTTATCTCAGAACTTGTGCTTATAAATTCTATTTCTGAACTCATTGTTTCAATTAATGCTTTTATGCTTACAAGCTCAGGTTCAGTTAAGTTCATATCTCCAAGTTTAAGGCAGATTTTTTTGTTTTTAGCTTCCGGCATATCTAAAATTTTGCTCAGCTCATAAATAACTTCAGATGTTTTCTTTGAGTGTGCCAAGTCAACAATAAAGCCGTTTTCTACGTATCCCTTTTCCATTTCATTCCTTCCTAAACATATACAAAATTATCTTTCTTGAACATAACTGAAAAAAATTTTGATAGCAACGGATTATTGAGAATTGTTGCGAACATTGATACATATTAGCAAATGACGTGTAGCTTCCCGTTATTTATTTTTGATGCAAGTTCTGCGTGAGTGATTTTGCCGTCCTTATTAAGGTCTAAGCCTTCATTGCCTTCATAGTGACCGTCACCTCTTCTTGTTACATAATTCTTTCTTTTTGCAAATCCTGGTGCATAGTTGATTGCATATAGCTCTCCTGCCGTCAGTTTGTGTGATGCCGGAAATCCTGCAACATTTTTCGCTCTTATGAGTGCGAGTTCTGCTACATCCAGTTGCTGTAGAGCTGTCATTTTAGCTATTTGTTGTTTGGTGTAATTCTTATTATATGTTTTATTTATATCTTGGATACAGATATCTGTAAATTGTATAAGCCCAACGGCAGATTTGCCGTTCCAGTTATCAGGAACGGTTTTAAATGAAGATTCACAGAATATTAGACCGAGCAAGTCTTTATAATCACAATTTATTTTTTGTGCAATTTGTTTTACTCGTTGTACTATTTCCGGACTTGGTTTAACTTTTTTACCAACTTTTCCGACATTTGAGTCTGCTGCAGATGGAGAGTAGTCAGCGGCTGTTTTATTTAGCATATAGCTGTTATTCTTAGCATTTGCTATTTGGAAAAGTGTTGGTGAAGATTGAGCGTAATTTGACATAGAATATAGTGAAAATGGAGAAGATGGTGATGCTACAGTTATGTCAGGCATCATCCCGTAAGGACTTGTTGATACAGATGGTGCGTTCGGATTTATGCTGCTTAATGTGTTCCCAACAAGATTCATATTGGTTTGTGGCTTTGTGTTTGCTATATTTATAAGCGATTGTTGTACTGTTGGTGGGCTAACCATTTGCGTTGTAGTGTTAGCTGCAAGATTTGAAAGAGTATTACCTACTAAATTTAAGTTTTGCGTCTGTTGCTGTAGTTGTTGCTGCTGGGTCTGCAGGTTTGTCGGATAATATGATGGGTAATATGCGCTGCTGTATTGCGGATATTGATACATTGCGTATGGATTGTAAGCTCTTCTGTTTGGAGACAATATGCTACCTAAGGTATATAAAAACATACCTGCGCAACTTAAATAATTCATATTGCAATTCCAATAATATCCGAACATATTTTCCCCGTATTTCTTCCCATATTTATAAACAATTTTGTCTGCCGTAAATTGCGTTATGCTTCATTTGATGTAAAAAAATATTAACATTTTTTTTATTAACTTATGTAAAAATTTTTTTTATAGTATTATATACGTAAGGGTAAGAGATATTATGTTTAATGAAACTAAAACACACGAAATTACTGTCGACGTTGTTATTTTGACTATTATTAACAACGCGATTCAGGTATTGCTTGTTAAAAGATTGAATGAGCCGTTTAAGGATAAGTGGGCTATCCCGGGAGGGTATGTTAGACTTTCCGAAAACCTTGATCAAGCGGCTTTGAGGGTTTTGAAAGAACGTACTAATGTAGATAATATTTATTTGGAACAACTTTATACATTCGGCGATCCTCTTCGTCACCCTAATTCCAGAGTTATTACTTGTGCTTATTTCGCACTTGTTCGTGCTGAGGATATCAAGATTGTTTCTTCTCCTGAGCTCGGTTGGCACAAGGTTTCTGATTTGCCTCCTTTGGCTTTTGACCACAAGGAAATTATTGAGTATTCTCTGAAGAGAACTCGTGAAAGATTGGAAATTTGCCCTGTTGCTTATCAGTTGTTAAACGAGAAGTTTACTCTTACTGAAATGCAAAAGTCTTACGAATTAATTATGGGAAAGAAATTGGATAAACGTAACTTCAGAAAAAAAGCACTTGCTACTGAAGGGTTGATTGAACTTGATGAGTATACTAAGTCTTCTTCTAAACGTCCTGCAAGATTGTATACTTTCGAAAGTATTAAGCTCAATTCGAAGCGTGCTCATTTTATTTCCAAAAAGAAGGAGAAAAAATAAAAAATGTTAACACTAGTTTGGACTATACAAATAATTACCTCATTGTTGCTTATAGTTTTAATTTTGCTTCATGATCCGAAGGGTGATGGAATTGCCGGATTGGGTGGTGCATCTCAAATTTTTTCTTCTCAAAAAAGTGCTGAGAAGGGCTTGAATAAGGTTACCGGTATCGTTGCGGGTATTTTCCTTATTTGTACTTTTTTGCTCGGTTTCGGTTTAATTAAATAAGTTTTGGGTCTAAGATTATGGCGGACTCTTGTGATGAACTTTTTTCTCGTAATGAACTGTTTTGGGGAAAAACGGCTCAAGGTGTACTCGCTAAAAAGCATGTAGCTGTGTTCGGGCTTGGCGGGGTCGGCGGTTTTTGTGCTGAAGCTCTTGCAAGAAGCGGCGTTGGCGAACTTACTATTGTGGATTTTGATTGCGTAAGTACTTCTAATATCAATAGACAGCTTGTTGCACTTCATTCTACTGTCGGGAAAAATAAAGTTGAACTTTTTAGACAGCGTTTAGTGGATATTAATCCAAATTTGAAGTTAAATTTGATTAATGATTTTTATACAGAGGATAATTACGATATTTCTGCGGATTTTGTTGCGGATGCAATAGATACCATGCGCTCAAAAATATCTCTGTTAGTTTCTTGCGTAAATAAAAATATTCCTGTAATTAGTTCTATGGGTGCGGGAAACAGAATCGATCCTTCCAAATTGTATATTTGCGATATTTCTGAGATTGAAAATAAGAACGCTCCTTTTGTTTCAAATATTATTTATCAATTAAAGAAGAGAAATATTTTAAATGGGATACCTGTTGTTGTGAGCAGAGAAAAGCCTTTTTGTATTGAAAAGCGTTCTGAAGTTGAGCAGGTAAAGCTGGCTGATGGAGAGTTGTTGGAATTTACAAAAATTACTCCAGCTTCAACTCCTTTTGTGGCTAGTTGCGCAGGAATTTTTATGGCATCATATATTGTAAGAAAATTTTTGGAGAATTCGTAGTTATGAATATATTGGTAACAGGTGCGTCAAAAGGTATCGGAAATGTTATTGCCCGAGAACTTTCTAAAGTTGGAGAGGTTTTTGTAACTGGTAGAAATGAAAATGCTTTATGTTCATTTGGTGAGGGTAAATATTGTGTTTGCGATTTAACTCAATCTATTGATGTCCTTTGTGATTTTATTCAGGGTAAGCAGATAGATGTTTTAGTTAATAATGCAGGTGAATATATTTATGGTGCAATTGATTCTATGCAAGATACGGATATTCAAAAGATTTATTCCATAAATCTATATGCGCCGACAAAGTTGATTACGGCTTCTGTACCTTATATGAAGTCTAAAAAATGGGGAAGAATTGTTAATATTGGTTCTATCTCAGGGGTTATGGGAGAGGCTTATGCAAGCTTATATTCAGCTTCAAAGGCGGGCCTTTTGGGCTTAACTAAGGCTTTAGCTTTAGAATTGGCTGAGTATAATATTACTGTAAATACGATTAATCCGGGATGGGTTGAAACCTCGCTTGGTGTTGAATCTATTGAGCAGAGTGAGTTTACTGAAGAGGAAATTTTATCGGCTATCCCTCAAAAGCGCTTTGTTGAGCCTGTCGAAGTTGCAAGATTGGTTAAGTATTTGATTAGTGATGATGCCAGAGGGATTACTGGTCAGGGAATTAATCTCTGTGCTGGTTTGAGTGTAGGGATATAATTTATTTATAAAACAAAAAGACTGCACTCTGTATCTCTACTGAATGCAGCTGTTTTTGTATGATGTATATGTGTTTTTAGCCTTTTAAGAAACCTTCCATTGTAGGTTTTGTTTGAATTTTTTCTGCAGCAGTAACTTTGTTTACATTGATTTCTTTTGCTTTGGTTGCTGTATTATTAGCTGCATTGGCACTATCAAGCTTTGCTTGATTTTCTTTATCTCTTGCCCTTGCATTGCGTGTCATCTTATCACATTTTCTTGCAAGCCATATCATAAACATTGGTACAAGTACGATTGTTGATAAGAATGTGAACATACTGTTATATAATTTTGCACTCTTAACAAATTTGTTTTTGCTGTCTTTAAATATGTTCTCGATAACTTTCTTAGCTTCTTTAGCTTCATCTGTTGTTATGTTCTTGAATGCCGCTTTTATTTCATCATCGTTTGCAACATCTTTCAAATCTTTTCCAAGTATAATTTTAGCTTGTTCTGCAACATTCTTATCTAAATTAAGCATTTTCTTAATGTTGCCGCCGTTTTCTGTTATAAAGTCAAAGTATCCGTTTATACCGTCTTTATAAAGATGTATATTTGTATATTTTGAGTTTAATTGAGTATTATTTAATACGTCTATGCCGCCCATCGGTGAGAAATAGTCGCAGAATTTCTTCCATAAGTTCTTTGAATGATCTGCCGGTTTTACGTTCAAGGCAAGACCTGAAACTTTTGAGAATATATTTGAGAAGCCTCTGCCGATTGCGTGTGCTAAGAATAAGATAGCTGCAAATGAAGGTATGTCTCTAGCTAATGTTTCGTGGACATCATATTTATCTACATCTGCTGCTTTCATTAATCTTGTTGGTAGACAGAATCCAAATAACAATGTTAACATTGCAGGTACAGACATTGATGCATCATCAAATTCAAAGTGGGTTAAAATTTTATTTAAATTCTTTGATTTCAAAACTTTGTCTGCAGTATTTGTGAAAAATTCTCCTCTACCACTGAATGCGACATCTTTTTTGTTATCGGTTTTGTTTGTATCCTTAGTATTTTTTGTGTCTTTTGTATTTGTTGCTTTTTGGGCTTCTGCCGCTACATTTGCTTTTGTCGTTTCAGGTTTTGCAGGTTCATCCTTTGCAACTTCTGTTGTTGTTTTAGGTGCCGTTGTTGTCGCTGCTGCTGGCTTTTGACCTGGCGCTGCAGGAGTTCCGGCTTGCTCCTGTTCTGTTGCAAATGCCGGGTTCTTACCGTGTGTTCCAAGTGAATACAAGTGTGGAATCAATGCGTAGAATCCTACTACGGCAAGCCACATACCTAAGTTTGTTATAATTCTAGAACCGCTTCGATGTTTGATAAAGTTATTTAAGAATTTCTCAGGATCGAAGCCGTCTTTTGCTTTCTTTATAGCTTTTCCTGTTGACTCAATTACATCATCCGTAAAATCAGTCATTGTCTTAAGTAATTTTTTAAATCCGATGCTATTTTTGTCGGCGTCAAGAATTTCTTCTCCGTATTTACCGATTTTATTCGGATTTACGGTCAAGTCTGCTGAAAGTTCGTTTACTGATGCTGGCAAGTATTTTTTCTTTAATGCCATAAAGTCTTCTAACAAGCTTTCTGTCAAATCTTCAGGTGAGCCTGGAGCTTTTTGGTTTGTAATCTTCTTCCATAGAGACTTTTTATTGTCTTTTGCTCCTTCAATTTCAATAACACGTTCTGTGTAAGATTGAGCTAGTTTGTTTAATTCATCTTCCGGTAACTGACCATTTAAAGTCGTATTTAATACATTCTTGAATACGTCATTATAAAATTCTTTTCTAGTTTTTACTACATTATCAAGAGTATTTGGATTTTTAGATGCGTAGTTAACAAAGTTTGCTCCAAGTCCTTGAATCATGCTAACAGGTACGTTATTGGCTTGACCTGAGTATTTTTTAACAAATTTCAATATAATTGCAGGGATAATAAATGCACTAGGACCGCTTAAGATTTCTCGAATACCTTCACGTCTTGCAAATGTCCAGTTGTATGGTCCTTCTTTTTTGCCTGTTTCAGGGTTGACTTTACGTCTGTTGATACCTTCCAAAACTCTTGGTAAAGCCATCCCAAAACCGTCTTGTGCTATAAACGAAAACGCAAAGCCTCCGTTATTTATTGCATCTGCTACAGCTACCGGAACACTTTCTAAACCTTGAAATGAGGGGTTCGAACCATTCTGTGCGGTATTCGACATTTGGTTTTGTTTAGTATGTACATTCTGATTTTTTCTTCGCGCGGAGGTTATTTCTGCCGCTGTAATTGCTTTTACTGACATATCCCTACTTTTCGATTATTCATAACTTACTACACATATACTACTTATACTTATTAAAACTATTCGGTTTTGTAAATTGTCATTTTATGGGTAAAATTTTAAGTTTTATTTACAAATCCATGACAACAAGTGTACTTATCATACTTAATATAAATTAAAATTTCAAGTTTTTTACTACGAATATAACAGAATGTTTACAAAAATTGCAATAGTTTTTATCTTTAAAAAATAAAACACCTGATTTTTTGTGAAAAACGAGTTTTGCATTCTCTTATGTCCATGTTAATATTGTCTTAGAAGAGTTACACTATAATATTATAAGGGAATAGATATGACTGAAAAACAAAATCATGAGCCTAATTCGGCCATAGATCAAATACGACAGACCAGAATTCAGAAACTGGCTGATTTGGCTGACAGAGGAATTAATCCTTATCCTTACGTGTTTGATAAGGATGCAAATGCGGCTGATTTGCAAGAAAAATACAAAGATCTTGAAGCTGGTGTTGAAACAGATGATAAGTATTCTGTAGCCGGTCGTGTTATGGCTATCAGAAATACAGGTATGTTTATTGATTTGATGGATGCTTCAGGTAAAATTCAGATCTTTTCACATAAAGAAAACTTATCTGAAGATCAGATTAAGTTGTTAAAATTGATTGATATTGGCGATATTGTTGGGTTTACCGGTACTATAAGACGTACTCCTCGTGGTGAACTTTCTATCAAAGCTACTTCTTTGACTTTATTGTCAAAATCTTTATTGCCTTTACCTGAAAAATTTCATGGTTTGACTGATGTTGAAACTCGTTACAGACAACGTTATGTTGATATGATTGTTAATGAGGACGTTAGAAAAACTTTCAGAACAAGAAGTTTAATTATTCAAAAAATTAGAGAATATTTAACAAAACAAGGATTCATGGAAGTTGAGACTCCTATGCTTCATCCTCAAGTTGGTGGAGCTAATGCTAGGCCTTTTGTTACTCATCACAATACTCTTGATATGGATATGTACTTAAGGATTGCTCCTGAGTTGTATTTGAAGAGACTTATGGTTGGCGGCGTTAGCGAAAAGATTTTTGAACTTAACAGAAGTTTCAGAAATGAAGGTATTGATGTACGTCATAACCCAGAGTTCACTATGATGGAATTATATCAAGCTTATGTTGATTATAATGAGATGATGAAGTTAACCGAGAATTTGGTATCTACAGTTGCTCAAGAAGTTCTTGGAACTATGAAAATCAAATATGGCGATAATGAAATTGATTTGACTCCACCTTGGGACAGAAAGACTATGCTCGGTGCTATTAAAGAAAAAACTGGTATAGATTTTTCAACTTGCTTTACTGTTGAAGATGCTAAGAACAAGGCTAAATCTTTGGGTATAAATCCTGAGGATTGTGATAATTGGGGCAAAGTTATTGATTTGATTTTTGAAGAGAAAGTTGAACCTACTTTAATTCAGCCTGTTCATATTATTGATTATCCTCGTGATATATCACCGTTAGCTAAGGTTCACAGAGATAACGACAGGTTGACTGAACGTTTTGAAACTCGTGTAAACGGTTGGGAAATTGCAAATGCATTCTCAGAATTAACTGATCCTATTGACCAGAGAATGAGATTTGAAGCTCAAATGCAGGCTAAGGCAAATGGTGATGATGAGGCTATGCCTATTGATGAAGATTACATTTGTGCGTTAGAGCATGGTGCTCCTCCAATGGGTGGTTTAGGCATTGGTATTGACAGATTAATTATGTTGCTTACAAATTCTCCGTCAATACGTGATGTTATTGCCTTCCCGACTTTAAAGAAAAAACAATAAAATTGTTTATTTTATAGAAAAGGCCGAACATAAGTTCGGTCTTTTTTTTGTTTGACTAATTTAAAAATGATAACAAATATTAATTTTTGTATTCAATAATATTGAAATATTCATAATATTATAATGTATAATGTAAGTATAATATATATCAAAAAGATATCTTTAGTCGTGAAATAGTGACCTGCAAAAACTTAATATGGTAAAGTCTAGTCTATAATTTGCTAAGAGGATTGTATTTATGCATTTACCCCAGAGTGGTATATATTCAAATAAATTTTGTATTTTATTACCTGCACTTATTATAGGATGTATTTCTTTAGGAAGTTCAGGAAGAGCTTACGCTGGGGATGTTGAGAATGTAGATGTACCTGCTGGTAATACCGGAGTATTAAATGCTGAGATGCCTGCACAAAATAACTTGCAGGTTGCAGCTGAGGTAAGTGATATTGATTTAAGTAATAAGCCTCAGGATATTCCGACATTAGACTATCTTGAGCAGAATAATGTTGAAATTATGGCACCTACGCCAGATTCACCTCAAACTTCGCTATCGAGTGCATACACTTTAACACAGGTAGACGAAGTGGGGGACAATTCAGTAACAAAATATGAGTGGAATGAGGAAACCCAGTCTTTTGAACCGGTATATTACAAACTAGATTTAAAGCAAACAGAATATGGTGAGGGCGAAAAGTCCAAAACAGTAACACTTACAGTGCCGCCAGTAAAGGATGTAAATATTACATTTCATTATGATGAACCGGTTGTATCAACCGAATCTGGGGATTATGCAAATAGTTATTCTAACACCACAAAGCAAATTGAAGAGACAAGTCCTGTCTCATCAGCATCTTCTCATTATCAAATAATTGGTGGTGTTGGACAGGATGTAGATTTTTCACAAAGTGTTCTGTTTGAGAATAATAAAATGGATGCTACAATAAATGTAGGAGTTCCTTCCGATTGGGATCGGTTGTATGTAGATATTTTGGGTGGAGCATATAATAATACCGATACAATAGAGAAAATAACAGGTACGTTTGTTAACAATTCTATTAGTGCGAAATTTAATGCTTCCAATTTGTATCAGATTTCTGCATATGTTTATGGCGGTGCTTTTTCTAATAGTGGTGATATTCAAAATGTAACCGGTGCGTTTATCAACAATTCTGCTATCACAACAATTAAACTAGGAAGTTCTAATAATGATAGAGGTTCTGCTATTTCATATGGTGGAGCTATTTATAACAATGGGTCTATTTTTTCAATAAATGCAGATTTTCTAAATAATTCAGTTGGATATGGTGGAGCAATTTATAACAGTGAAACAATTGAAAATATTGTCGGTGATTTTATTGCCAACTCGGGTATAGCGATTTATAACGATAATGTAACAATTGAAAATATGCATCTAGATAATGGTCCGAAAGTTGATGCAACTACTTATGGAACTTTAGTCGGTTTTGATACAGATTTCCAGAAATTTAAACATGGCTGGTATGGTATGACTACAGGTTATTTGGGTCATAACGTGAGCCAATTAAGTTATGAAGGAAATGATGCAAGTACTAACGGTGGTTTGTTAGGTGTAACTCAAACATTCTACAAAGGTAATTTCTGGACGGCTTTGACTGCCAGTGCCGGCGCGAGTGTTGGCGAGACTCATACAATGTACGGTACAGATAATTTTACTACATTGTTGGCAGGTGTCGCTTCAAAAACCGGTTATAACTTTGAATTTAAAGAAGGTAGATTTATTGTTCAGCCTATTATGTTTGTAAGTTATACATTCGCAAATACTTTTGATTATACTAACGCAGCAGGTGTAAAAATCGACAATACTCCTATGCATAATTTACAGTTGCACCCGCAGGTCAGATTTATAATGAATACTAAAAATCAGTGGCAGCCATATATAAGTGCTGGTGTTGTTTGGAATCCTTTGACTGAAGGAAAAACAACTGCTAATGGTATAATTTTACCTGAAATGAGTATAAAACCTTATGCTGAATATGGTATTGGTGTTCAAAAATTATGGAAAGATAAATTTACCGGATTTGCTCAAGCTATGGTTCGCAGCGGTGGCAGAAACGGTGTAGCTCTGACTTTTGATTTAGATGGAATTTAGGTAAGGATGATAATAATCCTAAACTTGAACAGGAACAAGTTTATAGTAAACCTAAGAAAATTATTAAGGCAGCAAGTTAGTTGTATTATATGTTTAATGTAAATTAAAAGCGGCTACCGAACTCGATAACCGCTTCAATTCTTGCTTAATTTAAAAACTACTTGCCATTAACGATAGTTTTAAATTTCTTACCAGCTGAGAAAGCAGGAACTGTTTTAGCAGGGATTTTGATTTCCTTACCAGTTTGAGGATTTCTACCTGTTCTAGCAGCTCTTTTTCTAGCTTCAAAAGTACCGAAGCCTACCAAAGTAACTTTCTTTCCTTTAGCTACTGTTTTTTGTACAGTTTCAACCCAAGCATTGATAACTTCTGCAGCTTCTTTTTGAGATACGTTAGCTTTCTTAGCAACTTCTTGTACTAATTCTTCTTTGTTCATTGTAAAACTCCTTTTCTTATTTGTACTTCCCTATTATAGCGAATATTTTAATTTGCGCAAGTATCGTTAAGGAATTTTAACATTTTTTTGCCCAAAAAACATCTGCTTGTTGGATATTTGACATTTGAAATGATACAAAACGTTAAAATATCTACTTTTTTTTTTGTTTTTTGGTACAATGTTTAAAGGAATTTATGAGCTAATAGGGATATGAAAGAAAGAATTATACTATTTACAATAGTCTTTGGTTTGGGAATTTTCCTCTATATTTTCCAAAATTACTTTAACACAGTGTGGGCACTGGCTCTTTTGTGTACTTTAATGACTATTTATGCTATTTTTTCTACGCTTGCTTATAATTATAGAAAACGTAAGCTGAAAAAATATCCTGAAGTTATTAATACTGATTATAAGCCGTTTATAACGGTTATGATTCCATGTCACAACGAAGAGTATGTTATTGCGAATACCGTTTCAAATGTGTTGGCTATGGATTATGATAATTTTGAAGTTATAGTCATTGATGACAGAAGTACTGATAATACTCCTGTAGTTTTACATGACTTAGAGCAAAAATATGATAAAGTTAAAGTTTTGATAAGGCCTAAGGACGCATTCCCCGGCAAATCTGCCGTTTTGAATGATGCTCTTAAATTATCTAATGGCGAAGCAGTATTAGTATTTGATGCTGATGCTACGGTAGATCCTGATTTCTTGAATAGACTGGTTCCAAAGTTGGAGCCTCGTGATGTTGGTGCTGTTCAAGCGAGAAAGGTTATAAGAAACAAGGATTATAACCTTCTCACTAGATGCCAGAATAATGAGTACACTATTGATACTTATTTGCAGGCAGGTAGGGATTCTGTTAAGGGTGCCGTTGAGCTTCGCGGTAACGGTGAACTTATTAAACGTGAAGCTATTGATGATATTGGCGGATGGAATAATTATACTATCACTGATGATTTGGATATGTCGACCAGACTTCATATAAAGGGGTGGGATGTCAGATTTTGTCCTGATGCTGTTGTTTATGAAGAAGGTATTGCTTTTATCAGACCTTTATTTAGGCAGCGCAGAAGATGGCTTGAAGGTACTTTGAGAAGATATTTGGAATATTCTGGAGAAGCTTTCAGGTCAAAGGATATTTCCATGTTGGCAAGAGTTGATATGTTTGCTTATATCTCTGAATGTATCATGCCTTTGTGGTGCGTTATGGAAATTTTAATCAGGTTGTTTAAAGTTTTAGCAAAAGACGCTCCGCCTCACATGTTATATTCTTCTATTATTATCAGTTGTATTATCGGTTTAGGCTTCTTTATGGGGCTTAGATATGCTTTAAGGCGTTATGATAATTATTCCAGAATGGCAGCTATTAAAGATGCTTTTATTACAAGTATTTATTTACTTATTCTCTGGTTCCCTCTTGAATTGTTTATTTGTTTCAAAATTTTGTTCTGTAAAAAAGATATGAACTGGGGAAAAACAGCGCATGGGCTTATTCAGGAAGAAGTGGATCTGGCTCATCATGAGAAAAAAGATTCTAAGTTAAAAGAAAAAATTAATGTATAGTCGAAAATAGAATGGAGAAATTAGATGCTAGCTACAATTGAAAATGTAAAAAATAAAATCAGAGACGTTCAGGATTTTCCTAAAAAAGGAATTTTATTCAGGGATATTACGACTGCAATCAAAGATCCTGAAACTTTGAGAGTTATTATTGATTACCTTTGTGATCAGTTCAAAGATGTAAAAATTGATTATATTGCAGGTATTGAAAGTAGAGGTTTTATTTTTGGTATGCCTATGGCTTACAAATTAAACGCCGGTTTTGTACCTGTTAGAAAGCCTAACAAGTTGCCTGCTGAAACTATTTCTCAAGAGTATCAGCTTGAATACGGTACTGACAAAATTGAAATTCATAAGGATGCTTTCGGTGAAGGTGATAATGTTTTAATCGTTGATGATTTGTTAGCTACTGGCGGTACTGCAGAAGCGGCTTGCAAGCTTGTTAAAAAGACTGGTGCAAATCTGGTTGGTATCGGCTTTTTGATTGAACTTGAAGATTTAAAAGGTAGAGACAAGCTTAAAGACTGCGGGCGTGTAGTTTCTATGTTGAAATATTAATTTGTGTCTAATACATAATTATAAAATGCAAAAAAAAAAGGAGACTCTGAAAAGGGTCTCTTTTAAAATATACTTTGTGCAATAAATATAAGTTTAAAAAATTTTTTTCTTAGCTTTTGTATTTGCTAATTTCTTCAAAATAATGAGAAAGTGCTACGTAACCTTTGTATATTTCATTTGAGATTGTTGCATAGCAATTTGCATCAATAAATTTTAATTCCTTTGCTCTAATTTCAAGGATTTTATCTGCATCAGCTTTTAGTTGCAAATCATTAGAGGCTGACCATTTTTGAAGTAGAGCAAGTTCTTCATACATTTGTTTTGCGGTTGTAAATTCAAGAGTGTTGAAATCATACTTGAGCAGTAATTCTTTTTCTGTTTGTGATATGCGGCTCTGTACTGCTTGAAACTTATAGATTTTTTTAATTACAATATAGTTATTTGCAACTCTTTTATGAGAGTATGGAATAACGTTTTGAGCAAGCAGTGCTGCGTGCGATCTTGATGTAAAGGTGTCATCTTGATTTGATAATGAGCTTTTTGAGGTTAGGTCAAATCCTGATTTCTTTTCAATAAGTTCTTCTATCACAAAAACTTCCTCCTGCTATTTTTAATTATGATAATTCAAGGGATTTTTTTTGTCATGTAATTGTGGCAAATTTTTAACAAAAATTAAGAAAGAGATTTCGTTTTTTGCAAAATTTTATCATCGGTGTACGCTACAAGTGCGTTAAAGACAAGAGGATTGATTTTGCCTTCTCTGACTTCTGAGCGAATAATTGTTAAAGCCTGTTCTCTGGTAAGTGGTTTTTTGTACGGGCGAGCTTCAGTCAGAGCTGAATACTTGTCAGCTATTGATAATATTTGTAAGTCTAAATCTGCAAAAAATTTATTATCAACTTTAGGATATCCGCTTTTTTGTGCGTTTTGGTGGTGATTCCTTATGAGAAACAAAACTTTCGGGTCTATGTTGGTATTTTTTAAAAGTTCATAGCCGAGTTCTGAGTGCTTGTGCATGATTTCTGTTTCTTGCGGAGTTAATTTACCGTTTTTATTTGTGATTTCTTCAGGAATAAATACTTTTCCTATATCATGCAGATACGCTGCATCTTGTATTGCTTTAGCGTTTGCTTTTTGCTTCAAGCTAAAAGGCAGGTTTTGAATTATCCCTTCCGAAATTTCTTGCGTAGCTGTTGCATGGGTTGTCAACAGATGGTTTAGTGTTTCCATATTTATACTGTATGGTGCATTAACACTCTGTAAAATCTGTGCGATTTTGGGGTTTGAGTTTGCAAGATTTCGGATTGAAATTTCTGATGTGTATTTTTTAGGAGAGTTGCTTTCAAATGTGTCCGCAGGTTGGTAGTTCCCAAACCTTATATTAGAGCGGGAATTGTTTGCAGAAATGTTTGGAGTCCTTATAACTCCAAGGTATTGTTGATAATTAAAATTAATCGCCACTTTGCTACACTAAATTCTATACTACACTACTCTTATATAAAATATTTTTTCGGCTTAAAATTGACTGATAAAATTGCATGGTTAACAATAATTTACAACTTTTAAAACATTATAATTGGGTGTATAATTAGTATATAGTAATGTTTAAGAGAGGTTTACCATGTCAATAGATGATGCTTTGGTTATGATACTTGCCGGAGGAGAAGGCAAAAGACTTTTACCGCTTACAAAAGATAGAGCAAAACCTGCTGTTCCTTTTGCGGGCAGATATAGAATTATAGATTTTGTTTTGAATAATTTTATTAATTCTGGCTTTTTTAAGATAAAAGTTTTGACTCAGTATAAGTCTGATTCATTGAACAAACATATTACAAGAGGCTGGGCTTTGTCACCGTTTTTGAATCAGTATGTTGATTTGGCTCCTGCTCAGATGCGTACAGGTCAAGAATGGTACAGAGGTACTGCTGATGCTATTTATCAAAATGTTTTCCATATTCTAGATGAAGATCCAGATTATGTTTGTATTTTTGGTGGAGATCATATTTATAAAATGGATGTTTCTCAGATGTTGGATTATCATAAGGCCAAAAAAGCTGATTTGACAATCTCTGCAATTCCTATTCCTGTAGAGGAAGCTTCTGAGTTTGGAATTATTGAGGTTGATGATAATTGGCGATTGACTAATTTTATAGAAAAGCCTCAAACAGCTCCAAAAACGATTCCGGGTAATGATAAAATGTGCTTGGCTTCGATGGGTAATTATATATTTGATAAAGAGACTCTTCTGAATGCATTAAATGAAGATGTTGCGATTGAAGGCTCAAGTCATGATTTTGGTAAAAATGTTATACCTATGCTTCTTGCGGAAGGTAAAAATATTTATATTTACAATTTTGCTGATAATGAATTTCCGGGGATTACTGATGCCGAGAGAGGTTATTGGAGAGATGTAGGTAGTATTGATGCTTATTGGCAAGCTAATATGGACCTTTTGACTGCCAGTCCGGAATTAAATCTTTATTCAAAAGATTGGCCGTTGAGAACTTTTAATTATAACTATCCTCCTGCAAAGTTTATTTGGCAGGAAGGTGATAGAGTCGGTATGGCTACGAATTCAATGGTATCAGAAGGCTGTATTGTGTCCGGTGGTAGTATTTCAAAATGTGTACTTTCACCTAATGTACGCATAAACAGTTATTCTCAGGTTTATGAGAGTATATTGATGGAAGATGTTTCTGTCGGACGTTATTCTCGTATCAAGCGAGCTATTATTGATAAAAATGTTGTGATACCACCAAATACTCGTATAGGTTATGATAGGGATGAAGATTTACGTCGTGGTTTCCATGTATCACCTAACGGCGTAACTGTTGTCCCTAAAGGATCGATATTATAGAAAGTGTATATATAACACTTTACAAAAAACTAAATAAGTAGTATAATCGCAGGCACCTCCAGATAAGGGATTTGTAAATAATTGTTAATTTGCCCCGATATTTGGGCAATTTTCAACCTTTATAGTCTTTATTGCAGTGGGTAGGAATATGGTATCTGTAAACTTTATATCTCCAATAACTAATACGTGTAAGGCTGCTTATAACAAGTTGCCGTCCATTGTTGTCGCTAAAGATAGTGTGATTAATGGGGTTGCACATATTGGTCAGAAATGGACCTCTCCTCACCAGCGTGCAATATTAGGTATTACTGCTATCGTTATGCAGCCGTTTTTGGATTGGCATAATAAGAAAGTAGATGAGAAAACTCGTAAAGTTTCTGTTGCGAGGACTTGTGCCAAAATTATTGCAGGTACTTTAACAGGTGTTGCTTTGAGATATGGCTTTATAAAAGGTATTAAAGCAATGTCTACACCTTTGGCTAAGGTTCCTAAGAATGCTTCAAACTTTAAGCAGAAAATGATGACTTGTTTGACTCCTAGTGAGTGGGATCAAAAGGATATGAAGGCTCTTGAACAGTATCAATTTGCGATGGGTACAATGTGGTCTTTAGTTGCTATGATGTTCACTAATTTCCTTATAGATGCTCCGCTTACTAAGTTCTTAACTAACAAGTTTATTGCTATTCAGCACAAAATGGACCAGAAAGGAGAGAATAAAGTATGATTCCTCCGATGAAATGGTTTTCAAAATCTTATGTTTTCGAAAAGTTCAGTAAGAACCCGGCAAATATGCTTGTTGTAACTGGTGTTTTGGGTTGGGTTTTATCTTCAGCTGCTCAAATTTTTGCGATTGCAATTAATGATAAGATTTCTCCTAAGGAAAAGATGTTTCTTATTCCTCAAGAAATTGCTGATGCGGTTGTAAACTGTGTATCTTTTTATACTGTAACAAGTGGGGTTAAGTATATTGGAAAAAAGCTTACTAACACTGCCAAGTTACGCACAGATGCTGTCTCTAAGTTGTTGAAAGACAGAGGTTTGATACTTGAAAAAGGTGCTGAACGTGTTAAAAATAAGGCTTATGCAGGTGATTGGAATTTTGATATAACAAAACTTCCTGATTACGAGTCAAAGATTGAGTCTGTTTATAAGCCATTTAATAACGGTGCAGAAGTTATCGCAAGTTTGGTTGGGTCAATTATTTCATCTAACCTTATTACTCCTATCTTTAGGAATCATTATGCGGCCAAAAAACAAAAAGAATTGATGTCTTATAATAAGAAAAATACTCAGCAAAATCTTACTCCATTTCAGCAGAAGGTTTCATTTGCGGATTATCAGAAACTTATTTATTCAAGACCAAAGTCAGGTAATTTAAAAGTTTAGAGTATATATTAGAAATTTATCAGATTAAGTATTCCTATAAGCACTATTATTCCGATGCAGGCAAATATTGACATTATTTGGTTGAAAAAATCGTCGCATATGTCATCGTTTTGGATTGATAGTTTGTTTAATGTTTTTTTTGAGTAGTCATAGCGCATGTTGTTTTTTGTTCTATTGAAAGATGATTGAAGGAGTTGTTTAAATGAATATATTTCTTCCAAATCTTTTCTTGCCAGTGGGTTTGCTATGGCTATTTTTTTTATTTTAATGTTGTCGTCGTTGCTAAGCTCATTGTCTACGTATGCTGATAGGTTTTCTTTGAAAACTTTATATTGCGGAGTTTTATAGTCTTCCTCTATAAAGGTGGGTTCATCATCGTTAATTTTCTTTTTTATTTCTGAATAGTTTTGTAGAATCTTTCTGAGTTTCATGTATTTTTCTCTGCAGTTTTTGCAGGTACTGAGATGGTATTCGACATTTGCTGACAGTTGTCTGCTGAGTTTGCCTTCTATAAAAAAGGTTAAAAGTGTTATAACTTGATTGCAATTCAGTTCTTGCATTTTGTTAATCCTTTCCGTTTAAATGTATGCTTTGAGTTCATTTTGAAGTTTCAGTCTGGCTCTTGATATTCTTGATTTGACAGTACCTACATTTGCATTTGTTGCTTGTGCAATCTCTTCGTATGACAAACCTTGGAGTTCTCTCAGGACTATTGCTATTCTGAAAGGTTCAGGAAGATTTCTTATTTGTTCTTTTATTATTTCTTCAAGTTCAGAAGAGATACATTTTTCCGGAGGTTTACATTTTTTATCTGCAATTATTGATTTTATTGTAAATTGAGCTTCATCATCTAGTTTTTCGTCAATAGATATAATATCCGGTTTTCGTGCTGTTTTTCTCAGTTCATCATAAAAGAGATTTGTTACAATTTGATTGAGCCAGCTTCTAAAGTTTTTTGGATTTTTTAGATTTTTTATGTTTTTTGCAACTCGAAGCAGGGCTTCTTGCGTGAGGTCTGCTACGTTTTCTCTCTTTTTTGTTAAGTAGGCAAATGTTGCAAAAATGTTTTTTTGTTCTATTTTTATAAGCTCTTCAAGCGCTTTAAAATCGTCTTGTTGCGCAAGCACGACAAGCTCTTCCAGAGTCATTTTTTTGTATTGAAGTTTAGAAGATGACATAAAAAATCTCCTTATTTACATCATAAGAAGATTTTTTTTTATTTGCTTAATCTAAAATATATACTGAATGGATTATTTTGTAGGTTGCATAATTAGAATTTATTCTGCACAAATATAGCCCCTAAGAGCTGTGTATGCTGCTACGTAAGGGGATGCAAGGTAAATAAATCCTTTTGTGTTGCCCATTCTGCCTTGGAAGTTTCTATTTTGAGTTGCAAGGCAAACTTCACCGTCTGCTAATGTACCGGCGTGAACCCCTACGCAAGGTCCGCAACCTGGTGGAAGTATTGTGGCATTTGCTTCTACAAATATTGTAATCAGTCCTTCATCAAGAGCTTGTAAGTAAACGTCTTTTGATGCTGGACATATAAGCATTCTGACATCAGGGTTAACAGTTTTCCCTTTAAGAATTTTTGCAACTACTCTTAAATCTTCAATTCTACCGTTAGTACAAGTTCCGACAAATACCTGATCAACTTTGACATCTTTAAGCTCGTCAACTGTTTTGGTGTTATCTACTGTATGCGGACAAGATACTGTGTGTGGTACATCTTCTGCATTAATTTTTATAACTCTTTCGTATACGGCATCACTATCAGGTTTGATTGTACGGAATTTGTCTGCTCTACCTCTTGATTTTAAGAATTCTTTCGTCTTTTCGTCTGCGACAAACAGTCCGCATTTTGCTCCTGCTTCAACAGCCATATTTGCAAGAGTAAATCTTTCTGACATTGTCATATTGTCAATGGTGTCTCCGCAAAATTCTAAAGCTTTGTAAGTTGCTCCGTCTGCGCCGATTAGTCCTATAAGGTGGAGCATTAAGTCTTTTGAACATATTCCTTCTTTGAATTTTCCATTTACTTCAATTTTAAATGTTGCAGGAACTTTAAGCCATGTTTTACCGAGTGCCATTGCGACTGCGATATCTGTTGAGCCCATACCTGTAGCGAATGCTCCTAGTGCGCCTGATGTGCAGGTGTGTGAATCTGCACCGACCAAGATTTCTCCAGGGTTTACGAAAGTTTCGACAAGTCTTTGGTGGCAAACTCCGGCTCCGACATCTGATAATACGGCGCCGTATTCTTTTGAAAATTCTCTAAGTACAGTGTGAGTGTTAGAGAGTTCTTTTCTCGGACTTGGAGAAGCATGGTCAATAAACAGAATACTTCTTTCCGGATTTTTTAGTTTTGGTATTCCAAGTTTTTTAAATTCTTGTACCGTAAGCGGACCTGTTCCGTCTTGAACAGCTGTAACATCAACGTTTGCGATAACCAATTCTCCTGCTTTTACAGCATGGTCAGTATGTTCTGATATAATTTTTTCTGCTAAAGTTTGTCCCATAGCTCACTCCTTTTTTTATAATTGTAGCACGAAAAATACATAAAATATGTTATAGCCATATTCTTATCTTTTTAGGCGAGCGTGCACGAGCTAAAGTGCGATGTGCGATAGCGAGCCATAACGAATTCGAACCGTTTAAGGTTCGGATTGCAAATTTCAAGCGTTTTGCGATAGCAAAATGCAGATAAACAGCGTGTTTTTCTTTTTCGGT
>CASDRS010000003.1 GCA_949283255.1 uncultured bacterium | reverse complement strand
TGTTAGTTCCATTTCTTCCTACTACTTTTATATTTATTCTTACGGCCATGACTCGCTTTTTCTTTAATTTTATTTATTTCCTTTATTAAGTTTGTAAACATTGCTTTTTTGTTTTGTCTCTGCTAATTTTGTCTGTATGAAGAAGTTTATTATTGAAAACAAAAGCCTTGTATTACTTTGGGTTTTGTGCGGAATTGCGCTTTTTATATTTTGCGGGCACTATGGTAACATTTTATTAGACATAGGAAGAGAAATTTATTATCCTGAAAAAATTTTAGAAGGGAAAGTTTTATATAAAGATTTGTTCAATATTTACGGGCCTTTTGCCTATTTATATAATGCTCTTTTGTATAAAATATTTTCTCCTAACCTTGGAACGTTATATTTTTCGGGAATTCTTTGCTCTTTTGGAATTGTTAGTGGAATTTATCTGATAGCAAGAAAATTTTTATCTGATTTTTTAAGTGTTGCAATTGCAGCTTTCACTATTATGACTGGTGTCTGCGCAACTCATTTATTCAATTTTACACTTCCTTATAGTTGGGCTATGCTTTATGGAACTGTAGGGTTCATATATTCTGTATGGGCTTTAATCAAATATAAAAAAGAAAACAAGCTTGAATATTTATATTTAGCAAGCCTTCTGGGCGGTTTTTGTGTTTCTAATAAATATGACTTTTTCGTATATGGATTATTATTATTCGTTATAATTTGTCTTACAAAAAACAAACGTGCTATTCTAAGTTGTTTTACATGTTTTTTGTTTTTCCCTGTTATCTGTGCGTTAACATTATTCTTTCAGGGATTACGTTTACACGATATTATGGCTGCAATTGAGACAATAAAAGATATGATATCTTCTGCAGCTTTAAACAGATTTTATACTGTTCAGGGAATATATTATCATCCTAAGATATTAATTTTATGGTTAATTAATATTCTAAAAACAGGATTTGGATTTTTAGGTTTGATTGGCGGTTACAAACTTATTGAAAAAAATAAAATTCTCGGTTATACGGTTTGTACGATTTTTACGGCTCTAATCGGATTTTTTACAACTCCTGTTGTATTCATGTTTTTAGTTCCGTTATTAATTATTACGACTGTTGCCGATTGTATGAAGTTGAAAAATAATATTCCAATTATTTTATTGGTATTTTGTGCGCTTTCCGTTTGCGCAAAATGCTTCTGGGTTTTACACCCGCTAAATTACGGCAACTATTTTATATCTATAATTATTACAGCCTTCTTAGCTGTTGTTTTTACTTTCCTTGATAAAAAATACGAAAAAATTATTGCAATAGGGTTACTTGCTGTAGGAGTACATTTCTTATGTAATTCTCTATATAACAGACTTTATCTTACCGGAAAAGTATCAACAGCTAAAGGTACAATTTATACTTACGAAAAAAATGCGCAAACCACAGATTCCTTAATCATCGGTTTAGAACAAAATAAAGCTAAAAGTGCTCTTATTTTTCCTGAGGGTTTAATAGTAAATTTCCTTGCAAACGTTGAAGCTGATGGCTATTACAACTCTATGCTTCCTCTTTACACCGAAACATTTGGTGAAAAAGATTTTATTAACAGAGTTATATCCGATGATATTGAATATGTAGTATTCAACAATTTATCTATGAAAGAGTACGGATACGAGCATATTTGTGACGATTATGCTCAGCATTTTTGCAGTTACATAATTAATAATTACACGCAAATTGAAGATATTAATGAAGGTTTCAGATACATAGTTTTTCAAAAGCATAAATAATCTGGACTTTTACACAAAAATACATTAATATAAATTGCGTGAGTGACTTTAATCTGACAAATTTTATAGCAAAATTCGGATATAAAAATATTCAAACCAACAATATACAGAATATTAATATCCAAAAATCGTCTGCTACAGAAGCTTTTAGTACACTATCATCAACAAATACGACTTCTGCAGCAACTTCCAGTGCAAATGCTTCGTCAGCTGCTCCTCAAATGGGCTCTCTTGCAGGAGAAGAGACCGCTGCTTATATAAAAGATTTGTTAAAGCTGCCAAAAAACCTCAATGAATTTATATATATGGTACAACGCGGCCTAAATCAAATGCAGCTTAACAGGTTATTATCACAGCAATATGCTATGCAAAAGTCCAATATGATGTCTCCAACACAAGCGCAAATATTAGCGCAGTTACAAGGTTTATCAACAGAAGAAATTCAAGCGGCTTTAAAAACACAACTTTTTACATCCGTTAACAACACTTCTATTAAAAATTTACAAATTCTCTCGGGCGGAATGATTAGTTTAGCTGATTTATCAGCTATGTTGCAAGCTAACGGAAAAGATGCTATTACAAAACTTATTCTTACAATGGCCAGTGCAGCAAAACAAGGGGTTGGAGATCTTTCGCAATTAAAGGATACGGCAAAATTAATCAATGCAAGTATTGCTCTGGCTTCTCAAGAAAATTCTTCTCAAACCCTAAAAACTATTTTATTACTTTACTTGCCGTGGCTTCCGCTTCAGGAAGGAACTGATTTTGATATAGAAATTAAAGAGAATCCTGATAACGAAGAAAATGACAGCATTCTTGTTATTACTATCAGTACTGTTCATTTTGGGAAAGTAGTTGCTACATTGATTTTGGAAACTTCAAATTCAGTTCATGTAAATATTGAATGTTCCGATAAATTCCCGAAAGATGAACTTTTAAACAGAATACAAAGTGATGAAAAACATTACTCTATGCAATCAGTTGTATCTTTCCAATCAGTAAAAACTATTCCGACTCAAACAGAACAAACTAAAGCCTCTGTTTCGATGTCTTCAATGTCAGAAATTAATCCGTACATGTTATTGATGTCACATACAATTATTCGTAATACAATTATGATAGATAACGAAGTTTCAAACGGAGTTGTCACGCACACAGATACAGAAGAAGGAGAAAGCTAATGAAATTTTTACATTCAATGATAAGAGTAAAAGATATTAATGCATCTTTGGATTTTTATACCAAAGTTTTGAATATGAAATTGGATCACAAAAAAAGACTGGAAGATTGTGAACTTTATTTCTTAAATGATGAAGACGGATGCTGTCAAATTGAATTAACTTACAATGATGAAACTCCAAAAGAAGGTTACACTAACGGAACCGCTTTCGGTCATTTTGCATTTTCTGTAAAATCACTTGATGAATTTACAAAAAAAATAAATGAACTTGGTTATAAATATTTGTATGAACCATTTGATCTAAATGGAAAAGGAACAAAAATTGCATTTATAAAAGATCCGGATGGTAATGAAATTGAATTGATTGAAAAAGTTGTATGGTAAGGAGAGAAATTATGGAAAACGTAATTTTCAAAAGACGTTCTATTAGAAGATTTTTAGATAAACCTGTTGAAAAAGATAAGTTAGAAAGAATTCTTAGAGCAGGAATGCAGGCACCTTCCGCACACAATAACCAACGCTGGGAATTCCTTGTCGTCAGTGATAAGGACAAAAGAGAAGCACTTTCAAAAATGAGCCCTTGGGCAGGTATGGTAGCAAAAGCACCTATAGCCATTGTTGTTCTTGGAGATTATTCTGATGAAAAATTACAAAGATGGTTTCAACAAGATTTGAGTGCTTGTACTCAAAACATCTTGCTTCAAACTGCAGAAGAAGGACTTGGCGGCTGCTGGATGGGATTTTATCCGGATATGGAAAGAGTCGGAATGATTCAAGACTATTTTAAGATTCCACCTGAAATTGTTCCGTTTTCGGTTATTGCAATCGGCTACTCTGAAGACGAAAATCGCTTTGTTGACAGGTTTAATCCTGACAAAATTCATTACAATATGTATTAAAAATGGGCGGGATATAAATCCCGCTTTTTTTTCGTGTTATAATTTCAACATGAAAACTTTAGCACAATTTGTACAAAAAAGAAGAGATGATTTGGGTTTTTCGCCAAAAGGTTTGGCTGAAAGATGTAATCTTGATGTCAATATGATAGAAGAAATCGAAGCAGGTAAAGAATTGTTTCTATCTGTTACGGTAAGACAAAGCCTTGCAAAGGGTTTAAAATGTGCTCCTGAAGAAATTAAAAAACTCGAAATTGATTTTGATAATACGTTTGTTTCAGAACAAATTATTGCAAGCCTTAAAGAACTAATTTTAAAGGGTGCAGGCGGACTAAAATGTCCAAAATGCGGAGCCCCGTTAGTTACAAGAATTGCCAAAATGTACGATTTGGAAGACAATCTTATGCTACATCCAAAAGCTCATTGTACAAAGTGTGTTTTTCAAATTCATTAGGCATTTCAGGTTTGTTTATTTCATATAAACCCAATAATCATCTGCATTCTCAGCATCAGGATTTCTGTCAATCAGAGCATAACCAGTACAACCAAGCCCCCTGTAGCCTTCGCCGTCTCTTGGTAAACCACGCATTGTACAATTAGCATTCATCTCCGGCTTTATTGCCTCTTTTGATATAATATCAAATGTAAATACGTCTAAGCCTAATTTGTTTGGACGTTTTGCTCCATTTATATCGACAAAATATCTTTGAGGATTATTAATATCACCAAGCCAAATATACATACCATCTGATGTTTTTAATGCTGAATTTTCAAAATCTGCAGCTTCTATTGTTGCAACCTCTCCACGTAAATTATAGTATTCTATAGGGGTTGAACCGTTACATTTATCATATCTTTCACAATAGCTGGCACCATTTAAAAGTTCTTTTAATGTTGCTAATTGACGACGCTTTACTTCTATAAAATTACTATTTGCGTCATCTGCGGATTGAGTTGCACCTAAATCCGCAAAAAGTTGCATATATGGCATTTTATAAGATGATCTGTTTCTACCATTTCTTCCGTTTCCATTATTACCATTATTGCCGTTACCATTACCATTGCCATTGCCATTGCCGTTATTATCTCCACCAATGCCCAAAATACCCTCAAACCAATCAGGAAGATCTATATCAGACTGATCTGCATAATCTTTTATAAAACCGCCCCAATTGTTTAAACCATACATGTCTTTCAGTTCATTAAAATTATTTATTGCAGTACCAATATCCAATCTTAATATTGCCTTTATTAAGCCATCAACTAAGTCTTTTGTCCTTTTATCATTCATATCCGGTTCTGAAGGCTTGTCTGGAGTAACTTCCGAACCTCCTGATGATGGAGGTTCCGTTGTTGGAGGTGTAACCGGTACATCAGGCTGCTCTGATCCTTCATCTCCTGTATTATTGTCACCAGAACCTCCTCCAGCCCCTGTATTTTCTTCTGGAGTTTCTACTAAAAATGGTTCTACAAATTCTGTATATGGATATATATCACGTGTAATCATCATTTGATGAGCTTGTGATAAAACCGAAAATGCCTTTTTTAACTGTGTTTCTCTTATTCTAGCATCGTTACTGCTTATTAACATTGGCAGTGTCATTGCTGCCACTATGCCTATTATTCCCAAGGTTACTAATACTTCAGCAAGAGTAAACCCACTATTATTATATTTTTTCAACATAATAATAACTCCATAATGATTTCCACGCATGAATATTATAACAAACTTTTCTAATTGTTTCAATATTTAAAAAAAAAATCTTAATATATTTTTGAAACTAAATGCTTTATATACTGTTTAACTGCCGCTGAAATAATGATATCAGGCTCTTTTGCCACAAATTCATCCAATGTTGTTACAGCTTCCGTTATATCGCCTTTTTGCTCAAGTAAAAGACCTCTCAATATTATCCCTAGAGGGTTTGGATCTTGATAAGATTTTTTTATTTGTGTATCTGCAAGTCCTAATTGATAATAACATTCTGCTAAGTTTTTGTAATATTTAAAATTCAAACTAAATTGCTGAATTGCACGCTCAAAACAATCCTGTGCCATTTCAGGCTGACCTAGCTTCATATAACATTCACCCAAATTGTTATAAAATACTGCACTCGCCTGAACATCTGGTGCCAAGCTGATAGCTATCTTAAATTCCTGAATCGCAGGATAATAAGCGCGCTCCTGAATATATACAAGACCCATATTATTATGAAGATATGCATTTTGCTCAGATTCTATTACATACTCCTCCGGATGCCTGTATCCGGAAAATATAAACGTACAGAATAATAAAAATATAATTAAATACTTTTTCATAAGACCTGCCTGCATATTATTATATAATTACAAAAGATTTATTTCCAATCCTTCATAAGCTAATATTGAATCTTGGTCTATATTTTTATATCTCTCTTTTATTTGCGATAATTTTTCATCATCATAAGACGGGTCATAATGGAAAAATACTAATTGTTTTGCTTTTAATTGATTTTTACATTCTACTGCCATATCAAATGTAGAATGGCCATAACCTTGCTTTGGTGAAAATGTATCCAAATAATCCTCTGTTGTATATTGTGCATCATGAATTATTAAATCGCAATTTTTTGCAAAATTTGCTAATTTTTGGTCTCCACCTGGATAACCTTCTTTATCTGTTGCATATACCAGAGTTTTCCCTCTATATGTTATCTTATAGATAATAACACCTTCTTGAGGATGAGCGTATGAACGATAACAAGTTATTAAGACTTCGTCATCTGATATTTTCAAATCTTCATCATTTTCAATTCTTTTTACCAATGGAGGAAGATTGTGCCTTAATATTATCCCATCTGTTTCGTTCAAATCATGTATATACAAGTTCCCCGCAATATTACCTAAATCCAGCGGAAATGATTTTCCGAACAGCAAACTTGCCAATTCATCTGAAAGTGTCTCGTTATAATTTACATTGCCATATACATCTAAGATTGTTGAACGAATATGAAGCGGTCTAAAAAAAGTAAAACCCTGAATATGATCTTGATGAATATGAGATATTAAGACAACTGCCTTTATTGGAGTTCTTTCTTGTGGAGAAGATGCTGAAGTTATATATTTCTCTACCAATTCATCCCCGAGATTTATCAAGCCGGTACCTGCATCCAAAATTATTAAATGTCCTCCAACATTTACTTCAACGCAAGATGTATTCCCGCCATATTCCATAAATTCTCTTTTTGCTATCGGGTAACTGCCTCTTACTCCTCTAAATTTCACTTTAAACTCGCTCATATTCTTTTCCTTCTATTTTTTTATTTCATAAACTCCGTTTTGATCTTCTTCATCTCCTGAGTATAATTTTGCTGAAAAGACCATCATTTTTGCAAGAGCTCTCACATTTGATTCTCTTGTGTTTTTCTGTTGTATTTCAAAAATCACTTTCTTACGCTCATTTTTTATCGTTACTACACGAAATGCATTCGGATAAGATACCAATGAAGGTGAATTTACATACAAAACATTTCCTTTTTGTCTTATTTTGCTTGCATGATAGTGTCCCTGAAATACTCCTATCGGGTTTTTATATTGTTCTATTATTGCCTGAACTTCTCCAGCATTCAAAAGCCTGTGCCCCTCACTTGGAAAAGGTTCTACTATTGGAACATGCATAAAGATTAACACTATATCTTTTTTGGATTTATCCAATTCTTCTTTTAGCCATTTCAATTCTTCTGGATAAATATTCCCGTTTGATGTTATTCTTGTATCTATTATGGTATCCAAAACTATTACTTTATATCCTTTTCTTGGGACAAAAGAATAATATGGCTTTTTAAATTTAAAATTCTCATTGTGTTTTGACACTATATCAAGATACAAAGATTTTGTTAAATATCCGCCTACACAGACATCGTGATTACCAAATGCCATATACCATGGATATTTCAAAGACTCCACGTGCGGAAGAAAGGCTTGCAGCTCTTTTTCAAAAGGTTTGTCTATCAAATCACCGGAAAACATTACAAAATTTACATCTGGTGTCTCATTAATTTGTTCTATTACATCATCAAGAATTTTTGGAGATTCTGCCGTCAATTTAAACGAAGTATTAACATTTCTTGTTGAAAAATGAGCATCAGAAACCTGCACAAATCTTAAATCACTGGCACTATAACATTGAAGTCCATACACCATTATTCCAGCCAATATTATGGTAAACATACCACTTATTGCACGTGATAACATTGATTCTTTTTTTTCTTTCGGCTTGTGAAGCTTTTGCCTCACTCGCCTATTCACTCTTCTGCTCATATATATTCTTTACTTCCGATCTGTCTTCTTTTTGCAATTGAACCGCATTCATGTTCTTTATAAGGTTCTTTGTCTCATTATACTTTGTTTTTAATTCGTTATCATCATCAGAGAGTATGATTGCTTTATCCATATTTAACATTGCATTATTGTAATCTTTTATCCCTAAATAACAATAACCCAAATATTTATATACATCCGAGGTCTGAACTTCTTTTGCGACTTCGCTTAATACATTTATTGCTTTCGGATAGCTGCCTCTTTTAGTTAAGATTATACCTTGTAAAAGCTTGTATTCTATATCATTGTTTAGAGCCAATGCTGTTACTATTTCCGTTTCAGCATCTACATATTGCCCCAACATCATATAAGCTTTTGCTCTTATTGCATAAGCTACATCCGATTGTTGATTTTGGTATAAAAATCTTCTTATAGGCTCGTTTACCATATCATATTGCCCAGATTCCAAATAACATACTGCTATTGACAACAATGCTTGTGTAAACGAAGGTTGAAGTTCATAAGCCTTAAAATATGCGTCTATAGCTTCCTGATATTTTTTATTATCTCTAAAATAATCGCCTAAATAACTGTATGCCCAAAAGCTGCCGCCATTTGTTGCTTCTTTTAAGGCATTTTCTTCACCTACACGATCTCCGACAAGTTTCGCACTAAAGGCTTTATCTAATTGCGGATTATATCCTGAGATAAATGATTTTTGATTTGTTGTACCTAACTGATACAACAAATCTTTTAATTTCTTGTATTCCTGATTGTTAGGCGTCATTTTTATTATCTTATCCAAATACAAAACGGCATCTGCATAATCTCCCAAGACACAATCATTCGATACTATATCCATATAATCCTCTATTATCTCATTTGCCATAACAGGCATACATAAAGAGGATAATATTAATGATATTACTAGCAATCTCTTCATATATTGATTATATCATGAATTTTGATTTTTCGTAATATTTATCGAAATGACCGGATTGCTCCGGTCATTATAAACTTTTACTCACATTTTTATGTTACATTACCCAATCAACAGCTATTTTATTTTTCTATAGCTTTTTCTGTTTTTTCAATTTCTTCTATTAAAAATTGCAACTGCTTTTTAAAAAAGTCTAAAAACAATCCTATTTCTTCTTTAAAACTATATGCACCAGGCCAAATTGTATATTGATACATTTTTCAGCTCCTTATTTTGTCTAACCTCAACAGTTTTATGTACGACAAAAAACCTTCCAAACTTTAATTATTCGGAAGGTTTTTTAATATTTTGTTACATATATTTTTAATAACGAACAGGCATTACAAGACATACAAAGTCTTCATCTGTATTTGGTCTAAATACAGACGCAGAAAGGTTTGTATTCAATCCTATCTTTACTTCTTCACTTTCTATATGTCTCAATACATCCAATATATATTTATAATTAAATGCTATTGTAATATCTTCTCCGGTATAATCTATTGCCATTGTTTCTTCGGATTTACCCATATTTGGAGTATCTGCAGTAAGCTTTAGATTATTTTCCGTAAACTCTAGTTTTACGATACTTGTCTTTTCGTTAACCAATGTTGATACACGATCCAGAGCTGTTTCCATCTCAGCAACATTCACTGTCGCATTTTTCTGACAATCTTGCGGAATCAACACATTGTAATCAGGATATTTACCTTCCAATAATTGAGCTACCATTGAAATTTTTGATGTATTCAATATAATCTGTTTTCCGGCAACTGTTAATTTTACAGATTCATCTTCTATATATGAACTTATTCTTATAAATTCATTTAAAACTTTTGATGGTATTACCAATTGTAAGTCTGAATTTTCTTGATTTTGTATTGATTCTCTTACTCTTGCAAGTCTGTTTCCGTCTGTAGAAGCTATCTCCAAGGTTTGACCTGATATTTTACAAACAACACCTGAGAATATTCTATACAAATCAGCTGATGATACCGCAAAACCTGCCTGCTTTACTCCTTTTAAAAATGGTTTTATTTCGATATCAAGACCTGTTTCTTGTTGTTCTGCCGCAACTTTATTCATTGAAGGAAATTCTGCAGCTGATATACCAACCAAATCAAACTTTGAATTCTGACAAGTTATGTTTACTACTGTAGAATCAGCACCCTCTGATTCGTTAAATTCTATAGTAATAAGTTTATTACTCAATTTTGAAACAATATCATTCAAGGTTTTTGAAGGTAATGTTATTTTACCTTCTTCTTCAACTTGAGCATCTACTATAGTTGATATTGCCATTTCCATATCTTGTGCAACTAATCTTATTGAATTTTGGTTTATTGTTTCTATCAAAATATTTGCTAAGATTGGCAATACAGTTTTTTGCCCTGCAGCTTTTTCTACTATTTTTATACCGTTATATAAATCCTCTTTTTTTACGACAATCTTCATAAATCCTACTCCCCATATTTTTACTTAATTGTATTATAAAACCTTTTAAAAATAAATATTTTATCCCTTCGCCTTTACAAAATTACAAGAAAAACAGCCCCTTGTAATAAGGAGCTGTTTTTTATTTCTTCTTTTGGGTTTTATTAGTTATTCATCGCAATCAGGAGCTTTTCCTGTTACAACTTTTACGTTTGAATAACGCCAATCTGTTCCGTATGGGTTAGTTACTTTTATAGTTCCAGGTAATTCACCAGGCTTGAAAGTACCTACATATTCTTCAGAACCGTCATTGTTAACTTTATATCTGTTTACAACATTTTTGTCTTTATTGATATCATAAACTGCACTGTTTGAATATATCCATTCACCTCTTGATTTTGGTTTTACGTATGGGTTACGAGGTACAAAACGAGACATCATCAATTTACCATCTTCTGTTAATGAGTAACGAATGTTTTCGTAAGTATCACCTTTACCTAAAATGAATGAACCTGTTTCATTATCCCAAGGAGTTCTGTCAACAGTATAATTTACTTCATCATAACTTGAAGATCTTCCGTCAAATACTTGTTTTGGACGAGCCGGAACATTTTGTTCATCGATCCAAGTTATGGTCAACGGAATTCTTTCATCGCCTAAATCTATATCGTTTGCTTCAAAGAAATCTCTTATTGCATCAATTACTGGAGAATCATAACATTTCTTGATATATACAGTGTCTCTGTCTTCAATAATTTGAGTTATTGTATCGTGGATAATACTGTCTTTGCCAGGAAGTACTATTGTAACTGTGTCTTTGCCGTTTACAATATTACATCCGCAACTGTCTTTTGCTTCTGCGTAAGCGTAAGCTTCTGATAAAGCTTCTGTATCACAGCTTGCCAAACCTCCGCCTACTATTGGTAAGAAAAACATTGCAGCAACTGCACCTTTTGCAGCATTTTTCAATGTTCTGCTACCTCTGTCGCCATAAAATACATTTGGTTTGTTTTCTATTTGTCTGTTCTCTTCATTATTATTATCAACTTTATTGTTTCTGTAACGGCCTGTAAAATTAGTATAACATTGAATTGCACCTACTTGCATAAAGTATTACCTCCTTTTTGTACGTAATTATGCTTATTTTAAAAATAAACATGTTTTTTCTTGCTAGTTATTTGCTCAATAAAACATGCCAAAATTCCAAAACTACTGCCATTATTGGAGTTTTGCCTATTTTTTTAACTTTATATATCTTTACAATTGTTTATTCGGCAAGTTTTGCTCTAACTAAAGTTTCAACTTCATTCAAAATATCAGGGTTTTCTGTAAGAAAATCTCTTGCCTTATCACGACCTTGACCCAACTTTTCATCCTTAAAGCTAAACCAAGAACCTGCCTTATTTACGATGCCAAGATTTACTGCAACGTCAAGAATATTTCCTACCTTACAAATTCCTTTACCAAATATAATATCAAATTCTGCTGTTCTAAAAGGAGGAGCAACTTTGTTTTTCAAAACTCTAACTCTTACATGGTTACCAATATCACCATCTTCTCCTTTTACACCGTCTGTACGTTTAATTTCCAGACGGACACTTGCGTAATATTTTAAAGCATTACCACCTGTTGTTGTTTCAGGGTTGCCGTACATTACACCGATTTTCATTCTCAATTGGTTAATAAATATAACTGTTGTGTTTGTTTTACCTATAATACCTGTTAATTTTCTCAAAGCTTTACTCATCAAACGAGCCTGCAAGCCCATTTGCTGATCTTCCATAGAACCTTCAATTTCAGCCTTTGGAACTAATGCTGCAACAGAGTCGACAACTACAACATCAACAGCTCCTGAGCGAACCAATTCTTCTGTAATATCAAGCGCTTGCTCACCTGTATCAGGCTGTGAGATTAATAAGTCATCTACTTGAACACCAAGATTTCTTGCATATTCAGGATCAAGAGCGTGTTCTGCATCAACAAATGCTGCTATTCCGCCTCTTTTTTGGCATTCTGCAACAATATGTTGAGCCAAAGTTGTTTTTCCTGAACTTTCCGGACCGTAAATTTCTATTATACGACCGCGAGGTATTCCTCCTATACCCAAAGCCACATCTAATGCCAATGAACCTGTTGGGATTGCATCAACATTTACTGTTGCCTTATCGCCAAGTTTCATTATGGCACCTTTACCAAAATCTTTTTCAATTTTTTCAATAGCTAACTTTAAGGCTTTACTTCTTTCATCAGAAACTGAAGTTACCTCTGCGTCTTTTTCTTTTACAGCCATATTTTATCCCTTATTTATTATTCCAAACGTGTTGGTCTTTTTTTACGTATAAACCAAGACCTACAGGCTTGTAACTGTTTAATCTGTTCTTTAATTGATAAAGTTCTTTATTTAAATCAACTATCTTTTGTCTTAGAGTTTCGTTATCAGTCTTGCAACGAATCAATTCTACGACAACTTCATCCATACCTTCCAATTTTTCATCTATCACTTGAGCAATTTTTTCGCTCAATGTATTTTCCATATTCTTGATAGATGATAGAATGCTCTTCATAGCCGGAACTTGTGCAGGTGCACTGCTTTGTACTACAGGATTTGTTACTTTATTTTTCATTGCTTGAACCTTTCTTAAATTCTTTACTTCGTCGTATGAAAAATAAGTCATCCCACGGCTATTTTTTCTAGGTAATATTGAAGCTTTCTTACAAAGCTCAACGATTTCTTTGTTGTCAGTATTTAAAATTGCTCTAACCTCTTGTGGTGTTAAAGTCCTCTCTTTAAGCGCTTGTTCTGTCATAACTAATAATCCCTCAAAATTTCCCACTTATATTGTATTTTGTACAAACAAAAAAGACAAATATTTTTTAAATCTTGTAACATCACTTAATATATTTTTCAGATTTTTTGATTTATCACTCAAACACTGTCATTTCGCAGTTTTTACAGTCAAAACCTAATTTATACTTTTTACCCTTCTCATCCACGATATAAAGTTTTTTTGGCTTTTTACATAAATTAAATGCATACTTTAGACAATGTTTTGTCCTCATTAATTCTTTTCCATCTCTTTTTACTAAACCCTCAAAAGCCCTCTCCTTAACAGAGCTTCCGCACTTTTGGTAAAATTCTTCCGCCTCTTTATTATATATGTTGGCTCTATAATCTACACTGTCTTTGATGTATGGAACATATTTCAAATCTTTTTGTTTTTCGACTTTGTATAATTCTAACCGTTTGGCTATTATACTTTCCAAAAGCTCTCTTCTGATTTTGTTTATCTCTGATATTGGAATAAATGGAACTTCACCTTCTATTTTTATTTCATTCACATAAAAATCACTGTCGCCTGTTTTTTCCAATTGATTTTTTAAGTTTTCTTTCATTTTATCTGGATTTTTGGCTTTTTCATATTTTTCTAAATTTATACACTCTTCATAACTATCTTCATCAATTGCACGTAGAGTACTATTAGAATATATAAACTTTACACCCAACCGTCTTTTTGTTTTTGTCACAGATAAATGTTTTTCAAAAATATAATCATTATTTCTGTAGATTTTTACACCGTTTTTTATTTTTATATTTTTGTTCAAATAGATTTTTCCATCAGCAACTTTATTAATCAGGCATCCGTTTAGAGTATCATCTTCAAAATAACAAATTCCGTCTTGAGAATTTAACTTCTGGATATTTTTGTCTAATTCTATCCAGCCAAGAGATGACTTTTTAACAAGTCCGACAAATTCTCCTATCATTTTTGGAGAATCAAAGTTAAAGCATTTCTTTCTTTCTTCCAAAAAGTAATCCGTATACCCTCTGTTAAATGTTTTATTTATATCAGGTTCAAAATCAAAGAATATTTTACCGGAAGAAGATTTTTGAGAAACTTTGTCCAACTCCTTCCTATAAAAACCTGTTACGTTGCGCACATAATTTATGTCCTTCAATCTTCCTTCTATCTTATAAGACTTTACTCCGGCACGGACTAATTCTTCTATATGCTTAGATGCATTAAAATCTTTCAGTGAAAGAAGATGCTTGTTTTGAGCCAAAATATTTCCACATTCATCTACAAGAGTATATTTTTTTCGACAAGGTTGAGCACATTCTCCCCTGTTTGCAGAACGTCCTCCGATGGAACAACTCAAATAACACTGCCCGCTATACGAAACACAAAGGGCCCCATGAATAAACGTTTCTATTTCTATATTTGTATTTTCACATATTGTTTTTATTTCTTTCAAAGATAATTCTCTTGCAAGAACTGCACGTGAAAGTCCAACTTCCTCAAAAAATTTTACCTTCTCTAAAGTTCTGTTGTCGCATTGAGTGCTTGCGTGCAAAACTATTGGTGGAAGCTGTTTTTTGACTGCTAAATTTATCAAACCCATGTCTTGAACAATTATTGCATCAACTCCCATTTTATAAAGCTTTTCTATCAATTTTACAGCTTCCGGAAGTTCTTCGTCTTTTAATATAGTATTTACCGCAACATTTATTTTTACATTAAATTTATGTGCATATTTAACGACTTCTTCAATATCCTCTAAAGAATTTGATGCAACAGCTCTTGCACCGAAAGCAGAAGCTCCTATATAAACTGCATCTGCCCCGCAATCTATTGCGGCAATTGCGGTTTCCTTATCTTTTGCAGGTGACAAAAGTTCTGTTTTTATTTGTTTTTTGGATTTTTCTTGTCTCATAACTTTAATTTATATCAGAAAAATTCATCCAAATAAAGGATTAAAATACAATATAGTAAGTGTAAAATAATGATGGGTTAGTTATAAATGTTTAGGGGATTGAAAGTATGGTCAATGTTTCTAAAAAAAATAATAACTATTCTCAAAATATAGAAGGAGATATTTCTTCTTCAATTACACAAAGTTGGACTGAACAAGCTCTTGAGTGTTATTCAATCGGATGTGACTGTAAAAAATGCTCACTTTCGAACGGAAATTATTCTTTTAAATGTCAAATGCCAAGAGTTATAGATATTTTGATAAATATGGTCGGAAGACCCCGAATCAATATGGCATAGTTAAACTCCTTTTCTTTCTGTAGAAAACTTGTGTGTTTTTTGTAGAAAATTCATGAGTTTTCTACAGGTTTATTTTTTGAGGAGTTTTTTACATTCTTTTTTGTAGAAATTTATAAAAGTTTTCTACAAATTTTTAAAATTGTAAAACCTTATATAACAATAGTTTTCAAGGTTTTCTACAAATTTGTACAGCTTATTATGATGATTATTTTCTTTTATTAAATATATATTATAAATAATAAATAAAATAAAAAGAAAACTTTGAAGAAAAAGAGAACTCTATTTTTGGCGAAAAAAATAACCTGCTATTAAAGCAGGCTATTTTCTATGTTAAACCAAGTACTTTTTTGTACCAAGTAAATGTCTCTAATTCCAAACCGTTAAAGGTTGTTTTCATGCATTGTTTTTTTAAGTACTTCTCAAACTCGTCATTAAATTTCGATTTAATTTTCTTCGGACTTGTAGCTTTAATCAATGTTTTCATAATCTACCCCTTTTCTGCTAACGTACTAATAAACACACCATTTGAATTGTATATATTATAACTGGTTATTTATTATTTTCCTATTACCAAAAAGAATTATTTTTTATATAATCCTTATAACTTCAAATTTGTGTTAAAATTATAATATGCTTTTGATTGGAGAAAATATTCACATTATATCAAAATCTGTTAGAGAAGCTTTAGTTAGCAGAGACAGAGATTTTATAGTGAATTTATTAAAAAAACAAGATACAGTAGATTATATAGATTTGAATATTGGACCAGCAAAAGGCGAGCTTGAAAATATTTTACCTTGGCTGGTCGAGGTTGTTCAAAGTAACTCTAAACAAGGGCTTTCTTTTGATACAACCAATTTTAATGAATTGAAGGCAGGTTTTGGTGTTTGTAGAAATGTAGAAAATGTTTTTATAAACAGTACAACAAGAGACGATGAAAAACTCGAAACTTTGACAGAGCTTGCTTTTCAAAACAATTGTAAATTGATAGCTCTTACAATGAGCAAATCAACCGGTATCCCAAAAACTGCAGACGAGAGAATGGGTTTAGCCTTTGAAATGTATGAAAAATTTATGGAAAAAGAAATATTGTCAGAGAATGTATTTTTTGATCCGTTGGTTTTACCAGTTTCTGTTGATCAGGGGCAAGCTTTAGAGGTTTTGCATACAATACAAATGATAAAAGAAAGTTTTGATCCTCCGGTGAACACAATTATCGGACTTTCGAATATTTCAAACGGAGCTTCAAAAGAAATAAGACCTTTGATAAACAGAGTATTTGCTGTTATGGCATTCGGTGCAGGATTGGATGCTGCAATAGTCGATGGTTGTGATAAAGAGTTAATAAGAATTATACGAATGCTTGAATGTGGCAAGCCTGAATCTGAAAAGGATAAATTGTATCAGAATATTGCCCAAATGATAGGGGGATTTTCAGAATTGGATGATGTAGAATATTGTAAGAAAGATGTAGAGCAAGTGCAAATAATAAAAACCGCAGAGGTTTTATTAGGAAAGACAGTGTATTCTCAAAGCTTTACACAAATCTAATTTTTTGGTATATTGTTATAAAAAACAAGGAGTGGGAAAATTAATAAGCAAATATTATTAGCGTCGTTTATTTTATCATTAGCCTGCATGAGTCCTGTTTATTCGGCAATGACTCCGGAGGCAAGTACTTTGTATCAGGAAGCTTGCAGTCTTGAGTACCAGCATAATTATCAACAAGCTGTAGATAAAGTTTTGGCTGCTATAAAACTTTCACCTGATGATGCTATGTTATATACAAAACTAGCAGGCTTGTATACTGATATGGATAAATATGATGAAGCCATACAGGCTTATACAAAAGTTGCAGATTTACGACCTAATGACGCCTTTGTTTATATAAGTTTGGGCAGTATTTATGAAACTCAAGGAAAATACACTGAAGCTCTCGGTGCTTATAATAAAGCTTTAAAGATTTTCCCTGAATATAAATATAATTACCTTAACCTTGCAAATGTACAGTATCAGATGAAAAATTATAAGGAAGCTATTGAAAATTACAATACTTTCTTGAATACGTATGCTCAACATTGGGAAGCAAGAAAAAGTCTTGCAAATGCTTATTTGGCTGATAACAAGCCTGATAAAGCCGTTGTTGAATTTGAAAATTTGTACGTAAACAATAATCAACACTTTGATGATTATGCAAATTATGGTATTGCATTGTTTGAAACTCAGAATTATGAAAAGGCTGTTGAATTTTTAGAAAAGGCTGTCGAAAAAGATGCTGAAAATACAACGGCAAAAGTTTGTTTAGCTTTGTCTTATCAGGCATTGGATAAGAATGATATGGCGTTAGCTCAGTTTAACGCAATATTTAAAGAAAATCCGAATTTAGCATCTTTGAGGTTTGATTATGCAAATTTGTTGGCTGATATGTCAAAAAATGCAGAAGCTATAGAAGAGTATAAAAAATACATGACTGCATATCCTGACGATAGCAGAGTTTATAAGAATTTAGGTATTGTTTATCAGAGAATGAAAGATTATGATAATGCAATCTTAAATTATGAAAAAGTCTTAGCTATGGGGATAAAAGATGTTGATGTAGAAAAGTCTGTCGCAGCTTGTTATCATTACAAAAAAGATTATGCAAATGCTATAAAATATTATGATGAGTTGTTAGTAGCTGATGCAAATGATTTTGATACTTTGACAAATAAAGCAATAGCTCTCCATGCAATGAAAAAATATGAGGAAGCTATAGCTTTATATAATGAGATTTTGGCGGAAAAAAACAGTGAAGTTATTCAGAATAATTTGACAGATGCATTAGTTGCATTCGGGCAAGAAGAGCTTGGACGTCAGAATTATTCCAATGCAACGGATGTATTTATAAAAGCAATTTCCAGAGGAACAAAGGATAGTGCTGCTTATATCGGATTAGCAAGAGCTTATCGAGCTTGCAAGGTTAACGATAAAGCTTCAGAGTACTACGAAAAAGCAATATCTATGAATCCTGAAAATGCAGAGTACAGTAATGAATTTGCAGAGTTTATTTCTGAAATTAATTCTGTGAAAGATGATAACACTGCAACAAATGGAGAAATTCAAGCTATAACTATTACTGATAGTGCCGAAAACACAGAAAAAATGGCAAAAAATAAAGAATTGATTTCTCTTGGTGACGAATATTATAAGACAAAACAATATGACAATTCATTGCAGAATTATAAAGAAGCTTTAGCACTTAACCCTTCTGATGAAGTAACTTTGTTAAAAATGGGTAATGTATATAAGCTTAAAAATGATGAAGCAAACGCAATAGATTATTATAAGAAAGCTATATTTGTAAATCCTGAATATGCGGATGGATGGTTTAATCTTGGTTTGGTTTATGCAAACGAAAAAGATGTCACAGAAAGTAAAAAATGCTTTGAAAAAACAATAAGCATAGATAAAGAATATGCCTATGCATATTATGCTTTGGCAGCAGCTTACGAAAGCGAAAAAAATAAAACAGAGGCAATCAAGAATTATGAGTTATTCTTGCAATATAATACAGATAAGTCCGCAGTAGCCGCTGTTCAGGATAGAATTAAGAGTTTGAAAAAATAATGAAAAAATTTTTTGTATTACTGTTTGCATTAATGATGATTACTTTAACATCAGCGTGTACTCAAAAAACAGGAATATTATTTTACAATCGTCCTGTAACAAAAGAGAATGTACTTGATTATTCTAGTGTATTTAAGCCTGGTACAAGGATTTACTATTTGATTTTAATGCCTGAATATCAGCATTCCAGATATTTGGATATCCAAATTATAAAAAAAGGAAGTGCCGAATATTTGGGCTATGAACTTGTAATGACAAGGAATATACGACTCAAGGATGAAGAGGATAAATATTTTACTGATTATATAGTTCTTAATGATACAGGAGCTTATATAATGAAAGTTTATTCTAAAGATAAGCCTACAAAAGTATATACACAAGCTGAATTTTATGTGAAATAATTACTTCTCTTTGGGCAAAATAAGTTTTATACAAATAGAATCTTTAGTAGGAATTTCAGCTTTGATAAACCCGTCGTGAGCCTCAATAATTTTTTTTGCAACAAAAAGTCCTAATCCTGAATTTACGCACTTAGATTTGTTTGCGAAGGATACAAATTTTTCAAATATATCATTTATATTATCAGGAGGTGTGCCATTGAATTTGTTTTCTACAGAAATTTGCAAAAAATTTTTGTAATCATTAAGTAGAATATTAACAACAGAGTTTCTTGGTGCGTGTTCAATTGCATTTGAAAAAAGATTATGTAAGACTCTTTTTATTTCAATGTAATCTATAAACGTAGAAGAATGTTTAGTTTTGTTTGTGAAAACGAATGAAAGTTTTTTATCAGCTGCAAGATATTTTGTTTCCGCAACACTTTCCGTAATAACCGTATAAAGTGAACAATAACTCTTGTTAAGTAAAACTTGACTATTTTCGAATTTATACTTGCTCAAAATGTTATTAATCAAAGTTTTCATATATTTTGCAGCTTGCAATAAATCCGTAACGATTTCATTATTTTCAATATCTTTTTGGCTTTCAAGTTTTTGTAGCAAAATTTCTAAAGCCGTGATTTCAGCATTAACAGGAGATTTCAGATCATGCGCTACCATAGCTACAAAAGATTCTTTAGTTTCATTTATAGCACATTGAAGTTTTCTTGATTTTAAAATGTTAAATACCTGTGAGCGAACAACATTCACATCAAAAGGTTTTTCAATATAAGCACAAGAGCCCAAATCATAACCCATTATTTTGTTTTCTGAATCGGACAAGGCGGATATAAAAATAATAGGAGTGTCGCTGTTTAATTCTGAGTTTTTAATTTTCACAGCTAGGTCAAAACCGGAAATTTCAGGCATCATAATATCAAGCAAAAAAAGATCAAATTTTTCTTTATATAAAGCATCTAGTGCATCTTGAGATTTTAAGAATGTGTATATTTGTAATCCTGAATTTGCAAAAGTTTCAGCAAGCAAATCAACATTCATCGGATTATCATCTACAATCATTATCTTAAGATCTTTCATCCAGCAAAAAGTTTCATTGTTATACTTTTCATCGCAAATATTTTCTTTCTTCTGATTGAAATAATCCCTTATAATTTTAATATCAAAAGGATATGGTATAACATTTTTTATACCGAAACAATTAGCTTTTATAATGTTTTTTCTTGAGATATCCGAAGATGTAAGCCAAAATTCAGTCTTAGGATATGCAGATATAAGCTTTTTAACCTGATGTAAATCTTTAAAATTTGTTTTTATAATACAAAGCTTTTTGGATGAAAAATCATCTGTAGAATTCACAGCTCTAACGTTTTCTACAAAAGCAACTTTTTTATTAGTTGTTTTATCAAGAAGTTTTTGCATACAAATAATTGTATAAATAAAAATTATACTTACAATTACCCTATTAGGTATATTTTTTTACTTTGTTTCTTTCAAAACATTGATTAAATCTTCAACTTCGGTTTTGAGATAGTCAAGCTGCTGATTAATATTATTTATGTTGTAAATAGCGCCTGTTCCTGTGTAAGCAAGATATGGCTTGTATTTTTCGGCTTCAGTTCTCAATTCTGAAACGCTCTTGGCATGAGCACTGACTTCAAGAATTTTTTCATAAGATATGTAGCTGCTTTCAGGCTTATCAGAATATTTATCTCTAAAATATTCTGCATTTTTGTTAAGGAAATAAACTCTTGCAGCAAATCTTTGTACATTTTCTTCCGATTCAATAGAATCGTAGATCTGCTCCAGCATCTCAATAAATTCCTGCAAATCTGCTACATAAGGGGATAGTTTGTCTTGCTTAAGAATAATATTTACAAAAGCAGGGTTGTCTCTTGGAACAGGCTTTATTTCGTTAGCTGAATTAAATTCTTTAGTTTTGTCAAAAATAGGTGTAGAAACAGATGTTTCAGAAGGCTGATGTTCTTTTGTCAAATCAGGCAAAGTACCCACGTAACCTTTTGAAGTGTCAACAGCATTTTCTGGCTTTTTGCTGAAAAAAGCACCCAGACAGGTTTGTGGAGCAAAAAATATAATCAGTAAAATTATACATAATTTTCTCATACAAAGATTATAATGTTTTCCTCGGAAAAATCATCATTTAAGTAATTTATTTTTATTAAGAATTGTTAATAAAAATAGTGAATATTGAATTTTGGGTTAAAAACGACCGTTAGTATATATATATAACGAGGCGTTTCTATGAGTATAGTAATCGATGCAGATTTAACAACCCTAATGTATAAATTGAATATTTCTGCCAGCAAGATGCAGCAGGAATATGCGTTGATGACTATTGAAGAAATTGTAGAAGCCGAGGCAGAAGCTGGCAATCAGGAAGCGGTAAAATATGCGGAAGAGCTTTTTCAATCACCTGATATGCTTGTTAAAATCTTTAAACTGGCCGATCCTGAGAATAAGCTTGAATTTTTGAACGAAATGACAGCAGATGAATTAAGAGAGTTTTTGCCTCTTATGGAGGAAGAGGATATAAATGAAGGGCTAAAATATTTTACACAAAACAAGTTAATGAAAATGTTAGAAGAAATTCCTCCTGAACAGCTTGTAAATACAGTATTTGAAATGTTTTCGCAGGAAGAAATTGTTCAATACCTTCCGGAAGACCAATTAGACAAATTCTTAACCGATACGGATATAGAAAAAAATAAGGTATTAAACCACTTACCGGCAATACCTCAAGAGTATCTTGCACAGATGTATGAAAGTGTAAGCGGTGAAAGTACCGATAAATTGAATTCTGATCAGATAATAGATAAGCTTTCAGAGTTAAATCCGCTTCAATTTAAAGATGCAATGCTTTCAATGCAGCCGATAGCAAAGCAGCAGCTAACTTTGAATATGGCAAAAGAACACAACGATTTGTATCAAAATATAGATCCTCATGCATATACAAATATGATTAATACTTATAAACAGCAGCCGGAAGTTGTTAAGGCAATGTCTGTAATAGAGCCTGAAGAAAAAATAAAAATGCTTCAAGAGCTTCCGAATGATTTGCTATCAATAGTCATTACTCAAATTGATGCACGAGTATTTGCTGATACTTTGATAAAAGAAAATCCTGAACTTATTGCACAAATTATGGTGAAATAATTTTGTAAGCAAAACTGATAGCTTTTTGTGTAAACAGGTATTTCATAAGTTTTCTTGGAAGAAAAGAAGGCAGTAAAACTTTTTCCACATGAATTTTTCCTTTGAAATAAACTGAAACAAACATCAATCCTACCGGTTTTTCTTTACTTCCTCCTGTAGGACCAGCAATACCTGTTGTACAAATAGCTACATCGCAACCTGTTTTGAGGTGTAGTCCTTCCGCCATATAGAAAGCACATTCTTGACTAACAGCTCCGTTAGTTTCCAATATAGAGCGCGGTACTGATAGAAATTCTTCTTTCGCTTCATTTGCGTAAGTAACGAAATTCGCTCTTACAAAAGCCGAACTGCCTGAAATATCAGTAAATCTGGAGCTTAAAAGTCCTCCGGTACAAGATTCTGCAGTTGCCAGATAAAGTTTGTTATTAATTAAATATTTTGCTATCTTTTTTAATTTAAAATCGCACATATCTATATTGTAGCGAAAATAAGTAATTTTAAAAATTTATTAAAAAATATTAAAAAGCCTTGAAAATCAATAATATCCGTATAAATAATAAATTACACGACCGAAATAATAAAAAAAATACAGCAAAAAATGACCCAAAAATATTTATAATATATATGTAGAAGCAAAGAAGGATTGTGTATGGCAATAGATAAAATATCTCAATATAGTTTAAAAAGCTATAATACCCCGAATTTCAAAGGTGAAACAAATAAGGAACCTCAAAAAACAGTCGAAGCAAAAGATACAGAAAAAAATAAAAGCCTCAAATTTAATGGTAGGTGCAACAGCCTTAGCCGCAGTAGTGTTAGGCAGTCTTGGATTATACCATCATTTTAACAGTAAGGCTGCGAAAAAAGTTGCACAAGAAGGAGCTGAAGCTTTGAGGGAACAAGCTGAAACAGTTGCAGATACAGTTGGAGAAAAAGCTAATGATATTGTAGATACAGTAACAGAAACAGTTACTTCAAATGTAGATGAGGCTGTTGATTTTGCAGTTGAAGAAATTCTTCCAAAGGCAGATGAAGCGATAAATGTTGTAGCAGAGGAAGTTATTCCGAAAACCGAAAAAATTATAGATAATGTACAACCAAAAGTAGACGAGCAAGCAACTCAAACATTGTTAGATGCATCTATAGCAAAAGGAAAAGATATATACGCAAAAGTTGATAAGGAGCTTCACACCCCAACAAAATTAAATGGTGAACAAATAGATAAAAATTTAGCACCAAAAGAAAAACCAAATTCTTGGAATAGTGCAGAAATGAGTTCTTATTACAAAGATTTGGAACAAGCAACAGCAAAATTATCACAAATAAAAGAAGGTTTAACAACAATAAATGAAGGCGGAAAACAAGAAGTTTTACAACTTTTTGAACGCGTAAAAAACGGTGAAGAAATAAGTACAGCAGACCTGGAAAAAATGTCAGAAGAATTTGTTCAAAGAATGCAGCAGCAAGCTGAAAAAGCAAATCCTGACGTATCCCAAATAAAAAATGAAGAAATTATAAGAGAAATCACCGATTTAAAAGAAACATTTGAAAGAAGAACCAACAAACTTGCATTATCAATGAAAAAAGGCTTGCCTGCCCTAATAGAAGCAAGAAAAAACGGTATAAACAAAACTCCTGAAATAATCGGTAATTTTGAAGAATTATTGAACAAGGCAGAGGCTCTCGATGTTTCAGGTAATACAGAAGAAGTTATAAACATCTTAAAAGAGCTTCGTAAACAAGATATTGTACAAACAGCAAGAAAATATCAACATTATCTTGCGGGCTTTGATGAGCGTAATATCTTGACGGGTCATGATATGCACGACTTTACAATATTAAATTTGGATAAATATTCTGAACCTATAAAAAAAGCAGAAGATCTTGTTGAAAGGTTTAGAAATATTGTAAATAAAAACGACACTTATAAAGCAGCTCTAATGAAGAAAACAGCTCTAAATAGAGTGGCAGAAGATGAAGTTACTCCTGCAATTATTCAAGCGCAGGCTCTTGATGAAGTAGTAAATACAGGCGAAAACGCTTTAAAAACAACAGAATTCCAAGATACGTTAAGCAAATCAACAGAATATGAACGCCAAATGAGAGATTTGACAGCAAATAATTATAATAGTTTTAATCCAAACAAACAAAGCACATTTGGAGAAGATTTGATACCTGATGAGGGAATAAAAATAAACGATGCTAGTGATATATTCCCATCAGATAACGGATTTGATTTCCATAACAGTACGGATGATATGTTCCCGTCAAATCACGAATTAGACTTCAATAACACCACAGATGATATATTTCAAACCGATGGCGGTATAGATATAGATTCTTATGGTACAGATTTTTCGGAATTTTAGGTAATGTATCATTAAAATATATTAACCCCAATATACTTCATTAGTGAAAAAAAACTTTAAACATGTATCATGTTCATGGAAAAAGGAGAAGTTGGGGCATGCCTGCAAAAGAAAAAAATAAGGAATTATCACATTTATTGCCACAAAATATAGAGGCAGAAGAAGCAGTTCTGGGCGCGATTTTGGTCAATCCGAGAGTTTTGACAAAAGTCGTAGAAACACTAAAGCCGGATAGTTTTTATAAACCTGCTCACAGATATGTATATGAGGCAATGCTTCAATTATTTAATGCAAATGAAAAAATAGATTTAATAACAGTATGTGATGTCTTAAATTACAGTCAAAAGCTTGATGCGGTTGGAGGCAGATCTTTTGTAAACGATTTGAGTTACAACGCAATAACAACCGCAAACGTTGAATATTATGCAAAAATCATTCAAGAAAAAGCAATCAAGAGAGCATTAATAAATGCAGGTTCAGAGATTGTTTCCTTCGGTTATGATATGAACTCAATAGATGCATCTTTGGATAGTGCAGAAAAGCTTATTTTTGATATCGCATCCAGAAAAGCTACAACAGACTTGACTCCTGTGAAAGATTTGGTTCTTGAAACTTATGAGAAAATAGAATACAGATACGAGCACAAAGACGAGTTGTTAGGTATTCCGACTGATTTTTACGAATTGGATACATTATTAAACGGCTTGCAGCGTTCAGATTTGATAATATTGGCAGCACGTCCTGCGATGGGAAAAACAGCCTTTGTACTAAACATAGCGCAAAATGTTGCAATTAAAGCAAAAACTCCTGTTGCGATATTCTCACTTGAAATGTCAAAGCAACAGCTTGTCCAGAGAATGTTATGTTCTGTAGCCGAAGTTGATACTCAAAGGTTAAAAACAGGTAATATGCAGGCAAAAGACTGGGAAAAATTGGCAGATGCAATGAACCAGTTTGCTCAAGCTCCAATCTTCATTGATGATACATCAGGTTGTACATTAACTGACCTCAGAGCAAAATGCAGACGTTTAAAAATGCAGGAAAAGGATTTGGGACTTGTAATAATCGACTATTTACAATTGATGGAAGGCAGTAATGCCAAAGAAGATCGTTTTCAAGCTGTATCAACGATATCAAGAGGTTTGAAAACACTTGCAAAAGAACTCGATGTTCCTGTTATAGCACTATCTCAGTTGTCTCGTGCGGTAGAAAGCAGAACTGATAAACGTCCAATGCTTTCAGATTTGAGAGAATCAGGTTCAATAGAACAGGATGCCGATATCGTAATGTTTATATATAGAGACGAATATTACCGCAAAGCCGAAGACGGTGAAGAAGATGAACTTGCAAAAGCTGCTTCTAAAGGTGAATCTGAAATCATAATTGCAAAACACAGAAACGGCCCTGTCGGAACGGTTAAACTTCTGTTCCAAGGCAATATTACGAAGTTCAAAAACCCTATCAAAACAGATGTTTTCTAGCGTTGTAAACAAATGTAACATTATATAATATTTATATATTAAAAAGGCAATAAAAAAGACAACCGATTTTTTATATATACAGAGGTATAATGAAATAATGGATAACAAAGACGAGAGAAATTTAACCGTAATTGACGGCATAAAAACCGAGCAAGAGACGGAAACAAAAAAAGAAAAGTTTTCAAATCAAACAAATCCTATCATAAGGAAGTTGTTGGAATTTCATAGTGAAAAAGCGAAAAAGTTTACAGTAAAAGATTTATTTAAAAAATAAAAAGATTCAACACACATCCTAAGCTCTAGGATGTGTTTCGTTATAAACCTCTTTCAAGTGTTGAGAAGAAATATGTGTATAAATTTGGGTATTAGAGATACTGGCATGTCCCAAAAGCTCCTGAACAACCCTTAAATCAGCTCCGTTTTCTATAAGATGTGTCGCAAAACTGTGTCTGAAAACGTGAGGAGTAACGTGTTTTGGCAGGTCTATTTTTTCAACAATATCATTGATAACGTTTCTGACAGTTTTTGGCTGGAGTCTATAGCCTGTATTATTAATAAAAACAGGATCAGTCTCGTTGCAGGTAACTTCATACCCTTTAGCGACAAGCGGACGCGCTGTTTCAATATATCTTTGCAAATAAGATTTAGCCCTGTCTGATATAAGTACAATTCTTTCCTTTGCACCTTTACCGAATACTCTGATTTCATTTTCGTCTAAATTCAAATCCTCAAAATTCAATCCGCTCAACTCAGAAATTCTCATTCCTGTAGCCCAAAGAAGTTCTAAAATAGCTTTGTTTCTATAACCTGCCGGAGTATCTATTTTAGTATTATTCAAAATTTGTTCGACCTCATACGTTGTGAGGAATTTTGGCAAAGTTTTCATCCGTTTGGGTGAATTTAGGTTCATAGCAGGGTTTGAGTCAATCTTTTTTTCCTTAAAAAGGTACTTATAAAAGGTTCTTAAGGATGCAATCTTTCTTGCAATAGTCGTTTTTTTGTACTGAAATTTTTGGATAAAATGTAAATATTCCCTAACTTTAGAAAAAGAAACCTCTTCACACGGAGTATCTCCAAGCCACAATAAAAAGTCTAGAATATCGGTGCAGTAAGCCTTTGCGGTATGTTTTGAAAAATTTCGTTCAACAAGTATATAAGATTTGAAACTTTCCAACGTATTTTTAGAGCTCTCGTTTAATCCCATGTTTGCCTTATTGCTTTTTTACGATAACTATTATACAATATACTCAAAAGGTTTGTAATAGTAAAGGGAAGAAAAACCATGAATTATAAAAAACTGCTCGTAGCATCATTTATTTGTGCAAGTATCCTAAGTGTTTCATCAGCTTATTCTCAAGAATTTCAAGCAAAAGTAGCGAAAGGTGTTTCTGTATATAAGAAATATCAATCTATCGACAAAATGATAGAATATAATAATTATAAAGAAGCTGATGCAGCTCTAAAAGCAGTATTAAATTCTGCCCCTAATGATTTGGAAGCAAAAACATTAAGAATAATCTGGATGGCACAACAACAAAAACTTGCTCCGGCACAGGCTGAAATTGACAAGTTAATGCCAAGTCATCAGAATTATGCCCCTTTACATTACGCACAGGGTTTAGTTTATATGAAACGCAGAACATCTTCTGACGTTACATATATTAGAGGTTCAGAAGATTTACTTAATGATGCAATAAAAGAATTTGTAAAAGCAGTAAATCTTGACAGCAACTATTATCAAGCTTATAACGCAATGGGTGTTGCAACTTTGTTGTTAGGTAACAAGGCCGATGCAAAAGATTTATTCGAAACTACATTAAAAATAAATCCTCAATTTGCGACAGCTTATGATAATTTAGGTAATTTGGAACTTATTGACGGTAATCTTGCTGAAGCTGAAAATTATTTAATGAAATCATTAAAATACAATTCTCATAACCCGACAGCAATGTACCATTTGGCACAAGTTGCTGTTCGTCAAAAGGATTACAACAAGGCGTTGACTTGGTTGAACCACGCAATTCATATTAATCCAAATTCATCTCCTGCATTAACTTTACAGGGTGAATGTTATTTGGTACAAGGTAACCAGGCAGCTGCAATCAATTCATTTAAAAAAGCCATTACAGTAAAACCTGAAAACAGCCGTCCATACATTAACCTTGCGAATGTTTATGAAAAACGTTCTGATGCTGAATTTGCGATGGAACAGTTAAAGACTGTTTTGGCAATCAATCCTAAATATAATGATGCAATTATGAGAGTTGCGGATTTATCTTTAGAAACAAGAAAATATCAACAAGCTTTGGATTATTATTCAAAATTGGTTGATGACAGTGTTTACGGTAATGATGCTATTATCGGTTTGGCAAATACTTATTATGAAATGTCAAAAGATAGAGGCGATAATGGTGATATGACAACCAATAAAGAACTTTATCTCGCTTATGACTATATTAATAAAGCAATCGAAAGAGTTCCAAACAGGTTGGATTTCCACTTGGCAAAGATTAAGCTTGCAAGGTTGACTCACCAATTGCCAATGACAAAAGACAGCTTGAATTATATTGTTCAATCAGCAGGTAATTCTGTTATGGATAATGTAATTAAGGCTGAAGCTTATTTGGCATTAGGTCGTGAAAATGATGCGGTTTATACATTTGAAAATGCCGTAAACTTTGCGGATAATGTTCAAGATGAATTGTATTTGGCTGAAATTTTAGTTCATAATAAACAATTTAGAACAGCACGTACAGCTTTGAAGAAAGCTTTGATGCAAGATCCTGATAATGTTATTGCGAAAAACGGTATTGCATATATCGATATGTGCGAAACAAAATCAAATGAGTTCTTTGATATTGCACAAAGACAATTTAGAGAAGGTAACTATGCATCAGCAATAGAATATTGTAACAGAGCAATTGATTTCTATCACAACAGCCCTGCGATAGCAAAACTGAAAGCGCAGTCATTTGAAAGAGAATTGAACTATCAGGGTGCAATCAAGTATTATACTGAATACTTGTCATTGAATCCAAATGCCCCAGACAGGGATTATATCATATCATTAATTAACAAATATAAACAGAAAGTCTAGTGTCATATAATGGCAAAATTTGATATACGCAAATCATTTGAAATATTCTGGAGAGAGCCCTTGAGTATTTTGAAAGAGGGCTTATTCCAAATTGTGAATATTAGCGGAGAGAATTTGTTTGAGAAAAAGCCTGCAGTGAATATAGATTTTATGAAAAACAAAACGCAAATTACTGTTGTTAATAGTGACAAAATGTATAATCTTTTTCAAACAGTTTTGTATAAGAAGCGAATAAAGGAAAGTCAAGAAAAAGCATTGGTAACAAAATGAATAAGAAGTTTTTGAACGCCAAATTTATAATTAGCGCCGAAAAGTTAAGTCAGTGTCCAAACTTTGGGTTACCTGAGTATCCGCTTTTGGGAAGATCTAATGTTGGCAAGTCTTCTTTTATAAACGGGCTTGCAAATCACAAAAAGCTTGCAAAAACATCTAATACTCCGGGGAAAACAAGGTTAATAAACTTTTTTGATTTTTCTAATCAATTTATGATAGCGGATCTTCCGGGGTATGGATATGCAAAGGTTTCTAAAGAAGCGCAAAATAAGTGGCAAAGATATTTGGAAGAATATCTTTTAAAAAGAGAAGAGATTGCCTCACTTGTGCAGTTAATAGATGGCAGGCATGAGATTCAAAAAAATGATTACCAGATGAGAGAATGGGTTTTGGCTTATAATTTACCTATTTTTACTGTAGTAACCAAGATGGACTATGTTCCTAAGAACAAAGTTTTGAATGTTTTAAAATATGTAGAAAAAGAATTTGGCGGTATAGTTTTACCTTTCAGTGCAATAGATAATAGGTATAATGAAAAAGTTTTGGAAATATTTTTAAATAAAGAAGCATAGTTTATTCATTGATATACCCTTTTGCATTTTTTTTAGGAATGAAAAATGTAAGACCGCAGAGCCTTAGTTTGTAACCTTTCCAAGTTTCTTCATAAGAAAATAATCTATTATACCATTTTACCATAAGCTTTTTGTATAAATAGGCATCTTTTTTGCATATAGGATTGAAATTTATGCTACTTGAAGAAAGGCTTCCAAGGTGATATATTTTTTGTCCGCAAATTCTATAGTTATCTTTTTTTTGTTTTTTATATTGATAATATAACCATACATCACCATATACTATTTTTATTTCATCCGGTATTTTAGGATAAGTTTCTTTGTAACAAAATAACGCAACTCCAAAAAAGAGATCCATATATTTTGTTTTTTCTAAAAAAAGGTCGGTTTTTTGTGGTGGTTCTCCAATAATATCTTTAGTTTCAATATAATCTCCGGAGTTCATACCTATAATACCCATTGTTTTATCCATCTTTGCAATAATATCCGAGCAAAAATTTTCTGGAATAGATATGTCATCATTTAAAAGTCCGATGATTTCGGATTTAGCTTCTTTAACTCCAAGATTCCAGCTTGGATTAACATATAAATTTTCTTTAGGAATGATTACTCTTAGTTTTGGAGAATTATAATCCAAACCTTTCAAAGAATTATCAATAACAATAATTTCGCTTACACTTTTATCATTTGATAAGTTGTCTAATAACTTGAAAAATACTGTTACATTTTTCTGTAAAGTTGGAATTACTACTGATAGCATAGTTATATCTCCTTATTAATAATATAGTTATAATAACTGTTCTTTAATATTTGTTCAGGAAATTTTTTGTAAGAAAGTTTGTGGATACTGGTTTGAGATATCAATTTATTCCAGGTAGCCTCGGAAAATTCTTTAAACATTTCTTTTTGCAAATTCCCGCTAATTTCTGCATCATAATATGGCATAGAATCCCATTCTTGTTTCAATTCAGGGGTTAAGTCGGATAACATTGTTGATGCATGTTCATAGAAAAAATAATTTATTACAAAATCATTTTCTGCCCAATATTTATCAAGGAAGTTTTTTAAAGCATTTATATTTGCCGAGTCAGGTCTGGAGTGAATAAAAAAGCAAGACATTTTATTTTCTTGATTATCTGTTTGCGGATTTTTCTGTAGTACACAAAACTTTGAGTTCATAATATCATCAGGAATTTTTCCTGTTAAATAAATAGTTGAATCAACCCAAGTTCCTCCCCATCGAGGATCAGCAAGCAAATACGTTCTTAAAATGTCGCTAAAATGAGCAATAGGCATTTTGCCCTGTTCTACCAAGGAGTAGTATCTTTGAGGTAAATCAACATAATTTTTTATTGTATCAAATGATAAAATAATCTGCTCATACTCAGGCATTTGATGTTTAACACTCTCAAAGCATTTTTGAATAAGCTCAGGAGCATTTTCTTTTCCTTGATGCCAATATTGCCAAATAATATTATTTCCGCTATATTCTTTTTGAGGTATATTTTTTACTGTTATGACGTAATCGATGTATTTTCTCAAGAATTTTTTTGCATGTTGAGCCTTCAATTTAGCTCTCTTGTTTTTATCAAAAATGCAAAGTTCTAAAAAAATTTTGAATAAAGAATTGCGGAATTTATCAAACATACTAAACCTTACTAAATAATCTTTTCCTAAAATCTCTAAAAGTAAAGCGTCTTAAACTCTTAGGAATTTTGTCCATATATTCTTTGTAATCCTGCGGAATATGTTTCCTTCTCCAAGGTTTACCGGGATTTCCAGCGTAGTGGAGCATTATAGTATTTGCTTTTTCTTTCAATAATTCTTCTTCGCTGTAAGCATTTTTCAAAAATGAATATTCCCAAGCTTTTGTGATATCTTCATTGTAATAAATACTTTGGAAAACACCGTATCTATATGGTAAATCTTTAATTTTATTACAAGTAATATTTAATACATCCAAATCGAAAAATTTTAATCTTGTATTAAAAGTTTTTATTGTCTCGAAAACTCTATCGATAAAATGTTCTTCTCTCATTTTTTTGCTGTTGAAAATAATAAAACTTGAAATATATGTATATTCATTTTTGTTTTCAGGAAAATATTTATGACAAATCATCTTGTCATTATTTGGTTCCATTACAACCGCAGCGCACTCATAACCTTCTAAATCCGTATTGTATACTTCAGTCAAATCACCTTTAAATAAAACATCAGTATCTGCATATATGACTTTGTCATATTGAGGTAAAAGTTCCGGAATTAAAAGTCTATAATAAACAATTTCTGTCCAGCTTCCGCCTTTATTAATCGGTGCGTTTTTAAATCTATTTTTGTTTATATATTCAAAAGTGATAGAATGTCTTGTTCCATCAAGCATTTTTTCAAACTCGGCAACTGTTTTGTTATCAATATCCGGATGATAAACATAAATATCATATACAGTATCGGAATTTGCGGTATCAATTAAACTCTTTATTGATACTGCAGCTCCGAGAATTATACGTTTATCAAAAGTAAATACTACCGGAATTTTAGTCATTAATTAATCCCCTTAAATTATTTAAAGATTCTGTATATAATTTATCTGAATATAATTTCAGATTATTTTGCATTATAGCATAATCTTCTTTAGTCATATTTATACATTTTTCTAAAGCTTGAACATACTCGCTATCTTGTTTGTAGAGAATACTGTTTGAATTGTCAAAACCGTTAATTGGCGCAAAGCTTTCTATAATTATACATGGTTTTGCAAATCCGTATACTAACTGAAAATTCCCGCTGGTTCCTGTCGTATTGTATCGAATATGCATCGGATCCTTTTCGTTGTATGAAGTTAGCATAAAGTCAGCCTTTTCAAGTTCATCATACATTTTGTCAAACGGCAAGCGACCTTTTATGTCAAAATATTTTTGAATATCTTTTGGTAAATGTTTTAAGCTTCCTTTACCTATAACCGTAACTTTAAAATTACGATAACCTTTATCGTGCAAGGCTTGTACGGAATCTATTATTAAATTATTATTTTTTTTCTTAGCCTGTATTGCACCCACAGTTACAAAATTTGTAATATCTGTATTTTTACCGGTAATTTTTACATCTCCAAAGTAATGCGGATTGACAACAACAGATTTTGCATTTTTGTAATCCAATTGTCTCAGAGTTATTAGGTTTTCTCTCCAAGTTCCGGCATCAACTGAATGCTTTGACTCGTGTTCTACAAAAAAGATTTTATTTCTGTCTGCGTTTTTGTTAAATGTAGCGTAGCTTTCGTCATAATGTATGCTATCACATAGCTTGCCGACAGTTGTTACAAGAACTCCTTCTACATTTTCTAATGAATCTTTTTTGAAAAATTCTTTTATTTGTTTACGACTCATTTTGTTGAGTGTAAGATTTTTATCTTTAAATCTTGCAAATAATCCTTCTTTATATTTTTGAGGATTAACTAATACAGACACGTGATACCCAAGATCCAATAAATATTTTGCATAACCAGGAACAACTTCGCTATGGCTTTTTGAGCAAGGTTCCCAAACGATAAATGTATTATTTTTTATAACAGGTTTTTTATATTCAAATAAAGGTTTTATATAACTGCAATATAAAGCTTCATAATATCTTGGTCTTAGCATAAAAAGCGGTCTGTATTTTACGTACCCGAATATAGATGCCAATTTATTTTTCTTGTACCAATAATCCTTTTCTTCCTCTTTTAAGGCCCAAGGTGTAAGCTGCAAGTATTTGAAATAATAATCTTTATGCCAGCTGAAAGAGCCAAAATGCCAAGGCTTTTGTCTTGCTACAAAATGAATAACTTTTGGATTGTTTGTATAGCTTGAACGGTTCGTAAAATTGCTGGATTGTACATTCCATTCGTCTTCTACAATTTTTATTTTACCTTTCAACACTTCGTTAATAATCTCTTGATCGCCAACTTTAATTTCATTAAAGTGTTTTTTTGTGTAGTCAAGGAATTTTTCTTCGCAGTTCTCTCTCTTCATTGCGTCAATGTCCATAACCAACATGCCTGCATTAACGTATGAAGGATTTTTTTTGAGCATTTTTTTATTGATATCTCTTACGCCTGCCATTACACAGTCATCAAGATTTTTGTTAAATAACGGTGCTAAGCTTGAATTGACTACCATATCGCAGTCAAAGTATATTACTCTAGAGACATTTGGTAAAAGTGTTGGCAATTTTAAGCGATAGTATGTAGGAAGAGATATATATTTATGAGTTTTTATACTCATATATTCTCTAAACATTTCATTATCAATTTTGACAAAATTAATATCGCAATTTTTTATATTTTTTAATTCTAAAATTTCACTTTTTTTAGTCTCACTTATCCCGCCGTCTAATATATAAAATGTGAGATTATCTTTAACAGAAGCATTATACAGTACAGAAGCAATCAATACTCCTGCATATTTAGCATAATTCTCATCACATGCTACACAAACATTAATCATCTGAAACATCCAATCTTTTACACATTCCAATATTTATCAAGCCATTTTGTAGGTTTTACGTATCTTAAACCGCCCTTGCCCATAAAACCATTATATGCTTGTTCAGGAGTAGGACGACCATGGAAAACTACGATTTTTGCATTCATCGGCTCTTTAGGTTCCTTAAAAAAGTTTAGAGGGAACGGCTGAAGGCAATTACGTTTGAAGCTTACGCACCAAGATTTGTCCCAATAATTCAAAATTCCTTTATCATACATTTGATGAGATAAGAAAGCCTGTTCATTTTTAAAACGTTTTCTGATATCGTGACCTTCCTTATAAAAATTTTCAATAATATCAGGATATTTTTTTACTTCAAACCTGAATACGGAAGAATTACCGATAATATCATTCGGAAAATCCCAGTCTTTGATAATTAAAAATTCACCCGGAACTTCAAAGAACTCATTAATATTTTCTCTAATAACAATATCTAAATCCAAAAACAAAGCTTGTCCTTCAAGGTCAGCTAACTTATCTGTAAACAAACCCAATTTTTTCCAAGCTTTTTCAGGAAGTCCGTCATCATTCAACTCAGGTAATGGTCTTACTTCAATCCCATCTAACAACCCTTCACCATTGTCAGTAAAACAAACGAATCTGTGTGGAATAGTAAGGTTTTTCTCAACCATTTTGTATAATCTGTTTACATATTCAGGACCAAATTTGGTACCCCATTTTATACAAATAACATTTTTATCCATAAACCCTCCTGAATTTATCCCACTTGTTAATCTTACCATAAAAGCGTTAAATGTAAAAGTTGTCTTGTAAAAATTTATAGTTTGGTATATTATAAATTGTAGTGTATGAGTGTTTAATGATACAGAGGAATTATTTGTGGCAAAAGTTTCTGTAGTTGTACCAGTCTATAACGTGGAAAAATATCTGGAACAATGTCTTGACTCTTTAAAAAATCAAACGTTGAAAGATATTGAGATTATATGTATAGATGATGGTTCTACTGATTCTTCGGGTGAAATTTGTGACAGATATGCCCAAAATGATGCCAGAATAAAAGTTATACATAAAGCCAATTCCGGTTATGGTGATAGTGTAAATAAAGGTATAGAGCTTGCTCAAAGTAAATATGTAGGAATTTTGGAATCAGATGATTTTGCTGATAAAAAAATGTACGAAAGTCTTTGGAGTTTAGCGGAGCAATTTCAGGCCGATAACGTCAGAAGCAGCTGGTATGAATATTATACAGATACAAATCTTGCTATTAACGTTGGCACTATTCCTCCAAAGTTTGCCCATAAGGTAATAACTTTCCGTGATTATCATACGATTTTGAAAAATAAAACTATGATTTGGGGCGGGATTTACAGAAAAGATTTTTTGATTTCTAATAATATCAAGTGTTTAACTACTCCGGGGGCAAGTTTCCAAGATACTTCTTTCAATTTTAAAACTCTTACACTTGCAAAGAGGCTTGTTTTAACTGAAAAACCTTACGTTTATTACAGGAAAGATAATATAAATTCTTCTGTAAAAAATCCGGGAAAAGTTTATTTTATTTGTGATGAATATAATGAGATTACAAAGTTTTTGAACGAGCATCCTGATATTAAGGAAGTTGTTAATTATAGAAAACTTATCAACGAATATAACAATTATGTCTGGAATTTGCTTCGTATATCAGAAGAACTTCGACCGGAGTTTGTCGAAAAATTTGCTCAAATTTTTCAAGCGTATGATAAAAATGGCGAATTAGACGAAAAATTTTATAAGAAGATTAATCGTAAAAAAATAAAAATTTTGCTTGATAATAAAGAAAAATTCTTTGATTTGATTGAGAAAAAATTTAAGAAAAAAGAAAACAGAGAAAAAAGAAAGCTGCATTTTTCTTTAAAGATTAGTTTGGCAAGAATAAGTTTGGTAATGTTTGGCAAGCAGATTATTAATATAGAGTTTTAATTTTTGGCATATTTTAAAAATGCCTGAACTTTGGTCTGCATCATCTCTTCTACTATTAACCATTTACCGTTAGGTTGTTTTTCAATAACCATATAACTTTTTAGTTTATATTTTTCTCCTGAAGGTTGTCTAAGTGATGTAATTTTGTATCCGTTTTCTAATTTATAAGGAACTACATTTGTGTATGTGTTTTTGTATCTTTTTAATCTTGCTGTGGCTTGACCGAGTTTTAGCTGTTTGATGTAGGTATCAGTATCGGTTTCTATGTCGACAAGTTCTCCGTTTGGCTTTACAACTTGGCGTATAATTTTGGCGTTTGGAGAGTACATATTAATTATTGATGGATCATAAGAATTTGCGGCTGAAACATATTTGTTAAAAAATTTGAGAGCGTCGTGTTTTTCGTCTGCAAATACTGCACTGCTAAATATACAAAGTACCAAAACAAAAAATAAAAGATAAAAAATATTCTTCATAAAAAATATCTCCCTCGGCTTCCAAATTTTAACCGTTGGGAGATATTTTTTCATTGTACTTCGGTTGTAATCCTATAAGATAGAAAATTTTTGAAAAGGATTCAATGTTGCAATTAGAATTTTTTCAGATGAGCGTAAGAAGCATCCATAGCTTTTTTACCTTGTCTGCCAAAATCTATTGTGTACATTGTGCTTTCTCCGACAGGGATTACTTCTAAGATATAGCCTATGCCGAGTTTGTCGTGGAAAACTCTTTCGCCGACATTAAACACATCAGTTATCGTATCACGGCCTTCAATGTTTCGCTGTCTTGTTTCATCATCAAGTGCTTTTTTAATGTCATTTTTGCGTTTTTCTTCAAGCATCCTCTTGATTGCATTATCTTTGAAAAATTCTTTAACCTTTTCTTCATCACGTTTTTTATTTTCTTTAGATTTAACAACAAAAGAACGGGCAGGAGTTCTGTTTGACTGTACGGTTGTTGTAGAACGTTTTTGCGGTGCTACAAAGCCTTTGCCAAACCCTGTTGATGGTTTTACGTACCCGTAGCTGTCAGATTGTGCTGCAGAGTATGAGTAATCCGTTCTGCCTGTTTTAACTTTCTGAACAGCATTTCTGAATGTTGAAGAATCATTCGTACTGCCTTCAAAACCTATTCTATTCATCAATTGTGATGGAATTTCTTCTATAAACCTTGATGGATTGTAGTACTTGTATTCACCCCACATTTGACGACGTTTTGCAGATGTAAGATAGAGTTTTTCCTCTGCACGGGTAACTCCTACATACATCAATCGGCGCTCTTCTTCCATTTCGGATGGAATATTGAAGGTTCTCTGATGAGGAAAGACTCCCTCGTCCATACCTGCCAAAAATACTACAGGAAATTCCAAACCTTTTGCTGCGTGGAGTGTCATCAATGTAACGTTGTTTGCTATATTGTCCATGCTGTCTATATCTGATACCAACGAAACTTGTGTTAAGAATTCGCCAAGAACATTGTTTTCATCTTCCGGTACAAATTCTTCCGCAACGTTTACTAATTCTTGCAAGTTCTCAATATCAGCTTCGCTCTCTGGAGTATTTTGCATTTGTAATTCTGCCAGATATCCGCTTTTTTCAATTACTAAGGTTACAAATTCTCTCAGATTGTAGTTTGAAACCGCATCTTTAAATTTCAAGATAAGCTGTGCAAATTCGCTAAGTTTATTTTTTGTTCTTGCAGGAATTTCGTCATCTTCCTGAATTCTTTGTACTGCCTCAAACAAGCTGATATCTTCTTTATCAGCAAAGTCTTGTAAACGTTTTATTGTAGTATCTCCGATAGATCGTTTCGGAACGTTTACGATACGTTTAAAACTCTGAGAATCATTCGGATTATATATCAATTTCAAGTATGCGATGATATCTTTAATCTCTTTTCTGTCATAGAATTTCAGACCACCGTAAATTCTGTATGGAATTCCGGCTGCCATGCAGGCTTCTTCCAGTGCACGGGATTGAGAGTTTGTACGATATAAAATTGCGTATTGATTGTAATTCCCGCCGCTATCTTGTTTAATTTTGCTCACAATAAAGTTTGCCTCATCAGCTTCATCCTGTGCTTCAAAGTAGTCTATTAATTCACCTTCGCCTTTGTTGGAGTATAAAACTTTATCTACACGTTCTGTGTTGTTTTCGATAATTGCATTTGCAACATTAAGAATGTTGGCTGTTGATCTGTAATTTTGTTCCAATTTGATTAATTTTGTATTTTTAAAATCTTTTTGGAAATTCATAATTATCGTATAATCAGCACCACGCCAGCTGTAAATAGATTGATCCACATCACCTACAACGCAAAGTGAGCGCCCAGGCGGAATTTCGGCTTCGCAATTTGTATATAACATATTTACAAGCTTGTATTGTGCAAGGTTTGTATCTTGGTACTCGTCTACCAAGATGTGCTGAAATCTGTCATAATATTCTTTTCTTACTTGTGCATTTTGTTCAAAAAGTTTGACCGTCAACATAAGCATATCGTCAAAATCTATTGCATTATTGTTGTTTAGAGTGTTTTCGTATTCTTCAAAGATTTGAGCGATTTTTTGAGATTTGAAATCTCGTGCAAATGTTGCAAACGTGTATGCGTCTTGCATTTTGTTTTTTGCATTTGAAATGACGGCTTTTACAAGTTTTGGCTGATAGATTTTATCATCAAAATTGAGCTTCTTAATAGCCTGCTTAATCACGGCATTTGTATCAGAGTCATCATAAATAGTGAAATTCTTATCCAATTTTTTGCCTGATTGGAAACTGTAATTTTCAATATTTTCTCTCAAAATTCTGCCGCAAATCCCGTGGAAAGTGCCGACCCACATATACTTAACGGTCTTTTCACCAAGCATATTTCCGAGACGCTCTTTCATCTCCTTTGCGGCCTTATTGGTAAATGTAACCGCTAAAATATTTCGTGGTCTTATCCCGTTTTGGATAAGATAAGCTATTCTGGATGTAAGCACTTTTGTCTTACCACTGCCGGCTCCTGCCAAGATTAATAGCGGGCCGTTCACTGTCTGAACAGCTTCACGCTGTTCTTTATTAAGATTTTCCAATATATTTTCCATATACCCTATTCCCAAAATTAAAAATTTATGTTATAATCAGCATAATCGAAAAAAATAATTATTGCAATGAGAAAGTAGGAAAAATGGTAGAAGAAAATATTAATATACAGATGAATTCCGATAATCAAGGTAACGAACAGCAACCATCAATTATGGTTCCTGTTGATGATATGGATGTTGTAAAATCTGATTCTCCGCATACTGTTGATGAATTGGCACAAGAACTTGCTACAATCAGACAGTCAGCTAAAAAAATTGCAATAATTGGTAGTCGTAATCTTCCGATTACTCACCAACAAATGATTGAAACTCTTGCTACTGCTCTTGTAATGCAGGGTAATACCATTATTACATCAGGTGGTTCTTCAGGTACAAATGCTGCTGCTATTCGCGGTGCTATGAAAGCTAATCCTGATAAGTTAAGAGTTATTTTACCCCAAACTATCGGTCAACAGCCTAGTGATGTTCAAGATCAACTTATCGGCGTTCCAAATATCGTTGAACACGCTGATAGAGCTATGATGACTTTGGCTGATGCTTCTCGTGTTTGTAACAGAGAAATTATTGATGAGTGTAATCAACTTATTTGCTTCCTTTCTCATACCAGTAAAACTCTTCACAATGCAGTTCAGTATGCTGAAGAAGGACATAAAGTTATTACTGTATTCTATCTGGATTAATTTCTGTAATGAATGAGCAATTAAAGAAACTTACCGGTAAAAATAAACATGACTATGAAGTCACTGCTCGTGCTATGGTCGATAATTCCGATGTGGAATTGTTTAAGGAACTTGTTGAGCAGGACGGGTTTTTGTTCGATTTTGTGAAACAAAATGTTGCTCAGAGAATTTTTAATGCTTGTGATGAAACTAATTATCACAATCTTTTAGCATTTTTTAAATATTATTCGCCTTCTTATGACGAGGCAATCGTTTCTGCGTTGGCAAAGTATGCTAATGAAGATTTGACCGATGAAATTTTGGAGATTTTTGAAAATGGGGATGAAAATGAAAAGTGCTATTGCGCAAAGTTTTTTTCCTATATTCAGGATCCTTTGGCTATCGAACTTTTGAGAGAAAATTCTTATACGGAAAATGAGTCTTTGAATGCAAACTGTGCTGCAACTTTAGGGATTTTAGGTGATGAGACTTCTTACACGGAAGCGATTGATAAATTAAACAGTGATGACGAATTTGAAAAACTTTTTGCAGCTAAATTTTTGGTAATATATGGGAATAAAGATGCTGTGCCTGATTTGGTTAAGGCAATGAAAACTTCTACGATGGCTGAAAATATTGCGGGTGTTATTCCTTATTTGGTCGGTTTTGATGAACTTGTTAATTTTAATTATCAGGACGGAATGCTTGTTTTAAATAATATTGTTAACGGGTTGGGCGAAATTTTGGGGCTTTATGAAGTATTAAATTTCAACTTGTACGAAGTATTTGAAAAGGTGTTATCAGAACAAGCCAATTCTGTATCTGCTGTGGTGTTACTCAATGCTGAGGATAAGTTTAATACTTTAACGGAAAATGATGAGTATTTGTTTGATGAAGACAAAGCTACTCAAAATGAGATAAATGATATTAAAAAGCTTCTTAGCGGTGTAAATAAGAAAAATCTTAGACAGTTATTGGTTTCAGAATTGAGAGAGGATAGTCCTTTTGTGTTTACAGCTCTGGATTATACGGATGACACCGATGCCGTAAGGGAGCTTTTGAGATGTGATAACCAGACTGTTATCTTGAAAACTGCCGAAATTTTGAAGAAACTTAATGCTCTTGATAACACTGCAAAAACCGTTGCTTTGTTAAAAATTACTGATGAAAATATTAAATCTATTATTCGTGCTTTATAAACCCCTTCTTGTTTATGCTAAAATAAAAACATAGATATGAGGGAATTTACAGATGGATAAATTTTATTTGACAACAGCTATTGATTATGTGAACGGAGCTCCGCACATCGGTCATGCTTACGAAAAGATTTTAACTGATATTTTGGCAAGACATTTTTCGCAAAGAACAGATAATATGTACTTTTTAACTGGTACAGACGAGCACGGTATAAAAATCCAAAAAACAGCAGCCGCTAGAGGGATTACACCAAAAGAGTTGTGTGATGAGAATTCTCAAAAGTTTAAAGATGCTTGGAAGGCTCTTGATATAAATTACAATCGCTTTATTAGAACTACTGATGAAGATCATAAGGCAATTGTTCAGAAAATTTTCAAAAAATTGGTTGAAAATGGTGATATCTATAAACATTCTTATCAGGGACTTTATTGCTCCGGTTGTGAATGCTTCTTGAATGAAAAGGATTTGACAGAAGACGGTCTTTGTCCTGACCACCTTAAAAAACCTGAAATTGTAAGTGAAGAAAATTATTTCTTTAAGCTTACAAAATACAAAGACGCTATTATCAAGCATATTAAAGAAAATCCTGATTTTATTGTTCCTTCATTCAGAGCTAATGAAGTTTTAAATCAGTTAGAAGATATTCAAGACATTTCAGTATCCAGAGCAAAATCAAATGTTCAATGGGGTATTGATGTTTTAGATGACCCTGAACAGTCTATATATGTTTGGATAGATGCTTTGTCTAATTATATTACGGCTCTTGGTTATGATACGGAAAATCCTTCCGAAATGTTCAAAAAACTTTGGCCGGCTGATGTTCAAGTTATCGGAAAAGACATTTTAAAATTCCATAGTATTTACTGGCCTGCTATTTTGCTTGCATTGGGTCTTCCTTTACCAAAGCATATTTACGCTCACGGATGGATTACTATTGATGAATCTAAAATGTCTAAATCTTTGGGTAATGTAATTTCGCCAACATCTGTTTTGGAGGCGTTCAAACTTGATAAGCCTGATGCTTTCAGATATTATATGGCAACATCTGCCCCTTGCGGTAAAGATGGAAATTACTCAGATGACGATTTTAAAGAAAAAGTTAATGCTCACCTTGCTAATTCTATGGGTAATCTGCTTAACAGAACCCTTTCTATGTTAGTAAAATATTTTGACGGCGAGGTAAAAGAGGAATTCTTTGCAACTGCTGATTCGGAAGTTGTGAAAGGGTCTTATGCTTTGTCCAAAGAAGCTTTAGGAAAAATTAAAGTTGTAGAAAACCACTTTAACCATTTTGAAATTGCTGAGGCTGCACAGGAGATAATTTCAATTGTTGATGCAACAAACAAATATGTTACTGATAACGCTCCTTGGACATTGGCTAAGGAAGAAAAAATGGTTGAGTGTGGTCAGGTTTTGACAACAGTGTTGAATATTATGTGCATTATATCAGCACTTATTTATCCTTACTGCCCGAATATCGCAGCTGATATGGCAAAACAGCTTTCTTTCGATATTACAAAGAAACTTGATGACATTACAGTTAACGAAATTAAGTCAGGCAAACTTATTACGAAAGAAGAAATTCATCCTGTATTCTTGCGTGTAGATAGTGAATTGGCTGACAAGAGTGTAAAAAAATAATCCGTTTTAGGATAAAGGTTGTTTAATAATTTAAAAAGCGCTTCGATTTAAGAAGCGCTTTTTATTTGCAATATTTTTATATCTATAATTGATTAACTTTCAACGTATTCTCTCAAACGTTTGCTTCTGTTTGGATGACGAAGCTTTCTCAAAGCTTTTGCTTCAATTTGTCTGATACGTTCACGAGTTACGCCAAATAATTGACCAACTTCTTCCAAAGTTCTTTGACGTCCGTCGTCCATACCAAAACGTAATCTCAATACATCACGTTCTCTTGGAGATAATGTGCAAAGTACTTCTGCAAGATCTTCTCTCAAAAGTTCTGATGCTACAGTCTTGATAGGTGCGTCAGCTTCTTTATCTTCAATAAAATCACCCAAACGTGAATCTTCTTCTTTACCTATAGGTGTTTCTAATGATAAAGGTTCTTGAGCAATCTTGATGATTTCACGAAGTTTTGGTATTGAAACATTCATTTCGATAGCAAGTTCATCTTCGGTTGGTTTTCTTGAAAGTTCTTGAGCTAATCTTCTTGTAACTTTCTTTAATTTATTAATAGTTTCAACCATGTGAACAGGAATACGAATGGTTCTTGCCTGATCAGCAATAGCTCTTGTAATTGCTTGTCTAATCCACCAAGTTGCATAAGTTGAGAATTTGAATCCTCTTTCGTGGTCAAATTTTTCTGCAGCACGGATTAAACCTAAATTCCCTTCTTGAATCAAGTCCAAGAATAACATTCCACGACCAACATATTTTTTTGCTATACTTACAACCAAACGTAAATTTGCTTGAACAAGTTTTCTTTTTGCGATAGCACCAGGTGTTCCGCCTTCAAGAATTTTTCTTGCAAGTTCTATTTCTTCATTTGCAGAAAGTAACTTAATTCTTCCGATTTCTCGTAAATATAATCTTACCGGATCATCAACTGCAATACCCTTTGGAACTTCTATATCTGATGAATTCATTTCATCATCGTGGCTGCCCATCATATAGATATCATCCATATTGACTTTTGAGCCCATTTTTTCCGTAACTATATCTTCAATATTGTCGGTACTAATGTCCATATTCATATAATTAACGCCTGCTGCGTCAGGGTCCAGATTAGCATCCTCGTTCAAATCACTCAAATTCATTGTATCATCATCCAATACACTTACTATTGAGGAGTTAGGTTGTCTTTTCTTAGTCATTAATTTTCTCCGATTTTATTCTATTATTAATCTTATCTCTAATTTGCATTTGAATTTTTAGGGCTTCTGTTTCATCTTCATCTGCATTTTTATATAAATTCCGCATCTTCTCTTTTTCTTCTTCCCATTTGCAACGCCTAATCCGTCTGATATTCTCATCGATTACGCTTTGAAAATCCTCTTGGGACAAATTTGTAAACGTTTCGGCTATACCTATTAAATCCGTCAAAACTTGCTGTATTTCTGGGTTTTCTATATATGCCGTGTACAATTGTTCAATTAATTCCTTTACATTATTTACGGTACATATTAATTTGTCAATTGTAGATTTTACATTTATTAACGTTTCATTTGAAAAGTGCGAGTTATCAATCATTTCACTGATTTGGGTAAATGTGAAAGGACTGTCGCTTACCAAAAAAACACTCAATAAATTTTTTTGCGCTTTTTCTGAAACTGATACATTTTTTGTTACAATTTTTTTTATTTCTTGCTGCGGAGCGACTGAGGTGTTTGTTGATGATATTTTTCGGATTTCGTTTTCTAATGCTTCTTCATCAATGTTTAGGGCATCCGCAACCATTTTTACGTATTCTGTTCTGATTATTTCGTTGTGAATTTCCAGCAATACAGGTAAAAATTCCTTAATATATTTTGTTTTTTCCTGAGGGGTTTTGTAATCCTTTTTGTGTTTCAGGAAATTATTTACTTGAAAATCTATCAGCAGAGGTGCATTTTTGATAATTTTTTTGAAACTTTCAGCCCCTACTGTTCTGATAAATTCATCCGGATCCTTGCCTTCCGGCGGTGAAATTACTCTGATTTCGCAGGAATATTTGTCGTTAGAGGTAGAAATATAGCTTTCGTCAAATTGTTTGATATCGCCAAGACCTTCAAAAGCTTCTCTGATAATAGTTGCACCTCTATTTGTAGCTTTTTGACCGGCTGAATCCGTATCAAATGACAGATATATTCTTCTTGATTTTGTGTAACGTGATAAAAGTTTTATATGGTCAGGTGTTAACGCTGTTCCGCAGGCTGCAACCGCATTTTCTATGCCGTGAGCTTGTGCGGATATTACATCAAAGTATCCTTCCATCAATATTACGCCATCTTCCTCTTTTATTGCTTCTTTGGCTGTATATAGTCCATAGAGAAGCTTACTCTTATTGTATATTAATGAATCGGATGAATTTAAGTATTTTGGGTTTTGGTCTTTATACAGTGCTCTTGCACCAAATGCAACGTAATCTCCGTTTTCATTCTGTATCGGGATTATTATTCGGCCTCTGAAGCGGTCGATGTAGCCTTTGCCTTCTTTTGACGGAAGTACTAGGCCTGCTTTTTCCAAAACTTCATCGGAAAAATCTTTTTTCAAAATATCATATAAAGTTGTGTAAGCTTTTGGGGCAATCCCAAGAGTGAATTTGTCAATAATTTCTCTTGATATAGAACGGTTAGTCAGGTAATTGTTCGCCGCTTTTATCTCGTCCGAGGTCTGATGAATCAGCAAGTCATGATAATACATAGCTGCTTTTTCACAGGCACTTATCATTTCATTTCTTAAATTTTTAGAAACATTTTGTTTTTGAAAATTTGTCGGCATCTCAATACCGTACTTTTGTGCCAATTCTTTTATCAAATCCATAAACTCAATGTTTTTGGTTTTCATAATGAAAGAAAGGGCATCTCCGCCTGCGCCACAGCCAAAGCATTTGTATATGCCAAGTTGAGGGTTAACTGAAAATGACGGTGTTTTTTCTTTGTGAAAAGGGCATAAACCCCAATAGCGTCCGCCGTTTTTTTTCAAGATTACCTGCTCGGAAACGACATCTACTATGTCTAGTCTGTTTTTTATTTCTGCTATAACTTCTTCAAGAGTCTTTGCCATAATTTTCCCTACTCTCATTTTAGCATTAATACGCTTTTAAGCAAAGAATTTTTCTCATCACTTTGGTTGATTTTTTCTTGACCTGATTTGATTGATTATGCTAAAATTTTGATACTTAGGTTACTAAAAGATACTAATGGGGTATGTATGAAGTCAAAAGATCTTCCAAAATGTCCGGTTGAGACAACTTTGATGTTATTAAATTCAAAGTGGAAATTTATTATAATACGTGAACTTTTAACGGGTACAAAGAGATTTTTGGAGCTGAAGAAGGCTGTTGGCAGTATTACACAAAAGGTTTTAACCAAAAATTTGAGAGAGATGGAAGAAAAAGGGCTTGTTGAGAGAAAAGTTTATGCTCAAATTCCGCCTAAGGTCGAATATACTTTGACCGATATCGGTTATAGCTTGGCCGTTGTGCTTGACGGAATGGTTGAGTGGGGCACTGCATATAAAGAATTTTTGAAAATTCTTGAAAAACAAGAGAAAAAAAGCAACAAAAAAGAGGCGGTATAAAAATACAACCTCTTTTTTAGTTTAGATTTGTAACCTCTAAATACTAACCGATAACAGGTGCTACGAAAGTTCTTGTTGCAAGTTCTTTATCCAATGCAAAAAGAGCATTCTTGTCGTTACCGATAAGTTTTAATGTTGCAAGAACATTACCTACGTTATCTTCTTCTTCAACTTGTTCTTTGATGTACCAGTTTAAGAAGCCTAGAGCTGCTCTATCTTTTACTTCATCAGCAACATCTGCAAGTTTGTTGATTAAAGATGTAACCAATTCTTCGTGAGTCAAAATGTGTTCAAATACTGCAAGAGGTGATTCCCAATCAGTTTCAGGAGCATCAATTGCCATCAATTTTACTCTGCCGCCTCTGCTGTTTACGTAATCAAACATACCCATTGCATGTGCGTGTTCTTCTTGTACTTGTACATCCATCCAGTTTACAAAACCTTTTAGGTTTAAAGTTTCAAAGTATGCTTTCATTGAAAGATATAAATATTCTGAATATAATTCAGCGTTAATTTGTTCATTAAACGCTTTTTCCATTTTTTCGTCTAGCATTTTTCTCTCCTTTTCATGTTATTTCCGCAAAAATTGTAGCACTTGAAAATCCTTTAGTCAATTAAATTGACCAGTCCTGTGTCGTGGTCAAGATGGCATTTTGCGATGTATAATTCTCCGTTGTCTACGGCATTTTTAATGATTTTTGATTTTTCAAGTAACACATCTTCAACCCATTTTGTATGTTGCTGCGCAAAATAATTATGGCAGGTAACATCCTCTTCTTTATCCAATACAGGATATACACACTTTAAAATTGATTGAAAATCGTCTGTCATCTCAGGATAATGCTCTTTTGCAAATTTCATAACCCCGCAATCATCGTGACCAAGTAATATCAAAAGAGGGGTTTTTAATTTTTTTACAGCATATTCAATGCTCTCAATAACATTTGGCCCTGCAGTTATTCCTGCGACTCTTACTACAAATAGTTCTCCGATACCGCAATCAAAAATTATCTCAGGTACCACTCTTGAATCCGAACAGCTTAATACTACTGCATAAGGTTCCTGATGATATGCGTATTTTTTTAAATGTTCTAACGACATATTATCTGCGGTCGGGGTTCCGTTGACAAAATTTTTATTACCGTTTAATAATTTCTCAAGCTCTTTTTTAGCTCTTGGGAATATTTTATCTGTCATATTTACTCCTTAACTTTTATTTCACAAAATTTTTCAACTGCTTTTACAAATCCGTCATTTTCAATAGTATCTGTAATATAGTCGGCGCAAGCTTTTAATTCAGGAGTTCCGTTACCCATCGCAACCCCTATCCCGCCTGCTTTTAACAGTTCTATATCGTTATTTTGGTCGCCTATTGCAAGGATTTCTTCTTTTTGTAATCCCCATTTTTGGCGCAAAAATTCTACGGCACAAGATTTTTTAGCTTCGTTATTTGTAATTTCGCAAAAATACGGTGTGGATTTTACTATATATAATTCAGGCATTTTTTCCCTTAAAAACTCTACCCAGCCTGTTACTCTTTCGGCATCATCAAAATCTATGCAAAGGATTTTATTTACGTTTTTGATTTCTAAATCATCAAAATTGCATACTTGATAAGGGATAAATCTTTCGCCTGTATATCGTTTTATTGCAATGTTGTCGTGTTCAACATACAAAACATCATCCATATATAGATTGGTGTGGATATTGTTGGCTTTTGCCCATTGTATAATTTCTTTTGCTCTATTTGGAGACAGGGTTTTTTCATACAGAATTTGTCCGCCTTCTCCTTGTTCTTTTATCATTCCGCCTTGATATGAAATAATAGGTGTGGTTATGTCTAATTTTTGAGCTATTTTTTCAGCAGCAGAGTGCATTCTGCCTGTAACAAGCACAACTTTTATTCCTTGGTCGGTCAATTCTTTTATACACCTTTTTACGGCAGGACGAAATACAAAATCATAACCCAAAATTGTACCGTCAATGTCTGTCGCTACCATTTTTATCATAAGCTTAAGCCTCTTAATATTGCACACAATGTCTTGGCATCATTAATTTCGCCGTTTTTGATTTTATCTTTTACATCTGATATTTTCATTTCTATTGCAGATAAAATTTCCCCCTCATCAGGGTGCTCCCCTACAAAAGTAAGGTTCTCTGCCTTATATAAGTACAATTTTTCATCACAAAAACCCGGAGATGTGTTGATATATCCGAGCGGAGTCCATTTTGAAGCTTGATAACCTGTTTCTTCTTCCAATTCTCTTTTGCAAGCATCATCAGGATTCTCACCTTTTTCAAGTTTTCCTGCAGGGACTTCTAAAACGGTTTCACTGATAGGATATCTGAATTGTTTTACCATTAAAATAGTTTCAGCATCTTTTAATGCCAATACAACAACTCCGCCTGAGTGTCTTACGACTTCTCTAAAGGATTTCCTTCCGTTTGCAAGTTCCACTTCATCTTTTTCAACGGTCATTATTCTGCCGTCATAAACACATTCTGATGTTAATTTCTTCTCTTCATATTTCATATCAGAATTATAGCATAAATTTTATTTCACATCTTGTCATAAAATTATAAATAAAATTATAAAAAATAAAGCAGCTCATAAGCCGTGTTCTGTTTTTAGATAATCATCTGTCTGGTATTGAAATTACTTTCAATCTCTAGCGATTTTTCGGAAGTGGGCGGACACCTCATAGCCTTCCTGTCAATCTTGCATCCGATTGGGGGTTGCCTAGCCGATACTTCTCAGTATCGCTGGTGATGCTCTTACCTCACCGTTGCACCATCGCCTGTGATTTCGAAAAATCCATCGGCAGTTTGCATTCCTGTGGTCCTATCCACCGGCTCACGCCGTCCGGAGTTTCTCCGGCAATCTGTCCTTGGATGCACGGACTTTCCTCACCTTGTTAGGCGCGATTATCCGGCTGCTTTATTTGCTATAATTTATAGCATAAAATTCCCGTTCTTACAAGATTGCTCACTAATTGTTCAAGCTGTGTATAGGTGCAGGGATTCTGCCACCACGGTTTACAAAATTCGCTGAAGATAGCCCGTTTACAGGCATGATTGGGGCTTCGCCAAGAAGTCCGCCAAAATATATTTTGTCTCCGACTTTTTTACCGATTGCAGGGATTAATCTGACGGCTGTTGTCTTCTTATTTATCATACCTATTGCCATCTCATCGGCTATTATTCCTGCTATTGTACTTGTTGGGGTATCACCGGGAATTGCTATCATATCAAGCCCTACGGAGCATACACATGTCATTGCTTCAAGTTTATCAAAAGTCAAGCATCCTCTTGTTGCTGCCTCTATCATGCCTGCATCTTCCGATACTGGGATGAATGCTCCTGATAATCCGCCAACGTGTGAGCTTGCCATAATTCCACCTTTTTTTACTGCGTCATTCAGCATTGCTAATGCTGCAGTTGTCCCATGGGCTCCGGCATGTTCTAAGCCCATTGCCTGAAAAATTCCCGCAACGCTATCGCCTTCAGCAGGTGTAGGCGCTAATGACAAATCTATTACTCCAAAAGGAATATCCAGTCTTTTTGCAAGCTTTCTTCCGACTAATTCACCTGTCGATGTGATTTTGTATGCAATTTTTTTGATTGTATTGGCTACTTCACTTAAATCAGCATCTTTTGGCAGATTTTCGATTGCTGCTCTTACAACTCCAGGGCCTGAAACTCCAACATTTAATGCACATTCGGGTTCTCCATAGCCGCAATATGCTCCTGCCATAAACGGGTTGTCGCTTGCCGAATTACAGAAACATACTAGTTTTGCAGCACCGATACTGTCTCTGTCTTTTGTTAGTTCGGCTGACTTTTTCATAATTTCTGCCATCTTTAAAACAGCATCCATATTTATGCCGGCCTTTGAGGTCGCAACATTTACGGATGAGCATAGTCGTTCTGTTTGCGCCAAAGCTTCAGGAATACTTTCTATTAAAAGATTGTCTCCTCTTGTAAATCCTTTTTCTACTAAGGCTGAAAATCCGCCAATAAAGTTTACTCCTACTTCTTGAGCTGCTTTATCAAGAGTTTTGGCTATCTTTACGTAATCAGGATTTTTACAAGCCTCTCCAATTATTGAAATTGGTGTTACTGCTATTCGCTTGTTTATAATCGGGATAGAATAATCATTCTCTAACTCGTTTGCATATTCAACAAGATTTGCTGCATATTTTTTTATCTTGTTATAAATATTCTCGCATACCACATTCACGTCAGGATCTATACAGTCTCTTAGGCTCAGTGCTAATGTAACTGTCCTTATATCCAAATTGTGGAGCTTTATCATATTTATGGTTTCTAAAATGTTGCTTTCGTTAATACCCGCCAAAATTTAACCCGAACACTCTTGAGAGGCTCTTTCCTTTCACTCTTAATTTAAGTTCTACACGTCTGCTTTTTGCATAATCTTCTTTCCCGTTGGCATCCAGAACAGGTTCTGTAAATGATTTGCCTTCTACAACAATAATTTTGTTTAAGGCAGGGGCATTCTTTTTGTCGTATTTTGTTCTAAACATGTATTCTTGTACTGCCGCCGCACGCTGTAAGCTTAACTGCATGTTTTTGCTGAACTGTTCTTCCGGCGTTTTGGCATTTACAAACATTTGTGAGTCTGTGTGCCCTTGAACAATTATGTTCTCTACATTCTCATATAGGATAGGATTAGCAAAAATTGTGTTTATGTAAATCGGAACAAATTTATCCAAAAATTGCTTACCCTTTGGGGAAAGCTGGTAACTGCCAACTTCAAATAATTGTAAATCAGAAATTTTTACGTTTCCGGTAAGTTTATCTACTTCTGCATCAATGTCAGCTTCTTTAAGTTTCTCAGCAATTTGCTCTGATGCTTTCATTTGGTTTTGTTGGAGTTCTACAGTCTCTTGAGTAAAACCTGTCATCGCCAGTACGAATAATGTCATGAAAATAATAGCCAAACCTAGCAACAAGTCTGACATTGTTGTCCAGAATATATTACTATTATCATCTTTATCAAAATTCTTCTTTTTACCGTATATACCCAAAACTTACTTCCCCACTAAAACAAATCGTCAACTTCATCCGATTTTGATGATTTTGCAACTTCTTTCATCTGCTTGTTCATAAGATTCATTCCATAAATTAAGTTTTCAAGGTATGGAACAAGGTTGCCTGCAATACCTGAATTTAATGCAACTTTAAAGTTATCAGGCAATTCTCCAATCAAATGCTGCAATGCATTGTTTTGTATCTTTGTTTCTTTCAACAGCTCCAGCAAGAACTTTTCGGCAGAGATATTGTCAAATAATTTTGCAATACGGTCTTGAACTTTGTATAAAGGTTCTTTGCATAAAAAGTTGTATGAGAGTTTTTCTGTGATGATGAATATTAATGATGAACCTACCGCAAAAACTGAAACAAGAGCTGCGACTTGCATTGAACTCATCAAGCCGGCTACAGACATAATTGTTTGTTCTTGGGATGAAAAATCGATTTTACCGAATGCTATTGCGATGTTCAAGAATGTGAACAAAGGTCCGCAACCTGTTAAGATTGTTGATACGGATTGGATAAATTTGTAGTTGAATTTAGAAGTTATCAATGATTCTTCATCGAAAAAGTATAAAGGATCAACTGTTGTTTGTATATTTTGAATGGTTGTTGATACTTCTTTGTATGTCAGATTGTTATTCTGTCCTTTTAAAGGTATTGATTCCGAAAATACAAGTGTATTCTTGAATTCCAACCATGCACTTGATACATAAGGATTTATTGACATCCACTCATCTATTTCTTTAAATCTGAAATTCAAATCAGTCTTTTTGTAATTTTTGATAAAGTTATAAAATAACTTAAGGTTTTTGTATACAAATAGATATTTGCTGATACAAAAAACTATAGAACAAAGAAATAACCCAAGTACAATCAAAATAGGGATATCAGTAAATATATGCATCCAATTCATAAAGCTTCTCCATCTTCTTGGTTAAAATTGTAACAAATTTTATACCATGGGTCAAGTAATTAACGGAAAAGAGTACATTTTTCAATGTACTCTTTCTTTAAAAGTTTTATATTTTAGCTTATTTTTTGCGGCGATTTTTTATTTTGTACCAAAAACTGTTTTTCTTTTTCATTTCTTCTGTGTATGCCGCTTGAGATATCGGTTTCCCAAATGGTCTCAAATCAGATGGCGTTTCTTTACCATTTTTACTTTTTTCAAGTTTTTTTAAATCGCTTTTCTTCAATTTTCTAATCATATTATATTTTGCTTTTTGATCAGATGTCAGAATTTCTTTAAATTGTTTATCATAATTATTAGAAATATTTTTAATGTTATTTTTTACTTTATTTAATTCCTTCTCGGTTGTTCGGATTTCTTTTTTATTACTATTTTGGTCTGATTGCAGTGTTTTCAACTTTTTTCTGACAAGACATAAATTTCGCAACTCAGGTTCTAACGCTTCGTAACGTTTTTGTTCAATTTCTTCATTCTTTTTAATCTGAGCAGGTGTCAAATTTAAAGCATTATAAATTGTATTTCGTTGAACTTTGATTTTTTCAATTAGCTGTGGTGAAAAATCTTCTTTTACAATCGCGGTTGAAGTGACTTCGGTTTCAACAGAAACTTCGGATTCGGCGAACACGGTTGAACTACACATAAGAAGGCATAGCCCAATCATTAAAACTCTCTTCTTCATAATTTCTCCTTCTGTTGTAAAATCTGTGTAACTATTATTTCATGCACACAAGAAAATATCAAGAACGCCGTTTTTATGCTAAATTATATCTATGGATGAAATGAATTTAAGAAATTATGCGTATCTAGGTGATGCTGTTTGGGAAATCAAAATAAGAGAAAAAACTATTCTGATGACCAACAACGCTCAAATGCTTCATAAACTTACGACGGCTAAAGTAAAAGCTTCTTATCAAGCAGAGCTTTTACAAAAAATGGAGCCGTATTTAACGGAAGAAGAACACGAAATTGCCAGAAGAGGGCGTAATCTGCCAATACCTGTCGGCAGACGCCAAAACCAAACCGAATACAGAAAGGCTACGGCTTTTGAAACGCTTATCGGCTGGTGGTATAAAAATAATAAAGATAGGCTTAATGAAATTTATGAAATCATTGGAGAATAAATATTTCGTTCTATTCTTCATCTAAGCTTAATACAGCCATAAACGCTTCTTGCGGTACTTCTACACGTCCTACTGATTTCATTCTCTTTTTACCTTTTTTCTGTTTTTCTAACAGTTTACGTTTACGTGTGATATCACCGCCATAACATTTATCCAGAACGTTTTTGCGCATTGCTTTGATATTTGTTCTTGCAATAATTCTTCCGCCTATTGCAGCTTGGATAGGAACTTCAAACAACTGACGAGGAATTATCTCTTTAAGTTTTGTTGTGAGTTTTTGTCCGATATAAAATGCGCTGTCTTCGTGACAAATTACAGACAATGCGTCTACAACTTCTCCTGCAAGCATTATATCTAGTTTTACTAACTTAGAACGTTTGTAATCACAAAATTCGTAATCCATACTTGCATAACCCTTTGTACGGGATTTCAGCTGGTCATAAAAATCTGTTATGACTTCTGATAATGGAATTTCATATTCTAAATCGGCTCTAATTTTGTCGATATATGACATGTTTTTGAAAATTCCGCGTTTGCTTTGTGCAAGATCCATCAGGGTTCCTACGTAATCGTTTGGAGTAATTATTGAAACTTTTACGTAAGGTTCTTCGATGTAATCGCGGTATTGTGGAGCAGGTAGATTTGCAGGGTTGTCGATTTCTACCATTTCCCCGTTTGTTTTATAAACTTTGTAGACAACTGATGGCGCAGTTGTTACGATAGAAAGCCCGTATTCTCTCTCAAGTCTTTCTTGAGCAATTTCCATATGGAGCATTCCCAAAAATCCGCAGCGGAAACCAAATCCCAACGCTGAAGATGTTTCAGGTTCAAATGTAATACTGCTGTCGTTAAGCTTGAGTTTTTCAAGTGCTTCTTTCAAATCCTGATAATCATCGTTATCTACAGGATAAAGCCCTGAAAATACCATCGGTAAAGCTTCTTTGTAACCTGGGAGAGGTTCTTTAGCAGGGCTTTCTGCATTTGTGATTGTATCTCCTACAAATCGGGTCAACTCTTTTATTGAGCCTGCAAAAAATCCTACGTCTCCGCATTTTAATTCGTTAACTGAAGTCCTCATAGGAGTTTGGTATCCCAATTCAACTACTTCAAATTCTTTTCCTGATGCCATAAATCGGACTTTGTCTCCGAGTTTAATACTTCCGTCAACAACCTTGAAGAAGCAAAGAGTGCCGAGATATTGGTCATATACACTATCAAAAACTAATGCTCTAAGAGGTTTGTCTGAGGTGTCTACAGGTGGCGGAATTAGGTCAACAATAGCCTCTAAAACTTCCTCTATTCCTATTCCTGCTTTTGCACTTACAGGAATTGCAAGAGAAGCATCTATTCCCAAGACTTCCTCAATTTCAGCCTTAACTCTTTCCACATCTGCTGATGGAAGATCAATTTTATTGATTACAGGAATAATTTCCAGGTTTTGTTCTGCTGCAAGATATACATTTGCAAGTGTTTGGGCTTCTACACCTTGTGTTGAGTCAACAATTAATAGTGCACCTTCGCAGGCTGCAAGTGATCTTGAAACTTCGTAAGAAAAATCTACGTGTCCGGGTGTATCAATTAAGTTGAGTTCATACTGCTTGCCGTTTTTAGCTGTATAATTCATTCTGGCAGTATTAAGCTTAATTGTAATACCTCTTTCACGCTCAATATCCATTGAATCCATTATCTGATCCTGCATATCTCTTTGTGCAACCGTTCCTGTTTTTTCCAGCAAACGATCCGCCAGGGTAGATTTTCCGTGGTCAATGTGGGCTATTATACAAAAATTCCTTACGTTTTCTCTATATTTCATAAGAAAATTATATCATAAAAATTATCTATCAATTTGTTTCAACAAAACAGAGGCTTGTGCTTCTATTGCAAGTCCCTGACCTACAGCGTCCATTTTTTCTTTCGTTTTTGCCTTAATAGAAATTCTGTCGATGTCTGTGTTTAATATTTTGCACAAAACTTCTTTCATTTTTGGAATATATGGCATCATTTTCGGTTGTTGCGCAATAATATTACTGTCAAGATTTTCTATGCAATATCCGTGTTCTGTGATGAGGTTATAAACGTGTTTTAATAATACTGTACTGTCTGCTCCCTTATATTTTGGGTCCGTGTCAGGAAACAATGTTCCGATATCAGCGAGTGCTAATGCGCCTAGCAGTGCATCTATAATTGCATGGATAAGTACATCCGCATCGGAATGTCCTAACAAGCCTTTTTCATGAGTTATTTTTACTCCGCCTATAATTAGATCTCTACCCGTTGTCAGCTGATGGATGTCGTATCCTGTTCCTATTCTGTACATATATTCCTCTTATTTATTATTACATTTTTTTCGCGGGCATTCCGGTTCTGCATGAATTGTTACGGTACAATGTCCAATCTTGTTGGCAATACTTGCTTCAATATCATCACATATATTGTGACAATCAAATATAGTCATGTTTTTTGGGAACAATAAGATTAATTCTATATCTATGGTTGGACCTACACGGCGTGCTTTTAAACTTTTATAGCCCAATATTCCTTTATCATTAAAAGTGTCAATAATACTTTCTATTTTTTCCAAATCTTCTTTTGGTAAAGAACCGTCCAATAAGTTATTTAACGTTTCTTTTGATATAGAAAATCCTGCTCTAAATATAAATATTGCAACAATAATAGCGATTATAGGGTCTAAAATATGATATCCGGTTATTTTTATCAGTACTAAACCAAGCAATACCCCTAATGACGAATATATATCTGTTCTTAAATGTTCTCCGTCTGCAAATAAAGAAACTGAATTGGAAGCTTTTGCAACTTTAAACAGGTATGAACTTACCAGAAAATTTGCAACAACAGCAATTCCCATAACAATAATACCTAATGTTGGTTCTGTTTCCATTGTATTGGTGTGGAACAATTTTTTCCCTGCTTCATATACAATGTAGAATGATGCCGCAATTATCAGACCACCCTCTATAAACCCTGACATATCTTCATATCTGCCATGCCCGAACGGATGTTCTGCATCTGCAGGTTCTGAAGATTTTATGACAGAGAAAAATGTTAATACCGATGCAAGACAATCGCTTAGGGAGTGAATTGCTTCTGATATAATACTTATACTGCCGGAGAGTGTTCCTGCTATAAATTTTAGTATGATTATTATTGTGTTGGAGGCTATTGAAAGACCTGCCGCTAATTTTTTTTGTTGTTCTATTTGCATAACTTTGCCCTGTGATGTTATTTTTGCATGTGGATAACTTTTTGTCAAAGTAATTTTGACTTTAATTTTATTTTTTCTTCTTTTGTAACTTTATATGATTCACAAATTTTTCTTATTGATTTTTGTTTTAATTCTTGATCTTTTAGTGTTTCTAAAAGTTTTGTCGTTTCTTTCGGAAATTTTATGTAGCAAATTGATACTGTCCAGGCCGCTCCCATTTTGGCATAATACCCTTCATGGGTTACTTCCGAAATCTTCTTGAGAACTTGTGTTATATAGTCTTCATCTATAAAATAAGTCAGCATCATAACAAGTGCAAATCTTACATCATATTCATGCTTTGAATTTATCAGCGGGCAGATAAATTCCCAAACAAGTTTTTGATTTTCTTTGCAGAATTTTAAACCACAGCAAAAACTGTCGCATATTGACCAATTTGTAATTTTGGGCAGAAATTTTTTTATTCTTTTTAATTTTTCCTCCGGAGTTTCTTTAATCAATCCAATGAGCATGCCCTGTAACATTGTCTCTTCCATGTACTTGCAGGCATGGTCTAAAAACGGCTCATAATCATACTTTACAAGTCTTTTTGCAAAATTCCTCAGCTTGGGAATTCTTACCCCTAAAATGTTGTCAACTCCAGGAATAAGTGAAGAAGAAAATTCTCTATATCTATCTTCCTGCTCTTTTAAAAGCCATTCCCTGACGGTTTTTTCAGTATTCTTCATAAGCTAGTGTGTTCCGAAAAAGAAAGTCTTGTTATTAAACAAGACTTATAAATATACATTTACCCCACACTCTTTATACCATGGAAACGCTTTTTTGTCAACAAATAAAGTATTGAAAGATTATTTTGTCAATTTGTAACAGTTTGTAAATTGGCTAAAACCCTTTTATAATGCAAATTTTTGTTATTTTTACAATTATATTGGGCAATTTTTGTGTAAAAAAAACTTTATTAATATATCGGGGATATTTATTAAAAGGAGATTATTATGATTCAAACTTTCAGTTCTTATATGGTTGAGGCTTTAAATGATTATGCCGAATATTATGGTATGCACATGGATGAAACTTATCGTTATCAAGCTGCCGGCAAAAGTACGCCTATCCAGTTAAAAAAATCACTTGAGGCAAGTGCGAAAGGTTTTATTAACGCAATGGCTCGTGATAAAAAACAGATTACTGAAGAAGAGTTTGTAAATTATTTTAAGAAAAATCTTTTAAAAAGAGGTTATAATGATCAGATAATAAGAGATTTGTATTATTCTATAAACTTTGATAAGAGTCCTGAATCCAAAGGCTTGGATGTACATGAAGTTTCAAGTTTTATTCTCGGCATGGATGAAGTTGACGGTACGCATAGCGGTGATGTAAGCCAAAAAGATATTATTGGGACTTTTGGGCTTCTTCAAAACGGTGATAAAGAAAGAATTAAAATATACTATAGTGTTATGGGTGACAAACTTAATAGTATATTCACCGGTAACTAATTTACGTGACGTCTTTTAATGAAGAGCAACAATGGTATAACTGCTAAACAGAGGACCCCAAAAATTCTGAATGCATCAATGAATGCCCATAATGTTGCTTGTTTAATCAACTGACCGTATAGTGAATATTGCGCCATATAATCTGCGACTGACGGGTGTGTATATTGTGAAAGTGCCATTGCTGTATTTTGAAGTCTATCTATAAAATTAGGATTCAAATCATTAAGTTTTCCAACCATCATTATCTGGTGGACTTGCGCAAATCGTGTTAACATTGTTGCAACTAGTGAAGTCCCAATTGCGCTTCCTATATTTTTTAACAAATTCTGGATTCCTGAAGCGTTTGTCATTTGTGAATTTTGGAGAGTATCCATTGACAAGTTCATGATAGGCACCATCGCAAGTCCCATGCCTGCACCCATTATGTAATTCGGAATTGCAATATTCATGCTTGAAATTTGCAGGTTTAATGAACCAAATACTAAACTTGCTCCGCCAATAAAGCTTAGTCCGATTGCTACGAGTATTCTTTCATCAACTTTATTAGAAATCAGTGCGCATACAACCATAGCAGTCATGCTCCCAAATCCTCTAGGCATCATAGTTGCACCGCTTAAGAACGCAGTGTAACCCAGCATACTTTGCAAAAATTGCGGTAATATCGCTAATGATGCGTATAAAACTGCTTGTATAACAACTTGTATAATTGTTCCTGCAGAATAGTTTTGATCTTTAAACACACTTAAATCGATTAAAGTATTTTTGCGTGTAATTTGTGAGTGGAAAAATAATATACAGGCGATAACCGATACCCCTGAAGTCCAACAAATCCAAGGCGCATTAAACCAGTCATCATTATTACCTTTATCCAATACTGTTTGTAGCGTTACAAGCCAAATCGTTAAATAAATAAACCCTTTAACATCAATAGTAACCCCTTTTTGTCGTTTTGCATAAGGCGGGTCTTCTATTAACTTATGGGATAATATTGCGGCGACACAACCAAACGGTACATTTATAAAGAATATCCACGGCCAAGTCCAGTTATCCGTAATCCAACCGCCTAAAACAGGTCCGATAATTGGAGCCAAAATTACGCCCATGCCGAATATAGACATGGCAATACCACGTTTTTCTTTTGGAAAACTCTCCAAAATAATGGCTTGTGATATAGGTAAAATTCCGCCTCCGCCAAAGCCTTGCAGAACTCTTGCAAATATCATAAATTCAATATTTGTTGCCATACCGCAAAGCATAGAGGCAATTGTAAACATCAAAATACTTATGATAAAGAAATTTTTACGACCACATACTTTACTAAACCAATCTACTGCAGGAATAACAATTCCGGCTGCAATTAGGTAACTTGTCAATATCCACATGGACTCATCTCTTGTTGCAGAGAAGCTTCCTGCCATGTGAGGTAATGCTACGTTACCGATTGTTCCGTCCAGAACATATATGAAAACCGAAAGCATAACCGGTATAATCATTATCCACGGGTTAACTGTCGGTTTCCAATCGAGTTTAGTATTTTCTTCTGTTGTCATTTTTAACTCTCTGTTTTTTGTTCACCTTTTAATAAAAACATAAACGGAATTAAAATAAAACAAGCTGTTGCAAATACTTTAAATGTTGTCATATATGCGCATAGTGTTGATTGTTGTATTAATTGATTATAGAGTAGTTTTCCGGCCAGATATGTTGAATTAATACTATCTCCTGCCATGTGTAGCAGTGAACCTGCGTATGAATTCAGCCTTTCTAAGAATAAAGTATTTGTATCACGCAAAGCTTTTACAAGTCCAAATTGGTGAACTTGTGAAAATCTTGAAATCATTGTTGCTACAAGTGATGTTCCTATAGCTCCTCCTATTGTTTTTAACAAATTTTGGAGTCCAGAAGCATTTGTCATCTGATCATTTCTTAACGTTATGCATGAAAGTGTCGTAATTGGCATCATTGTAAATACCAAACCTACCCCGAAAACAAAGTTCGGAATAACAATATTCATCATGCTTATTTGAAGGTTAAGGTCACTCAACATCCAACCGCCAAGTCCTAAACATGTCAGACCGATTATTCCGTAAGTTTTGTAACTTATTCTACCGCCTATACCTGCAAACAAAGCTAGAGATGTAAATGCCCCAAGTCCTCTTGGCATTATTGCAACACCGCTTGTAAATGCATCATATCCCATTAGGTTCTGGAGCATTTGTGGTAATATAGCCAGAGATGCTAGCAGTACCGCATTTATTAAAATCAGCATAATAGTACCGAATAAAAAGTTTACATCTTTCAGTACGTTTAGTTGAACAATAGGCTTTTTACCTTTAATTTGTGAAATAAAGAATAAGATACAACCAATCGCAGCAACTGCTGATAACCAACAAATCCAAGGTGCATTGAACCAATCGGCATCATTACCTTTATCAAATACGATTTGAAGTGGGATTAACCACACACAAAGCCATAAAAACCCAAATTTATCAAGATGAACATTTTTCTGTTTTCTTGCGTAAGGCGGATCTTCTAAATACATTTTCGCTAATGTTATACAAACAATTCCGACAGGTACGTTTATGAAGAATATGTACGGCCAAGACCAGTTTTCTGTAATCCAGCCTCCCATAACAGGACCGAGGATTGGTGCTACGACTACTACTAAGCCAAAAACTGCCATAGCTTTATTTCTGGCTTCTCCGGTAAAACTTTCCATACAAACTGATTGTGCCATTGGCATAAGGCAACCGCCGCCAAACCCTTGCAGGGCTCTTGCAACTACTATCATTCCGATTGAATTTGCAACTCCGCACATAAATGAAGCTACTGTGAATATAAATACACCAAGCATAAAGAAATTTTTTCTCCCCATAAATTTGCAGAAAAAATCTATCATAGGGATAACGATGCTGCTTGCCATCAAGTAACTCGTTAATACCCATATTGATTCTTGGTTTGAAACGGAAAATGTTCCTGCAATATGTGGTAATGCTACGTTTGCAACAGTTTCATCCAATGCGTACATAAATGTTGCAAGCATTACAGGTACTATCAAAAACCAAGGACTAACCGATGGTTTCCATTCTTGTTCTTCGTTAATGTTGTTTACTTCGTTTGACATAAATCCCCGCTAATGTATCTTACTTTATATATATTCCGAACTTAAATGTTTTAAGTTCGGAATATATTGAAGGTGGTTCTTGTTTGTTTATTGTTTTATCCTAACTTTTGGTACAACTGACATCCCAGGTACAATATTGTATTCGTTAGGATCTATCTTTTCTGTAAATACAATCTTTACAGGTATTCTTTGTACGATTTTTACAAATGAACCTACTGCATTTTCAGGAGGGAATAAGCTTGATTTTGCTCCTGAACTTCTTTGTATACTGTCTACTTTACCTTTAAAGATTTTATTAGGGTATGTATCAATTTTTATATCTACATCTTGTCCAGGTTTCATGTGTGTTAATTGGTTCTCTTTGTAATTTGCTACTACCCATACATTATTAGGTACGATTACGCATAGAGGGGAACCCACATTGACATACATACCTTTTTCAACTCTTCTGTTTGAGATTGTTCCTGATTGTGGAGCATAAATCTTTGTATATTCAAGATTTTTTGCGGCTTGATCTTTTAATGCTTTTAATTCTTTCAAATCCGCATCCGCAACTTTGTTTGAGCTGTCAGAAAGAATTGCCTGATCTGCATTTGTTAAGTTCGCTTGTGCTGAATCATATTTTGCTTGTGCTGCATCTAATGTTTGTTTTGATACGGCACCTTGTTCATATAAGTTTTTATATCTGTCTAAATCTTTTTTCGCTACATCAATATTTGTTTTTGATGCTGCCAAATTTGCTTTTGCATTTTTTTGGTTAAGCAGCATTCTTTCATATTTTGCGGTAGCTTGATCCAGTTTAATTTCGTAATCTATTGGGTCAATTTCTGCTATCAAATCACCCTCTTTTACAGGCTGGTTATCTGTTATGTAAACTTTGATAATTTGTCCGCTTACCTTTGGGGCTACCGAAACGGTTGTTGTTTCTACATAAGCATCATCCGTTGTTTGGTATTTAAGCACATTGATTATAAAGTGTGCCAATAATATCCCAACAATTACGAGAATTATGCTGCCTATAGTTCTTTTTACTCCTTTAGGAGCTTTTTTTGTTTCTTCTGTTTTTGTTTCTGCAATGTTGTTTTGTTCTTCCATTTTTCCCTCTGCTTATATTTTGCTTTATATATTCATTTCTACTACCTTCTCCAGATCGAGTCTGAAATGTTTCAGTATCATTTGTACTTTTTCAACTTCCTCCGGAGCTATTTTTTTTGTTACATTATCTATGTAACTTTTTATTTTTATGCTTATTGAGTTTAATTCATCTATTCCTTTTTGAGTTATTTCAAGTTTTTTTACTAACCTGTTATTTTTTGTATCGATAATTCTTGTTATATATTCTTTCTTTTCTAATTCATTTAAAATTCTTGTCGTATTTGCTCTGTCTTTTAAAATCAATTTAGCTAAGTCTCTTTGACATATTTGTCTGTTGATTGAAATTGTATCCAATGCGCAATATTCATCCAATGATATCGTAATTCCAAGTTTTGTAAACAATTGTAATGTTAATATTCGCATTAATCTTGCTGTTTGTTCTAACTCATAATGTATTGAATCTGTATAATGTAAAATTTTGCAATCTGTCATGTTTTTCCTGTTATAATTATTATGTGAATTATTATTTTCTATATGTTGTAAAAAAAATGTGTTGCATTTACAACAATATTATGCTAACATACTATTATTAAAAATGCAAGAAGATAATTATAAGGAAATTAAAAACGTGAAGAAGGTTATATCAGTAGCTTTATTGGCAAGTATAATTAGCATGAACTTTTTACCGGTTTTTGCCTCAGAGAATAAAACTCAAACGACAAAACAACCCCAACAATTAAAAAGTACTGTTAAAAAAAGTAAAAATACAAAAAAATCTGATGATTACAAATATGCTTATGTAAATATGGCATGGTGGGATAATTTTAATGATTCCAACTTAAGTAATTATATAAATAAAGCGATTAAAAATAATTATGATTTAAAAATGGCAACAATAGCAGTTGAAGAGTATTACCAAAATACCAAAGCTCAATTTGCCAATGAATTACCACAAATCGGAGTAGGATTTGCACCGTATTATACTAAATTCCCTAATGAAGGTTGGGATTGGGGTTTTGCAACTCCTGCTTATGTAAATTATGAGGCTGATATATTTTTGAAAAACAGAGATAAAACAAAAGCTGTTAAGAAATTGTATGAAGCTTCACAGTTTGATGAGCGTGCTGCATATATTGCGGTTGCAGGTGCCGTCGGTACTACATACTTAAACATTGTTCGTTTAAATAAAATTATTGACTTGCAAAAGCAGATAGTTGATTTAAGACAAGAAATATATAATTTGATGCTAGCAAGTAACAAAGAGGGCCTTGTTTCTACTGCTGATACAGTGAAGGCTAACAAAGCTTTAGTTGCAGGTCAGACAGATTTGATAGAATTGCAGAAGCAGCATAAACAGTTGTTGCACTCATTTGCAGTTTTAATTGGTGAAAGCCCTGATAATATCGATGAATTCAAATTTACACCTTATGAGGAAATTAGTTTTACAGGTACTATACCAAAAGAGATTTCATCAGAAATAATTGATCAAAGACCTGATTATTTAAAAGCAGAAAAAATGGTAGAAAAGGCAGGTATTGATGTAAGGGTTGCTAAAAAAGAATTTTTACCGTCAATTAATTTGACAGGTATAGCTTTATTCAACTCTACTGAATTTGGCAGTGCTTGGTCTACGGGTAGTATGTTAGGGACTCTTGCTGCAGGTGCAATGCTTCCTTTATTCACTGGTGGAAGACGTATTGCAAATTTAAAATTGAAAAAAGCTACTTATGAAAGAATTTTGCAAGACTATTACAAAACCAATTTAACGGCTATTCAAGAAATTAATGACGCCTTGGTTGCTGTTAAGATGGACAAGCAAAAGATGACAGAGACTGAAAAGCAAGCAAAACTTGAAAGAGAAGATTTTGGATATAACGAAAAACGTTTTAATCAAGGAACTATCTCAAAATTGGATTTAATTCAGGTTAAAGAAAACTTATTGTCGATTGACAAGCTTGTAGCACAACAGAATATTGAATGTATGGTTGATTATATCGGCTTGTACAAAGCTGTTGGCAGCAAGTTATAAATATAAATTAAAAGAACACTTATACATAAATAATCATCACCTCTTTACTTATTAAAAGTAAAGCATGCCGGTAACAACACTACCGGCTTTATTTTTGGCTTGGGATTTGTAATTTATTTAGTAAATATCAAAAACCGCCTTGTATGAATATACAAGCCGGTTTTTAAAACAGTTAAATATAATATTACTATTATACGGAAGCCAATTCTTTAGCTCTTTCAAGTTGAAGTGTGCGAGTTGTGATATCGCAAACGCTTGAAGGACCAAAGTATTGAATTGCTCCAGGGAATAAATATCTGTCATTCATAGCCCAATCTTCTCTGTTTTCTTCCAATTGTTTGAACACAGGTCCATCCAATTTAACAAGAGCTTTTTGGATAACAGGTTTCATTTCGCCATGGCGTTTTTCCATATTCATCATCATTGTAAGAGGAACACCTCCAGCAATCCATTCGCTTGCCGGTTGAGTAAGATTTCTTACTGATGATAAATATCCTGTCAAACCGTTATTGATTAATGCAAATGCGTTGAAACCTAATGAGTAACAATAATCTGCATCAAAGTTTGAAGGGAATGCACATCTACCTTCATAACCGAAGAAGTGTGATTGTGCTGAGAATTTACCAATATATTCACCCTGTTGTTTTAGTTCGTTTAATCTTGTTGAAATCATTTCGATTAACAATTTTTCAGTTTCAATCTTAGAAACTTGAACGTTACCGTGAGGGTCTCTGTCTGCTAACAATTGACCTTTGATAATTGCAGGAAGTGAATTGTATACTTTTGCATTATCTTTATCAAGTCTGTTTTCAACAATATCAAATTTATCACGAATTGTTGTAGCGTTAAGGAAATCAGGATCTGTTTCCAAAGATGCCATAATGTCGTTTAAGTTTGAAATCATTGACTTCATTTCAGGTATAAATTCAATTAATCCTTCAGGAATAATTGCGATACCGAAGTTTTTACCCATATCAGCACGTTTTACAATGATATCTGTCATATAGTTTACGATGCTTTCAAGAGACATTTTCTTAGCTTCAACTTCTTCAGAAATCAAAGTAATGTTTGGTTGAGTTTGCAAAGCTGATTCTAAAGCTACGTGAGAAGCACTTCTTCCCATTATTTTGACAAAGTGCCAATATTTCTTAGCAGAATTTGCATCACGTTCAATGTTACCGATTAATTCAGCATAAGTTTTTGTTGCTGTATCGAAACCGAATGAAATTTCGATTTGATCATTTTTCAAGTCGCCATCGATAGTTTTAGGACATCCGATAACTTGAATACCTGTATTATTTTTAACAAACCATTCTGCTAACAAAGCTGCGTTTGTATTAGAATCATCTCCACCGATAATTACTACGGCAGAAATATTTAATTTTCTGCATACAGCAAGTGATTTTTGGAATTGTTCTTCAGTTTCCAATTTAGTTCTACCAGAACCGATGATATCAAAACCACCTGTGTTTCTGTATTGATCCATAAATTCATCAGTGAATTCGATGTATTTTCCATCAATAATACCTGATGGGCCGCCTAAAAATCCATATAATTTATTTGAAGAATTTGCTTGTTTCAAAGCATCATACAACCCTGCAATAACGTTGTGTCCGCCAGGAGCTTGTCCGCCTGAAAGGATTACACCAACATTTCTTTGAGAAGATGTTGTAGTTGAACCTGAATTTTTGAATGTTACGACAGGTTTGCCGTAAGTGTTTTTAAATAAATCCTTAATTTGTTCCTGATCTCTAACAGATTGAGTAGCTTCCCCTTCAATCATTTCTAATGAGTTAATACCCTTAGAAAGGCTGGAAGGAAGTTTTGGTTGGTACTTCAATCTTTCTTCTTGTAACGGTGAAAGTTTTCTCATTTTTTTCTTCCTTTTCTTAAATTGTACCTTTTACAACTAATATTTTAGCATAAACAATACAAATAATTGTAACATTTTCACCTTTTTGGAGGTCAAAAAAAGTTTTTTTGTATTTTAAAATTAACGTATGGCTGAGAAAGAACCTAAAAAGAATATTTTTTCTACATTGAAAGGCGCAGAAACCAATTGGTTTATTACGCCTCAGAGTTTTTCTTTCTCTAATTTGGTTACAAATCCTCACAGATTGAATGATTTTGATTCCAATATTCTTGAAGAAAGGGCTTATATGAATGTAGAGGATGAGTCCTTAAAGCTTGAGTATAGGATAGAAGATAAAGAAAAAGTTTTGAAAGACTTAAATGAAAAAATCAGAATAGCTGATCAAGTTGGGAATCAACAGGATTTGTTTAGTTTACGTATTAAAAAACAAAGAGTAGAGGGTGAGTTAAGAGATTTATATAAAGAGTATTCTTCGAAAGATCTTCCCTCAAAGCTTTCGGATGGGATTAATAATATTGCGGCAAGTGCAAACAAGCGTAAAATGCCTGTAATTAATGCTATTAAAAAATTTATTAAACGGCATATTTTAGCACGTGTTTCAAAGAGATTTAAGTCTATTGTTGCATTGGGCGATTCATTGGATACTCTTGCGACGATAAACAAAAATGTGGATGAGCTTATTAAAATGAAAACTCCATACGGAGAAACAGCCCAAAACTATGAACGGTTGACTGAATATTTATACAAAGCAAATAAAATCCGAGCTCAGATAAGTAAATCAATGAGTAAATAGTTTTATGAAAATAAAAAGCCGGTTAAATACTTAACCGGCTTTAATCTTTTTCTACTTCCCAGTTATTATTTTAAGAAACTTGCATTTCTTTTTCAAATCCGAATAAAGAACTTACGGATTCATCGTCATGTATTCTTGATATTGCCTGTCCTAATAATGGTGCAACTGATAGTTGTTTGATATTAGAAGGCATTTTGTCCATATCAAGAGGTATTGTGTTAGTAACAATACATTCTTTGATAGGAGCGTTTGATAATCTTTCAACCGCAGGGCCGGAAAATACCGGATGCACTGCACAAACGTAAACTTCTTTAGCTCCTTCTCTCATTAAGAGTTTTGAAGCTTCACAAATAGTTCCTGCAGTGTCGATAATATCATCAAACATTACACAAACTTTACCCTTAACATCACCGATAACATGGCTTGCAATAGCTTCATTATGCTTATCACGGCGCTTGTCGATGATAGCAAGAGAACATCCGATATGTTTAGCGAAGTGTCTTGTTCTCTGTACACCACCTGTATCAGGGCTTACTGCTACCATATCATCAGGGTTGATGTTCAAACTCTTGATATAATTTACAAGGATTGTAGTTGCAAAAATGTGATCTACCAAAATGTTGAAAAATCCTTGAATTTGACCTGTGTGCAAATCCATTGCAAGCACTCTGTTTGCACCGGCTGTTGTTAGCAAATCCGCTACCAATTTTGCGGTAATTGCTTCACGACCTGAAGTTTTTCTGTCCTGTCTTGCATATCCGTAATATGGAATTACGGCTGTGATAGATTTTGCACTCGCACGTTTGAATGCATCTATGATAATCAATAGTTCTACCAAATTCTCATTAACAGGATTACATAGAGGCTGGATGATAAATACATCATCACCTCTTACACTTTCTTTTACTTGAACATAAATTTCGCCATCTGCAAAATTCTTAACAACCATAGGACCTATTGATGTTCCAAGACAATCAGCAATTTCTTGTGCTAATTTAGGATTTGAACGACCCGCAAAAAGTTTAATATCGTGTGTCGGGTTGATTGCTTTTTCCAGTTGTGGTAAAGCACTTTCTAGAACCATTTTCCATTATCCTTTCTATTCTCAAAATGCATGATGTATTATAAACCCATCTATTTCAAAACTCAATTTTATTTTAAGTAATATTACATATATAAATATTAAATGCAGCAAGAAAATTTTTTGCGCCTATATAAAGATTTGTTAATACTGGAAAAATCTGTCAAAATCAACATCATCAAAATTGCACAATAGCCTGTAAACGTCATCATCTTCATCAATTCTTTGAAAATTATAATCATCAAATTTCCAATATTTTGGTTTTATTCCGATAACTCTTACCAATCCTGCTTCTTTCAAAATATTGAGTTTTTTCTTCACAACCTCCAATGGTAATCCGACAAGTTTTGCAAGCTCTACAGCAGTTACTCCTTTTTCGCTGTTGCATTTTTCGGGGGTCATAAACATTAATTCCAACCCTACTTTTTTGAGTTCCTTGTCTTCATTTTCTAAATCATAATCATACATAAGTACATCTTACTTTTAAAATGAAAATTTTTTATCATACAAATTACTTAAAATAATATTCGATATCAGAATCAAGATTTAACTTTTTTGCATCTTTTCTAAAAATTTTGGACTTTATTCCGAGTTTTGCAAGTCTGTATTTTACACTTACTGCCAAAACGCCAAGACCATATTTGCAAGATCTGATAAAATTAATGGATGAAGCTTCCTTGAAATATTTTGTCGGACAAGAGATTTCACCTATATTGTAATTGTTGTAAAACAATAAAGCGATAATTTCGTTATCAAAAATAAAATCATCATCACAAGATTCTAAAGGCAAGTCCCGCAAAACTTTTGCCGTAAATCCGCGAAATCCGGTATGATATTCCGATAACTTTTGGTTTGTCAAAATGTTTTCAAAAGCTGTTAAAAACTTGTTTGCTATGAATTTGTATAAAGGCATTCCGCCTTTTAGTGCAGAATTTCCTAACATTCTTGATGCAAATACTGCATCATATTCTTCAAACGCCATCATGGAAACTATTGCAGGAATTAACTTTGGCGTATATTGATAATCCGGATGCAGCATCACTACGATGTCTGCTCCGGATTTCAAAGCTGCTTTATAACAAGATTTCTGGTTGCCACCGTAACCTTTGTTCTCTTTATGAACAATTGTCTTTATACCTAATTTTTTTGCAATTTCTCTGGTTTCGTCCTGTGAATTGTCGTCAACAAGTATGACTTCATCTACAAAATCTTTGTATATTTCGTTGTAGGTCTGTTCCAGAGTTTTTGCCGCGTTATATGCAGGCATAATTACGATGACTTTTTTACCGTTAATCATTTTTTATTCTACTGTCTCTTCGACTTCCTCTACTGCTTCTTTAGTTTTGTCCAATCTTATAGAAGTCTTATCAGTTCCTAATGTTTTGTCTTTGAACTTTTTAACTTGTCTCATAAGTTTGTCAGCTAACAAGTCAATACTTTCGTACATAGAATCAGCTGCTTCTTCACAACGAACAACACCTGTATTCATTTTGCATGTTACTTCTGCAACGTGTTTTCCTGAAGCTGAAGGGTTTTTGATTACTGATAATACTACGTCAATACCTTGAATCTGGTCGTAATGATTTGCTACTTTACCGATTTTTTCTTTTACATAAGCCTTAATTGCTTCAGTAATTTCGATGTTTCTTCCGTTAACGTAAATGTGCATTTATACCTCCATGTTTAAAATACTGCTTATACAGTATAACATAATAAAGGATTTTTTAAAAGGGTATAATGAATATTTATTATACCCTTTTTTATATCTTAATTTTTTAGTTGATAAATCGGTCAGTTTTTTAATCTTCAATTAAAAACTGTTGAAGCTCAACGTTAGGAGCTCCGATTACTCTAACTAATTCCAAAACTGATGCTTTCATTTGACATTTTTGTGAAGATCCGCTGAAAAAATCTTTGTAAAAACATCCTTCACAATTACATCCTCTTTTATAACACTCAAGAGCCGTAGTAGTCCATCTTCTTACTGCAACTGCTCTACCCATATCCCTACTTCTAAACAATTTATATACTCTCCAAATTATCTGCTCACTTTTTGTAAGTAAAGTGACGGTCAAAATGCCCGTAATCTCCACCCCTGGAGCTTCATGCCCCTTGCATATTTCCATTATAAAAAATCAGAAAATTTTTTCAATACAGATACATGTCATTGTTAACATTTGTAACGAGAGCTCGAAACGCTTTCAATAAGCAATTTTCAGCCTTGTTTATTTTCTCAATCATGCTCCAACTCATGGTTTTCATGATTTTCAACATGAAATCATGCTCGGTGCATGGTTTTTGAGTTGTTTTTTACTGTATTAAGAATTGTAAAACATTTTTTAAATATGCTACAATACACTTATGATTACAAAAACCGAAATTGATAAATTAGCCGAAATTTATGAAGTTCAGGATTTTATTAAAGACGATCCAATTCAATTCCCGCACAAGTTTTCGCGAAAAGAAGATATTGAAATCAGCGGGTTTATATCCTCGCTTGTAGCTTACGGTTCCAGAAAGGTTTTTATAAAAAAACTGGACTCTCTTTTTGAGATTGCGCAGGGAGAACCTTTGAATTTTATTTTAAATTTTGATGAGAAACTTTTGGGCGGGTTTAATTACAGGTTTGGAAAAGCTGAGGATTTCGCTCAAATCTTTTACATTCTAAAGCAACTGTACAGTCAAGATGGCGGATTGAGCGAGTTGTATAAGTACGCTTACAATACAGTTGGGACTGTCGGGAAAATTGAGTTTTTTAAAATTGTAACTGATTATTTTTATTCAAGAGTGAAAGACGGAGTTGGACAAGGGTTTTATTTTATGATTCCAAATCCTGAAAACGGCGGGGCTATGAAGAGAATGAATATGTTTTTGCGCTGGATGGTCAGAAAACCGCCTGTAGATTTTGGAATTTGGGATTTTATTCCGGCATCGGAGCTTTTAATTCCTCTTGATGTGCATGTTGCCAGAATATCAAGGCAAATGGGTTTGCTCAGTAGAAATTCAAACGATTTTAAGGCCGTTTTAGAACTTACTGAAAATCTGAAAAAATTTAATCCTGATGATCCTATTCGCTATGATTTTGCAACTTTTGGATATGGAGTAAGCCATCCTGCTAAATAAATATTTCGTCTTCTCTCAGGCTGAATTCTTCAACTGTTGAGTAGTCTACAGGAAGAATAAATATTATCTTATCTGATGTTGCTTTTTTGTCTGATTTCATTGCTTTGAGCAATTTTTCGGGTTTGAAATCAGGGATTTTTTTGAAATTAAATTTATTCAAAATATCCTCTGCAAAGTATTTGTAATTTTTGTCTATCAAACCTTTCTTTTCTGCCAGATTAAATGCAAAAAGTATACCTTTCACAACGGCTTCTCCGTGGGTGTATTTTTTGTATTTGGTAACGTTTTCAACCGCATGCCCGTATGTGTGCCCGAAATTTAAAATTTTTCTCAATCCTGTTTCTTTTTCGTCTTGTTCTACAACTGCAATTTTCAATTTTATGCAGGTTTCAATAACTGTTTCCAATGCGGATAAATCACGTTTCAAAATTTTGTCCGTATTTTCGGTAATGAAGTTTGTAAAATTCAGCTCTTCTTTACATTTACAGCTTTTTTCTATAAAAATATATTTTACGACTTCGCCCAGTCCTGTTTTGTATTGTTTTTCATCAAGAGTTTTTAAAAAGTTTGTGTTGATAAAAACAATTTTTGGCTGGTAAAAACTCCCAATTAAATTCTTCCCGAAACCTGTGTCTATTGCAGTTTTCCCGCCGACTGAACTGTCTACGCATGCAAGCAGTGTTGTCGGAACTTGTATAAAATCTATTCCGCGCATATATGTTGATGCGGCAAAGCCTGCTATATCTCCGACTACGCCTCCGCCTATTGCAATAATGGCATCTTGTCGGGTAAGTCCGAGTTTTAGTGCTCTGGTGAGAATTTTTTGGTAATTTTTAAAATTCTTTTCTTTTTCCCCGTCTTTTAATATAAATTTCTCATCATCATTAAAGCCGAGAATTTTCCCATAGAGCTTGTTAACTTTTTCCGAAATTATTACCAAAAATTTCGAACCGCGGATTTGTGCCAAAATTTGAGGCTTCAAATCAGAGATATCGCTGTCTGTAATCTGTATAGGATAGCAGTTTTCCTTAGATTGAATTTTAACGCTAAGATTTGCCATTTAGGACTCCTGCAATTTCTATTGCAACTTCTTTTGGACTTTTGGAATCTGTTACGAATATCATGTCTGCTTTTTTGTAATTTTTTTCTCTGTGGCTCATGATTTCATTGATGCGTTCAACTGAGAAATTTTTACGTAAAAGCGGTCTGTGAACTTCATTTTTGATACGGTTGTATATCTCTTGTGCTGTAGCTTTTAGGTATATTACGGTGCAGTTATTTTTTATGTTGTTTCTGTTTAACTCATTTTCGAAAGCTCCCCCGCCAAGAGCAATAATTTGATTATCTTTCTCAGCGTATTTTCTTATCTTTTCGCTTTCCAGAGCTCGAAAATGTGCTTCGCCGTATTTAAGAAACAGTTCAGGTATTTTTTTACCTGAGCTTCTTTCTATCTCCTTATCAATATCTACAAGAGTATATTCAGGACACAACTCCTGTAACTCTTCTGCTACAGTAGTTTTTCCGGAACCCATCATGCCAATTAGTGCAATATTATTTTTCATAAGCATATTTTACAACAAATATTTGTTGTAAAATACTACCATGAATTATTTTTTGTGGATTTTATGTATACTTTTTATTTGGGCGGTTTTTGTTGAGCCCAATTTGTTAGTTATAAAAAAAATTACTGTTAAAAATGAGCAATTAGATGGTCTTAAAATGGTTTTCGCAAGTGATTTTCATATTAAGCCTTATGATAGTTTGCGTTTGAGACGGATTGTTAATAAAATTAATTCGCAAAATCCTGATATAGTTTTGTTAGGCGGTGATTATGTCAACGGGCATGATAGCGGTTTTACATTATCGCCTGTAAAAATTGCTTCTTGTCTTGCAAAATTAAAATCAAAATACGGAACTTTTGCTGTTATGGGCAATCATGACGGCTGGCAGGGGAAATACCCGATTATAAAAGTTTTTCGTCAAAACGGGATTTGTGTTTTGGAAAATGAAAATAGGGTTTTTGATAAGTTTACTGTTGCCGGGCTTGAGGATTTGCAGACGGCAAACCCTGATTTGAAAAAAGCTTTGGATGGAGCACAAGGTGAAATTATTTTATTGACTCATACTCCTGATATGTTTCCTGATATTTCAAAGCAAGTTGCACTTACCCTTGCTGGGCATACTCACGGCGGGCAAGTTGTTTTGCCAAAAAACAAAGCCTTGATTGTGCCTTCAAAATTCGGGTCTCGGTATGCTTACGGATTGATAAATGAAGACGGCAAAAAAATGTTTGTTTCAAAAGGGCTCGGCTCAAGCATTTTGCCTTTAAGATTTAATTGTTTGCCAGAGATTGTTGTTATTAATTTTGTTAAATAAAAAACGGCTTTTAGTGATTAAAAACCGTTTGAAAACATAGATTTATTGTATACAGCATTATGTTTTCTAAATTTTGGCTTTATGCCAAGGCTCGAAACTGTAAATATTATTTGTTAAATTATCAAAATTTCCGTCAAAATTTATACATCTGTCATCTACGTATAGCCAAGCCGGCTCCTTAATATTCGTTATGTCTTTGATAAATTGTTCCAGTCCGTTTTCAATCACCCATTTTGAAGCTAAAAGAAGATTTCTTGCTGTGAAAAGTTTTATTTCAAAGCTGTCTGATAATTTTTTGATAAAGTCTATTGCATCTTCTCTAATCGGTGGAATATAATCGCTGTTGTATTTCCCGTCATAGTAGTTTAAGACCCCATCCAAATCTATTAAAATTGTTTTTTTTATTTTAATTTCTGTCATAAATTGTCTAATTATGGTTCTATGTATAGATAACTTTTAATTAGATTGTAACATAGAATTCTATGTATGCAACACGTAAATAATGAAAAAGCAAAAATAGTATATAAAATTATAGGTGAAATTTTCCTTGAAGAACGACTGAAGTTAAATAAATCGGTAAGAATACTTGCTGATGAATATGATTTGCAAAAATCAATGATAAGTCGTTTGGAACGAGGTTTGAACGAACCCAGATTATGTTCAATACTTTCTATGTGTGAGGCATTGGGTATAAAGCCTTCGGTATTGTTTGACATGGTAGAAAAACGCTTGCCTGAAGGGTTTTCATTAATAGATACTTGATTTAGCAGATATAAAGTTTGTGCAAATATAAAAAATGGCGGTGTGAACAATCACACCGCCAACTAATTTTGATTCTTTATTTTTATTCTTCATCATTGTCTGTCTTAATTTTGTCGACAACCATTTTAGCCATTTCTTTTGCAATAATTCTTTGAGTTGCTTCAGGACAGTTTTGAAGCATGTTCATTGCTGTTCTTACAGTTGAATCGATATCATACCAACGACCTTTTCTGTTATCATCCAGACCGGAGCCTACGGCATTAATGATATCTTCAACGGCTTCAAATTTCTCATCTTCAATATTGTGTTCAATAATAATTTTGATAAGATTTAATGCAACTTTTATCTGTGTTTCATCACTGCTTTGTTCGAGTGTTGCTATGGCTTGTGACAAAACAGGATCTTTGTCGTACCAGCGTCTGTGTTTGTTGCTGTATTCTTCTTTCATGTCTCTTTCTCCTTATATTTGCTAACCTTTTTTAAACATTACGCCTTTAGTTCCTTTAGGATATTCCCAGTCAAGAGATTTCTTTTCGCAAGCAATACGGCAAGCTCCGCATTCAAGGCAGTTCTCATATTTAACAAGCATTTTTTGCTCATCTTCTAACCACTCATATACTCCTGCAGGACAAACATTTTCGCAAGGTCTGTTCTTGCAATTTTTACAATCTTCCATATTCGGATTTAAGTGTGATACCGAATCAGGTGTGTATTTTAATGTTGCCAAATTCTTTTCTAAATTCATCTTATTAATACACTCCAAATTAATTTTACAACAGCCCACGCATCACTGCATAAGCCTTTGAACCCACGTTCTTTCAAAAAGTTCCAGATAAAATCACGGTACAATTTTCTTTTTGGAATACCGTTTGCGGATGTAAACATTTCAAAAAATGCGTTAACTTTTCTCAAGTAAACATCAAGGAATACATCTTTCTTATCGTGCATTATATCCATAAGTTCACGATATGCATACAAATCTTTCGTAATAAAAGATTTTTCTACCGAATCCTGATATCTGGCAAGGGCATCTTCACTGTAATCTTTCTTGCTGAGAGCTACAACTGCCGTCTCACCTGCCAGCTTGCCGCTAATCATCGCCAGATTTGTTCCTTCCCAGTGCATGTTGTTTACGAGCATGGCTGCATCGCCTACTATCATTACTCCTGCTCCGCTTAGGGTCGGAATTTTTTTGTATCCTCCCTCAGGGATAAGGTGAGCGGAATATTCAACCGTTTCACCTCCACTGATTAGCGGGGCTATCGCAGGATGTTCTTTCAATTTTGCCAAAAGCTCGTATGGTTTTATTTTGGCTTTTGTGAATTCATCCAATGTAACTCCAAGTCCTATGCTTACACTGTCTTTATTTGTGTATATAAAGCCCAGACCGAGTTTGCCTAACATTGAACCGCCAAATATCTCGTAAATACAACCTTCATCGTCATTTACCAAAAATCTGTCGTTAATTTTGTCTTTATCCAGTTTTATAACTTCTTTTACTGAAATTGCGACATCTTTTGGCTCGATGTCGTCTCTTAAGCCTATTTGTTTTGCAAGGAGAGAATTTACTCCGTCTGCAAGAATTACGATATCTGCGTAATAATCTTCCAATTCTGTTTTTACGCCTACAACTTTCTCGTCTTCAACCAAGAGTTCTCTGACAACAGTTTCTTCTACAAGAATTACACCTTCTTTTTTTGCCTCTTCTGCCATCCAACGGTCAAATTTCCCTCTGATAACAGTGTAGCTGACGGCTTCTTCATGATTTTTTCTATATGAAACAATTGTGCTGTCATTATCTCCAAGAATTGCATATTTATGTTCGATATTTTTTCTTTCAAGTGGGGCAGACTTTTCAAAATCAGGAAAAATTTCTTTTACTGCTGAAGCGTAAATTGCTCCGCCAAACATGTTTTTGCTTCCGGCAAATTTACCTCTCTCTATCAAAATAACTTCGTATCCTGCTCTTGCAACCGTTATTGCAGCAGAAATTCCCGCAGGTCCCGCTCCTACAACTATAACCTCTGTCCTGTTTTCTCTTAAATATTCGTCCATAAACTCCTCGTCGCTATGACATTATACAACAAATTTTGTTCATTGTAAAATGTTTTGTATGAATATAACCGCCGGAAAATATAAAGGACAAAAAGTTTTGGTACCTGATGAAAGTATTACTCGTCCGACTTTATCAAAAGTTAGGATGAGCGTTTTTAATACTTTGCAGGGATTGGTAGAATTTGAAGGAAGCAGTTTTCTTGATATGTTCGCTGGTTCCGGGATTATGGGTCTTGAGGCTTTATCACGCGGGTTTGTGAGAGTTGTTGCAGTTGAAAAGCACCCGAAAGCTGCAGGGGTTATTAAAAATAATTATAAAAAATTTGCGGATTGTCCGAAGTTATTAATTGGGGATTGTTTAAAAATTGTACCTAAAATGAGTGATAAGTTTGATGTTATATACATTGATCCGCCTTATTTTTCAGGGGTTTATGAGAAGAGTCTTGATGCTGTCAAAGATATTGCCTGCGGGATTGTAATTCTTGAACATGTTACGGACGTTGATTTTAGCGGGTATGAATTGATTAAGCAAAAAAAATACGGAGATAAGTTTATAACTTTTTTAAGTGCAAAATAAAATTTCATCTGGGTTGGTATTTGCTTTTTTAAATTTCCATAGTATCATTCTGGTATGAAAAATTTCTTAGTAAAATTATTTGCAATAGTTATGTTGTTATCAAGTGCTTCCTATGCTTGGGGAAGTAAGAGTTCAGAGGTTGTAGAAGAAGGCCCGACTCAAGTTGCGGCAGAACATATTCTTGTAAAAACTGCAGCAGAAGCTATGGAGATTAAAAAAGAAATCGATAATGGCGGCAGTTTTGAGTATTATGCCATGAAGTATTCTATGTGCCCATCTGCTAAAAATGGCGGGTATCTTGGATATTTTGAGCGTGGACAAATGGTGCCTGAATTTGAGAAAAAGGCTTTTTCTATGAATGTCGGAGAGGTTTCTTCTCCAATTAGAACTCAATTCGGCTGGCACTTAATTAAGGTTATTGATAAAAAATAGTTGTTTATTACTTTTGTTTCTAAACAAGACTTAAGTAATTGCAGTGTTTTTTTACCGATTTTAGTTTTTCCAATCTTGTTTTTGCAAATTGAGCTTGAATATCAAGTGGTTTTTTCTGCAAAAATTTGCGGTAATACCTTTGTGCTTCTGTTTGTTTGCCTGTTTTGTCAAAGCAGGTGGCTATGCCAAGGTATGCTGATGAGTAATCCGGTTGGATTTTTAAAAGATGCATTAACACACTTGAGGCTTCATTATATCTCTCCAGTTTCATCAAAAGTGTTGATTTATGTTCGTAAGCTTTTATAAAATTAGGAGAATTTTCGATTAATTTTTGATAAATCATTAGTGCCATATCTGCTTCATCGCACAATTCATGTGCTATACCTAATTGTAATATTGCATTAGGATTTTCGGGGTTTATTTGTATCGCTCTTACAAAATTCTTTATTGCTCCGCAAGGAATTCCGTCTAATAGATGGCAGATTCCAAGCTCATAATATGCTTCATAAAAATCTGATTTAAGTTCTGTTGCGATATCAAGATTTTTTATCGCTTTTGCGTAATTGCCGAGGCTTTTGTAGCACATTCCAAGACCATAGTAAGAGTTTACATCCTTGCGGTTTAGCAAGATTGCATTCAAGTATATTGCCACAGCTTCTTTGTAGAGTTTATTCTCTCTCAATTTATCTGCTTTTGAGACGAAACTGGCTGACAATTCTACATTAGGCAGAGATTTTTTTACTTTTTTATCTGACTTACTACTCAAGGAAACCTCTCTTCACTTTATTATTCTACTTTTTCTTCCATATATAAAGAACAATCTTAAGATTTATTACTCTCTCAATCGTTGGATTTATTCTTGTTCTTGTGTTATAACTTTGGTATGAAAAAGTTACTGATTTTGTTGGTTATAGTTTGCGGAATGTGTAATCAAGTTTTGGCTGAGGACATTGTACTTGACGGGGTTCAGCCTGAAAAGATTGAGATTCCAAAATCGGATGTCAGCTTGAAAAGTTCTCTTGTCATTAATGACGATTCTGTTATGCAGGAAATCGTAAGAATGCAGAAAGAAAAGGATATGGAGGATATAGAGGCTTTGTGGCAGGGTACTGTTGACAACAATCAGGTTATTGGTTTTGCTTTGAAGAAATTGGCGACACCTGAGAGTCAGAGAAGAATTCATGCGTCTTTGATGTCGAAAACTTTATCTGCCCTTGTTGCAGGTGCGTCTTTTGCTCCTATGATGATGGGCGGAGATTATTTGGTTCAAACTTCGGCATTTGCTGCAGGTCGTTTGGCGCAAAATTTAATCAATAAAAAGAATCTTCCGACAGAAGTTCCTCTAACTGATACTGAGATGATAGAGCTTGCCGGTTTGATTGAAAATTTGCAGGATAGAATTATTAATGCATACTATAACTACAAAGCGTCATTGTCCCAACTAAAGGAAACTCGTTCAAGATTGTTGCTTTATAACAAAAATTATTCTAAAGCGATGGATGAGGATGATTTGTTAGAGATAACAATTTCGTCATCTCTATATGATAATATGACTATGGAAGAATTTTATTATCTTCAGCAGGCTAAAAAGTATCACATGGAATTGCAGAGACTTGCAGGGAAAAAGGTTGTAAACAGTTTGAATATGTATCAGTATAATACTAATGCCACATTGTACAAAGGGAAGGAAGCTGCAAAATGAAAAAATTTATCATAACAATTTTAGTATTTGCATTTCTTTTACCTGCTTACGGGGCCGATGTTGTTTTGGATGATTTGAATGATGCAAGCGTTAAAGAACCTGCTTTCCGTGTAGGGCTGACTGATACCCCTGAGAAAAAGTATGAGGAAGTTAAACAAAATATTCAACAGGAAACCGTAAAAGCTGATTTGAATGAGATTGATACTGAGGATTTGACTTATGCAGATTTGAGTATTAAGAGGATGTCAAAAGAGATTGCGAAAGACCTTGAGATGGAAGAAGCTGATATGTATGCTGATTTGACTCTTTTATGGCAGGGTGCAGCTGCAAAAAGTGATACTATCAGTTTTGCTCTGTATAAACTTTCAAATCCTGAAGAAGACAAGCCTAATGATAAATCAATTAAAAAAGTATTGATGACTATTGCAAGCATGTCAACTTTAATCGGTGCAAGTTCGGGCAACCCGCTTTTGGCAACAGGTTCTATGTTGGGAAGTAATATTTTTGGGATTATGTCTCAGGATACTAAAGCTCTGAATTATAAATATACAAAAGTTACGGATGCGGATATGATTATTCTTATTCGCAAAATTGAGGATTTGCAGCAACAAACAGTTAACTTGTACAATGATTATATGACTGCCAAAAAAATGCTCGATATGCTTACAAAAATTGCGGAACAAAGAAAAAAATATTATGATGCTTCGCAAAACCTTTCAAGAGAACTTATTTTGATTACCGATGCTTACTATAGAACGGCTCTTGATGAGCAAAATAAAGCTCGTACAACTTTCTATTCTAAGCGTGCGGCTTTAGAACAGTTCGTTGGAAGTGACGTATTTAAGCAGTTTGAAGAAAATATTAAAAAAAGAGATAAAGAAAACGAAGATTAATGATGAAATTTGTACCGTATGAGGTTAAAACCGGTCAGGAAAATATGCAAATCGATAGCGATTTGCTGGATTATGCAATAGCAAACAAGCTGGAGTATCCGATATTTAGGCTCTATGGCTGGTCTCCTGCGTGCGTTTCGTTGGGAAGAAACCAGTCAGACGCTTTTATAGATAAACAGTTTCTAAAAGATACCGGTATTGATGTAGTCCGTCGTCTTACGGGCGGAAGGGCTTTGCTCCATGATGACGAGATTACTTATAGTTTTATTTGTCCGACAAGTTATTTAAAACATGGAGATAATGTTACAAAATCTTATATTGAAATTTCCCGTTTTTTAATTGATAAATTTGCCAAAGTCGGTATAGAGCTTGAGTTTGGCGGGACTAAACCTGTTAATACAAAATTTGATTATTGTATGCTTATATCGACCGGGGCTGATTTGTGTTATCAGGGGAAAAAACTTATAGGATCGGCTCAGTGCAGAAAACAAGGTTATATCCTTCAGCATGGTTCTATTTTGTATGATTATAATCGTGCACTTTTAGAAAAAATTTTTAAAGAGGATGTAAACACTGACTCAATTATATCGTTGAAAGAAATAAATCCGAATTTAACAAAAGAAGAAATTATTGATTTATTCTCAAAAAAAGAAGCCTCTTAACTTTTAAGAGGCCCATCTATCTTCTACACTAACCGTTTTCTGTGGTCTTAAACATTTGACCATTAACATTGAGGAATCACTACTTATATTTTATTAACCAATATAACCAAATTTTCTCCTTTTTATTTATTTTGTACTAATTTTCGAATTACTTTTGTGCTTTTTGTTTAGGTTCTTTTTCTTCTGTTTCTAAGTTTGTAAGTATTGCGTGAATACTGTTGAATGCATTATAGATTTTCTCATAACTCCAGAATGTACAATTCATTTCACCCTTGATAGCACTTACGTATGGCATTATATCTGTGTATAAGCCTTTAGCTTTTGCTGCTTTTTCAAGACATCTTATAAAGTGTTCAGCAATACGTTTCTTTATACCTGAAGTATTCCATTGGAATTCTCCAAACAATGTCTCTAATAAGCAACTGTCACCTGTTCTTGAGTTATAATCTCCTTTTGCCCAAGCATCAAGGACATCAATAACATTGTGTTCATTTATCTTTGTATAAACTGTATCTTTTAGTGTTTTTTCATTATCGCTTTCACCGCACCAGCTCCAGTCAAAACCGTTTGCTGCTGTGTATAATGTTGAACAAATTTCTGCAGCTTGTTGAGATGTTTGTGCTGCATGCTTTGATGCACTTTCTTTTAATCTTTCTTCAACTTCTGACAAAAGAGTTAATAATTCTTGTAATATTCTTGGTTTATCTTCCGTTTTAGCTGAAATAAACTCTTTGGTTTTATCAATTATAGCTTTTCTGTCTGCTGCGCTTAAGTTTTTATCTTTAAGTATTGTTTTGTTTATGTATGGTCTTACTTTTTCATTGTAAGCTTTTTGAGCTTCTTTGCCTGTCATTCCTTCTGCTGCAGCTGCCGGATCTGTCGGATCTGCCGGATCTGCCGGATCAGTTGGGTCAGTCGGATCTGCCGGATCTGTCGGATCAGTTGGGTCAGCCTGATCTGTCGGATCGGCTGGGTCAGTTTGATCAGCTTTCTGTTTTGCTGCGGCAATTCTTTCAGCTATTTTTGTTGCTGATTGTTTTAATTCAATAAGTTCTCCTGCCATAGCTTCAACTTCTGCTATCGCTGTTGTTGTTTCTTTATCTGCTGATGTCTTTGCGTATTCTTCTATTTTTTTCTTAAGTTCTTCTACTTTACGTTGTACTTCTGCTATTTCAGCCTTGTCTGCATCAGTGAGTCCTTCTGTTTTTAACAATTGTGTTAATTCTGTTGCAAACGCATTTACTCTTTGAGTTGTTAGCTGATATTTAATAGTTAATATATCTTTGTTAGCTTGTGCAGCTCCTCTTTCTTTTGCTTGTGCAAGTTGTTGTTGCATAGCATTAGCATCAGGCATTCCTTGCATTCCTAAATTAGGATCTAATGCAGGAACATACGTAGGATCATAGCTCATTCTTTGAAAAGCCATAACCGTGCTTGGGGGTAATGTCGGATCATAACTGTTAAGTTGGATTGAGTTACCCCAACGTGATGTCCAACCGTAAGGTCCGAGTGCAGAATGTGCCATTGCTTCTGTTTGAGAAGCTATGTATGCTCCTCTTGAGCTTCCATCCAACATATAAGGTGATGTACAGTAACCAAATATCGGATATCTGCTAACTGGCAATAAAAATAATGGATTGCAAAACCATCCTGACATTTCTTACTCCTTTAATTTCCCCGGTATTTTAATCCCCGTACATATATAAAGAGTTTTTGTTTATCAAAATTGCATGTTTTACTTTTATATCTTAATATTTGTTTACAATATCGTAATAATATGATATTATTGTCTCATGAACTATCACTTGTTTATAGAGAAAGAAAAAGAATATTATAATCAGGATTTTTCTGTTATGGATGCGTTGTTAAAACGTATTCGTAATGCTTTAATTTATGGAGTTCCCGTAAAGGTTGATGGTCTTGATTTTAGCGGGATTTTCGATTTTAACCCCAAGTTGTCTTTTACTTATATAACACTTTTTCAGGAAGGTGTAAAATTACTGAGATATGGGAGTAAAAAAAACACTTTAGCTGAAACTATAAACAGAGATTTAAGCAAAATAAGAGAAAATAAACGATTTGCCGAGTTTGATATTAAGGATTTTAATAAGTGCCGAATTCTAATTGAATTTGTTATTGATAAAAAGTTGACGGACTTAAAGCATATACAGAGTGACAAGTTTGATGATGACAGATTTGAAATCGGGATTAACGGTCTTGAACTAAAGAATGTTTTTGATGATTCCGCAACATTTTATATGCCGACAGATGCTGTAGTTAACAGTCATTTGTCTTTAAATCAGGCTCTTACGACAGTTATAAAGCGTTCTGCACTTGGCAAAAAACCTGCCAAAACAAGAGCTGACAGGATTGATATGCTTCGACAGTCTGATGAATATGAACTTTATTTAATCAGGACGAGGGCTTTTGTCACATATCAGCAGGGGTGTGTGCCGATTTATCGCGGGAATGTTTTATATCCTGAATTTAGTTATGATATATTGCTATCTCAGTTTATAAAAACTTCTGATTGGCTTGTTGCTAATATGTATGATGATGGAAGATTTTTGTACTATTACGATTGTGCCGAGGATAATTTTAAGGATCATGAACATCCTAACAGAAAGGAAGATAACCTTTATTACAATGATTTGAGGCATTGCGGTGGAGCTATTACTCTTATTAAGGCGTATCAGCAGACTAAAAATGAAAAATATCTTGATGCGGCGAGAAGAGCGATAAAATTTACTGTATCAATTTCAAAGGAGCATGATTATAATGGTCAGACAGCTTATTTTGTTTACTATAACAAGAAAGGTAAGCTTGGCGGTACCGGTTTGGCTTTAATTATGATGATGTTATATCGTAATGTTACTGGTGACAAGTCGTTTGATGAATATATAAAGGGTTATACAAGACATCTTTTAAGTCGCATGTGTGAGAGCGGTGAATTTAGGGGATATTATATACATCCTGCTTATCAAAACGGTGAACCGCTTATTAATATGACTGATGAAGAGCGACGTGAAACTTTTTCTTTCTATTATCCGGGTGAAGCACTTTTAGGGTTGGGATTGTATATGAACCATTTCAAAGATGATATGGAATTGAATAACGAAGTGCGTGAAAAATCAAAAATAGCCCTTGACTGGATTGTAGATGAGCGACCGAAATTTTATGCGGAATTATTTACGGCCTTGCCTTCAGATGCTTGGTTAATGCAGGCTATTGAGGAGTTTTCTCATGATGAGGAATTTCGAAAAGAGAATTTGATAAAATTTGTATACACGGATGCCCAATCTATGATGACGCACATGTATAGAGAAGATGAGACGCCATATTTGGATTATGAGGGCGGGTATTATTATAATTTTGGAGATCATTACTATCCTGACGGCGCACGTTCCGAAGGGTTGATTGCTTCATATTATCTTGCCAAAAATATGGGTGATGAAAGTCTGGCTAAAAATATTTTGAAGGCTTGCAAACTTGCTGCGAAAAGTCAATTTTCGTTATTTAATTGCGAAGAATATACTTTTGCTCATAAAAATCCTAAGCGTTCTGCAAACGCTATCAGATTTAAGAATACTCGTCAATGGGTTAGAGTAGATTCTATCCAGCACGTTGCGTGTTTCTTTATAAGATTATATTGGGCTGAAAATAAACCTTTCTAATCATTAAAAGACTGTTTGTTTCAAATTAATAATCAAGCCATCTTAGATTTGGTGTTGTTGTATCAATAGATATTTCAGCGTTATTTGTCGGCAGATAAAAAGGAATGAAAATTTCTATTTTTTTCATATCTCTATCGTAAGGTAATGGCCTGTTGCCTATATGCAAAACTCTGTGCAGTTGGTGTAATTGCATTGCGTGAAATAAATTTTCTTGTTTGATTAGTGAAAGTTTAGGTACTTCTGTTTTTATAACAACAACAGGGGTCTCCGGTTTGCCTTGAAGTTTTGGAACTGATGCTGCTACGTCATAAACTGATGAAGCTGATAAAAATTCACTGTTTTTGTCAGAAAAATGTATTTTATTCAGAATTTTTTCGTGTATTGTAGCATCCAAATCTTCATCAAGATCAATAAAGAATTTTATTGCATTAACTGCTTTTTGTCTATTTTGAAAAGCTGAAGCAAAATTCCCATCTCTGTTTAATTTTTCAATCAAATCTTGCGGGTTTTCTGTATATAATCCGCGATATACAGTCTCAGTGCCAAGATAGTCAGAAAATCTTTTTCTTAATTCGGCAGGTTCAATTTCTGATGTGTCAATGTTTTGTTCTTGTACATAATCGACCAATTTATCAAAGTTATTTACAAGTGCCGGATCAATTAACAACACGCTATGTTTTTTGTCAAAGCCGGAATTGTCAAAAATTTCGGAAATTACTGGTTTTTCAACTCCGTATAATTTTTCAAGCAAAAAGTCAAGTTTTTCGTCATTTTTTGAGACATATGAATATATTTTTGGATTTTCAAACGGTGTAATTTTCTTTTGTAACAAGTCATTATAAACATCGTTTGCGCATTCATCTGCGGTGTAATCTTTATTTAATTTTTCTTGTGCTTCTATTCTATCAAGTTTTTTTGCGAAAGATAAAAACGGTTCTTGCTCAAGGGCATCTTTCATCATATTGTATCTGCGTTCATCAAATATTTGTGGAGTATTACGGTGAATTTCGTTGTTAAAACTTCTTGTAAATGAGACCGAAAGCCTTCTTTTTTGTAAAGCATCCAAGTCATCTTGGCTTTGTATAAGTTCCTGGTCTGCTGCATCTAAAATTTTAGCAAGTTGAGGAGAATCTTCGTCAATTGATATCGGTTCTTCCAAAACTTTTGTTTGTTTTAGATGTTTTATAAATTCTTTTGCAGAAGGAGGTTCGTGGTATATGCGTCCGAATATATTGTTAAGCGTGCTTTGCATTGTGTTGGTTAATCTTCTTTCATCAATAGGCATTGTTAATTTCTGTTTAAGCAGATAATCCATTGTATCGTAGAATTCCAAATTCATAAGCCTTGATTTTGAAAGAGGAGCATAATAATCGTAGATTCTGGTATTCAAGTATTGAACATCTTGACCTTCATTCGCCATATAGAATCTGTCCAAATAGTCTTCAAAATTTTGCAGCTGTTCATTTTTTTGTTCGCCTTTAAAAGATGGCATCAAATAATAATTTTTTGAGTACGCGATTAAGTCTGTATTCTTTTTTTCTGTATTATTTACCTGATTGTCAGGTTGCTTGTCAAAAATGTTGCGTGTGTTGTATACATTGTGATTTTGAAGTAGTTGTACGCGATTAATTCTCATAAGTCCCCTTTTTCTGCTTAAAAATTTAAATTCTACATTTTATTTGTTTAAAATCCGTAAATATTATTTTTTGCATGAAATTTATTTTTACTGATTTTATAATATTTTTTTGGATAATTTTTAAAAATAATGGATAGACGTTACATTATGGACAAATAGTATTGAAAAATTTTTTAGGGTAATATAAAATCATATTAAAAAAAGAGGGTTAATATGGCTGATGTTCAAAAGCGGATATTGATTGTCGATGATGATGACGAAATCAGAGAATTATTGGAGTTTGATATTGCACAGAGCGGTTATTTTGTTGACACTGCTCGTGATGGGCTTGAGGGGCTTAATAAGGCATTAAATAATTCTTATGACTTGATATTGCTTGATGTTATGATGCCTAAAATGAACGGATTTGATGTTTGTAAAAATATTCGACAGGCAAAGCTTGCTATACCTATTTTGATGCTTACTGCAAAGGGTACGATTGATGATAAAACTGAAGGTTTCGATTGCGGAGCGGATGATTATTTGGTTAAACCTTTTGATATTCAGGAAGTTTTGCTCAGAATAAGAGTTCTTTTGAGAAGAAATCAGGTTGAGGAAAAGACAGCTTTGTCAGATGAAATTTTGAATGTTGGTGATATTCAAATTTTCCCTGAAACATTGGAGTGTATAATTGTAAATAAGCGTGTAAAGCTTACGCCTACCGAGTTTGAAATTTTGTACAGTTTAATGCAGCATTTTAATAATGCTGTAACGCTTGCGACTTTGTTGGATGAAGTTTGGGGTTATGACAGTAATGAGGATGTTAGAATGCTCAGAGTTCATGTCGGCGGGTTAAGAAACAAAATAGAACCTGATGCTAAAAATCCTAAGTATTTGCATACAGTAACAAATGTCGGTTATAAACTTACTCCTTTTGCGGAGAGTTAAGCTATGAGATTTTTTAAGTTTAAGCGGTTAAAAATAGTTGAGCAAATTGCGGTTGTTGTTTGTTTTGCCGTTATTATCCCTCTTTCTATCAGCGGTTTTATTATTAACAACGTAAACCAGCAGGCTGTGAGATTTCAACTCAGAGAATCTGCTGTATTAATAGCTAACATGGTTTCTGATGAGATTGATTTCTTTTCGAATACTATTAATACAAGCCTTGAACAGGTAGAATTTTCCCTAAAATACATTAAGGGTGATAAAGCAAGACAAAAATATTTGGATTCTATAGCAAAAAGTTTTGAGAATTGCGACAAAATACAAATTGTAAAAAATACTGCGGAATTACTTGATATTTATGCAAAAAATAAGCTGAATAAAAAAGCAACAATTTCTATTAATATAGAAAATGGTGAATTCCTTGTTGCGACATACGATTTAGCAGGTTTGCGAGATGAGTTGTTTCAGTCTTTAAAAGATGATGAGCGACAAATTTATGTTATGACAAATGACGGATCCTTGATTGCTGCTCATAACTACACAGATGAACTGTTCAAAGAAACTTTGGCTCTTATGCCTAAACACCAAAAACTAAATGAACCTGTAATTTTCGGGGATGTTAAAAACCAGCCTATTGTTTATGTGAAAAAAGATGACCCAAAAATTACGATTATCGTAAATACGACAGAAAATATTACGAATAGAATGATAAATTCTAATAGAGCAAAAATTATTTTATCAATATTATTTGCAACTTTAGTAATTATTTTTATCGTGGCTCTTTATACTTATTATTTGTACATAAATATTCGTCAGTTGTTTAAGGGAATTATTGCTATATCTAAGGGTAATTATGAACGTCAAATCAGACTTTTGACGACAGCTTTTACTCCGCATGAAATTGTCTTTTTGGCTTTTGAATTTAACAGGATGGCCGGAGAAATTCACAAATCTTACATTCAATTAAAGCAAAATAACATTGAATTAAAACAATTAAATGAATTCAGGTCAAACCTGATTGATACAGTAAGCCACGAATTGAGAACACCTTTGACAAGTATACAGGGGTATACTTCCAGACTTATGCGTCAGGATATCAAGATTGACGAAGAGACAAAACAGAAATCGTTGCGAATTATCAAGGAGCAGTCTGAAAGATTGAAACGTTTAATAGAAGATTTACTTACTATTCCTGATATTGAGGGGATGAGACTGCGGACTAATGTTGAGTCTGTTTGGTTGCCTGAAGTTATAGAAACCGCAAAATTACTTGTCAAAAACAAAGATGGAAAAGAAATTGTTATCAATATTGACGAGGGATTTTCTAACGTTTCCGGCGATAAAACCAGATTGGAACAGGTTTTTGTTAATTTAATCGAGAATGCCGTAAAATATGCTTATCCTGAGACAAAGATTATTGTTGACGGTCAAGTAGACGGTGATTGGGCAAAAATATATGTAAAAAATCAGTGTGATGTAATTCCTCAAGATAAGTTACAAAAGTTGTTTGAAAAGTTTATAAGGCTTGATGATAATACGACAAGAACTACACGCGGTACAGGTTTGGGATTATTTATTGTAAAAGGCTTAATTGAGGCTATGGGTGGTAACATAACTTTATCTTCCACTAAAGATTGCGGATTTTGTGTAGAGGTTAAGCTTAAATTATACAAGGATGAGGTCGTAAATTCATGATGAAATTAGCTCTCGAGCAAGCTAAATTGTCAGCTTCCGACATTCCTGTCGGAGCGGTTATTGTTCGTGACGGGGAGATTATTGCTCAAGCTTGCAATCGGAAAGAAAAAACTTCTGATGTAACGGCTCATGCTGAAATTGTTGCTATTCGTGAAGCAGAAAAAAAACTTAAAAATTGGCGTCTTGACGGATGTGATTTGTATGTGACACTAGAACCTTGTCCTATGTGTGCTTGGGCTATTATTCAAGCAAGAATTAATACTGTTTATTTTGGAAGTTATGATGTTAATTATGGCGCATTAGGGTCAAAAATTGATTTAAGAAAACTGTTAAATTCTTCTATAAAAGTTTATGGCGGGATTATGGAAGCGGAATGTGATAAAATCCTTAAGGATTACTTCGCAAAACTCCGCTAGCGTATTTTCGGTTAAATTTCGGGGTGGTCTTTTTTGTATTTTTCGTATAAATCCGGGCGTTTTATTTTTGTTCGCTCTAAAGACTGTTGATATCTGTATTCTTTAATATCTTTATGGTTCCCGTTTAATAAGACTTCAGGAACTTTGTACCCGCGAAAATCTCTTGGTCTTGTATATTGCGGGTATTCTATCAGTCCGTTTGAAAAACTGTCCTCATCTGCTGATTCTATTCTGCCAAGCGTCCCTTCAATTTTTCGGCTTACCGAATCAATCAGGCATAAAGCTGGTAATTCTCCACCTGTTAATACAAAATCCCCAATAGATATTTCTCTTGGCTTAATTATATTTCTTATTCTTTCATCAAATCCTTCATAGTGCCCGCAGAGCATAATTATTTGCTCATATTCCGCAAGCTCATTGACTATTTTGTCCGTCAACGGTTCTCCTTGTGGGGAAAGCATTATTGTTGTTGAGTTTTCCTGTTTTTTTATGGCGGTATAAGCATCAACATAAGGTTGTGGCATTAATACCATTCCTGCACCGCCTCCATAAGGAATATCATCAACTTTCTTGTGTTTGTTTTCGGTGTAATCTCTCGGATTTATTGTGTTGACTGTTACAATACCACCTTCAACTGCACGCTTGAGAATGCTGTATTGAAAATAATTCTCAACCATTTCTGGAAATAAAGTCAATACATCAAATCTCATTCTAACAAACCCTCAAGATTGTTTATTACGATTTTTTTATTCTTTATACTTACTTCTCTGATAATAGCTTGCACAAAAGGAACTAAGCATATATGTTTTGAATTAGTTTTTACGGAGAGTAAGTCGCTTGCACCATTATTGGAAACGCCAACTACAAACCCTAGTTTTTTGTCGTTTTCATCATAAATACTAAGTCCGACAAGTTCATCAATTAAAAATTCATCATCTTCAAGGTTTTCTCTTATTGTCGCTTCTTCAACAAATAAAAGCATTCCCTTGTATTCTATCAAATCATTAATAGAATTTATGCCCTCAAATTTGAATATCGCAAAGTTCTTGTTGATACGAACATTTTCAACCTTTAGGGGTTTATATTCACTGCCGTCTTGAACAAAAACTTTTTTAAGTTTGAGGATAAAATCTTCCTGATTCTTAGTGAATCCGACTTTAGCTTCACCTCTGACACCATGAAAATTTAAGATTTTCCCAACTGAAATAAACTTAGTCATACCTATTCTTCAGCAGCTTCTTCTGTTTTTTTAGGTTTTCTGCCACGTTTAGGTTTTTCTTCCGTTTTTTCTTCAGGCTTTACTTCCGTTGTAACTGCAGCAGCTTCTTTTTCAACTTCAGCTTCAGGTGCTGCCTCAGTCTTAGCTTCAACTTTTGCTTCAGCCTTTACTTCAGCTTTAGCTTCGTCTTTTTCTGCCGGTTTATTTTTGAATTCAGCCGGTGCGTCTTCTCTTTCTTGGTTCCAACGCTGCAAGCCCATCTGGGATCTGATTAAACCTATTCCTACGTGAACACGCCATTCATCCATCTTTAACTGTGCCGCAATAATCTTGTGACATCCGATTGGAGGAAGCGGTAACAATGGTTCATACAAATTCTTGATTGCGAACAACTGATCAGGTGTAATTGCCAATTTTCTCTTAGGGAAAGGCAATTTCGGCAACATCATCTTTTGTCTTACAAGATTAATACCGAAGAATACTTTTCTTGGTTCAAGACCGATTTTTTCTGCAATAACTTCATGTGCATCCGGATTTGGAAGCGGAAGCATTGTCTTGTAAAGCATTTCGATTTGTTCAAGTTGCTCTTTACTGATTAAAAGCTGTTTTGGAGCTTTATTCTTATTCATTGGGCGTTTGTTATTAAATCCGCCTCTGTTAAATCCTTGAGGTCTGCCTTGATTGTAACCTCTGTTGTCGCGTCTTTGATATCCGCCTTGAGGTCTGCCTTGGTTATAGCCTCTGTTGTCGCGTCTTTGGTATCCGCCTTGAGGTCTGCCTTGGTTATAGCCTCTGTTGTCGCGTCTTTGGTATCCGCTTTGAGGTCTGTTTTGGTTATAACCGCCTTGGTTGTTGTTATATGACCTTTGTGGTCGCGGTCTGCCTTCTCCTGCGCTGTAACTGCTGTAGAATTGCGGTTGACTTTCAGTGCTGTAACCGTTCAATTGCTCTTGAGGTTGCTGTGGAGCTGCTGTTGCAGGTGCTGAACCATTTTCTGAACTACCTTCTGATGGCGTAATCATCATTTTTTTGTCGGGGTAGAGACAATCAGGACAAATAACTCTCTTGGGGTTCTTTGTTTCAAATTCTCGACCGCACTTGACGCATTTGTTTACATACATAATTTAAAAGCCTCTTAATTGTTAAAAAATAATCTCATAAACTATAAAAAATACAACTGGTTTAATTAAAATAAAAAATCCTCTGAAATAAAGTAAATCAACGATATATCTATAATACGTTTATTATACCATATTCCGTAAATATAATCAAGAGGTTAACAATTTTATTTTTCAACCATGAACGTTACCGGCCCGTCATTAATCAGCGAAACCTCCATCATTGCGCGGAATTTGCCTGTTTCAACTTTGATATCATGGGTTTTTACATTTTTAACAAAAGTTTCATAAAGACTTTGGGCGATTTCCGGAGCCGCAGCTTTATCAAAACTCGGACGGGTGCCTTTTTTGCAGTCTCCGCATAATGTAAACTGTGATACAACAAGCATTTCACCGTTTATATCAAGGATGGATTTATTCATTTTTCCGTCAGAATCCTCGAAGATTCTAAGACTTACCAGCTTTTGGGCAAGTTTTGAGGCGTTTTCTTCACTATCACCTTTTTCTACCCCAAGCAATACAAGCATGCCTGCTCCTATTTCGGAGTATAGTTCGGAATTTATGCTGACGGAGGCCTTTTTTACTCTTTGTATCAGTGCTTTCATATTCTGATATTACCATAAATGTTAAATTATGTAAATTTTTGAATGTTATATTAGCATAAAAAATTTTTCAGGAGCTATAATGCATGCAAATAAAGGAAAACTATGCAAATTCAAGCAATTAAAACTCGTATAAATCCTGTAACTAACAGATACGCTCAAAATACTAACGTGAAACAGCACGTTAGTTTTGGTTTTGGTGAAGATTACGGTAATGATGATTTTTTGTGCGATTCTGACCATAAATCTGACGGAAACCTTTTTGAGTATTTAGGTTTGGCGATTATTTTCCCTTTCACTTGGTTAATTGATACAATTAATGAAAAACGTGCTTTAAAAAAATATCAAAACGAAAAAAAGAATGGCTTGGATAAAAAAATTGATAATGATGAATTAAATATTTAGTTAACCTATCGTTCGGTCAAGTATTTTTTTGTGTTATGATGTTTGTATGTTTGATAGTTTAAGTGAAAAGTTACAGAGTATAATAGGTAAAACTCGTTCTCAGGAGTTGACACAGGAAAATATGCAAGAAGCCGTTCGTGAGATTAGGCGTGCATTTCTTGAGGCTGATGTTAACTTGAGAGTCGTTAAGGCATTTATTTCTGCTATAAAAGATAAAGCAGAAGGTGAAAATATTATAGAAGGGGTAAATCCTGCTCAGCAACTCGTAAAAATTGTTAATGATGAGTTAATTGAATTGTTAGGTAAAGAGCTTAAGCCTCTCGATTTATCTGCAAACCCAAGTTTGATTATGATGTTGGGGCTTCAAGGTTCAGGTAAAACAACTTCATCTGCAAAGCTTGCCGTTAAGTTGAAAAAAGAGGGTAAAACCCCGCTTTTGGTTGCGTGCGATGTGTACAGACCTGCTGCTATTACTCAGTTAAAAACTTTAGGCTCTGAAATTGGGGTTGAAGTTTTTACGATTCCTGATTCTAAGGATGTTCAGGCAATAGTCCAGAATGCTATCAATTACGCTAAAGAAAACAATTTTAATGTTCTTATTTTGGATACAGCCGGACGTTTACAGATTGATACGGATATGATGGCTGAGCTTTTGTTGATTGACAGAATATTTAATCCTCAGGAAAAATTGCTTGTAATTGATGCTATGACAGGTCAAGAGGCTGTTAATGTTGCAGAAAACTTTGATGCTCAATTAGGCCTGACAGGACTTGTCCTTACCAAATTGGATGGTGATTCCAGAGGTGGTTCTGCGCTCAGCGTAGTGTATTGTACTGGTAAACCGATTAAGCTTACAGGTACAGGTGAAAAGCTTAATGCATTAGAAGATTTTTATCCTGAGAGAATGGCAACAAGAATTCTCGGGATGGGTGATATTGTTTCGCTTGTTGAGCGTGCGCAGGAAGTTTTTGACGAGAAGCAGGCTCTTGAATTGGAAGAAAAAATGAGCAAGGATAATTTTTCTTTCAATGACTTTTTGAAAATGCAAAAACAAATGCAGATGTTTGGTTCTATGGGTAATATTTTGGGTATGATTCCTGGATTAAATATTAAGCGTGATGATAGAGACAAGATTACTCATGAAAGCGAAAAACAGTTTAAGAAAATGGAAGTTTTTATCCAGAGTATGACTCCTGAGGAGAGAAACAAGCCTGACATTATTAATACAAGCAGGAAGAAACGTATTGCAAAAGGCTGCGGTATGGAGCTTGCTGAGGTTAATCAGTTTATCAAACAGTTTGACCAAATGCGTATGATGATGAGAGGGATGACAAGTTTAAAGGGAATGTTTTCTCACATGGGTGGGGGGATGCCTAATCCTAACAGCAAGCAGGGAAAACATGCTATGAAAAAAGCTATGTCGATGATGAGAAGGTTTAAATAGTTGTTATGTCAAAAATTATAGATTGTACAATTCGTGATGGCGGTTATGCCAATAATTGGGCTTTTTCTGATGACTGCGTTCTTGCAACTTTTCTGACAGCTCAGAGAAGTAATATTGATTATTTTGAAATCGGGTATCGTAAAAAGGATGCTGTTCGGAAGTATGAGCGTATTACTGATGACAAGTTAGAGTTTTTAAAGGATTTTAAGAATAATAAGATGAAGCTTCTTGTTATGGTTAATGATCTGGAGTATGATGCTACTACTTTTCAGGACGCTGACAAATCTATTGTTGATGGGGTCAGAGTAGCTTGCCACATGCCGGAATTACAAATCGGGATGCAGATTTGCGAGGAGCTTAAGGATAAAGGTTATGAAGTTTTCCTTAATATAATGAATATTCCTTCTATAGAAGCTAAACATTATAAGATTTTATCCGATTGGGATAAAAAAGATATAGTTACATCTGTATGTTTTGCAGACAGCTATGGCGTTCTTGTTCCGAGTCAAATTCCTCAGTATTTTGACAAATTAAGAGAATGCGGAGTTCCAAATATAAGTATTCATACACATAATAATTTGCAGATGGCATTTGCAAATTCTCTTCAGGCTATTAAGTGCGGAGCATTTTCAGTAGATGCAACAGTTTATGGTATGGGTCGTGGTGGTGGAAATCTTCCTATGGAGCTTATAATCGGTTATTTAAAAGAAGTTTCACCGGAATATTATCTCAACTTGATAGAAAAATATTATTTGCCTATATATAAAGAGCACGATTGGGGCTATTCTGTTCCTGCTTTAATTAGCGGGTTAAAAAATATCCATCCTAACAAGACTCATGATGTAAATATGAGTTTTGTTCAAATGTGGCAGGAGCTTTAGGCTTTATTGGCATTTTTATTTGAAAACTTGGCAAACAGTTTTTTGTCCCATCCTTTTATGCAAACTAAATGGACAAGAGTGAATAGTGCTGCTAAATAAGCGCTATATTTGTGAATTTTAAGTTTATGAGAAAATTTCACTTGCTTAAAACCTGTGATACCGCATAATGTGCCTGCACCTATAGCGGTATACCCGCTGTCTCTTATTATTTGACGGCGTCCGTATTTTTGTCGTTTATGAGTCATTGGTACAGAATTTATCATACTTGGATTATACAGTGGTGAAAATTAAAGTATAACCGTATGTAAACAAATATTTACTGTGTATTTGTTTACCTGTTTGCTATAGCGTTACTCGGGAAATTATCTTGTAATTGATTCTGTTTCCGAAAACATAATCATGTAAAAATCTGCACTGGTTAGAGTAGGATTTCGTTTCATAAACTTTTTAACATCAAATTTTGCAAGCCATTTGTCCGCTTTTTGTTGAACTTTTTCATCATCTTCGTGGTCGCGTTTTATATTACCTATATATTGATTGACCATATAGATGATGTCATCTTCTGTTAAAAGCGGAAGTCCGCCGATTCTGACTTCGTCTTGTTCTTCTTCGTCAAGCAGTTTTCTTTCTCTCTCCGGTTGTTCCTGACCTTTTTCTCTTCTACCGTTTGTGTCTGATGATGTAGAAGATTCAATGCGCCTGCCAAACGGGTTGTTTACCGAATTAAACATTTTTGGATGCCTCTTTTTTAACCAACTTGTATTATAACGGCATAGAGTGCCATTTACTTTAATTTTTTAGTACAAATGTAGTAGATTACAAGGATTCGTAGTATGTTTTGAGAAGTTTTGCATCATCTTCGATGTTTGGGCTTTCGCATACCAAAGCACCCTTGAGGCCAAATTCTTTCATCACCTTTAGCAAATCCTTATAATTCATGTCAGATTCTTCAAGGTTAAGATGTTTTTTCTCTCCTTTAGAGCTGTAATCAATTCCCGCAAGATGTGCGTGGAAATTCTCCAGTGCGTATTGGCCGATTTCTGTTCCGATTGTTTCCAGAATTTTCGAAAACTCGTCATAAGTGTTATATTCTCCGCCGCTCCTGGCATGCAGGTGCGAAAAATCTACGCAAGGAAGCACGTTATCAAATTCTTTTGATAACCTTACGATTTCCTCTAAATCCCCCCACTGAGTTGATTTGCCTGTAGTTTCAGGTCTTATCCAGACGTTAATATTCTCTTTTTTGATTAATTCTGAAATTTCTGTAATTTTAGATTTAACCTGATTAAAAACGGTTTCTTTATCTTTTCCCATATAAAATGCAGCGTGGAATGTAATGCTGAATGCTCCTGCTTCATAGGCAGTTTTTGCAGTTTCAATAATTCTCACAACGCTCGCTTCGATTTTTTCTTCTTCTTTAGAATTAAGATTGATATAAAAAGGAGCGTGAGCCGTTATTGCGTAGGAGTGTTCTTTTTGAACTGATTTTACCAGCTCTCGGTTTTCTGGACTCATCCTGACGCCATGTACAAATTCAAGTTCCATCCCATCCAAATTCATCTCTTTTATGATGTCAAATGCAGCCGCATAACTGCCTTTCCCTGTTCTTAAAGGCATACCGGCTGTGATGAAATTTAATTTGTCGAATTTATAAATATTTTGCAAAATAAGCTCCTACTGCTACTGCCATCATACATATCATAACACTTATAAATGCATAAGTAAACGCTTGCACAAAGTGGTGATTTCCTATCATCTCAAAAAGTTCCAGTGAAAATGTACTGAAAGTTGTAAGCCCTCCGCAAAAACCTACTGTTAATGCAAGTTTTAGTGCTGAATTTATTTCGGTTTTATCAATGAAAAAGATGTATAAAAATCCTATTATAAATCCTCCCAAAAGGTTTACAAACAATGTTGCAACGGGGAAATTTACATGGAAATATTTAAGAGCCGTAATTCCGCATAAATATCTTGATACTGCTCCTAATCCTCCACCTATAAAAATTGATATTATATTTAACATATTATCCTGAGCTTTCTTTGTTTAGAGTGTATTTATCATACCACAAAAATCGTGAAAACTTTGTGCACAACTTCTGTTCATGCTAAAATGTATGCATAAAGGATTGGAGAAAAAATGACTGAAGTAATACAATACAGAACATCAGGTACTTGCTGTCAAATGATGCAAGTAAAAGTTAATAACGGAATAATTGAAGATGTTGATTTTCTTGGCGGTTGCAACGGAAATCTTCAAGGAATAAAAAGTCTTATTAAAGGTATGAAAGTAGACGATGTAATAGAAAAATTACAAGGTATAAAATGCGGAGCAAAACCGACAAGCTGTCCTGATCAGCTCGCTCAATGTTTAATCGCATATAAGTCTAAGCAATTGGCTGCAAATTAGAATTTAATTAAATTTGGATTTTTAATTACATCAATAACTCGTTGCCCTTTAAACTCTGCTATCTGTTTAATGTTATCAGGGTTTTGAGCATTTTCTTTTGCCAAAATTGCACCGACAATTGCTTCCAGCTGCGACATCGGCATCATGTTTTGCGGAAGTTCTATGCCCCATTCGTTAGTTAATGCTTGTTGCAAAAATTTGCAATCTGCGGGCGAACGTTCCTTGAAACAAGAATTCAAATGCATACTCTGGCGTGTTAAATATATTTCAAACCTGTTAACCGGTATGTTTTGTTCGATTAAAGACCTGAAGAATTCATTACCTCTTGTGGTATATCTTTGAGTCCAGTTGTCCTGATTTGGAAACAGAGGGTTTGTTGATACCATCTGGTAAGGTTTTGACAGAACTCTCCATTTACCATTAAGCATAGTTCTGTCCCAAGCCAGCGAGGCGCATATTTCAGAGTCCTTTAGTGAAGAAAAGTTTTCAAAGAAAAATATGATATCATTCATTTTGTATAACTTGTCAACAAGAATGAAATCGCCACTTTCCTCCATAACAGCAACACCCGAATCCATACTCGAGCCGGAGCTTAGTGATAATCCTATATAATATTTCATATATATCTATTCCATTAATTTTGTCATAATTTGCGGCCCCTCTTCAGTGGCAACAACCGTATGCTCAAAATGTGCTGATGGTTTTTTGTCTATAGTACTTACAGTCCATTCATCTGCTGCAACTGTTACTTCATCAACACCCATATTTAACATAGGTTCGATTGCAATCGCATAACCTTGCTTGATAGGGGTTTTGTCGCCGACTCTGTAGTTATACAAGAAAGGTTCTTCGTGCATAACGTGTCCGACGCCGTGTCCGCCATATTGTCTGACAATTCCGTAACCATATTTGACGGCAACATCTTCTACAGCTCCGGAAATATCATCCAAAACATTTCCTACACGCATTTGTTCTATGCCTGCATACAAAGCTTCTTCCGTTGCCTTCATTAATCTTTTTATATCATCACTGACATTACCTACCGCATAAGACCAAGCACTGTCTCCAACAAGTCCGTGGAAAGTTGCGCCGACATCAATACTTATAATATCTCCGTCTTTTACTTTAACGTCTTCTGAAGGAATTCCGTGTACGACTTGCTCGTTAATTGATGTACAGATGCAAGCCGGAAATCCGCTGTAACCTAAAAATGTTGGTACTGCGTGATTTTCCTTGATAATCTTCATTGCAATATTATCAAGTTCTTTTGTGCTTATTCCAGGTTCCACAACTTTTTTCATTTCTTGGTGAACCAGTGCCACAATATGTCCTGCGTGGCGCATCAGTTTGATTTCTTCTCTTGATTTTCTGTTAATCATTTACTACCTTCAACAATCTTTCCCATACTTCTGATATTTCACCGTTAGCGTCAATTGTTTTTAGAACGCCTTTGTTCTTATAATAATCAATCAAAGGAGCCGTTTCTTTGAAGTATGTGTCAAATCTTGATTGAGCGACTTCTCTTGTGTCATCTTTTCTTTGAGTCAATTCTGTTCCGCATTTGTCGCAGATTCCGTCTTTTTTAGGTGCTTTAAATGCAAGGTTATAAATTTCTCCGCATTTTGGGCAAGAACGACGGTTAACAATTCTTTCTACAAGAACGCTTGTATCGATATCAAAATATATTGCCTTGAATTCAGCTTCTGTATCTTTATCAATTTCAGCATTCATTTTTGTAAGTTCATCTGCTTGTTCAACGCTTCTTGGGAAACCGTCCAAAATGTAGCCGTTTTTGCAGTCATCTTGAGATAATCTGTTTTTGATAATTCTTGTAACCAATTCTACAGGCACAAGTTGTCCTTTATCAATATAAGATTTAGCTTCTTTTCCTGCTTCTGTTTCACCTTTAATTTCTGCTCTTAAAAGAGAACCGGTATCAACGTGCGGAAAGTTTAAATATTCTGATAACTTTGCTGTTTGTGTACCTTTACCGCAAGCCGGTGGTCCTAAAAATATTAATTCTTTTTTCATAATAAAAGTTCTCCTCTTTTACTCTCTTATATTCTGTTTTTATATTACATCAACCAATACTTAAATTCAACAGCGTACTTGTTTTTAAAATTTGTTAACGTATGAAGCAATTTTTTAGATCAAATTGTTTTTAAAGAAGTATAGGGGAAATATGTAAAAGGAAAATATTAAATGGGAATTACAAGGTTATCAAAAGTTATTTTTGACTTTGTCAGAAAAGGTGACATGTCTGCACGTGAAGTTGCCACATTAACAAGCAGATTTTGTACCAGAAACGGCAGATACAGAGAAGTTTTATCTGCAGACATGCTTCCGAAATATTTAAGGTCTAAGCTTAGTGAACTCGGAGTATCCAACCCGACTTTAGTAACGGGGTATAATTCACGCGTAGGGTCCGTAGTCGCAGGTGTTGCGGTAAAAGATGGCAAGAAAACTGTTGGACATATTGCCGTTGGGTTTGATAAAACAAAGGGCTCTTCTCCGATTCTTCAGCTTAGGGGAAAGCTTTTCGATGATAAAAAAAGCGAATTAGCAAAATTACAGATGACTATGAATCCTAATTCACCAATAGATGATACAGTAGATTTTGCAACATCTATGAGCAAAAGAAATGGAAATCTTACGCTGCACTCTGAGATTGGGAATGCACATTATTATGACTTAACGGTTAACCCTGAGCAGTTGCGTAATTCTGCATTTAACAGCGCTTTCCCGGGTTTAGATAATAGCGAAAATCATCTTAAAAAATTCTATAAAAGTTTTCAGCAAGCTAATTATATACCTAATATTAAAAGGGCTGGGAAAAAATTCTCGGAATTGTTTTCGCAAGAACAAAAGCAACAAAAAGTTTCAGCTAAAGCGCATTTAAGAGAAACTTTTGCTAAAAAAGACATTCCTGCAAATCCCGGAAAAATTCAACTTGACAAATCTGATTTGGAATGTAGCAAATTTGCTACAAAAATAGTTGGATCGAAAAGTTTAGTAAAAACAATAAAGACAAAGCCTTTGAAGCTGCATAAAGTAGATAAATTGCGAGTATCCAAAAACGTAAGTGCTCAAATAGATGAACTTACTAAAAAAGTTTCGACCATTGGTCCAAAACGCGTTCAAGTATCAAAAAACAGAGCCCATTATGGTAAACATAAGATAAAACGATACTTATATCATATGACATCAGAAGAAAACTACAAAAAAATGCTTGAGACAGGAAGAATTCAACTTTCATCCGATAGTACTCTGGACTATGGCGGGGTATTTATGACTGAGCTTGAAAATCTTGCAAAACGTTGGCGAGTCTCTAAAGACTGGAATATTGTAATGCCTGAAAATAAGGACGGAGTCTTTTTGTCAATGGCTCTGATTCAACAAGTTGCTAAAGATTCGAAAAGAGTTGTATGTTTGCGTATTCCTACAAAATATCTGGATCACAATGCTCTAAAAGTAAGAAGTCAAAATAAATTGATTGGTTCGGAAGCGACGAATAAATATAAAAGTCACGTTGCTCAAGGTGCACCTGCTAAAGATGCTAATTTGTTTAAGCAGAGAAAAGAAGCGATAGAATATATTTATCAAGACGAAATTCCAATGAGTCAAGTTGAACTGGCAGGAATAGCTGATGTCCCTCAGCTTAGCGAAGCTTCTTTTAAGACTTGGTCTGCTGCAAGACAAAAAGATACTACTAAAAACTTCTTCTTGAACCTTTTTAAAGGTCAACCGGAAGCTAAAGGCATCGAAGCAATGATGTAGGTTTTGTAAAGTTTCTGTTAAAATTACCATAAAATGAATGTTTGTGCTATGATATTACCAGTAGATAGCAGACATTGGGTGCCGAAGTGCTTAAAATTCGGTATTAGAAGAGGGAAAAGATAATGAGTCAGCAGAATATGTTTGAAGACGGTAAGATTGTTCAGGTTAATATTAGGGACGAGATGAAACGTTCATATATTGACTATGCGATGAGTGTAATTGTTGGTCGTGCTCTTCCTGATGTACGTGATGGTCTAAAACCGGTACACAGACGTATTTTGTATGCAATGAACGAGTTGGGAATGACTCCTGATAAGCCGTTTAAGAAATGCGCCCGTATCGTTGGTGAAGTTCTTGGTAAATATCACCCTCACGGTGACAGTTCTGTTTATGAAGCTCTTGTTCGTCTTGCTCAAGATTTCAATACCAGATACTTGGTTGTTGACGGACACGGAAACTTTGGTTCTGTTGATGGTGATGGCGCAGCTGCTATGCGTTATACAGAAGCAAGAATGCATAAAATTACACAGTCTATGCTGGCTGATATTGATTGCGAAACTGTTGAATTTGAACCTAACTTCGACGGTTCGTTGCAAGAACCTTCTGTATTGCCGGTAAGACTTCCTATGCTTCTTTTAAACGGTTGTGCCGGTATCGCAGTTGGTATGGCTACAAATATTCCACCTCACAATTTGTCTGAGGTTGTAGACGGTACAATTGCTTTAATTGACAACCCTAATATCACCGTTGCTGAGTTGATGGAATATATTAAGGGACCTGATTTCCCTACTGCTGCTACAATTATAGGTTTGAATGATATAAGACAAGCTTATGAAACAGGCCGTGGTTCAATAAAAATGCAGGCTGTTGCAGGGTTTGAAGAAATCGCAGGCGGCGGCGGAAGACAGTCTCGTACTGCAATTGTTATTACAGAAATTCCTTATCAGGTTAACAAGTCTATGCTTATTGAAAAAATTGCAGAACTTGTTAAGGATCAGAGAATTAACGGAATTTCCGATATTCGTGATGAGTCCGACAGAGAAGGTATGCGTATTGTTATTGAATTGAAACGTGACGCAAAACCTGATGTTGTTAAAAATAATTTGTTTAAATTTACTCAACTTTCAACAACTTTTGGTGTTAATATGCTTGCTTTGTGCGGAAAACAGCCTAGGTTGATGAATTTGTACGAAGTGTTGAGTGAATTTGTTGAACACAGAGTTGAAATCGTTACAAGAAGAACTATTTTCTTCTTGAAAAAAGCAAAAGTACGTGCTCATATTTTAGCAGGTTTGATTATTGCATTGGGTTCAATTGATGAAGTAATTGAACTTATTAAAAAGTCTAAGACTACTGATGAAGCTCGTGAAGGTTTGATGAGCAGATTCGGGCTTGATGCTGATCAGGCAAATGCCATCTTAGAAATGCAATTAAGAAGATTGACAGGATTGGAACAGGATAAGGTAAAAGCGGAGTATGATGAGTTGTTGAAAAAGATTGCTGAATACGAAGATATTCTTGCAAGCCGTCAGAAAATCCTTGATATTATAAAAGGTGAACTTCTTGAAGATAAGGAAAAATACGGTGATGAAAGAAAAACTCAAATTCTTCCTGAACAAGGCGAAGTTACTATTGAAGATTTGACTCCAAATACTCCAATGGCAGTATTTATCACACATCAGGGTTATTTGAAGAGAATTTCTCTTGATACATTTGAACGCCAAAACCGTGCAACAAGAGGTAAATCAGGAATCAAGACTAAGGAAGATGATGATATTCAACATTTCTTCACTGCGATGATGCATGATAAAGTATTGTTCTTCTCATCTAAAGGAACAGTATACAGCTTGAGCGTATATGATTTCCCTGAGGGTGGTCGTCAGGCTAAAGGCTTGCCGATAGTTAATGTTCTTCCGATAGATCAGGATGAGACAATTACGGCGGTTGTTCCTGTAAGTTCATTCTCTAAAGATTTGAATTTGATTATGTTGACTAAGAAGGGTTATATCAAACGTATTGAATTGGATAATTTCTCTAATATCAGACGTAATGGTATTATCGCTATCGGTTTGGATGAAGGCGACAGCTTGTGCTGGGTAAAACTTGCAACTGCAAGAGATGAGATTATTATCGGTACATCTTGCGGTATGGCGATCAGATTCCCTATTCAGGATTTGAGACCACTAGGAAGAAGCGCTAGAGGTGTTACATCTATGAAATTGAGAAGCGGTGATGAAATTATTGGTTGTGATATCGTTCCGAGAGATTATGACGCAGATTTACTTGTCGTAACTTCTGACGGATTTGGAAAACGTACTAAACTTTCCGAATTCAGAACTCAAAACAGAGGCGGGTTAGGCTTGATTGCAACTAAGTTCAAGTCAGCATCTTCAAGATTGGTTGCTTTAACTATTGTAAAAGAAACTGATGATATTATGATGGTAACGGCTAGTGGTGTTGTAACAAGATTAAACGCTGGTTCAATATCTCGTCAGGGCAGACCGGCTACTGGCGTTAGAGCTCAAAATCTTGTCGGCAACGATACAGTATGTTCAGTTAACAAGATTGTAAATCCTGACAATGACGAAACAATCATAAAAGATAACATGAAAGCTGATGCGGAAGCTGAGGTAAATGTTGAACAAGGTAGTTTACTAGATCAGGAATAAAGTAAATAAATAATATTTGAAAACACTGTCAAAAAAATTTCTTGACAGTGTTTTCATTTGTGACAGATAAGGATAGATACTTTTATGGTATTAGTCAATAAAATATTACAAAATCCAACACTTGGCATTTTAAATGCCGGAGGCCGAGTTTTACAGAAAGCTGGGAAATATACTGCGGCAGGAGCAGAAAATAAATTGTTGAAAGCTCCAAAAACTGATGTATTTGAGCCGATTAAATATAAAAAAGCTAATTCCATGGAAGAAGCTGTAAATTATGCCCAAAATATTCTAAAAATAAAAGAGTTTGATGTAGGAGCCCTTGATATTGCTAATCAGGTCAATTTAAGTATAACTCGAGCAATTAATCAAACCCGTGGTAAAATCACTGTTCCTGATAATGTTGTTTTTGCCCAGGTAAGAGCTGCGGAAGGTATTGAAGTTCCAATGAGTGATATGCTCATGTATTATGATATAGCGGATAATAAGTATGTGGAAAGGACTCTTATTTTAAACAAGAATAACTATGATATACTTGACGATACAATCACACAATTTGCAGAAAAATACAAAAAGAACGGACAAGTTACAAAAGATAAAAACAATTTTGACAGAATAAATCTTTTATGTAAATACAAATATGAAGATACACTCAATCGTTATTATCGTTTATCTCAGCAGAATAAGTTAACCGTAAAAGCAAAACAGGATTTCACGTCATTATTATTTCATGGGCAGGAAATGGAAAATCGTTTGGTGTATGAAATTTTCAGTGATGATGTTTTACGCAAAGCATACGGCAAAAATGCAGGAATAACAGCAGATTTAGACAATATATTACTGGGTGATTTTCAGAACGGTGTCAGACCATATTTGTTAAATCTAAAACTTAAACACAATATAGCTTTTGAGCCACACATCCAAACCAAAAGAGCAGTCGGATTTGAGAGTGATTTATTTCATGAATTGGGGCATAACTGGCACAGCAGACAAATTACCCCGCAAGAAATGGCTGATTTTACCAATCCGCAATCATTGGTGGGTAAATACAATATCGTTGAGAAGGTTTCTGATTATGCTGAAACAAATGCGGAAGAATGTCTTGCTGAAGTTATAAGAGGTTTGCTTTCGGGGGATAAATACTCCAAAGATATAATGGAATTTGTAAACAAGATTACAAACGGAAAACTTGGCAGTTTGTTTAGTGGAAGTTTGTAGTAAAGTAAATTAGAAAAGTAGGACAATTTTTTGAGTAAAAAATTTTTTATTAATATATAGGGGAAATAAGGGTATAATAATGATAAAAATTAATGGCGCGATAGGATTTTTAAAGCGGATTATAAATTGTAATGCTGCAAAAAACAGAATAGCAGTGTCTTCAGCAGTTTCGACTCCACCAGCTTTTCGTGGTAAGATTCTTGATGGAATAGTTAAAAGTTCCGGAGATAGTGTGGTTTTAACGGGAAACAAAACATTACTAAATACTTTTTTGGACGGCAGCAACCCTAAAATTGAAAAAGTTTTTAGAACTTTTGATTTCGGGCAGTTCGGCAAAGAGGGTATCCCTTTGAAATATCCGCGTAAGCAATTTATCCAAGATATATCAAATACTCTGGCAGACAAGCCGATTGATGAGCAAAAAAAACTCTTGGCAAAATTTAATTTAAAAATCGGGGCCGATGATATTGACGGAATTCCAAATCTGGTTGTCGGGGAATGTAGAACAGTTCCGGAAAAGCAGATAAAAAGTTTAATTGAAAAATTCTACAAACAAAACGAAGCTGTTGTAAAAGATGCAGATACCAAGCAGGCATTGGATTCTATAATAAAAGAGTTTCCTGAATTTAATATGACAATAGGGAAAGTTCAGCACAAAACTCATGTTTATTCTGTAGATGTTCATTCATTAAAAGTATTGCAAAGTGCGATGAATAACCCGCTATACAAAAATTTATCCGACGATGGACGAAAAGTCCTAAAGCTGACGGCTCTAATGCATGATTTTGGCAAAAAAGGTAATATTATAACTCCTGGACACGCTATAGATAGCCGCAGAGAAGCTGAATTGCTCTTAAATAATTATAATTTTTCTCATACAATAAAAGAACGTGTTCTTAATCAGGTTGAACATCACCACTGGTTTGAAAAATATAATACAGGGAAACTTAGCGCAGACGAAGTTGCGAAAATTTTCAAGACAGAAGAGGATTTAAATATAGCTAAAATGCTAGCTAAAGGTGATTTTGAAGGTGTACATCCGATGTTCCATTTGATGAGAATGAACCCGCAAAAAGTATTAACACAGGCAGAGTTTGATAAAGAATTTGCCGCAAAAATGGCTCAAATTAGGCCTCACTAAACCATATCGGCAGCTCTATAGGAACTTCTTACAAGCGGATTGATTTGATAATGCTTAAACCCGATTTTTTTAGCAAGTTGTTGTAATTCCTCAAACTCTTCAAGAGTATAGTATTTGGCGACTTCAAGATGAGCTTTGGAAGGCTGGATGTACTGACCGATAGTTAAGATATCACATCCCGCATTTTTAAGATCGGTTAGGGTTTCCTCTATTTGTTCAAACCCTTCGCCAAGTCCTACCATAAGACCTGATTTTGTTGGGATTTTGCTGTTAGCTTTTATGTATTTCAAGACATTTAAAGATTGTTCGTAATTCCCTTGCGGGCGTGCTGTTTTAAATAGCGAACTGACCGTTTCGATGTTGTGGTTGAATACGTCAGGGTTTGCAACAATTATTGTGTTTAGGGCGTTTGCATCTCCTTTGAAATCAGGAGTTAAGATTTCTATTTTAGTGTCAGGCATGAGCTTCCTGATTTCATAAATACAATTTGCAAAGTGTTCAGCTCCGCCGTCAGGTAAGTCATCTCGAGTGACGGAAGTTATAACTGCATATTTTAGACCTAAATCCTTAACTGCTTGCGCTACGTGGAGCGGTTCATCTTTATCAAGCGGAAGCGGTTTTTCACAAGAGATATTGCAGTATCTGCAATTTCTTGTACATACGTCTCCCATAATTAAAAAAGTTGCTGTATTTTTGGTGTAGCATTCGTTTTTATTAGGACATCTTGCATTTTCACACACTGTGCTTAGGCAATGATTCTTTAAAATTCGTCTGACATTCCTTGTGCTGTCTGTATTTATTATCGGTCGTTTTAAATATTCAGGTAATCTTCGTTGCATATTTTTATTATAAAACCGTGTCAAATAAAGACACATTTGTTAAGATTTAGTAACATGTTGTCAATATTCAGTCTTGAAATTCCTTTAAATAATTGTATAATGAAAGTACAAAGGAGATTCCTGAAATGAAAAAAATAGCTATTATTTTAAGTATATTATGTTTCGCTCCTGCTGCATTTGCCGGCGGAACTATTTTATATTCTCCAACATCGGCTTCATCGGCTACTCAGCCTATGGATCCTAATGCTACTTATGTTACTCAAAATTCTTCTAATAATTCACAAGAGGTTACCGTTTCTTCGAAGACTGAAAAAACAAGAAAATTACGTATCGGTACTCAGAGAAATGACCCTAATTCTTATTGGAATTTTGGAAGAGTTAACTTTGGCTCGGGATTTTCTTCTGAAGGCAGTAGTACAAAAAGATTTTAGTCAAAGAATTTTAGTTTAGATATTACGAGGTTTGATGAATTATAATATTGGAATTGTCGGTGCAGGCCCTGCAGGATATACTGCGGCTTTGCATGCGGCAAAGAGGGGCTTTAGTGTAGTTTTATTTGAGAAAGATGCTGTAGGTGGAGTATGCTTGAATAGAGGTTGTATTCCGACAAAAGCAATTTTGCACAGTGCAGAGGTATTTGAAGAGATTCGCACAGCACAGGAACTTGGGATTGAAGTTGATGGTGCAAAAGTTGATTTTGGCAAAGTCATTGAGAGAAAAAATCAAATTGTGGCAAAGCTTCGAAAATCTTTGGAACTTATGATTAAAAACAGCAAGATTGTTGTTGTTAATGCTAAAGCTGAAATTGCAGATAAAAATACTGTTTTAGCCAACGGTGAAGAGTATCATTTTGATAAAATAATATGTGCCACAGGGTCGGAGCCGAAAATTATTCGGGGAATGGAATTTGACCATGAGAAAATTTTGAGCTCGGATGATGTTTTGAACCTCACTGAGCTGCCTAAAAATATTGTGATTGTCGGCTCAGGTGCTATTGGAATTGAGTGGGCAAGGATATTTTCAGGTTTTGGGGTAGAGGTTACTGTTGTTGAGGCTGCAGAAAATCTTTTGCCTATGGCTGATATTGATGTAGCAAAGCGCATAGAGAGGTTGTTTAAACTTAAAAAAATAAAATTCTTTAAAGGCATTGGAGTTGACAGGATTGAAAATGCTGAAAGCTGTATTGTTTATTTATCAAACGGTGAGGTCTTAGAGGCTGAAAAGGTTCTCGTGGCTGTCGGGCGTGAGGTTAAAAACAAAGATTGTATTGAGGGTGTTAATTATATCGGCGATGTTTGTTGCGAAATTCAGCTTGCGCATTATGCTATAAAGCAGGCTGTTGAAGTTATTGATGAAATTCCGTTTGACAAAAATTTTGTACCGTCAGTTGTATACGGAAATCCTGAGATTGCTTGGTTTGGAAAGAGAGAACAGGATTTAGAGCAGGGAAGTTATAAGAAGTCAAACCTCTTGATTTCTGCTCTTGGAAAATCTCAGTGCGATAATGCTGTTGACGGGTTTATAAAAATTTTGACTCAAGATAATCAAATTGTCGGAGTGCACATTATTTCAAAAGAAGCTTCTTCTCTTATTCAAGAGCTTATCATTGTAGCTCAAAATGGGATTAGTGCAGACAAGTTAAAAGAAATTTGTTTTGCTCATCCGACTTATTCTGAGGGAATTTTCGAGGCATTATTTAATCTTAACTAAACCAATTTATAAGAGGACGAATTTCTCCGCATTCCAATTCATAACTCTCAGCGAGCGGACTTCTTAGGATTGTATCAATTTTGAGCGGTTCTTGTATCGGGTTTGAGAGGTTTATGGTTTTAGTTTGTTTATCATAAACGTTACTGTAGTTTAAGCCAAAGTTTGCGCATTCAGGCAATTTGATAACGCCGTTATCAAGATATGCAAGCCCAAATACGCGACAGGTTAAGCCTCTATATTTGTATACTGAGCATAAGCCGTTTATCAAAAAAGGACAACGGTATGTAAATCTTTCTTTTTTTGATAATCTTTTTTCTTCAAGCAGTTTTGAGATGTTATTTTTAATAATTTTTTTAGTCTCATTAGGCAGGGCCAAAAATCCTCTCATTAAGTATTCTGCCTCGAGTCTCGAAAATGGGTATTCTCCTATTTCACAGCAATCAGTGCAGCCTTTTTGACATTTTATATATTGGCGCTGATTGTTAGTGTATTCTGCAAACTTGTTATCAAAATCATTGAGAAATTTTTCATACCGTTTAAGCATAATAATTTTTTTATAACATAACAATGTAATTTGTCCAAATTCTTGACAATTAAATTTGCTACATAATATAATACAGGTTGCAAATGCTACCGTAAAATATTACCCATGAGAATAGTGTTAAAAGATTGACAGACTCTAAGTTCGCGGTACCATTAAATTATAACTCAAAATGATTAGGGGAGAGCTATGAAGAAAAAAATTATAATAATTTTATCTATAATTATTGCAGCTATAGCTTTTAGATATGTTTATTCTTGGTATGATCAGTCAAAATCAACCAAAGCAATGAAAAATCAAAAAGCTCCGGAAGTAACAGTACAAGAGGTTCAGGAAGCAAGTATAATAAGAAGCTATGAGGCTCCGGGAAGAGTTACTTCAAAATATAGAGTTAACGTAATGGCTCGTATAGAAGGTTATTTACAAAAGAGCTTTTTTAAAGAAGGCGATTACGTAAGAGCAGGTCAGACTTTATTTGAGATTGAGCCTGCAGAGTATTCAAATGCTTCAAAGGTTGCAAAAGCTGATGTTGCAAACTTAAGAGCTCAATTGGCTTATGCAGAAAAACAGCTTGCTCGTGCTGAGGAACTTGTGAAAAAAGATTACATAGCAAAAGCTCAATATGATAATATTTTATCTCAAAGAGATTCACTAAAAGCTCAATTGGCATCTGCGCAGGCAAGATATAGCGATAGTAACAGAAATTTAAGCTATACTATGGTCAAAGCTCCTGTAAACGGTCAAGTCGGTATTATCAGTGTTACTTTAGGGAACTATGTAACCCCTTCATCAGGAGCATTAACAACAATCAACAGTGTGGATCCTATATATATTACATTCCCATTGGATTCTAACGACTTTACTGCTCTTTCAAACGCAGATCAGGCAAATAACAAAAACAGAAAAGTTGAAGTGTATTTCTCAAACGGACAAAAATACGCTTATGATGGTGTACAAGACTTTCAAGATAACAAAATTGACCAATCAACAGGTACTGTTACTATGAGAGCTACATTTAAAAACCCTAATAACCAGCTTTTACACGGTGAATTTGTAACCGTAAAATTGTATTCCAACAACCCTGTAAAAACTCCGATAGTTCCGCTGACAGCTGTTCAGGAAAATCAGGCAGGAAAATATGTGTATAAAATTGATGAAAATGATCTTCCGCAGCTTGTATATATAAAAGTTGACGGGCAATACGGTCAGAATTGGATAATTAAAAGCGGAGTTAAAACAGGCGATAGAATTGTAGTAGACGGATTACAAAAAATTACCCCAAATCAGCCTATTACAATCAAAATGCAGGACGCTAAAACTGAAAAATAAATTTTATCGGCATACAAAAGGAATTGATATATGAGTGAACAAAAACAAGGTAACTTATTTATAAAACGCCCAAAGCTTGCAATAGTAATTTCATTGGTTATTATGCTGGCCGGCATGTTGCTGTTAACCCAGCTGCCATTGGAAGAATATCCGTCAATTACACCTCCGCAGGTAGTTGTTAGTGCGACATACGCAGGCGCAAGTTCTGACGTAGTAGAAGCTACTGTTGCGGCTCCTGTTGAAGCACAGCTGAACGGTGTTGAAGATATGATTTATATGTCTTCGACTTCTCAAAACGGCAGTTATAAGTTAACTTTGTATTTCAATATCGGTTCTGACCCTGATATGGCGGTTGTAAACGTTCAGAACCAGTTGCAGTTGGTTACTCCTCGTCTTCCTGAAGAGGTTAAGAGATATGGGCTTTCCGTAAAGAAGTCTACGGGTGGCCCTGGTATTGTCATGATTTCTTTGAACTCTCCTTCGGGGACTTATGATTCTTTATATATTGCAAACTACGCATCAATTTATGTAAAAGATGAATTGGCTCGTATAAAAGGTGTTGGTACAATTTCAGTATTCGGTTCTTCGGATTATTCTATGAGAATATGGCTTGATGCTTCTAAGATGGCAAATTTGGGAGTATCTGTCAGTGAGGTTAGTGCCGCAATTCAAGCTCAGAATACTCAAACTCCAGCCGGTGATTTGGGTGTTGAACCAATGCAAAACAAACAGCTGATAAAGTTGACACTGAGAACAAAAGGTAGATTGCAGACTCCTGAAGAATTTGAAGACATAATTGTTCGTTCAAAACCTGACGGTTCACAAATAAGACTGAAAGATATCGCAAGAGTTGAACTTGGTGCCGAAAGTTATTCTTACTTCTCTCGTATTGGCGGTAAAAATTCGGCAATTATTTCAGTACAACAGCTTCCTGAAGCTAATGCTATTGATTTGTCTAACAAAATCCAGAAAAAAATGGCAGAACTTTCAAAAGGATTTCCGACAGGTATTGAGTATAAAATCCAGCACGATGAAACAGAGTTTGTTCGTGAATCAATTAAAGAAGTTATAAATGCTATTGCGCTTGCAATATTGTTGGTAGGTATTGTAACTTACCTGTTCTTGGGAACGGCTCGTGCAGCATTTATTCCAATATGCGCAATTCCTGTTTCTTTGATTGGTGTGTTTATATTTATGAACATACTCGGATTTTCCGTGAACTTGCTGATTTTGTTTGGTCTGGTACTGGCGGTAGGTCTGGTTGTTGATGATGCTATCGTTGTTCTTGAAAATACTCAACGTCACATTCAAGAAGGGAAAGAACCTAAAGAAGCTACGGAAATTACTATGATAGAAGTATTTGGTGCCGTTCTTGCAACATCTCTTGTATTGATGGCCGTATTTGTCCCGGTATCATTTATGGCAGGTATTACAGGGCAGATGTTCCGACAGTTTGCGTTGTGTATCGCATCATCTATCGGTTTGTCTACGGTTGTTGCGTTAACGCTTTCTCCTGCTTTGTGTACGATGATTCTTAAATCCGGTGAAGAAAAAGCCGATTTTGCTTTTATTCAGAAATTTGATGAGTGGTTTAACAGTATTCGTGACAAGTATTTGGAAGGCGCAAAATTCTTTATAAATTCACCAAAAATGACTCTTACAACATTCGGTATTATCATCTTATTCATTATCGGGATGTTTAATATTATTCCGACAGGCTTCTTGCCAACAGAAGATAAGGGTGCAATATTTACTCAAATTCAGCTCCCTGACGGGTCATCCGCTTCTCGTACCGATGTTGTTGCAACAGAAGTTGAGCAGAGATTGTTAAAGATTCCTGGAATTAAAAATACCATTACAATGGTAGGTTTCTCGGGTGAAAATACAGCATTTATCGTATCAGAGTTGGATGAGTGGTCTCATCGTAAAAAGAAAGAATTACAGATGCAGAGTATTCTGTCAAGAATTCAGAAGGAATTTTCTACGTATCCTTCTGCTACAATCGCATCGTTCTCACCTCCGTCAATTTCAGGTTTAGGTATGTTCGGTGGTTTTGAGTACCAACTTCTTGATAAGGGTAACAGAACTCCGCAGCAACTTTATGATGAAGCTGTAAAACTTATGCAGGAAGCAAATAAAGATTCAACTTTCTCTATGGTTTATTCTTCATATACAGCGAATTTGCCACAGTTGATGATAGATGTCGATGCGTCAAAAGCTATGGCTCAAAGCGTTGAAATTTCTGAAGTGTATAATGCTCTTGCTGCATATTTCGGAAAAACTTATATAAACGATTTCAACAAGTATGGTCGTGTATATCGTGTTTACCTGCAGGCCGATGCTCCGTTCAGAGAAAAACCTTCGGATTTGGATAAAATATTCGTAAAAAATAATATGGGAACAATGGTTCCTCTATCTGCGGTTGTAAAGGTTAGATCTATTGTCGGACCTTATAGTTTGACAAGATTTAATATGTACCCTGCAATTACAATAAACGGTATGGCAAGAAGTGGTGTAAGTTCCGGTCAGGCAATGGCTAAGATGGAAGAAATTTCTAACAAAGTTTTGCCGAAAGATATGGGATTTGCTTGGTCAGGCAGTGCGTTGCAAGAACAAGAATCAAACGGTCAAATCGGACCTATCTTGGCTATGTCATTAGTGTTTGTATATTTGTTCCTTGTAGCATTGTATGAAAGCTGGATGTTGCCGGTTGCTGTACTTTTGATATCTCCTGTAGCATTGGTAGGAGCTTTGTTCTTCCAGTATGTATCAGGGTATTCATTGGATATTTATTCTCAAATCGGTCTTGTTATGTTGATTGGTTTGAGTACTAAGCAGGCGATTTTGATTATTGAGTTCGCAAAAGATGCCCATGAACAGGGATTGTCGATTAAGGATGCTGCTATGCAGGCTGCAAGATTGAGATTTAGAGCTGTTATGATGACGAATATAGCGTTTATCTTAGGGTTGCTGCCTTTGGTATTTGCTTCAGGCGCAGGTGCTGCAAGCAGAAATTCTGTTGGTATGACAGTTTTGGGCGGTATGATGGCTGTTGCATTTATAGGGACTTTCCTAGTTCCGGCATTTTATGTAATGATAGAAGAATTGAAGGTATTTACTGCCCATAAGTTTGGCAAGAAAAAGGACGAAAAATAATGTTAAAAAAATTGTTAGCTATAAGTTTAATATTAGGATTGTCAAATATTCCGTCGTATGCTGCCGTTAAGCAAAATATTGGCAACAAAATTAATGAAAAGGAATATCCTGTTTCGGAAAAAGTCTTGCCTAGTAACTCCTCAGAGAGCTCTGTAACCATTGAAGGTTCGGTCCAAAAAAATGTCGATATGACTTTGGACAAGTGTATTGAACTTGCTCTTGGTAATAACCCTCAGATTAATGCTGCTTTTCAGGATATTTTAGCTTCTGATGCCAGAATTAAACAGGTTTGGTCCAATTATTTCCCTCAGGTGAGCTGGCAGACAGGATATACAAGAATTCGTCAATTACAATTGTCAGACGTATTAGGCAGAAATTTGACATTTAACTATTATATTTTAGGTCAAATTACTTTGCAACAAATGCTTTATGACTTTGGTGTTACGCAAAATCAGGCTACTATAAAACGTTTGGATTATGAAGGGTATAAGGCAACTTTGGCAGGTGTCGTAAATAATGTTATTTATCAAACAAAAGATGCTTATTTTGCCTTGTTGCTTGCGGTTGAAAATAAGAGAGTTGCTGAGGATACTGTTCATAAGTTTGAATTGTTTTATGATCAGGCAAAGGCTTTTTATAAAATCGGTATGAACCCTAAGGTTGATGTAACTATTGCTGAGGCTAATTTGAGTAATTCAAAATTGAAGCTTATACAGGCAGATAATGCCGTAAATTTGGCAATAGCAAATTTGAATAATATAATGGGAGTTCCGTTTATTGATAAATATAATATTCAAGAGCGATTGGATTATGTGCCAGTCGATATAACTCTGAATAAGGCTGTTGACATTGCAAGAGAGGCACGACCTGAGTTGAAGCTTGCAGAATTAAAAGTTGAAAGTGCTAAGCAAACTGTAAAGCTGGTCAAGAAATCTTACTTCCCGACACTTTCCATAGAAGGGCAATATCAACGAGGTGGTAGAACTTGGAACAGTAATTACGGTTACAATATCGGCGGGTACTTGAATTTTCCGACTGTTAACGGGATGTTAATCAGAAACGAAATTAAAGAAGCAAGGTATTTGTACGATAAGGAACTTGCTAATGCTCAAAATACACAAAATGAAATTTATCTTGAAATTCAAAATGCATATTTAAAATTGAATGAAAAGAGAGCTCAAATTCCTGTTGCAATTTTGCAGGTAAAACAGGCTAAAGAAAATTATGAACTTTCCTACGGCAGATACAGAGTTGGTGAGGCAAGCCCTATTGAATTGAGAGAGGCCCAGATAACATATCAGGAAGCTCAATTGGCATATTATGATACTTTGTACCAATATAATTCTTCGAAAGCTGCTCTAGAAAAGGCTATCGGTAAAAATATTGTAAACGAAGAAGATGTCGTAAAATTGGATACTACAGCAAAAAGTAAAAAGTAACACAATTATAGTCTGATAGTTCTGAATATTGTGTAGTATCTGTAATCGCCCCAATATATTACCATTGATATGAAATTGTTGTCTAAATCAGTTGTTTCTAAGAATGTTTTAGGGGTAGGTTCTCTTTTTGCACTCGGAACAAATTTGCCCATAATGTCAAGCAATTTGAGGTGAACTTTTTGAGATGGTGCAAGTTTTGCTTGAGGCAAATTGTCATCATAAAACATTACAGGTACAATTTCTCTTTCATAAACTGGAATAATATATCGAACTTTTCCTGCTTCTTTGAACAAAATATACCAGTTGCCCTTGTATTCTCTTGGAGTAAGGAGATAATACCCCGGCTCGATTTCTATATCTTTAAAATACAGCGGGCTTGTTAATCTGAAAAGCGGATATGGCGACCAAGTTGAATTCCGAGTGTCATAATATTCACCCGGATCGATATCGTGTATGAATTTTAAATTAGGAGCTTCCATATCACGATAAATTTGTTGGTAATCAACATCTTTAGCGCTGACAACGATTCCTGATATTAAAATGCAAAATATAATAAACCATCTTTTCATATCAACATTTTAATAATATAGAGTAAAAAATCAATCAACTGATTATATTAAATAAAAACAATGTTGATTTTTTGACGAAAATCATTAATGCAAAGACAGGTGTTTGGGTAATTAATATTAAATTTCAGCCGAATAATACTGCAAATGTATGATTTTTTGTTATAACCCGCTCACTATTAATAAAAATCAGTTAAAATATAAAACAGGAGGGCATAAATATGGCAAATTTTTATCCTAATATAAATTTAGCAGATAGGATACAACATACAAAACTGGATTCGGGGATTGCAGGTATGCCTTCAGCACGTATGGAAAGAATGGAGACACCTTCAACAGGAGATTTTAAGACTGTATTTTCAGGGTTAATCGAAAATTTTAACCAGGAACTAAATGCGCCGGATAATATGTTGAAAGATGTTATGTCAGGAAATACCAATATTGATATCCACGATGTAATGATAGCAATGTCCAAATCAGAGATTGCAGTAAACGTTGCAACTCAGGCAGTTGGTAAAGTAATTCAGGCATACGACAGAGTTACACAAATTCAAGTATAGTAAAATTTAAGACACAGACGGGGAAAGTATGGATTTTCAGAAACTATTAGAGAACAAACCTCTTTTATATGGGATAATTGGTGGATTAGTCCTTGTATTGGCTTTATTTATCGTAATAGGAGCCGTTGCTACTTCAAATTCAAATAACAAAAACGGTCAAACAGTCACGGAAGAGCCATTAAAGGAAGATGTTGACCTTTTGACAACTGATAATCTTGGCAAGGCTATCGAAATTCAGGCCCTTTTGGCAAGATCAAATATTGCTGTATCAAGAGCCTTGGATGGTACAAAATCAAGACTTTATTTAAAAAAGGGTGATTGTACTACAGGTATGAAAAAATGTACAACAGCTCAAAGAGATGAAGCTCTAATCTTGATTGTACAAAGTGGTTTGATGGATCAAAACGTTGGTTTGGAAATATTTGATAAGGGCGATTTTACTTCCACAAAAGAAGATAAGAAAATCCGACTTACAAGAGCTGTAAACGGTGAACTTTCAAGATTGATTAGAAAAATAAAACCGATTGAAAATGCATCTGTATTTATTTCTATTCCGGAGCAGACTATGTTTACTGAAAATCAAAAACCTGTAACAGCTACTGTTCAAATAGTTTTGGCTCCTGGAGAAAAACTGGAACCGTTAAAAGTAAAAGCTATTTCAAACCTTCTTCTTGGAAGTGTTTCAGGTTTGGAAGCTGAAAATATTTCAATAACCGATACTAACGGTAACGTTTATCATAGTATTATGAATGCTTCTGATGAAATGCTTGCAAAATTGGAAGAAAATGATAAATATATGCAGCAAAAAGTAATGCTTCAGTTGGACAGATTAATAGGAAAAGGCAATTATGTTGCGACTGTTAGTACTTTCCTTAGACAGGCACCTGCTGAAAAATACAGTACAACTTATGATCCTGAAAAGAAGGCTTCAGTTAGTGAACAATCTTTTTCAGAAGGTTTGGGTGATCAAACTCAAGACAGCAACACAAATACTAATGCCGTAAGCGTATATCTTCCAAACGGTATGGGTAATGCAAGCGGTAATTCAAGCCAAAATAGAAGTTACAATCGTTCCGCAACGGAAACTCAATACGGTGTAAGCAAAACTCAATTAAACGAATATCTTAAACCTGGTATTGTAGAAGAAATATCAGTTGCCGTAACATTGGAAAGAAGTGCAATACCTCCTGAAACAACTCTGGAAGAGTTAAAGGAACTTATCGCCCATGCTGCAAGTCCAAAAGCAAGTCCTGATAATGTATCAATTGCGTTCTCAGATTCTGTAGATCCATATTTGGCATCAGACAGACCTGTAAACTTGCCAAAACCTGATGAGAGCGGAAACCCATGGTGGCTTGCGGTTGCTTTGAGTGCGGTTGGTTTGATTATTGTATTCAAGGCTGTATCAAGCAAAGTTCATCAAATTCAGGAAGAAAATGCTATTGAAGTTGAGCGCTTGAGACAAAAAGAAGCTGAACAGGATAAAGAATTGATGGATATTAACGGTAGAGCTGCACAGCTTGCCGACAGACAATCAGAACTTGCTCAAGGATTGTTGGAACAGCAGCAGCGTGAATATCTTGGAACTCGTACTCCTGAAGAGCTTGCAGGAGCATTAGAAAACTTGTCATCTAGTATGGAACATACTGACGGCGAAGATACAGGCGATAAGATAAAGAGCTGGATTGAAAACAGTTAAGAGGAAATGAAATGGCTATAGAAGGATTTGATTATAACGCATTTGCACAGAACCTTGCATCTCAGGCTGTGGATCTTGTACCGCAAGATTTTACGAAAGATCAAAAGGCTTACGTTACAAATACTCTTTTGAATTTTTCTACCCTTGCAGGTGAAGCTCTTTATAATGATAAAGATTTAGGATTTAATGCCGATCAGGCTGCGATGATTACGCAAATTATCGCGGAATGGTCTTTCCATAAGTCTGTAGACCTTATTCGTTCAGGTATTCCTCAACAGTTTTGGGATCCTGTTATGCAAAAGATTGCATTTACAATCTTTGAGATTGCAAAGCAAACTTTCAAACAGGGACTTCCTCAGGATCAAATATTGCAGCTTATAGAACATCACGTAAAGAAAACTTATCTTGAAAGTATTCAGGAACTTAAAGATAAAGGATTTATAGATGAGGCGTTGATGGAAATTGCTTCGCATCAGTCAAATATTGATAGTATGATGCAGCAAATGCAAGAAAACGGAGAAGTTCAGCCTGAGGATAACCAGCAAGCTCAAAATAATGCAAATGCTCCTGCCCCTCAGCAACAGCCTTCAGGGGAGGTCGCATCTCAGCAGGCTCCTTCAGGTAATGTTCCTGCTGTTCAAGGCGCAGGCGGTACAGTTCCTGTCGGCGCAAACGGACGTTATGAACCGCCTAAATTATTGAAACTGGTTACTGTTGCCTTGCTTTTAAAACGTATGGATGATGAAGAACAGGTTCAGTCTATTCTGGAACGTTTTGAGCAGGAAGATGCCGGTACTGTTATCAAGTACATGTATGTTGATAACCTTGAAGAGCAGGTTGATCCTACTGTTACAATGAAATTTCTTGATGAAATAGCTGAAAATTTACCTCAAGCAATAGAAGTTAACAAAAAAAGAATTCTTCAAAGTGTTAAGGAAACTGTCGACAAGGTTGGACGAAATACAATGGAACGTAAATTACAGCTTGAAAGACAGAAAGTCCGACAGTTTGTATTTAATGCAATAGAGGATGAATATTATAAAGGTATTTCTCCAAAGATTGCTAACATTATTGCCACATACCTTGCTAGTGGTGTATAATAAAATTAAATCATGATTATTAAAAAGAAAAGATTAAATCAGACTAACGGATTAGGGGATATTCCGGAAGAACAAATTGAGGCGGATTTTCAAGATAAAGATGAGGAAAATCTTGCTGATGGTGTTTTGCCTGAAAATTCACCATATCCGAATGCTGCTATTATCCCCCAACCCCAGCAGGCACAAGGGTCAAACAATTCTGCTGCTGTAAACTCAGTACCTCAGGAGTCAAATCCTGATGAAATTGATTTATTCAATTTGGATAATATTGATTTTACCCAGCGTCAGGAGCGTCGTCGCGGAGATAGAAGACGTGGATTTCGGCGTGTTGATGACAGAAATTTAGTCTCTCGTGCCAGAGAAGAAGCGGATTCTATTAGAGAATCTGCGATGAAAGAGGGTTATCAGGCAGGATTAAATCAGGCACATGCTGATTTGGAGGAGTTTAAGGCTTCTTTGACTCAGTTTATGAATGCTCCTAATGACGTTTATGGGTATATTGCCCCTGATATACTCGAAATAAGTGTTGATATTGCACAGAAAATTATTAAAAAAGAAATAGAACAAGATCCTCAAGCTCTATTTAATACAATAGTTGATGTGTTAAAAACTTTGTCTAAAGAAGAACCAAAGGTTACACTTCAAGTAAATCCTGCAGAAGTGAATGAGGTTAAGCAGGCAGTGCCTGAACTTTTGGATCTTGCCGGTTTAAGTACAAAAGTCGTCGTCTTAGCTGATGAATCAATATCAGAGGGGGGATGTATGGTTACAACCGACAACGGAATAGTTGATGCAACGATTGAAACTCGTGTAAATCTGGTAGTTGAAGCATTGAGGGAATTGTAATGGCTCAAGGTGCACCAAGTAATTCAAATCCATTAAGTGAATTGTTTTTAGCAGTGTTTGTATTGACACTGTTATTAATCTTGCTTGTTGAGATGCCAAATTGGGTTATTAACTTTTCTATTTGTTTGAATATTACGTTAGGTATCGTTCTTTTGATGTTCGGTTTGTATGTTCAAAAACCTCTTGAATTGTCTTCATTCCCTTCAATTATTCTTCTTGGTACGATGTTCCGTCTGGTATTGTCTATTGCATCTACCAGATTGATTTTGTCAAAAGGTGAGGCGGGTGAAGTTATTCACGCTTTTGGAACGTTCGTTACAGGTGGTAACATGGTTGTCGGTGGTGTTATCTTCCTTATTATCACGGTTGTTCAGTTCATGGTTATCACAAAAGGTGCCGAACGTATCGCTGAAGTTTCTGCAAGATTTGCCTTAGATGCTATGCCAGGTAAGCAAATGACGATTGATGCCGATTTTAACGCAGGTTTGATTTCTCCTGAAGAAGCGACAAAGAGACGTGATGATTTATCAAGAGAATCAAGCTTGTTTGGTAGTATGGATGGTGCCATGAAGTTCGTAAAAGGTGATACTATCGCAGGTATTATAATCGTTTTAATTAACATTATCGGTGGTTTGTGTGTTGGGTGTTTGATGAATCAAATGCCTATTGCGGATGCGGTTTCTAAATATACTATCTTAACTATAGGTGATGGTCTTGCATCTCAGGTTCCGTCACTTTTGATGTCAATTGCAGCCGGTATTTTTATGACACGTTCATCAGCTCAGAGCTCTTCATTAGGTGCTGATGTTGCGGGTCAGATTATGACAAAACCTTATGCGTTATTCTTCGCGGCAGGGTTTTTGGCATTGTTAGCTATTACGGGTCCTATTACAGGTTTGCCTTGGTTCCCGTTCACGTTGTTTGCTGTCGCTCTGGCGGTTGCAGGCTTCTCTGTATTGATTAATGCGGATGTACAATCTCAGTTGGGTCAATTGGAAAATGTAAGACAGAATATGCAGGATTTGGTTAACCCTAACAGAATGTATGAGAGATTGGGTGTTGATGTTTTGAGTTTGCAGGTCGGGTCTAATTTGCTTGTTATTGCCGACCCTGATCAGGAAGGTCAATTGCTTGCGAAAATTGCAGCTCTACGTCAGAGAGTGACTGATGAATTGGGTTATATTTTACCGAATATAAGAATTATGGATTCTTCTGCTTTGGATGCTAACGAATATTTGCTTGCAATCAGAGGTAATACTGTTGCTACAGGTTATGTTTATCCGGGCAAATTAATGGTTATCGCGGATCAGTGGGATGCGGTTAAAAAAGAAGTTCCTGAAGATGCTATTATTGGTATAGACCCTACTTATCAGACTCAAGCTTATTGGATTAAGCCTGAAGATGCTAAAACTGCTCGTTCTGTTACTGCGGTTGACAGTACAGACGTTATTGTTACTCACTTGCAGGAATGCGTGAGAAAGCACGTTGACGAGGTTATGACAAAGACTGATGTCTTGAAGTTGATGGAACTTGTTAGATCTCAAGACCCTACACTTGTTAACGACCTTGTTCCGACTATTATTTCAACAAGTGACTTGAGAAAAATCTTCGTTAACCTTATCAGAGAAAAAGTTTCTATCAAAGATATTATATTTGTATTTGAAAGACTTTGCGATTATGCGAGATTTTCTAAAGAACCTGATATTTTGTCAGAACGTTTGAGAGCGGCTTTGGGTCGTCAGATTTGCTTGTCAAATGTTAGTGATGATAATGTCCTTTATGCTTTGACTCTTTCTCCTGATTGGGAAAAGACTCTTGATGACAGCTGTCAAAGAACTGAGCTTGGTACGATGTTCTTGCTAAATCCTATGCAAGTGCAGGAACTTATTGAAACAACTGCAACAACTCTGATGAGGGCGCATCAGGCATGTGGTACTCAGCCTGTTATTTTGTGTTCACCTAGAATAAGATTGCCTTTGTATCAATTGTTGGAACGTCATATCCCGACTATCGTTGTAATTTCTTATTCTGAATTGATTACTGATATTAAGGTTGAAGCTGTTGATACTATCGGTGACAGCTATACGGTAAGCTAATATGATAAAAAAATTTATTTTATTTTTAATCAAAATTTATCAGTTTTTTTCAAAATATACACCGCCTGTGTGCAGATTTACTCCTACGTGTTCCGAATATACGCGTCAGGCTATTGAAAAATATGGAGTTTTGAAAGGCGGTTGGCTTGGTATTAAGAGAATTTCTAAATGTCACCCTTGGCACCCCGGCGGATATGATCCTTTGCCTTAAGTTTCGGTTTTTGAAGTGGTCTTATTTTTTGCATTTTTGAAAACTCCGCAATCCACAACTTTTGGGGTATATGGTTTGAGTTCCTTTTTGCTGATTTTTATTTTTTTAGCATTTTGTAATTTTTTTGCCACCATATCTCCAAGACGTATAGTTTCTCCGTACTCAACTGACGCCTGTTCTAAAAATGCAGAGATAGGGTCAGCATACTGTTCACCGCAGTATGAATTTGTTGGAAGTCCGGTTTTTATCTCTTTATTGACGACAGTTGGACCTTCCATTTTTGCAGTCGTTTTTTGGGGTTTATTTTTTCTTAAGTTTTTTACAGATAATTTTATTTCATTTTTTAATACGTCACTTGTTCTTTTATAGATATCGGAAATTAATCCGTCAGGCGTTATGCTATTATCTCCTGTTGCATATCGTCTTACGGTATCGCTTACTCCGTAAGCTCTTGCTTCATCGTCAAGAGTTGTTTTAGAAAGTAACAGTTTCGGAAAGCTTTTTTTATCTTTAGGATGCATCATATTTCGGGTTATGGCTCTTATATATGCTTTTACACGTTTTTCATTTGTTAAGCCTATGAAGTTTTCGCCTTGAAGTAATTCTGTTACCCCTTCGTGTGTGGGTTTAACTCCTTTTAACTTTCCATACAATGCTAGATGTTTTATGCCGAAAAAATTTATAAGATTTTTTTGAATGTCAAATTCTGTTGCAATTTGTTTGTATTCATTAGGGTTTTCTATTGGTTTCGTTTTTGGTGGTTTTATTCTATCCGTCATATTTGATATTTTTTGGACGGTTTTTATTAATAAGCTCCTTTTAGGAGTATGCTCGTTATACATATAATGTTCAAATTCATGTGCAAAGTTTGCCATTTCATTCGGAGTTTGTAGTTTTGGAATAAAAATTCCTTTTGCTTTTCCTTTGAAATTAAAATATAAGGCAGCTGTCCCGCTTGTAGCTGTGTCTATGGCGTCAGGATTTTCGCCAGCTTTGCGCAAGACTGTTGCAAATTCATCTTTATCCGTAATTATATTTACCTTAGCTTTAGGTACGTGTTTTTTTATGACAGATTGGATAATTTCTTTTGTCATTGTCGTATCTTTTTTTGACAAATCTACAAGTTCTTTTCCAATATTTATTGATGCTTCTACCGATTGTTTTTTTGTATACAAGCTAACACGATTGCCCGCCTTTCTAATGGCAGCAAAAACAAGTCTTGAAATCCCCATTAAGATATTTCTCCTATTTTCCCCTTTTATTTTATATTTATATAAAGGATTTTGGAGTTGCGTAATTGCTTAAATGTTAATTTATTTTTATATCTTTATGGTGGAAATGTTTATCTCCGCTCACGTAGTCCCCGACAATTTGTCCCGAACCTATAAGTTTGTATTTATAAATGGTAAGCCCTTCTAAGCCCACAGGTCCTCTTGCGTGAGTTTTGTTTGTAGAAATTCCAACTTCTGCGCCAAAGCCGTATCTGAAACCGTCTGCAAATCTTGTTGATGCGTTCCAGTATACTCCTGCAGAGTCAACTTTATTCATAAACTTTTCGGCATTTTTTTCGTCTTTTGTTATAATGGCATCCGTGTGTCCTGAGCCGTAAGTGTTTATATGTTCAATTGCTTCGTCAACATCAGCAACAAATTTGTATGCAAGAATTTTGTCGCCATATTCAAATGCCCAGCTGTCAGGGTTTGGGATAAGTTTAATCTCAGACAATTCTAATGAACCTAATAAAGCCTCTGTTTGCGGGAATTCTTTATGTATAAGTAAAGTCTCTACCGAATTGCAAGCGCTTGGATATTGCGTTTTTGCATCTGTTACAACTTTTTGTGCCATTGCCAAATCGGCAGTTTTATCCACAAAAATATGGCAAATTCCATCGGCGTGACCCAGTACAGGGATTTTTGTGTTTTCTTTTATAAATTTTACAAGTTTATTTCCGCCTCTTGGGATAATCAGGTTGATATATTTATCGCATTTTAGCATTTCTGCAACGTCATCTCTGGTAAATACCTGATTTAATACGTTTTTCGGAAATCCTTCAACTTCATCCAAAGCAGATGTGATTATAGACATAATCTTTTTATTTGTATTTATTGATTCTTTCCCGCCTTTGAGAATAACAGCATTTGCAGATTTTATTGCGAGCGATGAAATTTGTGCAATAACGTCCGGTCTTGCTTCAAAAATTATTCCTAACACCCCTATTGGACAAGATATTTTGTATAAAGTTAGACCTTCATCGAGTTCTCTTACCAATAATTTTTTGTTTATTGGATCTGGCAATTGTGCAATATCACGTATTCCTTGAACCATATCTCGAAGCTTGTTCTCATCGAGTTTTAGTCTGTTAAATGTCGACTTTGTGAGTTCTCCTTTTTCGACAAGCGGTTCTGCATCTGTTAAATCCTGCTTGTTTGCTTCAAAAATTTCCTCTTTATTGGCTTCAATTTTATCAGCAATTTTTATCAACGCTTCGTTTTTTACTTCTTCGGATAAATCAGCAATCTTAAGGCTTGCTTCTTTTGCTCTTTTTGCAATTTCAACAAAATCCATAATTTCTCCTACAAAATAGTTATATTATCACGGGTGATGATGGCATCATAATTTTTAAAGCCAAGAATATCCATAATATTGTCAGAATGTGAACCTACAAGTTTTGTACAAGCTTCTGAATTGTAATTTACAATTCCTCTTGCAAATTCCTCGTTATTCTCATCTACAATAGAGACTACATCACCTTTATTAAATTCATTAATTATCTTCACAACACCGATAGGCAAAAGACTTTTTGTTTCATTTATTAAAGCTTTCTTAGCTCCTGAATTAACCATAATTCCACCAAGAATGTTTGTTGCATAACCTATCCAGCGTTTTTTGTCTGACAAACCTTCATTCTGTGGTAAAAACATTGTCCCGTAATCTTCGCCATTAAATATTTTTTTGATAATGAAAGGAACTTTTCCGTTAGCAATTAAGACTTTACCGCCAAATCTTGTAACAAGTCTTGCTGCTTTAAGTTTAGTTCTCATTCCGCCTCTGCCGCCTTCTGACGCGTCTGTCCCAAGCGCATAGATTTCATCGGTAACCTCAGGAACTTCTCTGATGATTTTCGCGTCAGGGTTGGTCTTAGGATTTTTATCAAACAATCCGTCCACATCTGATAGAATTATCAATAAATCTGCGTCAAGTTCACTTGCTACAAGTGCTGAAAGTTTGTCGTTATCACTAAAACATACCTGCATATTTGCATATCGTGGCGCAATTTCTATTGTTGATACGGTATCATTCTGATTGATTACAGGAATAACACCAAGCTCAAGTAACTTGTTTAAGGTTGTTCTGAGGCTCAAGTATCTTGTTCGGATTGAAAAATCATCTTCTGTTAAAAGAATTTGAGCTGCTACAAGACCGTATGTATCAAATCCTGTTTCGTATATTGACATCAGTTTGCTTTGCCCGATTGCAGCGCAGGCTTGTTTTAGGGCTGTACCTTCTGTGCTATCCAGTCCGAGTCTCTTTTTACCCAGCCCCACAGCACCTGATGTTATTACGATTACTTCTTTACCGTCATGTACTAAATTGGAAATATCTTCAATAAATGAAAATACTCTCGGTAAAGAAACGTGACCGTCATCTCCTCTTAGGACGTTTGTGCCTAATTTTATTACAATTCTTTTTGCTTCAATAAATTTCTCTCTATCCATAATTTGATTTTACTACAAAAAATTTTTAATCTATATACCAACCAGATTTAATATAATTATTTTCAAATAAATATAAAAGGCACCGATAAATCTTATCGGTGCCTATCTCAACCAGAGCTGTTTACCGGATCAGTTCTGATTGTCCAAACCCCGCCGCTTATTCGTTTTACGCACTCTTTCCGGTAGCTTGCGTTCATCTGTTACTTATACAGCCCGTAACGTCTCGGGAAAACTCGGCTTTAAGGTTTGAAGTTGAGATTATTTCTCTTTAATCTCCAGTCGTTTTTTTGTTGTTGTTTCGGTTTTTTGTTTGGGAATTGTTACTATCAAAAGTCCGTTTTTATATTCTGCGTCAGCTTCTTCGGCTTTTATCGGCGCATCAAACGAAATTGTTCTTTGATATTTGCCATAACGAAATTCGCTTGTGTGGCAACGTTCGTTTTTTTCATCTTCTTTCTTTTCTTCTTTTTCTTCTTGGATTTCGGCTGTCACAGTCATAAAATCGTTATCTAGTTCTACTATTATGTCATCTTTTTTGACACCGGGGAGCTGGACTTTTACTTTATAATTTTTATCGTTTTGGCGCACTTCTATTGCCGGACGCCATATTGAATTCTTTTTGATGTTTAGAGGATTTGCGAAGGCATTTGTTAGAAAAGTGTCTCTTAAAAAATTATTTAATTCCTGATGGATGCTGTCAAAATACAGTTCAGGTTCTCTTATTATCAAATCAGTTTTCATTTATATGTATTTCTCCTTTCACCTATCATAGAATAATCTTTTTTTCTTTCTGCTTCATTAGCTTTTTGGGTTATTTATTATCTTTGATTGTATGCTTTTGACTAATGGAAAATTTTGTCTCTTAAGGTTATTAAATTATACAGTCCGTATTTAAAAGGAGTTTTGATATATGATGAATATGATTGTGTTTGAGTTTCGTGATGCCGAAAAAAAGTTTTTTGAGGAACACAAATTTCAGGATTTGAATATTACTTTTTTCTCTGAACCTTTAAATGAAGATTTTGTAGAAACTCTTGATCAGGAGTTGTTGGATAATACAAATATTATAAGTGTTTTTATAAATTCTTTTGTAAATAAAGCTGTTATTGATAAATTCAAAAATTTACGTATAATATCGACAAGATCTACAGGGTATGATCATATTTGTGTAAATAGTTGTCAATATAGGAACATCGCAGTTGTAAATGTTGTAAATTATGGTGAGACTTCAGTTGCTCAATTTACTTTTGGGTTGATTTTGGCACTTATCAGAAAGTTACCACAGGCTGATAGATTTATGAAGATGAGAGGAGGAGTTTCAAAATCTTTTATCGGCCGTGATATTTCAAAGTTAACTTTGGGTGTAGTCGGTACGGGTGCCATTGGGGCTGCTGTCTGTAAGATTGGTAAAAGTTTTGGCATGAAGCTTTTGGGGTTCGATATAAATAAAAAACAAGAACTTATTGAAAAATTTGATGTTGAATATTTGTCTTTAGAAGAATTGGTTGAAAATTCGGATATTATATCTTTGCATTTGCCGTATTTACCTAAAAATTATCACCTGTTTAACGACAAGTTGTTTTCAAAGTGCCGTGATAATATGTATTTTATTAACACATCAAGAGGAGAGTTGGTTGATGTTGAGGCGCTTTATAAATATTTTGAGCGTGGGAAAATCGCAGGAATTGCTTTGGATGTTCTGGCATGTGAAGATGTTTGTATGCAGTGTTTTGAACTCACACAAAAAATGGACGATGTCCCTTTCGATTGCTTGCTAGAGGCTCAGTATATTGAAAAGTTGTCTAAATATGATAATGTTCTTTTGACTCCTCATATAGCTTATGAAACCCAAGATGCCATAGATTATATTTTGGAGAAAACTATGGAAAATATTAGAAATACGATAAAAGGTGATAATATGTGCAGAATTGTCTAAAATTTGCAAACACGGCTTTTTTTTTGTAAAATCTTCCTTGATATGACACAAGGGCAGATTTTTAAAATTCATTCGGACTTTTATTATGTTGATACAGGTGATTCAACGTATGAATGTAAGGTTCGTGATGTTTTAAAAAAGCAAAAAGAAAAAATTATCGTTGGTGATTTTGTAGAATTTTCGGGCGGATATATCGAAAAGTTATTACCAAGAAAGAGTTATATTACTCGTCCAAGTGTTGCCAATATTGACCAAATTATAATAGTTTCTGCCCTGAAAGAACCTGATTTGAATTTGATTCAGCTGAATAGGTATATAGCACTTGCAAAATATTTTGGGATAAAAACAATTCTTTGTTTCAATAAAGAGGATTTGGATTTTGACCCAGAGTTAAAGACGAAAATTGTCGGAATATATGACAAATTAGGTTTTGATATAGTTTTCACGTCAGCTACTGAGCATTTGGGTTTGCAGGCTTTTAAAAATGTTTTGGAGGGCAAGATTAGTGTCTTGTGCGGGAATTCTGGTGTTGGTAAATCCAGCCTTATTAATGCTATCAACCCGAATTTAAAACTTAGAACTAAAGCCGTAAGCGAAAAACTTCAGAGGGGTACTCATACAACAAGACATTGCGAGATTATAAAAATTAATGATAATTCCAAAATAGTTGATACACCCGGATTTAGTAATATAAAATTTGATTTTATTTTACCTGCAGATGTTGATTTGCTTTTTGATGAAATGATTCCTTATAGAGATGGTTGCAAGTATAGTGATTGTTTGCATATCAACGAAGACGGCTGTAATGTTTTAGAACATTTTGCGGAAATTGATGATTCCAGATACGAGAGTTATTTGGCTTTTGTAGAAGAGGCAAAATCATATAAAGAAAAACTTAAATATGAAGGAAATAAGATAGAACATTCCAAAAAGATGATTAATAATAAATCTGTTGCAAAAATTTCTGAAAGAAAAAGGCAGGGTGCAAGAAATAATTTAAAACAACAGGTTTATAAGGAATTGGATATGGATATGGAAGAGGGTTAGATTATGAAAACTACCGAATATATAGAACTTATAGATAAAAAACTTGATGAATATATGCCGGAAAATATAATGCCGGAAGATATTTTTAAAGCTATGAAATACACAGTCACCTTACCCGGTAAAAGGTTACGTCCGATTATGTGTATGGAGGCTTGCAGAATTTTTGGCGGAAATTATGAAGATGCAATTCCGACAGCTTGCGCGATAGAGATGCTTCACGCTCAAACCCTTATTCACGATGATTTACCTTGTATGGATAATGATGATTACAGAAGAGGGAAACCCACAAATCATAAGGTTTTTGGTGAAGCAAATGCAGTTTTGGCAGGTGATGCACTTTTAAGTTTTGCGCCTCAAATTATTTTAAAAAATTCTAAAAATTTAGGGTGTGAAAAGTTGGTAAAAATAATGGAAGAATACACCCAATACGCAGGAGCTTATGGTGTAATAGCCGGTCAGGTTGCAGATATTGAAGCGGAAAAAAATTGGCGTGAAAATATATTTGGACTTGAACCTTCAAAATTGTTGGACTTTATACATACGCATAAGACAGCAGATTTGTTTAAATTATCTCTTAGAACCGGAGCTATAATTGCCGGTGCAAGTGAGCAAGAATTAGAGATGATTACTGAATTTGCGCAAAAGCTTGGTGTAGCATTCCAGATAAGTGATGATATTTTGGACGAGATTTCAACTTTTGAGGAAATGGGTAAAACATTAGGCAAGGATAAGGATGCAGGAAAGTTGACTTATGTAACATTGTATGGATTAGATGAGGCAAAAAATAAACTATCTTGCATTTTGAAGGATTGTTATGATATGATTAACGGGTTAGGTGAAAAATCTGACGCACTGGTTGAAATTATTAAAGGAATGGAAAAGAGAGTAGGATTGTAGATGATAGATGTTGTAAATACCGGATACGAAGTTTTAGCGACAGGTTTGCTTGCTGCATTTTTGGCGCAAATAATAAAGTTTTTCATTTTTACTCTGAAGTCGAAAAAAGTAAATTTTAAAATATTTACTACGACAGGAGGTATGCCAAGTTCTCACTCTGCCGGTGTGATGGGTTTGTCAACATCTGTGGGATTAATAAGTGGTTTTGATTCTATAGTTTTTGCAGTTGCTCTAGGATTTTCTTTGGTAACTATGTATGATGCTGCAGGAGTGAGAAGAGCAGCCGGTAAAACTGCAGCTTGTTTGAACAGAATGATGGATGATTTTTATAATCATGATGTGCAGGCAATTGGCGGAAAGCTAAAAGAATTGTTGGGTCATACTCCGTTTGAAGTTATAATGGGTGCAATTTTTGGTGTAGTATTTGCTATATATTTCCATAAATTTTTGGTAGGTTATTTCGCATAATCTTACACTTGAAATTTAGAAAAAGTAAGATATAATGTAATAGCAACTGTAAAAGTTGTAGTATTTGTGTATTTGCTTGAGTATATGTGAGCTTAAGATAGGTGAACAGGCAATTATACAAGAATTTGTACGTTAAAAATTAAATATGGGGACGTTTTGGATTAGACAGGATGTTTTGGTTGAAGCAGGTTGCGGGTCCGTGCGCTGTTCACGGTTATCAACGAGCAAACTAAATTAAATGCTAAAAATAATGTAATCGAAGGCGTATTTGGCGCTGACAGATATGCTCTAGCTGCTTAGTCCTTCGACGATAGCTACTCATATTTCCCAGCTTGCCGGAGATATGGGTCCATCATGCAAGACGCAGTACTGTGATGATGGTAGCGGTATCAAGATAACCATCAAAGGTTTAGAGTTTCCTTCAAATAAAACCTAGGGCTGATTTAACGGTTTAGAAACTTCCCGGAATCAGTTGAGCGGATAAGTTTCTACACTCGTAGATATTTGTTTTGATCCATTTTGGACAGGGGTTCGACTCCCCTCGTCTCCAGTAATAAAAAAGGACTACTTTAGATAGTCTTTTTTTATTACTATAGCTGTGGAATTGGAGAACCCACAAGGCGTAAGCCTTGTCAGGGTTCG
>CASDRS010000002.1 GCA_949283255.1 uncultured bacterium | reverse complement strand
GCAGATAAACAGCGTGTTTTTCTTTTTCGGTTCACTTTTTCTTTTTTCGTCGCAAAAAAAAGAAAAAGTGAACATATAAAAATGTTTATTATGAAAAAAATAACTTTTTAATTAAAATTGTTTTGTTCATTTTTTCTTCTTTTGCATCAAAGAAGAAAAAAAAGAACCAAAAAAGAAGAAAACCGCAATAGATTTCTTCGTCGCCAATGGCGCCGATTTGACTAAATTGATGTTCGTTCCGTTTGCTAAAAAGCAAACGAAATCTTTTAGCGCGGCTAAGGACAACGCCGCGCGAATATATTCGTATTACTGATAACATATTTTATGCCATGCGGTCATTGTTTCTATTTTATATTAATGATATTATATTCCTGCAATTAAAGAGGATTATTATGGATATTTTATTTATTATTGATAGAATTGAATTGAAATATTTTGAATTTAATAATTTAGTAACTAATTTTGAGCTTATCCGAGAACTGTTGGATGAACATAGAAATGTTTATATTACAACAATTGACGGTCTTGGACTTTCTATGGGTAAGGCTTTTACTCATTGTTATAAGGTTTTTGAAAAAAACGGAAATATTTTTTATGATAAAAACGATATCTTAAAGCAGATTGAAGATTTTCAACTCGTAATGTTTAGACAGGATCCTCCTGTTGATATGGATTATATTAATTCTACCTATATATTTGATTTTGTTGATGAAAGTAAGACTCTTGTTATTAACAAGCCGTCTGCTATCAGAGATTTTAATGAAAAATTGCACGCTCTGAGATTTTTGAACTTAATGCCGGAAAATATTGTTACCGCATCAAAATCTGATATTATTAAATTTTTAAACGAATATGGTGAAATAGTTTTGAAACCTCTTAATAAATGCTTTGGAACAGGTGTTATGACTCTTAAAAAAGGTGATAAGAATACAGCTGTTATTATTGGTTCAATGACCAATAACGGGTCAACTCTTTGTATGGTTCAAAGGTATATTCCAAAAGCAATTTATGGTGACAAGCGAGTTTTGTTCTTGGGTGATAAGGTTTTGCCTTACTGTGTGCAAAAGCTTCCTAGTAATGATGATTTTAAGTTTAATGAACATTGTGATGCCAATATTATAAAAGCCGAGTTGACTGAACAAGAGATGAATGATTTTAAACCTGTTGCTAAAAGCTTGAATGCTATGGGTATTCCTCTTGTAGGGCTTGATGTTATTGATGGCAAAATTATCGAGATAAACGTTACAAGCCCTTGCTATTTTATTAAAGAAATTAATGCTCGTTTCGGTTGTGAACTTCAAAAAGAAGTTACAGCCTTTATCTTAAACAGAGTTGAGGAAAGACTGTTAGCTAAGGTTTAGGTTGCAGTTTTTAATTCTTTCCATTACTTCTCTATCTTTTTCAGGCATATTCTCATCAGGGTTAAGGATAAATAAAAGATCATCTAGTGTTGCTTTATTGTCTTTTACGTCGGTATTGACCCAGTCAATTATGTCATTGATATAGCCAAGATAATCTTGTTGTAATCTTGTTGTGTTTGGAGCTTTTTTGGCAGAAAGTGTGAGTTGATTTCCTGCTTGAGTTATAAATACCCTGTTGTCTGTTGGATATTTGTGTGCCATTTTGAAAATTTCTATGCAATCGCACAATTCTTCAAATTGAAGATTGTAAACTCCTACATTGCCTGTCACATCATATAATACATCTGCTAAAGTTTCTTCCATAGCTAATGTTCGTAAAATATTTATTGTTTGGAAATCCTTTTTAGGCAATATAAGAAGTCTTGCCGGATTATTGATGTTTTCTCTTTTATGGCAGCTGCTTTCTACTGCTTCAAGGTCAGTCATCTGATTACGTCTTATTGAAGATCCAAACTCTCGAAGGTAGTTGTCCATATATATCTTTGGAATAAAATCAAAGCGTTTGCTGAGTTTAAATTTCAAATTTTGAAGTTGAGCTTCTTTCCCCAATGGTTTGTCTCCGTCTGTAAGTAATAAGCATTTGTATTTTTTAGCTATTTCCGGAGGCATATTTCTTGCAAATTTGCTGAACATTGCGGCTTTTATCAATCCTTGATATGTACTTTTGTCTGAAAATATAAGGTTAAGGTATTGACCGTATGTCTGCATATATTTTATCAGATCATCGCATTCGTTATCTGGAGAGATAAAATATTCACTAGCAATTGCGTATAATTCTGATTCATTTATACTTTTTTTGTATTGGGAATAGAGACGAGCTATTCTGTTTTTGTCGATTTTTCTCTTAATTATAGGAATTTCATATACTTCATTTAGTTTCCTAGATTCGATGTTTATTTTATCTTCGCCTCTGTCAATTTGGTTTAGTGCAACTTTCAAGTCAGAGTGTGAGAATGTATAAACTTTCGGATCGTGAGTGCATTCGTACACTGTATCTGCCAATGCGCCTTCTATTGCTCTGTTTATTAACTGGCTTCCTTCAGGTTCAGTTTGACTTATTTCTTTTAAGTAGTTTAAGTCTTCTGCACTCAATGTTTCTCCGCTAAGGTTTCTGGTCCAAGCTTCAACTTGCTCTTGTGTAAACCCGTTTGCTATCGCGTTAAAGTAATCATTTATATATTCTTGCGGTAAGTTCTTTAGTTGTGATCCGAGTGCTTTGTAGTATGCATTTTTGAAATCTATCATATATTCAGGCATTTTTTCGATGTCTGTATGATTATTTGGATTTATGTTTTGTCTGAACTTGTTCATCTCTTTTATGCGCTGGTTTTTGTCTCGCATAATTTGTTTTTTCAATTCTTCGAATGTGCCTCTGGAGATGGCATCTTGAATTTTTTCTTGAGATTGTTTGATTTTTTCTCCAAGAAGTGTTGTGTATTGTGGGTGTTCTTCCCAAAATTCTGTCATTACTTTTGATTGAAATTCGCTGAATTCTTGTGTTGAATACAGTAAGTCTGCTGGTTTGTATATTTGATTTTGTCTTAAGTGTTGAGATAGGTCTTGTAGCATATCCTGACTGTGATTCCACGCATCTATCATTGTGTATCTTAGCGGTTCTGAGCCGGATTTCATTTTTGATATGTAATCAGTTCGCTCTTCCGGCGTCATTTCTGCCCAGCGTTGAGCAAGCTTTTGCATGCGTTTTACGTGGATAGTGTCTTTTTCGGCTTCGGTTAAGCTTTCTTGCCAGATTTTTAACTGGTTACTTGCCCAGATTAAGAAGAGTTCATCTTGGCTTAATGTTTTTGAACCGACTTTTGTGTGTGGACGTGTTACTTTGGGTTCTGTTTCTGAAGTTTCAGTTTTTGCTTTTTTATTTTCTGTTTTTTGGGATTTTTTGAAGTCTTTTAGCATATCAAGCTCTGTTGCTTGATCTGCTATAAGGTCTAATTTTTGGTTTCTTGTTAGTGTGCTCCACCAATTCTCAAATTTTTGTGCAGAAATTTTTGCCCTTGCCGTTCTCTCTTCTTTTGATAGTGAATCCCAAAATGCTCTTTGCCCTTCTGATATTTTATCCCCTATTTGGTCTGAATAGCCGTCACGTGTGTATCTTAGAGATTGTCTGTATTCAAATTGAGGTGATTTTATCCCTAGAGAAGTTAGTGTTGACGGATATATATATTGCGCATTAGGATTTTTAAACTTAAAGTCTGCTTTGAAGTCGCTATCAAGGTCTTTGTCTAAGTCTTGATTGATTTCTTCAAGAGTTTCATTTTCTAAAAATATCTTTTTTACCAGATATACGGTTAAGTTGCTTTTATCTTTTAAGACTCCTTGTCCGCTGAGTTCAAGTAATTCATTGTTTTCTTTTACTGAACTTAAGATTCCTCTGGTTGCCTTTGTGTCAATCGGGTTTATTAACTCTTTGAAAAGAGGTTCGTTCGGATAAGCTTCTTTTATGTCATCTATTGTGTTGCAACTGTCGAGCGTTTCGTAAGCTTTTTGTTGTGCTTCCAGCGGGGTTAATTTCGTTTTATCGTCAAGATTGTCAACATATTCTTTCACGGTTATTGGCATACGTGATTCGTTTGTGTTGTAAAATCTTTCCAATCCCTTATCTACTCTTGCGCCAAATGATAAAAGATAATCATTATAGAATGGGGTTATATTATTATAGTTTTTGTTTGTTTCTTCAGATGTTTTTGTTTCTTTTGGGGATTCGTTTAATGAATTCTTTTTAATTATTTCAAAATTATTGTTGTTTATCGGGTAAATTTTCATTTTAAATTCCTACACGCTTTCTACACAGGGATATAAAGGCTTATAAATATGAAATTTGCTAGTTGAGTCCAAGTTTTTGTAGTTTTGTTAAATTGGTATAAAATTGTGTTGAAGCTTCAAATAACGATGCTTCAGCCCAGGTTAGCGGGGTGTGTGCTCCTGGAACATATTTAATTCCCTTGTCTGTTGTGATTGCTTCGTAAGCTTCAGGAACTTTGTATGCAGGACAGCTGTACTTATTTGATTTAACGCTATTCTTAGGTGTTATTCTGGCATAACTTCTATTTATAAATTCAGTTTCTTTTTTTATTGCATAGCTTAAAAGTTTTTGCTTTTGACCTGTTATGCCCTTTGACTCGATATCATTAATCAGTTCACTTACAACTTTGCCATAACCTTTTGCTATTTCAGATACCAAGAACCATTCAGCTTCATTTCGCTTTTTATTGTTAACCCAATGGTTTGTAAGAGTATGATAATCCAAGTTTAGATATTCATCTCCTTTGTAGCGTAAAGCCCCGTTATCTCGGACAAGATCACGCTCCAGTTGCCTCAGAACCCCCATTTTAGATATTGCATTACTCGCAGAACTGTTTGTGTTGAAGGTTTCTGTTTGTGGTGCAAAGGCCATTGCCGCATCAGATTTTCTTCCAAGGCATTTTTCGTGTCCTGGTTTGACTTTTATATTTGCATGCATTGATTCGTGGTAGTGTGTGTCTTCAATTCGTCTTTCGCCGCTTTTTAGTAATTTAATTAGGGCTTCTTTATCTGCAAATACTTCACCATATTTTGTTGTTTTTATTAGAGCATCTCTAAAAGCGATTGTATTTGCATTATTGGTTGGAGCATAAACCAAGTGTAATATTTTTCTGAATGCCTCATTTATTATTGAGGTATCACTTGTTAGTGAGTTTATAAAAGTTTGCTCTTCCCACGCTCCGCAGCTTCTTGCTTGCGGATAATTAATAGCTTTTAAATATTGTACACTGTTGGCAATTGTTTCAAGAACATTGTGCGGTATATCTTTAAAGCTTTTATAACCATAGTTTGCACCGTTAAAACCTTTCTCAATTAGATCCGTTGCAGTTTGAAGATACATCCCGACAGATTCCAGCCTTGTATGCGCAAACCAGGGATGGTCCTGTTTCGTTTTAGGAATAAAAGCGTGGCCTACTCCAACTTTTGCTACGTAAAATTCGTTTTCTTTATATTTTTGCGGATTGGCTATTGCGTAGTCAAAATTCTTTTGTTGTTTATCATATAAACTTGTTAGTGAATTAAAAACTTTTGTGCAAGATTTTGGGTCTGAATGTTTTATTAGCGGCATATTGTGGCAAGTGTCCGTTATCCAAATAAGATCAGACATCAGTTCGTTTTCTTTTCGATTAATTTGAGATGTTTTTACAAAACCCGTGTGACTGTCAAGTGTATAATTGAATACGCCCTTACTTTTAGCAAAATTGAATAAAGTTTTAAAATTTTCCGGTGTGTAATTTCTTTTTAGTCTTTGTGCAATGGCTTCATTATGCACAGGAATTTTATATTCTCCAAAGTTTATTTTTAAAGGGGTGTATTGTTTGAACATTCTGTAAGCAAATGTTTCTTTTATATGTCTGGGACGTGGAAAGCTTCTTGGAAGTTTTCCACAGAAAGTCGGTTCCAACTTTTGACGCTGGATGGCAAAATTCTCGCATGGAGTTATCTTTTGTATGAGCATATAATATCCCTAACTTGATTTTTATTTAATTTTGCTATTTTACTATTTTACTCTTGAAAATACTTCGACATTAATATCGTCAAAAGTATTGGTGTTGAAATATGCACAAGATGCTACCATTGCTGCGTTATCAGTACAATATTTCATAGGTGGTGCAAATACTTTGTACCCTTCATTTGAAAGGTTAAACATTTTCTTTCTTATTTCAGAATTTGCTGCCACTCCGCCTGCTATGACTACTTGTTCATATCCGCTTTGTTCCAGTGCTTTTTTGACTTTCTTAACTAAAGTAGAAGATACGCATTCTTGGAAACTTGCACAAATATCTTTTACCGGAAGTTCTTTCCCGTCAAAAGATTTGACCAGTCTTAAAACAGCAGTTTTAAGTCCGCTGAAGCTAAAATCAAATTCATCAACTTTTGCCTCAGGCAGCTTGAATGCATGAGGATTACCTTCCTGTGCCATTTTATCGAGTTTAGGGCCTCCAGGGTAAGGAAGTCCGATAAGTCTTGCTACTTTGTCGTAAGCTTCTCCAACAGCATCATCAATAGTTTCCCCGATGATGTGTTGTTCGGAGTAAGATTTTACATCAATTATCTGTGTGTGACCTCCGCTTACGAGAAGTGCCATAAATGGAGGTTTTAAATCTGTATCAAGATAGTTCCCGCAAAGGTGTGCGTTTAAGTGGTTTACGCCTATAAATGGTTTATCATATACAAGCGCAAGTGTTTTTGCTGCATTCAATCCGACAAGCAAGCATCCTACAAGTCCCGGTCCTACTGTTCCGGCAAATGCTGTTATATCTTCAGGCTTTATTCCGGCATTTTCTTCCGCTTGGCGAAACGCTTCGTCTATTACGATATTTATTGAATCCATGTGTTCTCTTGCTGCAATTTCAGGAATTACTCCTCCAAATTTAGCGTGAGTTTTTATTTGTGATGCGACTACGTTTGCTATAACTTCTCTACCGTTTTTGACTATAGCACATGCTGTCTCATCACAGCTGGATTCAATCGCCATTATGTAGTTATCATATCCGCTTTCGGGACCTATTTGAATTTCTTCTTCCGAAAATAATTTCTTTTTTGTCATTTTCATAGTAAAATTATAGCACAAATATGATAAGGGATATAAAAAATGCAATTTTTAGATAAAACCAAGATAAGAATAGTTTCAGGCCGTGGTGGTAACGGGATGGTTGCTTGGCGGCGTGAAAAATATGTTGATAAGGGTGGTCCTGCCGGTGGTGATGGCGGTAAGGGTGGTGACGTTTATTTGATTGCAGATGAAAATATGTCTACCTTAATGGATTTTAAGTATAAGTCTGTATTTAAAGCCGAAAGCGGTGAAAATGGCGGTATAAAAAATTGCCATGGTAAATGGGCTAAAGATTTGTATATCAAAGTGCCTGTTGGTACTGTTGTTCGTGATAATAAAACTGGGAATGTAATTGCAGATTTGGTTGAACACGAGCAGAAGGTGCTTGTTGCAAAAGGCGGAAGAGGTGGTCGTGGTAATGCAAGATTTGCTACAGCCCAAAAGCGTGCTCCACAATTTTGCGAACCGGGAGAACCTCCTATTGAAAGAGAACTTATTCTTGAATTAAAACTTATTGCTGATGTTGGTCTTTTAGGTATGCCTAACGCCGGAAAATCAACTTTAATCAGCAGAATTAGTTCTGCTAAGCCAAAAATTGCTGATTATCCGTTTACTACGATTATTCCAAACTTGGGTGTCGTTAGAAAATCTTCCGGTGATGGGTTTGTTGTTGCGGATATTCCTGGTTTAATTGAAGGTGCCAGTGAGGGTGTAGGTTTAGGACATGATTTTTTGCGTCATATTGAAAGATGTAGATTTCTTGTTCACGTTGTTGATATTACTGCTGAAAATCCTCTTGATAATTTTGATAAAATTAATTTGGAACTTGAAAAACATTCTGAGAAGTTGGCAAAATTATTCCAGATTGTTGCATTAAATAAAATTGATGCGGTTGATGAAGAGCGTAGAGAAGAACTTTTTGCTCAATTTAAAAAGAAAGCTGAAAATGTATTTTTAATTTCTGCAGTTACCGGCGAAAATGTTGAAAGTTTAAAATATTTTATGGGAGATATGGTAGATAAGATTGAAAAACCAGTCTCTGAAGTTGTTGTCGAAGAGGATTTGGGTGCAACCGATAATGATGATAGTGCTTATGAAATATCTAAAGTAGCTAAGGATACTTTTATTATTGTCGGGGGTAAAATCGGCAGGCTTGCTCAGGTTACTGATGAAAGAAATACCGAGCAGGTTATAAGGCTTCAAAATATTTTAACCGGTATGGGTGTGTTTGATAAGCTTAAATCTATGGGCGTCAAGGATGGCGATACAATTATTGTAGGACACTTAGAGTTTGCTTATTATGCAGATGAATTTTACGGCTAGAATTAAATAATAATAAGGGGGTTTATAAATATGACTGTGATTAGTGAAAAAATTACACTTCACACAAAAGGTAATACAGATATAATTGATATTACTCGTCAGGTGCAGAATGCTGTTTATAAGCATAACCTTGAGAGTGCTGTTGTTTTCGTTTACGCAGCAGGAAGTACTGTTGGAATTTCAAATATTGAGTTTGAACCGGGTTTGTTAGTTGATTTGCCAGAAGCGTTGGATAAATTTGCGCCTATGGATGCTCAATATCATCACGACGCTACTTGGCACGACGGAAACGGACATGCGCACGTTAGAGCTTCTATTGTAGGAAATCATACGATGGTTCCGCTTGTTGACGGGGCTTTGCAGCTTGGACAGTGGCAGCAAATTGTTTTGATTGATTTCGATAACAAGGCGCGTACTCGTAATGTTTGGATTCAAATAATAGTTTAATAAGAAGGTTATTATGAGAAAAATTTTAGTACTTTTATTGTTTTGTATGTTATCTTTTTTGCCGGTCTTTGCCGATGGGGACCAAGATTCGGTTTTGCCATCTGAGACAGGTGTTGTAGAAAGTATTCAATATGAAGATGCGCCTAATCTTCAGCAAGGAGATAATAATGTAAAACAGATTGTTAAAGTGAAAATTTTATCAGGTAAGTTTAAAGGTGTTGAAAGGGATATTGATAATATGCTTACCGGTAATCCTGCTTATGATATTCCGTTAAAAAAAGGTGATAAGGTTATATTACACGCAGAAACAGATGTACCTGAGGTTGTTTCTGCTGATGATGTTAGTTTCTTTATTGCTGATTTAAAAAGAGATAATACGCTTATTGGTGTTGCAGCATTATTTTTTGTGTTATTGCTTCTTATCGGGCGCAAAAAAGGTGCGGCAAGTTTAGTGTCAATAATTGCTACAATGTGTTTAGTATTTTTCTTGTTGATGCCTTTGATTTTGCACGGCTTTTGCCCGATTGCGGCAGCGGTTCTTGTATCTATATTATCAACTGCTGTAACAGTTTATTTGGTTGGCGGATTTAATGCTAAGAGTACTTCTGCGCTTTTAGGTACAATGCTGAGCCTTATATTTGCAGGTGCTCTTTCTATGGGGGTAATTTATTTTGCAAGATTAACTGGATTTGCCGGTGAAGAAAATATGTTCTTATACTCTGCGTATCCGAATTTAGATTTTAAAGGCTTATTATCTGCTGCTATGATTATTGCGGCTCTTGGTGCTTTAATGGATACTTCTGTTTCTATTGCAAGTACAATTAATGAAATTTATGAAACTGATAAATCTCTTTCTATTAAACAACTGTTTGTCTCTGGGATGAATGTTGGTAAAGATATTATCGGAACAATGTCTAATACTTTGATTTTGGTTTATTTGGGAAGTTCTCTTCCTCTTGTGCTTCTATCCAGTAATATCGATTTGCAGAAGTTCTTTAACCTAAATCAGGTGGCAACAGAAATTTCATCAGCTCTTATCGGAAGTATCGCAATCTTGATTTGTGTTCCATTGACTGCTTTGATTGCTGCTTTTATGATTAAAAGACAAAAGGAAAAGCTAGAGTTTAATTTTGAACGTGATGAAAATTAACTTACGATAATTCGCAAGTTTAATAATTTTATTTATATATTAAAAAGTCTGAGGGGTTTGTTTTCCTCAGACTTTTTATTTTTTGAATTATTCAAAATTCTGTTTGTTATTATTTTGAGCAGCATCCGCAAGAACATACTTGAGATTTAAGGCTGTCTGCTTTGTCTGTTTGTTCCCAAGGAACAAATAAATCAGTTCTGCCCATATGACCGTATGCTGCAAGTTTTTGGTAGAATTTACCGCCGTTTTTAGCAGGTAATCCTCTTAAGTCAAACTGGCTTATGATAGCTGCAGGTCTTAGATCGAAGTTTTTAGAAACAAGTTCTGAAATTTCATCGTCAGAAATTTTTCCTGTTCCAAAAGTATCAACCATGATTGATACAGGTTCAGCAACACCGATAGCGTAAGCAAGTTCGATTTCACACTTGTCAGCCAAGCCTGCTGCTACAATATTTTTAGCAACATATCTTGCTGCATAAGCTGCTGATCTGTCAACTTTCGTCGGATCCTTTCCTGAGAAAGCTCCGCCGCCGTGACGAGAATATCCGCCGTAGGTGTCTACAATAATCTTACGGCCTGTTAGTCCTGCGTCTCCTTGTGGACCACCTACAACAAATCTGCCTGATGGGTTTACAAGGATTTTTGTGTCTTTATCCAATTCAATTGATGATTGGTTTTCAAATACATAGTCAATTACGTATTTTTTTATGTCGTTTTTTATAATTTCCTGAACCTTAGCATTATCTTTTACTCCGTTAATTTCAGGATCATGTTGTGTTGAAATAAGAACAGTGTTGATTTTTGCAGGTTTGCCGTCAACATATTCTACTGTTACTTGAGATTTTCCGTCAGGTCTCAAATAAGGTAGTGTTCCGTTCTTTCTTACTTCAGCAAGTCTGTGTGATAGTTTATGAGCAAGGCTTATTGGAAGCGGCATCAATTCAGGTGTTTCGTTGCAAGCATAACCGAACATAATACCTTGATCGCCTGCACCGATATTTTCAGTTTCTGAAACTGATGTATCAGCATTATCGTTTCTTGATTCTAATGCCTTATTAACTCCGCCTGCGATATCACAAGATTGTTCGTCAATGCTTGTTAATACTGCACAAGTGTCTGCATCAAATCCGCCGCCGTCATCGCCTGTATATCCTATATTTTTTATAGTGTTTCTAACTACTGATGGAATATCCACATAACAATCAGAAGTTATTTCTCCGCAGACAAGTGCCATACCTGTTGTTACAGTAGTTTCTGCGGCAACTCTTGATTGTGGGTATTTTGTTAAAAACTCATCCAAAATTGCGTCAGATATCTGATCACAAACTTTGTCGGGGTGTCCTTCTGTTACTGATTCAGAAGTGAATAAAAAATTTTTTGGTGTCATTTTGTTTTTTTCTCCTTAATTTAATTTTCTACTTGCCGGTAAGTTTTTTAATTCCAACCCGGCCACGTCATTAAGAAGAAGTTTACATCAGAAGTTTTTTAAAATCAAATTTGTTCGCAATTTTTCTTAATAATGCTGATAATCCCAATGAGTCCTGCAATAATCAATATTACTGATACTATTTTGGCTATTGGAATTCCGCTTATAGATAGTGCACTGTCTACTCTTATTGATTCAATAATTAATCGTGCTGTTGAATAGATTATTATGTATGAGCAAAATGTAAATCCCGGATATTTTTGGGCAAATCGATTTAAAATTCGTAGCATCACAATAAAAATTATAATATCAATTACGCTTCCGTATAAGAATGTCGGGTGAAAATATTGGTAATCCATATATTGTTCGGGTCTGTGTGATAGCGGAATATAAAGTTTCCAAGGTAGATTTGTCGGGCTTCCGAAGGCTTCTGAGTTAAAAAAGTTTCCCCATCTTCCTATACTTTGTGCAAGTGGTGTTGCGCAGGCAAATATATCTAATGTGCTTAGTGTGGAAAGCTTATATTTTTTGCACAAATATATTAGAGTAAGGCTCCCGCCTATAAGTCCTCCGTGAATAGATAGTCCGCCTTCTCTAAAATTGAATATCTCAAGCGGGTTGTAAAAATAATATATTGGGTTCAATAGGCAATAGTAAAGTCTTGCTCCTATAAATCCGAAAATCAGCACGTAAGCCGCTATATCAAATATTTTATCTGCATCTTTGTCTGGAGCTATTTGTTTAAAAAGTTTGTATACAACTGCTACTCCGCTTAAGCAGGCAATTGCCATTATTACCCCGTAAAAGTATATAGGTGTTTTTCCTATATGAAAAAGAACATCTCCAGGTGATTGAAAAACCATTACTCTAATCTTTCGTTGGTGTTTCTAATTTTAATTCCAAGTCTTTAATGTGATTTTGCACATCATTTGAATCGTTTACGTCTCCGGCTTTTGCCAAATATTCATTATAATTCTTTATGGAATCTTTTAATAATTCGTTTGTATAAGCTATTACATTCTCTGGTAGTTTATCAATCTTTACTTCTTCAGGATTAATTTTTTGTAAGTTTCCGTTATCATCTATTGTCAATAGTCCTGCTGTAAGGTCTGCTGCGATGTTTTCTTCTGCTACAGCAAGCGAATAATATGAATCTGCAAAATCAGGTTTTAATGTTATTGCTTTTTGGTATGAGTGAAGAGCGTTTACATAATCTTCTGATTTTGTATATGCTACTGCCAAATTGTAATGTGATTCAAAGCTCGAATCATCAAGGTCAATGCTTGATTTGAGTCGTTCAATTGCTTCAGGGTAATTGCCTTGATCCATATATGTCATAGCTTTACTGTTAAGTTCTTGAACTGCAAAACTGTTTATGCAAGCTGTAGTAATTACTGAAATAGACAGTATACTAACCAGTAGTAATGCTTTCTTCATAAATAATCCCTCTCTTCACTGCAAGATTAATGAGATTGTACAATAACTTTTTTTTTTCGTCAATTGCTTAATAATTTAATACCCTCCTTCACAATTCTTATTTATGTGTTATAATGTACCTGTTATATTAGTGCATAGAATTTGATGCCGTTCATAAGGAGAGTTTTATGGCAGACGATAAAGTGGTAAAGTTAGGGGCTAAAAAAAGAGAACATCAGCATAAAGAAGAAGCTGACAATCAAGATGATCTTGTATATTGCAGCTTTTGCAAACGTCCTAATACGCAGGTTCTGAAAATGGTTAAGGGTCCCGGAGTAAATATCTGCTCTGAGTGTGCAATGATTGCTGTTCAATATTTGATTTTGAATGACAGAATGCCTTCTGCCGAAGCTCAACAGATTTTGGATGCTTTTTGGGGAAAGGCTAGAAAGTAGTTTATGCAGTTAAATCCTTTTGAAATTAAGGCTGAAATTCTTTCCATAATTGCTGATTGTGCGGACGAAGATGATCCGCTGGTTTTGAATGAACGCGTAAAAAAGCTTGATGCTCAGGATGATGTTCTTCCTATAGAAAAAATCTTGTTTAAAGAGCTTTTGAATGCAAAGGCTTCTAAAGAAAAAATTATTCGTTTTCTGTTGCAGAGGTATGTGCCTAAAACCAGACTGATTGAGCAGTTATGGGCTATTTTGAAAAATAATATGACTTCCAGCGAGGTCAAAATTATTGTATTAAGTTATTTAAGAGAGCTTGAGACTGATTGGAAGTATGAAGATTTTGAGTCTGCATTGGGTGATGGTGTTGATATTATTGATAATGATACAAGACAACTTTTGGATTCGGCCATTGTAAATCCTGAAGTGCAGATTGACTTTTTAGATTTCTTAAATTCGGTGAATTCTGCTGATAAGCTTTTGCTTGTCAAGTCACTTGCGGAAGATTATTCGGAAGATGCACTTGCTAATATTCTAATTCCTGTATTCTTGTCTGAGCCGGATTCTGAGTTGGGTAAGACAGCTTTGGATATTCTTGGAAATTCTCGTTCTCAGCTTGCATACCATGCTTTAAATGTTGCTTACGACAATATTTCTGATAGTTTGAAGCCTCTTGTAAAAAAGAATTTGAATTTACTAAAGCTTGCAGGTATCAGAGAGGACAATTCCGAAGATTTTTATAAAAATCTTTTAAAAGCTTCCAGACCCTATAGATGCTGTGCTACTTATCCAGATGGGCATGGTAATCAGGCACTCATTTTTTCTAGAACCAATAAAAATAAAAAAGTTCAATTTGTTGCCGTTGTCATGAACGATTATACAGGGATTCGTGATTGTTTCGGGTTTAATGAGATTTCGGAATTTGAGTGTGACAAAATTATAGAGCGTTTTTATAAAGATGAGAAAAATATTCCTTGTACACCAACGGTTTTAAAAACCTTACTCAACTTTGGTGAGGAAATTGCCGTTAAGTCATCTTCTGGTTGGTTGCTCCCTTATGAGTATGTTTGTTGGAAGTCTTTACTGGCGGATATCCCTTATGAGAAGGAATCTTTTGATGAAATTTTGAGCAAAAGTGTACCAAAGTTGGACTTGCAAGAAGTTGATTTGGTCAATATTTTTGGTGATGAATGCTTTGAACATTGGTTTTTGGATTCAAAGTACAGCAGTGAGTTCGAAGACTTTATCGACTATTGTAATAAAAATGTATTGTCTGCCGATTTCAATTTTGATAAGGCAATTGAATCCGAAATTTGGAATATTTTTTATCCTCATGAATACAAAATTTGGCAAGAGCGCTTGCTCACATGTGCTTATATGAAATTGAATGACAAAAAGCCTGAAAAGGCTGCGGTGTTATATAATTTGTCTCACAATAAAGAGCTTTATGATAAGTTCTTGTTGAATATTTTGAGAAAAAGTGTTTATGAATATTACTTTTCGTTAAAATTTAATACGGAAGAGAACCAAAATAAATTTACATTGGAGCAACTTGATGTTATCATTTCATCTATAGAGAATAAGTGGGTACAAAATGTATAAAGTTATGGCTCTTGATATTGGTACAAAGCGCATTGGAATCGCGTTAAGCGACTATCTTTTAATGCTTGCAAACGGTCATTCTTATATCTCCCGAGAACCTGAAGATAAAGCTGTCGAAAAAATCTTAGAGATTGCTAAGTCCAATAACGTCAAAAAGATTGTTGTTGGTGTACCTGTTAATATGGACAACAGTAAGGGGTTTCAGGCTGAGGATTGTATTAACTTTTCGAAAAAACTCAATGGTTACGAAATTCTTTATGAGGATGAACGTTTGACTTCTGATCTTGCGGAAGAAAATTTGCGGGAAAAGAAAATCGATTTCAGAAAAGACAAAGGGCTTGTTGATATTGAAAGTGCCTGCATTATACTGGAACAGTATCTTGCAAAAGAAAGTAAATAGAATTATAAATATAAATAATAAAGAAAGAGGAAAAAATGGAAAACGAAGAAAATCAATTAATTGAAACTGTAGATGAAGAAGGTAATATTATTACTTTTGAATTATATGATATCGTTGAAGTTGATGAACAGGAATATGCTTTGTTGTTACCTGCTGAAGAAGAAGATGACAGCGATGAAGCTGAACTTGTTATCATGAAACTTACTAAAGATGGTGAAGATTATATCTTTGAAACTATCGATGATGATGCTGAATTTGAAAAAGTTGCAGCTTATGTTGAAAGTTTAGAAGATGATGAGGATGAGGAAGAGTAAAGTTGTTTGAACGTTTTACGGAAAAAGCGGTAAATGTTGTAAGCAAAGCTCAGGATATTGCAAAGCAAATGCACTCGGGCAGTGTCCTTTCTGAGCATTTGTTGCTTGCTCTTTTGGCTGAGGCTAAGGGTGTTTCTCTTAAGATTTTTCGTATGTATGGTATAACTTACGAAAAATTGTATGATGAAATTTCCAAGGTTATTGAAATTAAACCGGCGAAGTCTGAAAATGATATTCCTAATTTCAGTCATCACGTAAAAATACTTTTGAAGGATACTCTGGATTTGGCTGTCAAGTCTGGAAATCCTACAATTTTGTATGAACATTTATTTCTATCCGTAATAAACGATAAACATTCAAATAATGTTATGACTCTTGAAAAGCTGGGGTTTGATGTTCCGACTGCTCGTGCGTTGTTGGAAAAGCTTGTCCAAAAAAAGACAAAGAAATATCATCACCCTGAGTGTGAAGATCCTTCCTCGCATAAGACTGATAAAAGCGTTGAGACAGATTCTTTGTTATATGACAATGATGAGTCTAAGGCTGTTTTTGAGCGCGCTGTTGCTAAGTTGTCAGCTTCTAATTATGAGATTTTAGGAACGGAGCAGATTTTCTCTTCAATATTGGAGGATGAAAATTCTCCGTTGGTTAAAATTCTCGCTCAGTATGGAATTACGGCATCAAATTTTGATGAAAAGCTTGCAAGTGTTAAATCAAGAAAGTCTGAATATGAAGGAAGACAAATAATCTTTACTCCAAATGCTTTTCTTATGATGAATTTGGCTTTGCAGACAGCAAAAGAGTTGGGTTCATCGGTTGTTTTGCCAGAGCATATTATATTGGGTATTTTAAAAGCTAAAAAAGGTCTTGCATACGACATATTAAAAGAATATAAGGTTAACGTAAATGACCTTGCCCACAGTATTATAAAACCTATTGAAAAGCAAATGCCTGAAACTCTTACTATTTTAAGATTGGCTAAGGAAGAGGCAAGACGTTTAGGCCGTAATGTTGTTGGTACTGAGATGTTTCTGCTTGGTATAATCGGTGAAGGTACGGGTGTTGGCGGACGAGTTTTAGCAGAGCTTGAAATTACAATGCGTGATGCTAGAAAGGTTGTTGAGAGTCTTATCGGGTTTGGTAACGAGTATTATGATAAAGAAGTTGTCTTTACTACTCGTGCTAAGCGTGTACTTGAAAAAGCCTGGGAGTTTGCTAAAAAAGAAAAGAAAACGCGTATAGAATCTGCGCATTTGCTTCTTGCTCTTACCACTGAGCCTACCTCTCTTGCGATGAAGGCTCTTGAAATTTTAGGCGTTGATGCTGTCGAAATAAAAGAAGGTATAAAAAAGTTTTCGAATGACTAATGTTATTGAAGCTGTAAATTCTTTTCTCGAAAAATATGATATAAAGGATAAGCCTCTTTGTTTAGGTTTTTCCGGCGGATATGATTCTATGTGCTTATTGCATGTATTGTATACGTTGGGGTGTGATGTTGTGGCTGTTCACTTGAATCATAATTGGAGAGGTGAGGAGAGTAAGGCTGAGGAGCTTAATTGTGAAAATTTTGCAAAAAAGCTTGGGGTAAATTTTTATTCGGAAACTTTGCCAGATTCTGTACCTCATAAGGAGACTGCTGCTAGAGAAGCTCGATATGATTTCTTTGCAAGGTGTATGAAAAAGTTTGGTGCAGTTGCTTTTTTAACTGCACACAATGCCAATGATAATGCAGAAACGGTTATATACAGAATTATTAAGGGAACTGGAGTTGATGGTTTAGCTGCGATTTCTCCAAAGCGAGCTTATTTTTATCGACCTTTATTGAGTGTTAAGAGAGATGATATTGAAAAGTATTGTCTTGAAAATTCGCTTAATCCTAACATTGACAGTTCAAATACCAATACAAAATATATGCGTAATTTGATTAGACATGAGATTTTCCCTTTATTTAGAAAGATTAATCCGGATGTAGTTGATGCTATAAATTCGTTGTCTTCTCTTGCAAGAGAGGATTGTGAGATATTTGATGTCGATAATATGGAATCAACAAAAGAATTTCTTAAATTGCCAAAACCTATACAGGGTAGAATTATTAAAAATCTCTTGATTAAGTCAGGAATTGACTATCATAGAAAAAGAATTGAAGAGTTAATTGAGTTTGTCAAGGATAATGAGTTTTCAAAGTCTGGAGCAAGATGTTCATTAGGTTCTGAAATTTGGTTTTTTGTAAATAGAGATAAATTTAATGTTGTCAATGATGTTCCTAAAAATATGGAGTCTGTTCATATTGACCATGAGGGGGAGTATAATTTCGGAGAATATGTTTTTTCTATAGAAAAATGTGAATCAGTTCCGGAGCATTTTCCTGATGATTCAGAAAATATTGCGTATGTTAATTTTGATAGTTTGAATGATTTTGATTTTACTTTGCGAACTCGTCGATATGGTGATTTTATCTATCCTTTTGGTGGAGTTGGTAAGCAAAAGTTTAAAAAATATTTGAATGAAAAAAAAGTTCCTTTTTATAAAAAGGATGATTGTGTATTATTATGCCAAGGACAAAATATTCTTTGGGCTGCCGGACTTGGAATCAGTGATAGTGTTAAAGTTGACGGCAGAGTTAGCCATCGGTTACAGTTAAAAAGAAAGGGTATATAGATGATAAAGGTTGGATTGGATGATATTAAGGTTTTGTACACAGAAGAGCAAATTCAAAAGAGGATTAAGGAACTTGCTTGTGAGATGAATGAATTTTACAAGGATGAGGAAGTTTATGCAATCTGTGTTCTTAAGGGTGCCGTTATGTTTGCAGTTGATCTTGTAAAAGAGTTAAAAATGCCTTTGAGAATGGAATTTATCCGCCTTTCAAGTTATGGAGCTTCTACAACAACAAGTGGTAAGGTTAATGCTGTTGATATAAAATTGCCTGATTTAAACGGTAAAAATGTCTTGATTATTGAAGATATAGTTGATACAGGCTTGACGGCAAAGTTTCTTTTGGATTTTATTCACTGTAATTTTAAAACTAAATCTACAAGATTTGCGTCACTTTTAGATAAAAAAATATTCCGTCAAACTGATATAGAACCTGATTATATGGGTTTTCATGTTGATGATAAGTTTCTTATCGGTTATGGGCTTGATTATGACGGGTATTACAGAAATCTGAAGTATATCGGTTATGCGGATAAGTCTTTGTTGGAGTAAGCCAAAGTGGATAAGTATCAGAAATTTGTTAGTATATTACCTAAATTTTTTGATAAGAATATTGAGGAATCTTCGTTTAATAATGTTATATTGGGTTTATTAAGCGAGGTTTTTTCTCTTGATTTTTATTGTATTTACTTTATTAATTCCGATGCTTTGACTCTTAAATATTTTCATAATATTGCTTTGCCAAGTGAATGTAAAATCGATAATTTTTCATCACTGTTTAAAGATAAGAATATATTGGTATCTGATTTGTGTTTGGACAAGTTCCCGTTTGCAAAGTTTGTGATTGGGTCAGTAGAGTCTTTTGATGATAGTGATAGAAAAATTTTTTCGGCAGTATCTTCTGTTGTAGGCAGTATAATTCAGGATATCGAGATAAATTCCATATTAAAAATGCAGGTTGAGGCGTTGCAAGATAGTATGGATGAGGTTAACAGTGCTTATGCTTGCCTTAAAAGTAGAAATAAAAAAATTGTAGCGGCTGATAAAGTCAAGAACGAATTTTTGGCTAATATTTCGCATCAACTCCGCTCTCCTCTTAATTCAATAATAGGGTTTTCTGACATGTTAGAAAATAAGATTGCAGGGGAGCTTAATGAGCATCAGCTTGAGTACGTTAAAGACATAAAGATTGCTGGAATAAAACTGTTGGAGATGATAAATGAAATATTAGACATTTCCAAACTGGAAGCTAAATCTATGAAGTTGTTTTATAAGACTTTTTATCTTAGGGATAATTTTTTAGAAGTGTTGAATATTTTAAAACCTCTTTATTTAGAAAAAAATATAGAAGTAAATATTGATATTCCAGAAAGGGCCTGTATTTCTGCTGATTATTCAAAGCTTCAGCAAGTATTTTTCAATCTAATCTCAAACGCAATAAAATTTACCCCTGAGGGTGGCAAAATATGTATATCTGCTGTTGAAAAAAAGAGTAAGGTTTTGATTTCTGTTAAAGATACGGGAATTGGTATTGATAAGAAAAATCATAAAAAAATATTCAAAAAATTTGAACAATTTGCGTCATCAAGTTCACCATCTACGGGGTTAGGTTTGACTATTGTTAATGAAATTGTCAAATTACACAGAGGTAAAATTACTGTAAAAAGTGAGGCTGGAAAAGGCGCTGAGTTCAATATTACACTGCCTTTATGTTGATTTTTTTACAAAATATGCTATTATAGTTCTGTTGAGTTTGTCTGGAGGATGTTATGGCGTCAATTGTAGAAGCTTTTGATAGTACAATAAAAGAGGCTTTTGCCGGATTGAAGGTTTTGATATGGGCTGTTCCTGTGTGTTTTGCAGTGTCAGCTTGGCAAAGTTTTATGGGTTCTATTGTAGGAATTGTTACTGCAGTTTTATTTGTCGGGTATTTGACGACAATTTGTAATAATATAATAATTAAAACTGATCGTATTTTGCCGGGAATTAATGTTTTTCAGTATGGTCTGGTTGGGCTTATTGCAGTGTTAATAATGATTCCTTATGGTATTGTAGCTTATTTCGTTTGGAATTTAGTGAATAATATTAGTATTCCGGATCCTGTTTGGGGACTTACCGTAAAAGTTTTGGGTGCTTTTTTAGCTTTATCATTTATATTATCTGCTTTTGTTTTGTACATAAGAAGGTTGAATCCTATTGAAGCTTATAATTTAAGAAAATATTTTATCGGGTTTGGTGAAGTCTTTATGTCGTTTTCTTATTTAATCGTTAAGCTTGCGTTGTGGTCTTTGGTTATAATTGGTTTTCTGGTATATTTATTTTCTTTGTTTGTCGGTTTTGAAAATGTTCTTTGGACATATTTGATGTGCGCGGTTGGTGTGTTTTATTGCATTTTGGGTGCAAATTATATGGCCCAAACGAGTGAGGAAATATTTACGTTCCTAGAGAAAAAGGAAAATGAACAGAAACAGCAGAAAGCTATTGATAAAATGACTGAAGAATAGGTATAACTTCTATATTAAAAAGCATTCCTCACGGAATGCTTTTTTTTAGCCACTTGTCTAATTGATTTGATATGGCTGTTATATTATATTTGACCTAAGTTGCGATATGTATTGTGCAACGATGTGAAGAATAGCTAATCAATGGCTAGATTTTAAATAAAATTGAATATTTCAATCTATATAATACAGGTGAAGACTTTGTATTTAGGAGTATTGAGAAGTGTATGATTAATTATTTGTTCGCATAAATTTTAGAGAAGAGACTTATATATTAGATATTGTTTAATATATGGAGGAGTAGTAAATGAAAGTTCTAATTTTAGCAGGCGGACTTGGAACAAGACTTGGTGAAGAGACAGTTTCAAAACCAAAACCTATGGTTGAAATTGGGGGTTATCCGATATTGTGGCATATAATGAAAATCTATTCATATTATGGATTTAATGATTTTTTGGTTCTAACTGGATATAAATCTCATATAATAAAGGATTATTTTGTTCATTATTATCAGAGATACTCTGATATCACGATTGATATGGTTTCGAATGCTGTGGAGATACATAAAATTAGAACTGAGCCGTGGAGAGTTACAATGCTTTATACAGGACAGGAAACAATGACAGGTGGCCGTATCAAGAAGGCTCAACCTTATGTAGGTGATGAACCATTTATGTTGACTTATGGGGATGGTGTTTCAGATGTAAATATAGATGAGTTATGTAACTTTCACAGAAATCAAGGAAAGTTAATGACTATGACAGCTGTTCAACCATCAGGAAGGTTTGGCGCATTAAATATAACTGATAATAATGAAATAAGTTCATTTAAAGAAAAGCCTGCAGGCGACGGAGCTTGGATAAATGGCGGATTTTTTGTTTGTGAACCAGAGGTTTTTGATTATATTGAAGCAGATAACGATGAGATTATTTTTGAACGTACTCCATTGGAAAATTTGGCTAAAGACGGTAATCTTTGTGCTTATAAACATCACGGATTTTGGCGTCCAATGGATACCTTAAGAGATAAAATTGAGCTTAATAATTATTGGGAAAATGGTAATGCCCCTTGGAAAGTTTGGTCAGAAAAAAATAAATCGAGAGTTGAGGCTTTGAATGTCTAAAAAAGTTTTGGTTACTGGTGGTACAGGTTTTGTCGGACGAAATGTAGTAAATGAGCTTATAAGCCATGGGTATGAGGTTCATTCCTTAGTTTATCCTCCTTTTGCACAGGAGCAAGATGGACTTATTCAATATGAGATGAATTTAATGGACTATAGTGCTGTAAATAAATTTTTGTCAAAGCATAATTTCGAAAATCTCATTCACCTTGCCTGGTATGTTGGTGCCGGTTGCCAGACTTCTGAATACAATTTAGATTGGGTTGCTTCTTCTTTAAATTTATTGAAGCAATTTAAAAAAAATGGTGGTAAAAAGGTTTTATTTTCGGGCTCAGTATCAGAGTATGATTATACGTATGGATATATGTCAGAGAATATTACACCTTTAAATAATGAATATTTGTATGGTAAGTGTAAGGCAGCCTTGTATTCTATAGCAGAGACTTTTTGCAAAGAAAATAATATCGAATTTAAGTGGGCTCGCCTTTTTAATATATATGGGCCAAATGAGCGTGAAGCAAGATTTGTTCCTGCAACTATAATATCAATGTTGAAAAATGAGGATGTAAAAGTTTCAACTTGCTTAAAATTTCAGGATTATCTCCATGTTGAAGATGTTGCCGGCGGTATTGTTAAATTCTTTGATAGTTCTGTTGATGGTGTTGTTAATATATGTTCTGGAATTCCAGTTCAATTAAGGTATATTGTAGACAAAATTGCTGGGTTAACTGGGTTTCACGGAAATATATTATGGGGAGCTATTCCTACTTATTTTAATGAAACAGTTGTTGTTGGTAACAATAGTCGATTAAAAAATGAAGTTGCGTATGAACCAAAATATAGTCTTGATAGTGGTTTGATAAATACTATTGCTTGGTGGAGGAAATATTTAAATGTTTAATCATGTATATAATGGTAAAACCGTTCTTGTGACAGGACATACTGGGTTTAAGGGAAGTTGGCTTTCTATTTGGCTTAGTATGCTGGGCGCCAATGTTGTTGGTTATGCTTTGGATCCTATATCAAGTAGGGATAATTTTTCTGTTTCTAATGTTTCAAAACATTTATTAGCTGATATTAGGGCTGATCTGAGGGCTACTGAAACTTTAGATAATGTGATCCAAAAATATAAACCTGAGATTGTTTTTCATTTGGCAGCACAACCTCTTGTGAAAAGGTCTTATATTGAACCTAAAGAAACTTATGAAACTAATGTTATGGGTACCATAAATTTACTTGAATCTATTCGTAACTCTTCTTCAGTTAAGACCGCTATTTTCATTACTTCTGATAAATGTTATGAAAATATTGAGCAGATTTGGGGGTATAGAGAAACCGATAGAATGGGGGGGTATGATCCATATTCTTCTTCTAAAGGTTGTATGGAACTTGTAGTAAGTTCATGGAGAAATTCTTTTTTTAATCCAAAGGAGTATTCAATTCATGGAAAAACTATTGCAACAGTCAGAGCTGGTAATGTTATAGGCGGAGGGGACTGGTCAGAAAATAGACTTATTCCTGATTGTATTAGATTTATTGAAGAAGGTCGTGATATTGAGATAAGAAGCCCAAAAGCAACTCGACCTTGGGAACATGTGTTGGAACCTTTAAGCGGATATTTGCGCTTAGGTCAACTAATGATTGAAAAGCCGACAAATTTTTATGATTGCTATAATTTTGGACCAGATATTACTGCAAATAAAACAGTGTGGGAAGTCGTAAATAAAGTTATTTCCTGTTATGGTAAGGGAAAGGCTGTTGATGTATCTAATTCTGCTGATGTACATGAGGCGAATTTATTGTATGTTGATCCTACCAAAGCTTACGTGAAGCTAGGTTGGCATCCTGTTTTAAGTTTAGATGAAGCAATATCTTATACTGTTGGGTGGTATAAGGAGTATCTAATTTCTGAAAATATGTATGATTATTGTGTTTCTCAAATTAATAGATTTTTTACAAAGGGAGAGCAGGTATGGGTACAATAATATTAGGTAGTGGAATTGCAGGAGTTTCTGCAGGTTATCATTTAAAATTGGCAGGTGAAAATTCGACTATATATGAGCGTGATGATGATTGGGGCGGTTTGTGCGGAAATTTTACAATAGATGGATTCCGTTTTGATAGATTTGTGCATTTTACTTTTGCTCCTGATGATTATACTAAAAACCTTTTTGAGGAATCGTCTCCTACGTACGCTCACCCAAGTGTTTCAAGTAACTATTACAATGGGTATTGGTTAAAACATCCAGCTCAGAACAATTTAGCGCCTCTTTCTGTTGATGAAAAGGTTGAGATTATAAAAGGATTTGTAAATCGTCCGAAAAAGAATATTGATGAACTTGAAAATTATGAAGATTGGCTTAGAGTTCAGTATGGCGATTATTTTGCGGAAAATTTCCCGTTTAAATATACTCGTAAATATTGGGGGGTAGAACCTGCTAAATTGGAGACGAAATGGGTTGGAAATAGAATGTATTCTCCAAGTCTCGATGAAGTTTTGAGAGGTTCTTATGCAGTTCAGGATACTAATTTTTACTATACTTCTCATATGAAATATCCTAAAAAAGGCGGTTTTAGGAGTATTTTGAATAAATGTCGTGAAGGTCTTGATATTAAATTTAATAAGGAAGTTGTGCATATTGATACAAAATCTAAACTTGTTAGTTTTAAAGATGGTAGTTTAGCTAAGTATGACCGATTGATTTCAAGTTTGCCACTTCCAGAATTGATTAGGATGCTTGATAATGTTCCTTGTGAAGTTAATGATGCAGCTTCAAAGTTGATGCATACTTCTGGATATATGGTTTCTTTAGGTTTTAACAGGCCTGATGTTGCTAAACATCTTTGGTTTTATATATATGATGAGGATATTTTAGCATCAAGAGTATATAGCCCTAGCTTGAAGTCTGCAGATAATGTTCCTGCAGGCAAGAGTTCGTTGCAAGCAGAAATATTTTTTGCAAATACCTCTTCGATTCCTGATAAAAATTTGGTTTTGGAAAATACAATCGAAAAGCTTGTCGAAATGGGGCTTTTTGAGAAAAAAGACGTTATCGTTAAAGATATCCGTTTTGAAAAATATGCAAATATAATTTTTGACAAGGATATATATAAGAATAGAGCTATTGTTCTTGAGTACCTTGGTTCTATTGGTATTGAAAGTATAGGCCGTTTTGGTAAGTGGGAATATATGTGGACACACCAAGCATTTGCGGATGGAAGGAAAGTTGCAGAATGTTTATTGAAAACTACTTGAATATCGTTGAAAAGAGCCAGTGTACAGGTTGTGGAGCTTGCGCTAATATTTGTCCTGTAGGAGCTATTAGGATGAGTGAAGCCAGTGAAGGGTTTATTTATCCTGTAGTAGATAGTGATAAGTGTACAAATTGTGGTTTGTGTAAGCAAAGGTGCCCTATAATCCATTTGAATTATAACGAGTGTTCTGATTTTTGTTACGCAGTTATGGCTAATGATGATATCAGGATGAAGAGTTCTTCCGGTGGAATTTTTACTGTTATATCAGATTATGTTTTAAAGAATGGCGGTGTAGTTTGTGGTGCCGCTTTTGATGATAATTGGAATGTACAACATATAGTTGTTGATAATAGTGATGATTTAGCAAAGCTAAGGGGGAGTAAGTATGTCCAAAGTTTCACAAATGATATTTATTCTAGAGTAAAAAATATTTTAGATATTGGTAAATTTGTATATTTTACGGGGACACCATGTCAGGTTGCAGGGTTGAATCAGGTGCTTGGAAAAGATTATGATAATTTGATTACATCGGATGTTATCTGTCATGGGGTTCCAAATTCTAAAGTTTGGCAGCGCTTTTTAGGTGCAAATTTTGATAGAAATAAGATTGCTAAGATCAATTTTAGGGATAAATTTTTGAATGGTTGGAGTTGTTCTACAGCAACGGTTTATACTGATAGTAACCCTATAAATAATTCTATTTATTTTGATGGATTTTGCAATAATCTTTATTTAAGAGAATCATGTTCTGATTGTAAATTTGCTAGAATTCATAGATGTTCAGACTTCACTTTTGCAGATTTTTGGGGAATTTGGGATATTGACAAATCATTGAATGATGGTAAGGGTACTTCTTTGTTATTAATTAATAGTAATAAGGCTTATGAATTGTTCAAAAAGCTCGAGGGTGAATTTAAGGTATTTAAAAAGTTGCCGATATCTTGTCTCAATGGGTCTCCTAATTATCCTTTGTACAGAAGTTCAAGACCTCATAGAGGAAGAAAATTTTTCTTTGACAATTTGGATAAGATACATTTTAATGATTTAGTTCAAAAGTCATCTGAAAGACCTTATGGGGTTGGTTTGATGGGCTTGTGGTATGGTGGAAATTATGGTGGGTTTTTAACTTATTGGGCTTTATATAAATTTTTGGAGAAGAATTCTTATTCTCCTGTGCTGATAGATAATTGTCCTATGGTTAATGATATTTTTATATCTAGCGGTCATTCTTTAATTTTGAATTTTGCTAATAAGTATGGTTTAGAACATACTTCTGTTTTAAGTGGTTATTGTGATCTTTATAACTTAAATAACAATATTGATGCGTTTATTGTTGGTAGTGACCAAATTTGGAATTATGTTTTGACTGCAAATTGTTATTCAAATTATTTTCTTGATTTTGTTAAATCCAGCAAAACTAAAATTGCTTATGCTTGTTCTTTTGGGGCTGATACATCTAATACTCCGGTTTCCTGTAGAAGTGAAATTGGGTATTACTTGAGCAGATTTGATGGGATTTCTTTGAGAGAAGACAGTGGTGTTGATGTATTAAATAATGAATTTGGAATTTGCTCAGGGGTTCATTTGTTAGATCCTGTCTTCTTTGATAATTCCTTTTATGATGAGTTATTGGTGAATGCTTCATTTAAGAAAACAAATAATTACATTTTTTCTTATTGTCTTGATCCTGCTCTTTATAAAGAGGATATTTTGAAATTTGTTGAGAATAAATTAGGTCTTGATGTGAAGATTACTGTTGATATTAACCCTGAGGTCCATGAAACAAGAAAAAGTCAGTTTGCGTATTATAATCCCGTTGATGCTTCTATCGAAGATTGGCTTGCTTATATTAAAAATAGTGAGTTTGTTGTAACTGATTCTTTTCATGGAGTATGTTTTGCAATTATATTTCGTAAAAACTTTATTGCTATAGCTAATAGTGGTCGTGGAATTGCAAGATTTATGTCTTTACTTTCACAGTTGGGGCTTGCTGACAGGCTAGTATATTCCATCGAGGCTTGTGTCAATAAGCCTGAATTATTTAATGATATTGATTATGAGAAGGTATACGAGATAATTGATAGGAATAAAGAAAGAAGTGTTTCTTGGCTTTTAAATTTATTGCAGACTAAAAAAACTTCAAGTTTTAGTGAGTATGATATTTTGCTCAGGACGAAATTAGAGCAGAAGTTGCAGATTAATAGCTTGGAGCAGGAAATAAGAGAGTATAAGCATGAGCAGATAATTACTTGTGCAGCAAAGCATAAGTTCTTTAAAAATGTTCTGGATTATATAAGAGTTCGTATTCTTCAAAACTTTACGACAGGTGAAAGAAAAATTCACTATATGAATAAAAAACACCAATTGATTGATGAGTTAAATTTAGCGAGTATGAGGTAATAAAATGTCTGATATTAAAATTTTCGTGTCTAATCGAATCGATAAAAGGTCTAAACAAATAGATAATCCGTTGTTTGTGCCAGTGCGTTGTGGTGCAGTATTTGATGATTCGGATATAAATAAGGGAATGTTAGGGGATGATACTGGCGATAATATTTCTGATCGAAGAATGTCTTTTTGTGAATTGACAGTTCAATACTGGGCTTGGAAAAATCAAAAAGCTGATTATTATGGGTTATGTCATTATCGTCGTTATATGTCTTTTAAGACGCATAAAGAAGAAAAATCTTCCGAAGAGCGCAATAACGGTTGCATTACTTTAAATGATTTGTCTGATGAAAATATTAAAGAATTTGGTTTGACAGAAGATTTCATGAGGTCGGAAATAGAAAAATATGATGCTATTTTTGTTGAACCTATTGATTTGAGTAGATACAAATTTACTAATTATTCAGCAATGGAGCATAGTCCTGATTATCACATAATGAAAGATATGGATATTGCTATTCAAATCGTAAAAGAAAAATATCCTGAAATGTCCGAGGTCGTTGATGAATATATGTTTAATTATAAGTATGAGTATTTATATAACTGTTTTGTAATGAAAGCGGAATTGTTTGGTAGGTATTCAGCTTGGCTGTTTGATATTTTATTTGAACTTGAAAAACGGATAGATATGTCAACTTATACGATGAAGCAGTACCGCACTCCTGGTACAATTACTGAAAGGTTGTTGGGTATATTTATTTTATATTTAGAAAAAAGCCACAAATATAAGATTAAGCATAATTCGTTACTTTTTATAGAGGATACTGATCCGGATGAAAATTTGGTTCCTGCCTTTCAAAAAAATTCAATTCCTTTGGTTTTGTGTGCAGATGATAATTATGTTATTCCTTTGGTTGTATTTTTAATGTCATTGGTAGAGCATTTGAATAAATCGTTTAATTACGATATATATATACTAAATCGTAATCTTTCGCAGAAATCAAAAAGTCGTGTTGATACAATTATAAAAGATATTCCGAATATAGCTCTCAGGTATATAAATCCTGATCGTGTAATACCTGATTTGAAATTTTATGATTTTTATCTTCTAAAATTGTTTGTTCCATTTATACTAAACGATTATAAAAAATGTATAGTTTTGGATACAGACATTATTTTGAACGGTGATTTATCAAATCTGTATATGGAAGAGCTAACCGGTAATTTATGTGCTGCGGTAAAGGATTTGGTTGTGCAAGGATGCATAAACGCTGCAAAAATTGACCCTAAATCGTTTAAAACTGTCGAATTAGGGATTTCAAACCCATATGATTATATAAATACTGGAGTTTTACTTTTAAATAATGATTTATATAGAAAATTATTTTCTGTTAATGATGTGAAAAATTTTATCAAGAGGTCTTCTAAAAAAGCAGTTTTTGGTTCTAAAGATATAATAAATATATTTTTTGAAGAAAATAAAATTAAATTTCTTTCACAGAGTTGGAACTATTGTGTCCCGACTTCTGAATTTGTTTCGACATGCATGTTTTTGTCTGCTTTTACGTCAAAATGGGAACATGATCAACTTCAAAATCCTTCGATAATTCATTTTTGCGGTGAAGTTAAGCCATGGTTTGTCCCGGCTATCGATAAGGCTGCTTTGTGGTGGAAATATGCTCGTATGACTCCGTTTTATGAAGAAGTTTTATATAATATGACTTCTTATTTTTTAAATAAAAATGAAGAAAATAAGAATAAAGAAAGCAAGATTTTGAAACACTATAAAAAACTTGTTTTAAATTATTGGAAAACAAAACTGTTAAGTAAGATTTCTTCCGGGAAAACAAAAACTCACTATTTGTATAAAGCAAATGAGTTAAAACGTGATATAAGAGTTGCAAAGAATTTAGTTAAAAGTAAATAAGGAGATATTCATGAGTATGATTAAAAATAAAACAGCTATTGTAATTTTGGCTTATGCTGATTTTGAATCGTTAGAGATTTCTCTAGCATGTCATTCCAGATTTTTAGATAGTAATTCAAAAATATTTATTCTTCAGAATGGTCGTGGAACATATGATTGTGAGAGAACTTACAATGTGGCTAAACGTTATGAGATATTATATCCTAATAACATAGAAGTTGTAGATGATATTCCTCCACAGAGACCGTATTATGCTATTAAGCAGCTTTTAGACAGTGACAGATTAAAAGATTATGATTATATTTGTAAGTTAGATGATGATGTTTTCCCAATTACTGATAATTGGTTTGCTAAGTTGTGCGATACTTATGATAAGCAATATGCAGTTTTGGGTGACAAGTTAGGGTATGTTACGTCTCTTGTTAATAATAATCCTTGGGGAACAAAACGAGTAATGGATTTAATGGGACTTTATGATGAGTATTTAAAGAAGTATTCAAGAGATCATTATGTTGGGTTTGAACTTGATGATAAGTATGTTCCTTTAAAGTTTGTAAGACGTGGCGATTATAATGATGGAGGTGCAGGTACAGTATGGAAGTTAGCTTATGTAGCAAGATGGATTCATGAAAATACTACACTTATGCCTGAAAAATATATTGATGCAACTAGAGGCCGAGGAACTGTTGAGGTAAATAATCAGGAACGGTATTCAATTAACTGTATGGTATTTGAAAAAAGTTTTTGGAACAAGATTGATATTGGATCTCCTGATGATGAGCATCAAACTCTTGTTTATTGTAAAGATAATAATAAGAAAATTATTGCGGACTTAGAAGTTCCAATGGTGCATTTATTCTTTTATCCTCAAAGAAATGAGAACAAGGATATGATAGTACCTATTCGTGATTATTATCAAAAATGGTTAAATTTGGTATTCCCAATATCTATATGTCCTGATAAGACAATCGAAAATGAAAATAGAATGAGGTTTTTGGAAACGGGGCTTACAAATGTTGTTCATCATATGGAATCCTCTAAATTTAATAAATTTTCAAATAACGCAAAGTATCTTAAATATAAAATCTTATCAAAGATAACATTTGGAAAGGTAAGAAGAAGGTATAAAGAAAAAAAGAATAGATACATGTTGAAGTTAGGTAAATAATGGCATTAACAGGGATAATTTTTGATATAAAAGAATTTGCGTTAAATGATGGCCCAGGCATAAGAATTACTATCTTTATGAAAGGCTGTCCTCTTCGTTGTTTGTGGTGTCATAATCCTGAAGGTTTGAATTCCGAGCCTCAGATTAATAAGAAAACACATCGTATGGTTGGACAGGAATGTTCCGTTGAGGATATCGTGCGTAAAATTGTTAAATTTAAGGATGTGTTTGCGTTGTCTGATGGGGGAGTAACTTTTTCCGGCGGTGAACCCGCGCTGCAATCTGATTTTATTATAGAAGTTGTAAAGCACCTTGGGGACGTACACAAAAACTTAGACACTTCAGGTTATTGTGATGTAAGTGTTTTTAAAAGATTATTGGAAGTTTTTGATTTGATTTTTTTTGATTTAAAACTAATTGATGATGACTTGCATAAAAAATATACTGGAGTGTCAAATAAGAAAATTCTTGAGAATTTGAAGGTGTTAGATGAAAGTGGTGTCCCTTATCATATAAGAATTCCATTAATCCCAGGAATAACCGATACTGAAAAAAATCTAAATGATATTATAAGCATATTGCTATCTTTAAAAAATAAACCATTACGTGTTGATCCTTTGCCATATAACATTTTAGCAGGGGGTAAATATCCCGTTTATGGTATGCTTTTCCCTTTTGAAGATGAAAAGATGCAGAATAATATTGAACTAATTAATCAATTTAAACAAAATTTGTTAAAATATAATATTAAGGTTATAGGAGACGAGGTTAAATGCTTACAGAAAGATTAGAAAAAATGCGTGATTTTACCCAGCAAAGAGGATATAAAATATATAGAAAATCGATTTCGCCAAGTATTCGTCAAATTTGTAAAAAACAACATTGGAATATGCCAAGGCGTACTGCTATGCTTTTAAAGTTCATGTGTGAGACTGAGGATCCTATTGTGTTTATGGATGAAAAGATTTCTTTTATTCGTACAAATATAAATATACCTGAATATTATAATTCAAAAGATATTAAGAAAGAGTATCATAAGAAAAAATATCAATTTTTTGAGCCTTTTAATAATGCCTGTTTAGATTGGAGTCTGTTGTTAAAACGCGGTTTGCAAGGTCAATTGGATGAAGTTCATAAATTATGTAATCAAAGTTCTGTTAAATCTGAAAAAGGTTATCTTGACTCAGTAGCCATAGCATTGGAAGCTGTGATTAGCCTAGCTAAAAGATATGAGATTGCTGCAACAGCCGTGAATAATGATTATGTTGCGCAGAATTTAAAAGTTGTACCGAGGTATGGGGCAAATACTTTTGCTGAAGCATTGCAGTCTGTCAGATTTGTGCATTCTATGTTATATATGTGTAATCATGCCCATATGGGGTTAGGCAGGTTTGATCAATATATGTATCAATATTATAAACATGACATAGAACAGGGGACTATTACTAAACACGAGGCAAAAGAATTAATTGAAGAGTTCTTTATTTCTTTGAATAAGGATACTGATTTGTATTTTGGTGTTCAACAAGGCGATAATGGCCAGAGTTTGATGTTAGGAGGTTGTAAGCCTGAAGATGGATCTTCTGCTATAAATGAACTAACATATATGGTTTTGGAAGTTTCAAGAGAACTTAAACTTATTGATCCAAAGATAAATTTGCGAATTGATTCAAATACTCCGGAAGACTTATTAGAATTGGGGTGTGAACTGACTAAGTGTGGTTTAGGATTTCCTCAATATTCAAATGATGAGGTAGTAATTCCCGCATTGGTAGAGCAGGGATATTCTCTGGAAGATGCACGAGATTACGTAGTTGCAGCATGTTGGGAATTTATTATCCCCGGAAAATCTTGCGAAAAAGTAAATTTAGGTGCTGTAAATTTGCCTTATGCAGTAGATTGGGCATTTGAAAAATCTATGATGAGCTTAGGCGGTTTTTCTGTGGACAAGTTTAGAAAATTGATTTCAAAAAATATTAATAAACAGTTGAAAGATTTAATATCAAAACGTAAAATTCGCCTTTTACCGTCTCCTTTAGCAACTGCTTTTTTCCCAAATGCACTTTCTCATAAAAAAGATATATCAGTTGATTCAAAGTATAACAATTTAGGTATTCATGGGGCAGGCTCGGCAAATGCCGCGGATGCGATTGTCGCTATTAAGTTAGTATTTGAACAAGATGGTATAGATGGTTTAAAAGAACTTTTAAAGGCTAAGAAAGCTAATTTTGAGGGTTATGATACTCTGTATAGTAGGCTGCATGATAAAATGCCAAAAGTCGGTAATGCTGCTGATGTTGTTGACCTTGAGTTGAAATTTCTTTTTGATTGTTATGCCAAAGAGGCTGAAAATTTATCTACACCACAGCAAAAAATACGTGCCGGTAGTGGTTCTGCGATGTATTATATTCTATTGACTGATGAAGATTACAAGGCTTTGGAACCTAAGATACAAGCTACTGCTGATGGCAGAAAAAAAGGAGAGCCTTTATCTACAAGTTTGGCTCCATCGCATGGTGTTAAGGTAGACGGTGTATTAAGTGTACTAAAATCATACTCTGTAATTGATTATTCAAAAATTATGAATGGAGGTCCTATAACTATTGAGTTATCACCTTCTATTTTTAATTCCGATGAAGGCGTAAAAAAACTAGCAACGCTGATTAAGTATTTTGTAAAGTTAGGTGATCAGCAGCTTCAATTGAATGTTTTGGATGTAAGTGTTCTGGAAGATGCTATTGCTCATCCAGAAAAGCATAGAAATTTAATCGTCAGAGTTTGGGGTTGGAGTGGATATTTCACAGAGCTTGCTCCTGCTTATCAACAACATGTTTTAAACAGACATAAATATAATCTTTAATAGTCAAAAATAAGTTCAGAAAACAGGTAAAATAAAATACTTAAATGGCGGCGGTAAGGGGAATTGAACCCCTGTTTGGAGAATGAGAATCTCCCGTCCTAACCACTAGACGATACCGCTTCGTGCTATTCAACTTTAACACAAGAATATTCTATTTTCAAGTAAATTAAAAATTTATATTTTTAATTTTTGAAACTTTGTGTTATGTTGTCTTTATATTTGGTAGTATGTAGATTTTTATACAGCCTGCTGTATAATAGTAAGGATTTGTTATGAACTCTAAGAAGATTTTAATAATTGATGACGAAACTGAAATATGTGAACTTATTCAAATGAATTTAGAGATGAATGGTTTTACACAGGTTCGTGTCGCGCAAGATGGCCTTAGCGGGCTTGGTGCAGCTGAGTTTTGGCTTCCTGATTTAATCTTGCTTGATATTATGCTTCCTGGAATTGACGGGCTTACTGTATGTAAGAAGTTGAAAAGTAATCCTGCGACAGCTGATATTCCAATAATTATGCTTACTGCTAAAAATACGCCTACTGATATTGTTGTCGGACTCGAATTGGGGGCTAATGATTACGTAACGAAACCGTTCAATAATCAGGTGCTTGTTGCAAGAATTCGAAATCAATTGAGGCAGTCAATTGTTGAACCGTCTTCTTCCAATGTTGTTAAATATAAGACTTTGGTCGTGAATGAAGAGGAATTTCGTGCTGAAATAAATGGTGTCCCTTTGGATTTGACAAAAACGGAATTTGATATTCTTTTGTTACTTATCAAATCTCCTGGGCGTGTGTATACCAGAGCTCAAATTATTTCAAACCTAAAAAATGGAGAATATGCTGATATAACTGACAGGTCTATTGATGTACAAATCCTTAATTTAAGAAGAAAACTTGGTGATTTTGCCACCAATATTGAAACTATTCGTGGTGTGGGGTATAGGATGCAGCAACTTATTGGAGATAAAGTTTAGATGACTAAAAAGCCTGATTATCGCTTTGTATATATAATTCCTGTTCTTATTGGTATCACTGTTGTTGCTTGTGTTGCTCTTTTAATGTTTCAGATGTTTGCTTTTACTCATTCTTATTTAAGGGAGGAGCAGTTTGAATTAAGAGAAAAAGTTGAGGATTTTATTCACGATAATTATAATTTGATAACTCACAGAAAATATTCTGAGGTTGATAAAAGTTTAAAAAATCTTAGTATCAGAATATCTATTTTTGATGAGAATAAAAAATTGCTTGCATCTAATATTGATAAAAATGATAAATATGTTGAGGTAGAGCCTTTTCGTGATGATATAATTTATCATATCAATGCTGTGAATGCTAAAAGAGTAAAAGAGTCTGGAAGTGTAACGATTGCAGGTCGAGTCTATTACTTGAAAACATATATGCCTATTGATGAAATGGCTGATTTGTTAAATAGATCTGAAAGAAATATTTTAATAACATTTTTAACTGGTTCGCTTATTGTTATCATTTTATCGTTGTATTTGTTTTATCAGGTAAGAAATCCTTTTATCAATTTACAACAGAGTGCTGTTAAAATATCAAACGGTGATTTTTCAAATGAAATTTTTGTGCCAAATGGTGGTCCATTGGTTCAATTATCACTTGCTATTTATAAGATGGCTAAAAAGTTGAAGTCTCAAATTGAAGATTTACGCAAAACTGAGGATTTTAGAAAAAGTTTTATTGAGGATATTTCACACGAGATTAAAACCCCGCTCACCGGCATTTTATCTTCAATCGGTATAATGAGAGAATTTAAGGACAAATATCCGGAACAGGTTAATAAGTGCGTAAATATTTTGGATAACAATGCCAACCGTTTAAATAATCTTGTACAACAAATTTTGAGTCTTGCGCAGATTGAAGATTTAAGCATGTTGGAAAATAAAAATTTTATTAAATTTGATTTGAAAACAACATTAGAAAACTCTGTTATATCTTGTAACAGTATGCTGCAGAATGCTAACATGAAAGTTAACCTTGATATTGCGGAGCCTGTTGAGATTATGGGAGACATCGTTTTGATTGAGCAGGCTATTACAAATTTGATTGTAAATGCTGTTAAATATAGTAAGAGTTCTCAGATTGATATAAAAATGAGCCATGTGGGTGATATGGCTGTTATAGTTATAAAGGATTATGGGGTTGGAATCTCTCCAAATGATGTTGATCATATTTTTGACAGATTTTATCGAGTTGATAAAGCCAGAAGTCGTGAGCTTGGCGGTTCAGGATTGGGGTTAGCAATAGTAAAAAATATTGTTCTGCTTCACAACGGTACAATTGAGCTTGATAGCTCTGTTAATAAAGGTTGTACATTTACCTTAACTCTTCCGACAGCTGACTTTAATTATAATTAAACACTTTATTAATATTAAATTAATATATTTTTTTGATAATTATTAATATGAGAAATATATTAACTATTATAAAAAATAAAAAATTTTTTATCCCGTGTGTATTATTGGTATGCTTATATCTGTTATTTTTCCATAATATGTGGGCATACGATTTGATGGATGTCGATGAAACCAGATATATAGATATGTCCAGACACATGCTTAGAACTAAGGATTTTGCAACTTTATATTTAAACGGAAATTACTTTTTTGAAAAACCTCCTCTTTATTTTTGGATAGAAAGTATTGTGTTTGCTGTATTTGGAAAAGTTAGCGAAGGTATAGGCAGAATTCCGATTGCACTTGAGGCTATTATCGGATGCCTTGCTGTTTATTTTGTGGCTTTAAAAGCTGTTTCTAAAAAGTTTGCACTTACTGTAGTTTGTATTTTGGCTACTACTCTTGAATTTTTAATATTAGCAAAAGTTGCAATTTTAGACACCTTATTGACCTCTTGTATTACAGTGTCTGTCTTCTCCGGATTTATGACTTATTTTGTTCAGGAGAAAAATAAAAAATATTTTTGGTGGTTATTTTATATTTTTTCGGCTCTTGGAATGATGGTTAAAGGAATTCCTGCTTTTGTTGTTCCTTTTGGAACAATGTTTTTTGTAGGGCTTTATGCTAAAAATTTAAGAGAATTTTTTAAACCAAAATATTTTTTAGTAGGTATTTGTTTATTTTTGGCTATAGTTTTACCTTGGCATGTTTATATGCTGCTTAAGTATAAAGGATTATTCTTCGGCGAATATATTATGAAGCACCATATTGCAAGATTCCTCGGGTCTGGTCATTTGGGTAAAAATCGTCCGTTTTATTACTATTTCCTTGTAATTTTATGGGGCTTTTTCCCTTGGATATTCTCATTTGTTCCTGCTATTGCGAAGAAGTTTAAGGAATTAAAGTTTGTATCTTTTGATAAGCTTTCAAATCGTGAGAAGCTTGTTGCATTTAGTATTATCGGGTTGTTACTAACTTTTGCATTCTTTACAGCTTCTTCTTCAAAGCTTGTTACTTATATATTACCTATTTATCCTTTCTTTGCTGTTTTATTGGCAGAATATTGGGATAAAGATGGATTTTCAAAAGGTTTAAAGATTTCGTCAATACTTTTGAGCTCTCTAATCCTTTTTGTCGGTATTGGAGGATGTTTTATTAAGTTTTATCTTCCACCATTTTTGTTTGATATAGTAAAAGAAGTTCAGATCTTTACTTGTATTTTCTTTACTATTGTTGGGTTGTTGTCTTTCTATTTTATATGGAAAAATGATAAGGCAAAATTATTCGCTACTTATGTTGGCTTTATGATTTTATTCTCTGCTTTTGGAGCTTATCACTTGTTCAATATAGATTATAAATTTGGTCAAAATGATTTAAAGGCTTTTGCTCAGCTTGCAAAGAAAGAAGATAAAAATTTAGCTTCTCTTAATGTTGGTATCAAGTACAGTTTAAATTATTATGGTGACAGAAATGTCTTGATATATGACGGAACTGATACAAGTAGAATTGTTCCACTTCTTGAGTCAAATTATTATGTAGTTATAAGAAATAAAGATATGGATATCATCAAACAATCTCTAGCTTTTGATGTAGTTCAAAGTGGTGTTAAGTATACTTTAATATCTAAGCATTTCGATAAATAGATACTAAGTCTTCTTGCGTTTATGTTGTCTTTGAAACTTTAAATGCTAATTGTCATTAGTGGTAATATTACTTAATAAATAAATATTGGCAACTTTTTTGTGTTAAATTATAATAAAAGTAGTTGGAGGGTATTCAATGATGTCGACAGTTAATCCTATTTCACAAGATGTTGATAAACTATCTAATAGTGATCTTATTTCAGCAAAAAATACTATTGAGAAAGAAATAAGTTCATTAAAAGTTTTGGAAAGTGAGTTGGATGAATCATTAACCAAGGCTCTTGATTTAATGCAGAATGCTAAAGGGCGTGTTATTTTAACAGGTATGGGTAAATCAGGACATATTGCTAAAAAGATAGCTGCGTCTTTAGCTTCGACTGGAACTCCATCTTTCTTTGTTCATCCGGCAGAAGCAAGCCATGGTGATCTTGGAATGATAACTAATGATGATGTTGTTATTGCAATATCCAACAGTGGTGAATCTAAGGAGCTCGTAGATATTTTAAATTATTCAAAAAGATTTGGAATTCCACTTATTGCAATTACAAAAAATCCTCAAAGCTCTCTTGGTAAGGCCGGAGATATTGTTTTAAAACTTCCTGATAGTGGAGAGGCTTGTCCTTTAGGGCTTGCTCCTACTTCATCAACAACAGCTACACTTGTATTAGGTGATGTTTTGACCGTTGCTTTGATTGAAAGAAAAGGGTTTACTAAAACACAATTTAACCAAAGACATCCAGGCGGGAAATTGGGTTCTGTATTGCAAAAAGTGTCCGATCTTATGCATAAAGGTGAAGATATGCCGCTTTTGCCTGCGTATGCTAATATGCATGATGTTTTATTGGAAATGACTTCAAAAAGATTAGGGTGTGTCGGATTTATTGATAATAACGGAATGCTTATCGGTATATTAACCGATGGTGACTTAAGACGCTGCTTATCAAACGATATTTTGAATAAGAAGGGTGTTGATGTAATGACACATAATCCGAAAGTCATTTCTCCTTCCGCTATGGCAAGCGAGGCTGTAAAAATCATGCATGACAAGAAAATTACAAACCTCTTTGCGGTCGAAAATGGCAAGCCTGTTGGTGTTATCCATATTCACGATTGTTTGGATAATGGTGTTGTTTAGGCTTTCTTTTTCTTATTTTTGTCATCAATAATTAGTCCCGGTTCAAGCTTTGAGCCTGTCACTAATTCTCTGAATGCAAATTGCAAGTCAGGTAGAACACATGCAAGTAAGTAGCTGCTAAGGCCAACATTTGCAAGAATATTGAATGTTTTAGCTCCTCTTGCTTTTAATATATAATTCTTTATCAATTTTGCAACAGAGCCTTTTCCCCCGACGTTAGTTTTTAGTTTTAATTTTTTGATTGATTCGCTAAAGTTGTATAAACTGTCGCGGAATGCACCAAGATCTTTTATGTCAACATAAGCTCTTGGGTCTCTTACATCATTATCAAGTAATTTTATTTTATTGAATTGAGAAGCATATTTTACAAATAATGTTTTAGAATTTTTTGTATTATCGACAAATTCAAGTAAGTCTTTGGCTGAATTGCTTTTTGGCAGTTCCAATGTATTGTCCAAAATAGCTTGTTTAAGCTCTTTGTCACCCAAAATAATCGGGTCAAGATCCACATCAACGTTGAATATTTGTTTTGAAATTTTACCAAGAATTTTTTCGATTTGTTTTGGTGCAACGAAGTTTAAATACATCATCCCTAGCATCTTGAATGCCAAATCTATTCTTTCATTTTTCTTTCTTGCTGTTGCAACTCTGCCGACAGCATATCCGCCGTCAGTGATAGCCATTTTGTCAACTGTTCTGAGGTTACATACTGCTCCTGCAAATCCTCCGTTAAATGAAATTGTCTTTGGTCTTTTTAAAGTAAATCTATCAAAGACATCTCGGCTTGAAAATGCTACGTTTCTTTCCGGTAAGTTAAATGTAGTTGCTTCACGTTGTTTTCTTAAAGCTTCTTTTTTAGCTCTTGTGCTGGCAGTGAGTGCGAATACTGCTTTTGGTATTACAAATCCCATAAGAGCGATAGGTATAGCCATTGTGGCAATGAATTTGTTTCCTTGAAGTCGTTTATATTGTTCTTTATTTTGAAGTACTTTTTCTAGATCTTTTACAGCTTCTTCTGCACCGGCTATATCTTTGAACTTTTCTATGTTGTACTTAAGTCCTTGTACACCATTTTCTTCTGTATATAATTTTAAGTTTACTTCAGGGTTAAACTTTTTCTTTTTAATTAAGTAGTTTGCAACTCTTTCGATAAGTGGAATACCGCCTAACCATACAGCTGATGTTGAATATTCATCGATAATTCTTTCACGTGTTGCTAAGTAGGCGATTTCTTTATCGTCTTTATTTTGTTGATATGTCTTATAAACTTTTGTAGGCACCTCAATGCCGCAGTCTCTTACGAGAAGGGGGTAGATGCTGTTATTATTGCCTATGGCTGAAATTATACTGTTTATCACTTCACTAGTCTCCAATTTGATAAAAAAAAGTAACCTCTTTTGCTCATTTTCCTGAAAAGGCTACTTTTTTTATCGAATTGAATTATTATTTTTGAGCATCATCAATCCTACAGCCTTTTCAGGTTGCAATGGTGATGATGATGAAATTTTATAACGTTTGATATAATCATTGTAATGCCAATATAACAATAAAGATTTTAAATTGCAAGTGTGTAATTAAAGATTATTTACATTCTTTCAGGAGCAGTTACTCCAAGTATGTCTAAAGCATTATTTAATACTTTCTTAACTGCTACGATAAGAGCAATTCTTGCATTCATAAGCTGCTTATCTTCACAGATTACACGGTTTGAATTGTAGAATGAATGAAATTCACTGGCCAATTCTTGTACATATCTGCAAATTGTGTATACTTGTCTTGTTTCTGCGGAAGTCTTTATCATAGACTTGAATTCTTCTAATTTAAGTATTAATTTTTTTGCAGTTTCTATTGTTGGAAGAATTGTTTCAGAATCGTATGATTTTATTAATTTGTTTAATTCATCTTCACTCATTGGCGCAGGTGTTTTTTCGCCTGTTTCTGAATTAATCTTTTCTTCTATTGCATTTCTCAATATTGAACAAGCTCTTGCGTGTGCATATTGTACGTAAAACACAGGGTTTTCGTCGCTGTTTGTTTTTGCAAGTTCGATATCAAAATCCAGTGTTGTATCAATATTTCTCATGCTCATCCAGAATCTTGTTGCATCAACCCCAACTTCATCGATTAGGTCTTCAAGCGTAACCATGTTTTTACGTTTGCCCATTCTAACTTCGTTTCCGTTAACTACAAGGTTTACAAGTTGCCCAAGTAAAACTTCAAGTTTATTTGGGTCATATCCCAGAGCTTCAATAGAAGCTTTTACTCTTGCTACATATCCGTGGTGATCAGCACCCCAGATGTTTATTAATCTGTCAAAGCCTCTTTCCAGCTTGTCTATATGGTATGCAATATCAGCTGTCAGGTATGTATTTGAGCCGTCAGCTTTTTTAATTACTCTGTCTTGGTCATCTCCATAATCTGAAGATCTAAACCAGTCTGCACCGTCTTTTTGATAAATTTTTCCGCTTTTCTTAAGTTTTTCAACACATGCTTCTACTTTGCCAGATTTATGAAGTGTTAATTCAGAGTAGAAATTGTCAAAATGTACTCTGAATTTTTCAAGTAAATCACGTTGAACTTTTTCTTCATAAGCTTTCGCAAAATCACAAAGCTCTTGTATATCTTCAGGTAATCCTTTGTGAGTTTCAAGATATTTTTTTGCAACAGGAATTAAGTAATCCCCAGGGTAGTAGTTTTTTCTCTCGATTTCGTCTGTCGGAAAATCTACATCTTCCCCAAGTTCCTGTCTAATTCTAATTGCTAGAGATTTGCCTAATTTTTGGATTTGTGAGCCGGCATCATTTATGTAAAATTCCTGATAAACATCGTGTCCATAGAATTTCAACAAGTTTGCCAGAACAGAACCCATAGCAGCCCATCTACCGTGCCCTATGTGGAAAGGGCCTGTTGGGTTTGCTGAGACATATTCTAATAATATTTTTTCTGTTTTTACGTTTTCAGGTTTTCCGTAATTTTTATCTTTTACAAAAATTTCTTTTATAGCTTCTTTCAGGAGAGTTTTGCCTGTTTTAAAGTTTATAAAACCTCCGATTACAGTGTATTCGTTATCAGCCTTATCAACGTATTCCAATATTGTGTTGGCAATTTGAGGAGGAGCCATTCTTGCGTATTTTGCAAGTGATGATACGTTAATTGCAAAGTCTCCAAAATCAGGATTTTTAGGCCTTTCAACTGCAAGTGTTCCTGATTTATACTCTTTCATTTCGCCAAGCTTATCGGCATTTATTGCTTCTTGAATTGCTTTTTCTATACTATCTACAAAATAATCTTTGATCATATTCTTATTTCTCCTGTTGTGTAATTAATTATACTATAAACAAAACCATGTTTGTAATATAATATTTGTGTTATGAATACTCAAAGCATTGTTGAAAGAATTAGAGAAATAATAGATGATGAAACTCTTGTTCAGTTGAAAGAAGAGTTGAATAGTTATCATGAAGCGGATTTGGCTGATATTTTTCAAGAACTTAAGCCTGAAGAACGTTTGCAGTGTTTTAAGCTTTTGGATATAGAAAAAGCTGCTGATTTGATGGAATATTTATCTCCTCAAATTCAGGTAGAGCTACTTGGTGATATTGATGAGGAAATGGCTTCTCGAATTCTTACTAAATTGCCTCACGATGCTGCGGCTGACGTTTTGGGTGATATGGAAGAGGATGAGAGTGAAACTTACCTTGATAAACTTCCGCATAAATTTTCTGAAGAAGTAAGAGAATTACTTACTTATAATGAGGATACTGCAGGTGGTATCATGAACCCTGTAGTCTTGACTGTTAACTCTGATATGAGTGTGCAGGATGTGTTAAATCATATTCGTATTAAAGCCGAAGAAGATAATATGGAGCTTTATTACGTATATGTTGTAGATAAGCAGAATCATTTGTTAGGTGTTGTTTCGCTTAGAAAACTTTTAACTTCACCGATAACGCAAAAAGTTGAAGATATTATGATTTCTGATATAGTTAAGCTCCATGTTGATGATTATAGTGACTTTATTATTGATGAATTTATGAAATATCAGTACAATGCTCTTCCTGTTGTGGATTTGTATAACAGGTTAAAGGGTATGATTACTTGGGATGATGTTCATGATTTGTTCGAAGAAGAAACTACTGAAGAGATTTACCAATCTTCAGGTATTTCGACTGAGGTTGTTGATGAGGATGAAATTCTTTCAGGTAACATTATAAATGCAATTAGAGCAAGAACTCCTTGGTTATTTATAACTTTGCTGGGTGAATTTATTGCGGTAAATGTTGCTCACAGGTTTGACCATACATTCACAATGATTCCTATTGTTGCGACTTTCATGCCTTTGCTTGCAGGTTTGGGCGGTAATATTGGTACTCAAAGTATTACGTTGATGGTTCGTGGTCTTTCTACTGGACAGGTTACGTTAAGTTCGGCTCTTCATTATATTTTGCGTGAGTCTTGCATTGGTGCTTCTATCGGAGCATTATTTGGTGCGCTTGTAATGCTTGTTACTTGGGGATGGCAGCATAATGCAGGGTTAGGAATTGTTGTAGGGCTTGCTATGGCTATAAATATGATGATGGCTACTGTTATCGGAACATTTACGCCTTTTGCTTTAAAAGCTATTAAGGTCGACCCTGCGATAGCTTCGGGGCCTGTTATTGCTACTACTATTGATGTCGTTGGTTTGGCGGTGTATTTTACTCTCGTTACCCTTTATTTGGCTCATGTATTATAGTTATATCAATAGTTTAGTGTATTTTTTAGTTCGGTTTTGTTAATTTTTTATTTTTAGGGTATTATATTACTTAGCTGATTGATAATAAATAGGTAAGAGGGAAATGACAGTATACAGACAGATAAATAATAATCAGAACAAAAGGGGTGTATCCTCAAAAAAAGATAAAAATAAGGCTTATTTAAATGAGATAAAGAGACAACAACAAAGACAGGCTGTAGTTATCAGAATGTTTGTCATGATTGCGTTATTCTTTCTCGCAGTGTTGGTTTGTTTGTTCTATATCGGTATGAATACTGATTTTTGTAAAAATACTTTTGGAGAAGATTCTCCTATTACCAAATTCTTCGATAAAATGGCAAGTGATAATGCTAATAAAGCGAATGCCGATTTTGTATTGCCGTTTGGTCCAAGACGTCAAAATGTTTTGTTGTTAGGTGTTGATGCTAGCGATAATCCTAATGATTTGTGGACTGGCACCCGTACTGATACAATTATTTTGGTAAATATCGACCCTAGAACGAAGTCTGTAAATGCTATATCTATTCCGAGAGACAGTAAGGTATATTTACCTGGAAATCATGGAATCCAGAAGATTAATGCTGCCCATGCTATTGGTGGTGTCGGTATGACTATAAAAACTGTTGAAGATACTCTTGGGGTTAAAGTTGATAGATATATTATGGTACATGATAATGCCGTTAAGAGTATAGTTGAAGCTTTAGGCGGTGTAAATGTTTATGTTGAAAAAAATATGAATTATGATGATTATTCTGGTAAGCTTCATATCCACTTAACTAAAGGGGTACATCACTTATCTCCTACAGAGGCTGTCGGATATTTGAGATTCAGACACGATCCTATGGGTGATATTGGTAGAACTCATCGTCAACAATGGTTTTTACGCGGTGTGTTAGATGAATTGAAGAAGCCTGAGACAGTTGCAAAGATTCCTGAAATTGTCGGTGTTGCAAGAAAATATGTAAAGACAAATATGTCTTTCTACGAATTGAGTCAATTTGCTATGATGGCTAAGCACCTTGATATGGATAAGATAGAGATAGCAACTCTTCCGGGGGCTCCAAATAAAAAAGGCCATATAAGTTATTGGATTTTGGATCCTGAAAAGACTCAGGAAGTTGTTGACAGATTAATTTATCGTGATAAGGTTCAGCCTGATGAAACTACTCAGATGAGTGCTTCTGTTGTTTATACTGAGGCAAAAACTGCAGAGGCTCAACAATTGATTAATGAACTTTCTGCAGCAGGTATTAATGTTGTTTGTAAGTCTCATATATCAAGAACTCACTCACAATTTTTGGCTCATTCTGCTAAAGTTACAAACGAATACTTTAATTACTTGAAGAAGCAGTCGCCTTCAGTTTCTGGATATCAGTTTGTTTATGAGCCAGGCATGTATCCGTGCGCAAACAGTGATTTTACTGTTGTAGTTGCAGGCAAGTAATTTGATTTTGTATGTATTTATAAAATATGCATCCTCCTTAAATTAAGGAGGATGCTTTTTTTGTTTTTAGTTAATTAGAGAAAGGGTGGTATGTATATTTACTAAGCCTTTTGGGAATTGCCGCCGAATAATCCATACAGTACTGCGAGGCCACCGGCGACGATTGCGCCCCATTTCCCGTATTTCTTAGCTTGCTGCCATTTAAAATCTTTGAACAATGCTTTTGTTGCATCATCTGCGGATTCAAGTAGTTTGCCGTCTGTACCTATGTTTTTAAAGATATTTGATTTTTTCTTTAGTACAAAATCTTCTGCATTAGTAATAATCTTTCCGGCATCGTCTGCTACGGCAGTTTTACCCTTTGCCGCAAGCGCTTCTACTTTTTGTGCAATTTCGGCTTCAGTTCCTTTTATTTCAAAGAAGTCTTTATTTTTTAGTATTACAGCTTTTAATTCATCGAGATTTTTTGCCTCATTGATATTTTTCAATATTTGTCCGTCTGTACTAGCTTTGATTATGTTATTGTAATGCTGTGTACCTTTAAATTTTTTGGTGACTCTTTCGGCTACTTTGTTAAGCTCAAAGTCGTCCACTTTTTTACCTGTTGCTTTGATTAATCCCTTAGCTTCTTCAGGTGATAATTTATCCAGATTATTGTTTTTTAAGAATGTTTTTACTTCATCCGGCAATTCGTCAAAACTCTTTGCTTTGGCAAGTTGAGCAAGGTTGTAGCCTTTTGTGTTTTTGAGTTTTGCTTGTGCAGCTTTGATTTCTTCGCCTAAATCTGCTTTATCTATTGCTTTGTAAAAGTCCGCATTAAGGGTCTTTTCTTTCAAATCTTTTATAGGGTTGCTGAGTAACCAGTAACCGCCTGCACCTCCAGTTAAACCGCCGGCAGTTGCGAGACCTACTGTCCCTGCTAATCCTGGGCCGGAAGAAGACTTTTCAAATGTGTCTGTTTCAGGACCACCACAAAATGATGTTGATCCTGCTGTTTCTGTCAATCCAGGAATTCTTCCGCTTTTTTCAATTTCGTTAAAGTGTAAATTTGCCATCAAATCGTTATTTGCGGCTGCATACTGTTGCATTAATTGTGGATTTTGATATGGATTTTGATATCCATTGCCCAAACCTGTGCTATCTACTGACATAGCCCTACCTTTCCAAATATATAACTAACCTTTATATTTCTATAAAGTAATTTTCATATTTGGAAATTGCTTTTTATTTGCTAAATGTTACAAATATTTTACATTAGTGAATTAAAAAGTTTTTCAAATTCCGGGAATGATATACTTACCCACTCAAAACCATTTATTAGCAGGCCTTTTGTACAGATTAACCCTGCAACATATAAGCTCATTGCAAGTCTGTGATCGTGGTATGTTTCAACGCAGCAGCCGCCATTTAATTCAGTTTTTCCTTGTATAATAAATCCGTCTTCCAGCTCTTCAATATTTGCACCAAGCTTTTTGAGTTCGTTGACCGTGGCTTTTATTCTGTCAGATTCTTTGTTTCTAAGATCTTTAGCATCTCTTATTTCAGTAGTACCTTCAGCTTGGGTTGCAAGAACTGCAATTACAGGTAATTCGTCTATCAAGCGCGGAATGATTTCACCTTCAATTTTGCATCCTTTTAATGTTGAGGTTGTCTTAATTCTTATATCTCCAACGATTTCGCCTGAAGTTTCGTGTTTGTCGAGGATTTCTATATTTGCTCCCATTTTTTGTGCTACTTCAATTATGCCGTCTCTCGTTGTATTTAATCCAACGTTTTTGAGGATAATATCTGAGTTTGGGACAATTAGTGCGGCTACAATAAAGTAGGCTGCAGAGGAGATATCGCCACATATCTCAATTGTTCGGGGTTCCGGTTTAGACTTATTTATGCTGACTTTTTTACCTTCAACATTAAGGTTAACACCCATATAACGGAGCATGAGCTCTGTGTGATTTCTTGATACATAAGGTTCTGTAACGCTTGTTGTGCCATCAGCATTCATTCCTGCAAGCAAAATACAAGATTTCACCTGAGCTGAGGCAAGTTTTGATACATAGTCAATAGAATGTAAGTTTTGTCCTGAAATAATAAGCGGAGCATGTCCGTCTTTTGAATTGATTTTTGCCCCCATCATTTCAAGCGGTTCTATTATACGTCTCATAGGTCGTTTTGAGAGGCTCTCGTCTCCTATTAATGTTGATTGAAAATTCTCGCCTGCTAATATACCGCTCACAAGACGCATTGTTGTTCCCGAGTTTCCGCAATCAAGAGGGATTGAGGAATACTTTAGTTTGCCGTCAGAATTTATTTTGAGAGTTTGTTCATCTAAAAAATCTATATTAACTCCGAGTGATTTAAACACTCGTACTGTTGAGTGAGGGTCTTCGCCTTTTGAAAAATTCTTGACAATGGATTCTCCATCAGCGAGTGATGCAAACATCACAGCTCGATGTGATATCGATTTGTCAGCGGGGATTGTTACTGTGCCATGAAGGCCTTGTTCTATTTTGTTTACTTTTAATTCCATATTGTTAGTTTAGCATAAACATTACTGTTTATCCTTATAATATAAGGTGCAAAGCTATTTACTTTAAGAATGTTTTAAAGTAGAATATTTCTATAGCTTAGTCTATGAAAGTTATTTCGTGATTAAGCTTAAACATAATTAAAGAGATAGAGAGGTGTCCGAGCGGTTTAAGGTGCAATCTTGGAAAGGTTGTGTGGGATTATGTTCCACCGTGGGTTCGAATCCCATCCTCTCTGTTTTTTTATATCTCTTTTGTGTAGGCGCATGGGATGTTCTCTTCTTTTAAATAATTTTGACCCCATTTATTTAGTTCTATGATTGCAGGTTGTAATTTAACGACCAGATTGATTTGTACGGATACTTTGATTATTTTGGACAGCCCGCACTGCGAGGACGTTTTCAGGTCGGAAAATTAAGTTTACTAAAAAAATCAAACTGCACAACTGGACTTTTTTCGGACTGTACGGATAGATTGAGATTTTCTTAATATAGCTGAATTACGTACCGATTTTGAAGTGTACGGATAAAATGATTATTTGGTAAAGTCCAGTTGTGCAGGGAATTAAAAATTTAACAATTTACGTTTGATTTGCGACAACATTTTATAATATAACTTAACATATAAAGCTGAATTCTTGTTTCCAGTATAATATATAATAATAGGGGAAGATAAATAAATGAGTTCAAATGTATTAATTGCGATTAAAAATTTAGTTGAGAATCCAATCTTTTCTATAGTATCACATTACTCTGGTCGAAATAGAGTTAATGGTGTCGGAAATGCATTAGAAAAATATGTAAAAGATTTATTTGCCGGAACTTTATTTTGTAACGATGAATATCTTAAAATGCAACAGTATCAAGAAGTTTTTTCATATACGGGTAATCAAAATAACCCTCCCGATATAATTTTGAAAAATGGCGATGCAATTGAAGTAAAAAAAGTTCAAGGAAATGCAAATGCCTTAGCCTTGAATAGTTCTTACCCAAAAGATAAACTTTATGCTGACAGTACAATGATTACTTCAAATTGCCGAAACTGCGAAGAATGGAATGTAAAAGATATTATTTACATTGTTGGCAATACAACAGATACACACTTAAAGGAATTGTGGTTTGTATATGGTGATTGTTATGCGGCGGATAAAGAAATTTATGAAAGAATAAAAGATACCATTATAAATGGTCTGCATTCAATTCCAAATATTGAGTTAGCCGAAACTAATGAATTAGGTAAAATTAAAAAAGTTGATCCATTAGGAATTACAGATTTAAGAGTTAGAGGTATGTGGTCAATTTTTCATCCTAAAAAAGTCTTTGATTATATTCCCAAACAAAGCATTTTATCAGATTTTAAATTTTACTGTGTAATGAAAACGGAAAAATTTGAACAATTTTCACAAGAAGACAAAGATAGCTTATATAATTTAGTTAATGATAAATTTTTTATACATGACATTCAAATAAGAAATCCTAATAATCCGGCACAATTAATACCAGTTAAGTTTATGGAGTTTTATTATGGATAAACGTGTAGTAAGTTTATTTTCCGGCGCTGGTGGTTTGGATAAAGGCTTTGAACAGGCTGGATTTGATATTATATGGGCCAATGAGTATGATTCGACTATTTGGGAAACCTTTCAATATAATTTCCCTGATACATTTTTAGAAAAAAGGAGCATTTGTGATGTCCCTTCTACAGATGTTCCAGATTGTATTGGTATTATTGGAGGTCCGCCATGTCAAAGTTGGTCTGAAGCAGGTTCTTTACGTGGAATTGATGATGCAAGAGGTAAACTATTTTACGAATTTATCAGAATTTTAAGAGCAAAAAAACCACTATTTTTTTTAGCTGAAAATGTCGAAGGTATGCTTGCTCAAAGACATTCAGAAGCTCTAGCTAATATAAAAAAAATGTTTGAAGAATCAGGATACAATTTAAGTTTTAAACTTATTAATGCAAATAACTATAATGTCCCACAAGATAGAAAAAGGGTTATTTTTGTAGGATATAGAAAAGACTTAAATTTGACTTTTGAATTCCCTGAAATTCAAGAATACAAACCAGTATTAAAAGATGCTATATGGGATTTAAAAACTTCTGCAATTCCTGCAAAAGAAAAAAATTACACAAATGGAACTGTATGCAAAATTCCTAATCATGAATATATGATAGGCGGATTTTCAACGATATTTATGTCAAGAAACAGAGTTAGAGCTTGGGATGAACCTTCTTTTACTATTCAAGCTGGTGGGCGCCATGCTCCCCTGCATCCGCAAGCACCTAAAATGACATTTGTGGAACAAAATAAACGAGAGTTTGTAAAAGGAAAAGAATATCTATATAGAAGACTTTCTATAAGAGAATGTGCAAGAATCCAGACATTTCCAGATGATTTTATATTTAAATATTCTAACATAACGAATGGATACAAAATGGTCGGTAATGCCGTTCCAGTAAATATGGCTTATGCACTTGCCAAGAAAATCATGCAAGATTTATTACCATTATTAACTGAGTTAAAAATTGAAAATAAAATCTTAGTAAATTTATAAAGGAGAAATTATGCCAATAGATAGTGAATTGGATTTACAACTCAATAGAGAAGAAGAGGAATTAGAAAATGAAGAGTATAGCTACGCAATTCCTCCTCAGAATATTTATTCATATACAGAAACAAGGTCTTGTTATGACATTGTTAGAATGTTATCAGACAATGATTTAAGTAGAACTCCAGATTTTCAAAGAGAGGATGTGTGGGAATTACCACAAAAAACTCGTTTTATTGATTCACTACTTAAAAAACTTCCCATCCCAAGTATGTGCTTTAGTGTTGATGCCAATGATTCCTATATAGCTATTGATGGAAAACAAAGAACTGGGGTAATATTTGATTTTTTATCAAAAAATAATCTAGATTATAAATTGTCAGACTTAGAAGATGTTGACCCGAGAATTTCTGGAAAAACATTAAAAGAAATTCATGAAAATAATCCTGAAGTATTCAAAGCAGTGGGTAATTTATCAATACCAATCAATGTAATAAAATGCGACTATACAAGAAAAGACAATTTAACATATATTTATAGGATATTTCAACGTTTAAATACGGGTGGTCTTAAACTTAATAATCAAGAAATACGAAATTGTGTATATAGAGGAAATTTCATAGAATTAATTAATGACTGCAATAAAAATACAAACTGGTGTAATTGGGTTGAAAAATTAGCAAATGATAAAAGAATGAAAGGTCCAGAAAGAATCCTATTATTCTTTTGTATGCATTATAAGTTAGAACATTATGAGAATAAACTATCAGTATTCATGAGTGATTTCCTCGCAGAACACCAAAATGAAAATGATTCATGGTTAGCAAAACAAAAAAAATTGTTTTTAAACACTATCAATATTGCAAGTAAAATAAAACTGGATTCTGCAAGAAATGTATACGTCGATGCTATTTTATATGGAATAAGTAAAAATATAAATAATTGCAAAGATAAATCAGATGTTGAATTGCAAAATTTATATACAACTTTGATGAGTGATATTGCATTTGTACCAGACAAATTAAAGGCTGGAACTTCAAACAAAGCTCAATTATTAGAGAGATATAATGCAGCTAGAAGAATTTTTGGAGAATAATGATAAAGACGAGTACTTTTAGAAGGAATTTTAAGTGTTTAGAACAAATGTTCGAAAATTCTGTCAATAATGAAAAAAATGCAAGCATAAAAAAAGATTATGTATCATCCGAAAAAGAAACCAATAATCAATGTTTATTACTAAAATTAGCTTTGTTGGAGTTCTCAGGATGGTTAGAAGAAACCTTGGATGAAATCTATATATCTCTTGGTACTACAGAAAATGAAAAGGAATTAATTGAACGATATATTTCATCTTGTTACAGTTATAACGAAAGAAACGTTAAGGACTGTCTTATATTTTGTTTAGGTAAAAATAAATTTACAAATTTGGCTAATTCTTATGATAAAGGAAAGAGGAGTGCTTTTATAAATGAGTTAAATGAAATGTCAAAGAAGCGCAATAAAAATGCTCACACATATGCCGATATAAATATTTTAAGAGGTGGACAAATGAGTTTAACACAAATTAAAAAAGAATTTATATATTTTTATAAATCATTTAAAATTCTTATAAAAGAGATTGATAAGGTTAAGTAAAAATATTTTGAAACATTTCCAGATAGTAGGTCGATTTTTAAAATATTATAGCCACAAAATCCAAATCAGCCTAATATTCGAAATTGTTATGAATAGGACAAACAAAACACCTTGAAATCTGATTAGTAAAGAGTTAAGATGAGTATGTAAAAGCAAATTATGTCTTTAATTACATAAATCATAAGGGTTTGTTTTTTTTCAACCTGGGACACATGTTAAAATCAAACTAACTGTGAAAACAAGTCAAACGGCAAGAAAAATTACACAGGTATTAGTTTTTTGCCTCTTTCTGTTAGTGAATATTCTGTTTTAGGTGGTACTACCGGATAGAGTTTTCGTTTTATTATGTTGTCCTTCTCAAGTTCTTTTAGTTGTTGAATTAGCATTTTGGGTGTTGCATGTGATATTAGTTTCTGCAATTCACTGTATCTTAGAGTTTTGTCTATCAGGTGTCCTATGATTACTCCTTTGTATTTTCCACCAATTATATCCATTGTTGCTTCTAGTGGACATTTATATTCTGTGGGTCTTTGTTTTACCATTATTACTCCTTACTTACTTTTTGGTAAGTATTATACCAATTTGTGCATTCTTGTTATTTGGTAAGTCATAATTTATAATATATTATACAATTTATTTATAGGAGTGTGCAATATGAAATTTACGCAAGTTAGAAATGCTACTGTAATTGTAGATTATAATGATAATAAATTTTTGATTGATCCATGGCTTGGACCTAAGGATTATATGGCAGGTTTTGAGGCTGGTATTAATTCTAATATAAGACAGCCTCGTGTTGAGTTGCCTTTTGCAATTGATAAAATTGTCGATGTTGATGCCGTAATTCTTACGCATTTTCATCCTGATCATATTGACGAGTATGCGCTTAAGGCTTTGAGAAAAGATATCAAATTTTTTGTTCAATCTGAAAAGGATATGGAAATTATTAAAGGGTATGGTTTTACTAATCTCGAGATAGTGAGTGAAAACGGTACTGAGTATAATCATGTGATGTTGTATAAGACTAATTGTCAGCACGGTAAGCGAGAGATTATTAAGCCTTTGTGCGAAAGTGTTGGAATGCCTTATGAGTCAATGGGTGTAGTTTTCAAAGCAGATAATGAAAAGACTTTATATATTGCTGGTGACACTATTTGGTGTGATGAAGTTAAGGTTGCATTGGATATGTATAATCCTGATATAATTGTGGTTAATGCTTGTGCTGCTACTGTTATAAATGGTGAGCATATAATAATGAATTTAGAAGATATTAAGCAGGTCTTAAATCATTCTAAAAATTCGCTTCTTATTGCAAGTCACATGGATACAGTTAGTCATCTTACGCTTACAAGAGAGGATATAAAGAATTTCATTAAGAGCGAAAATCTCACAAACTTATTGGTTCCTGATGATGGAGAAACTTTGGTGCTGTAGTTTGCTATATTTAATATTCTTTAACACTTTAGCAAAAAAATCTTTTATCATGTTTAATAAAGACTATGTATTGCAATACCACAAAAAATTATTCACTAAACTTTGGTGCCAGAATACGATTATCTGATAAAGGACTTTTGAATTTACCTCAAAAAACTGATTTATTGTATTCTGCTAGCCCTTTGGATTTTTTCTATAAAGAATCAAAATCTAAGCGGCGCCTTGATGCTGTATCTATTAAAATTAAGGATAGAATACGAAGTGAACAACAGAAAAAGGGTAATTCAAAGTTTAAGCGAATTTTTTTGAGAAAGAGCTTTAGAGCCGCAAACAGGCTTCGTACTGTTGCAAGTAAAATTATGATGGTTGAGCATATTAAGGACTTTTACCATTCATTTAAGTTGTTGCGGAGGCTAAATGCAGCTTCTCCTGATTATATTGATGAGTGGGCAAAGATAGGCAATTCTATCAATCACAAGTTTATTAACATGAATATTGAAGACGGGCGTATTGAGAAAATTGCAAAATCCGATGATTCCGTAATTTTTATGCTTAATCATGATAATTTTGAGCGTGATAAATTTATGTACCCTATCTTTAATTCTTTCTTGAATTATGCTTATTCGGCTTTTGGAAAACAAAATGTATGTCCTAGACCTAATATTATTGTAAGTAAGAACTTTTTAAAACTGGCAGGTTCCAGGTTTCAAAGCATTTACAGAAAAATGGGGCTTGTTCCTATAGACGCGTCTTTGACAGAGCGAAATCTTGATGAGAATGTTGCGCCTATAAAACTTTTAATTTCTAAATTTGCTCAAAATAAATCAAATCTCTTTATTTTTCCTGAGGGTAATAATTCAATTTATAAGGATAAAACTTTGCGAGAAAAATTCCAACCTGGTTTGGTAAAAATTATCAGGCGAATTTTAGATCTTAAATCTTCTGTGAAAATTGTGCCTCTCGGACTCTCTTACGGAAACGTAAAAAATAACATGGGCAATATTTATGTAGGTGAAACAATTCTATTGAGAAAAATAAACAAGAATATTTTTTATATTCAAAATAATGGAAAGCTAAAGGATATGGGCAGAGTTGATGATAAAAATGCGATTAACTCAATGGTAGACTTTTTATCCTCTGAGTTGGAGAAAAATGTTATTGCAAGTAAGTTTGAGTGTTAGTTCAACAAATCTTCAACATTAATTGATGTCTTTAGCTTAAGTGCATATATGTTGTCAAAGTTAAAATCAACTAGCTTAACGGCATCTTTTTCCGTAGTTACAATAGGAGTGTGTATATTTTTGATATCATCTTCAGTATATTTATGATGGTCATCAAATGTTTTTGTCTCAACGATATCAAAGTTATTCAAAAATTTGTAAAACTGTTCTGGTTGACCTATTCCCGATAAAGCTGTAATTTTCACTCCGTCTTTCAGTATTTCGCCGGTTTTAATATTGTATACGCAATCCGGTTCAGTTTTGCAGACAAGGGTCTTTATATTATATTTCTTACCCATAATTCTTGCAATTTTTTCTGCTCTTTCGTGGTTAATGTTTTTACTAACTATTACCAGTCTGTCTACTCTTTTAAATGATTCTGGAGTTTCTCTCAATGGGCCTGCAGGCAATAAATTCTCGTTTCCAAATCCCTTTTCGCTATCACTTAGGATAATATTCATATCTCGGTGTAATTTCCTGTACTGAAATCCGTCGTCAAGTATAATTGTTGTTACACCAAATTCTTTTATAGCATATTGAGCTGCTTTTACTCTGTTTTTAGATGTTATAACAACAGCATTTGTATTCTGTGCAAGCCAAAAGGGCTCATCTCCTGCAAGAGATGCGTTGTAATAAGTTTTTTCTCCGTCTGAGATGAGGTTAATTTTTTTATTGGAAAGTCGACCTCCATACCCTCTTGAAACTATTGCAACTTTTTTACCTTTTTCAGTTAAATATTTTGTAATTTCTGCAACAACTGGAGTTTTTCCTACTCCACCTGTTGTTAAATTCCCGACAGAAATTACGTAGGCATCTACTTTGTGTGCTTTTAAAAAGCCTTTATCATACAACATATTTCTTAGCGAGCTGCCCATCCAATAAAATATGCTTGCAAATTTCAATATATCAAATAAAATCCCTTTTGATTGCTTATCGTAATGTATCTTTGTGATTTTAGTTTTGATATTCAAAATGAAACCTCGCTTAGAATAATAGTCTGAAAATTAAGAATCTCTTATTCAATTTTTCTGAGAATTTTCTCAAGTTGCAAGTTGTAACTTTTGTATCCTCAATAATTGCATCAAGTTCTGTTTTATTTTCAGGAGTCATTTTGTTTATTGAAGCCAGCGTTGTATTTACGTTATCAAGTGCCTTGTTTGTGCTGGCAAGTGTGTATGTTAAATCTTTTTTCAATTGTTCATCTTTTGTCATTTTGTTAACTGATGTTGATATCTCAGACAGGTTATTTGTTATAGTTCTGATATCTTCAGCCATTTTTTGAGCTTCCTGCTCATTACCCATAATCTTGTTCAAGTTATGTGCCATTTGATCAACTGACATTGTTGCAGAAATTATGCTCTTCTTAAACATTGGGTCTCCAACAATATTATTTAAGTTACCGGCAAGAGCATTGAAATCAGCTGCTGCGTGATTTGCCAATTCTATCAGCTCTGTTATGTCGCTTCTTGAATCGTCTATCAATTGATTAATCTTATCAACTGTTACAGAAGCCTTTTTGGTTATTTGATCTATATTGTTTACAGTTAGCTGTAGCTCAGAAATTGTTTTGTCTGATAACAATGTGTTAATCTTCATATTTGTTTCAGTTAAACTTTCAGCGGCTTTATACTGCCAATCAAGAAAGTCTGCTATTCTCATCGGTTCTATAATTGTGTATGGGGAAGTTTGCTTTGGATAAGGTAATACAATGTTATCTATTGATGAAATCCTAAGCTTCTTATCTCCGTTTTTATAACTTACAGCTTCACCCTTCAAAAACTCAGGCAAAATTAGCCCAGGTAAATTAATTATATAATCAACTTTATAAGCGTATTTCGTTCTTATTTTGTCCTTAAATGAATAAGGAAGGGCATCTCTGGAGATTACTTGAATATCTTTAATAATACCTACGTCATAGTATCTGTCACTTAATTTCATTTGTACAGGATCATCTTTGTATAAAACGTCTTTGGATACCATAGGTATATAAATTGTTCTTGTCTTAGGCGGTGTAATCTCTAAGAATAATTCTCCGATAAGTCCTGATTGTTGTATAGAAAATACGGAAGCCTTCGGAATCTTTACGTTAGGATCAGTAATAACAAATTTAACGTTTACATAACTGTCATCACCAATGATTTTAGGCGTAATTTCTTCTACTTGTCCTACTTTTAAGCCCATCATCTGAACTCCGGCACCCGGACGCATGCCGTTGACATCTTTGAATTGAATTTCAACTCTTGGGGCAGATGAAAAAGCTCGACCTTTAACTTTTAAAACAACTCCAATTAACAATACCAGAGATAATAATGTTAAAAGTCCAACCTTAAATGATGATGAAAATTTCATTACAAACCTTCCTGTTATGTTTCACTATTACATTGTATCAAAAACAACAGTGGATTGCAAAATTTTTAAAATTTCTAAAGTGAAAAATGGTCCTTAAGCATTTTTATAGCTCTTGCTCGTTCTCTTTTTATTGCTGCAAGCCTAATTTCATATTCATTTGGAGTCATTCCGACTGTTTCTGCAAAATTAGACAACTCAGCCATTTTTTTTCCGTAAGAATTTTCTATAGCTTGTCTTTGTGGAGAAAACTGTTTACCCGGTTCATAAATATAATATTCATCAGGAGCTAAATTAATGTCGTGGTTATTATCGTCAATTCCGCCAAGGTCATCATTATAATGACCAAAGCTTAATTTATTGGCATTATTCTTTGTCGCAGGTGTCAAAAGATTATAATTATATCTATTCATTACTGAGTGTACTTTCATAATTATCTCCTTTATTTTCCCATTTAAAAATGCGTAAAAAATAAATTTTGCTACCTACAGGTAATTGGCTAAAATATTCTTTACATAATTTTGTGTTTCTTTATACGGAGGAACTCCGGAATATTTGTCAACAGCTCCAGGTCCGGCATTGTATGCTGCAAGTGCTAGTATAATATTTCCATTATATTTGTTAAGCATTGATTTTAAATATTTTACACCGCCTTCAACATTTTGGACCGGATTATAAGGATCATTTACGCCTAAATGTTTTGCTGTTTGAGGCATAAGCTGCATTAATCCCATAGCTCCAGCTTTTGATTTTGCTTTCGGATTAAATCCTGATTCTTGTCGTATTAACGCTTTTACGAGCTTATCGTCAACTCCGTGTTTTTCCGAAATTCTTTCAATCATTGTAAGAAGCTGTGTTCTGGAAGCTGTAGGTGCTCCTTGTGATATTGCTCCGGCTTGTGAGACGGAGTTTACTTTACTCAAGTCCCGTATTGCATTTTCTATAATATTATTACTTTGAGGTTTTACAATATCAGCATTAACGCTCATTGATTGCGGGTTTAGCAGTAAATTTCCAAAGTTAGCTCCTGTTGACGATTGGAGAATATTTTCAAATGAACTTATTTTTCTATCTGCAGGATAAATAGTGTCAATCGGATTTTGATTAACTTGCTGAACAGGCCCTTCTAATTTGTTTTTAAGGTTATTAACCTGAGCTGTCAAAGCCGCATACCTCTGCATAGCGGCAGTTTTTCCGCCTGAGTTTAATAAATTTTGTATCATTTCTGAAAACATAATTACCCTACCCTTATCTTGGCATTGTTATTATAAATCCAAACTAACACTGTTGTTATCATATAAATTAATGATTTTTTGTTAGTAGTCAAGTATGGGTTGAGCTTTTAACTCTTCTATAATATTGCGAAATTCTTCTGATACGTCATCTTCGCTAGTTATATTTTTCTTTACAAGTTGCGCAAATTCGGCTTTTTTAAACTCGTGAGCTCCTCTGTTTTTGAAGAAGTTTTCTAGATAATTTACCATTCCATCATTCGGTTCTATTTCGATATCATTAGAAAGTGATATATTTTCTATTGCATATTTTAGCGTTTTTTCAACAAGTTTTATCGGCAAGATATCTTCAAATTCGCCTTTGTTGATAATGTGAATTTTATCTGACTTTCTGAGTCGAGGCAGTATTTGATTATAATTTTCACCAGCATCACTGTCTAATAAAACAAAAATTGGGATACATAGGTTTTTAGCATAGCGGTAGAAGGTTTTCACAACTTGATTTTTCCCGCCTGCTGATAGTATGTGTATACCGTTTTTGTTAAAATCATACCCGATTAATTTTGCAAATTCCGGCAATAGTGTCTCTTCTGTTATTCCTTCGCATATTATAAGTTTTTCTATCGGAAATTGGTAAGCTGAATTATGACTTTCTTGGTTAGGATTGGCTGACGTTACAAGGACTTTTAACCACTTTAAATTTATTGGTATGTCCTCTTCATTTTCAAAAAGCTTTGTGATTGCCTTATAGTTGATTTTGTTTGCCAAAAGTTTTTTTGTTTCAGGTTCTTGTTTAAAAAGTTTGCATTCGTAGTCGTACAGTCTTTGATTTGATACGTAGTCATCTTCAAGATTGGTTACATACGTTTTTAAAGACTCGTTAATAATAAATTCAGCAAGATGTGTTATAGTTGCATAATCCATCTCATCCAATTCAGACTTTTTGTATTTAGGTTCAAGCAAATTATTAGCTAGAATGTCTTTAAATACTCTCAGATACTTAATTTCAGTTTCTTTAAATCTGGTCAATCGGTCTGCTGATATGATAATTTGCTCTTTACTTAATGTTTTGTATTTGATATTTTTCAAACTTTTCCTCTGCTGATTGTAACATTTCTTACAAAAATTTTTCAAAATTAGCAATTTTTAGAATTTTTGTTCTTTTATATATATAAAAGTGTGGAGTAGAAATCGTGTATTCGTATAATACTTATTTCAACAACCAATATTATAACACAATCGGTTCAAACAAGAGTCGTAAGGCTGAGAATGTAGAACAGGTTGAAGTTAAGAATATGTCTAAAGTTACCCCTCGCAGGAATTTTAAGCAGATGGCTACAGTTCCGTTTAATCCTACTTTTTCGGCTTCTGCTCTGAGAACAACTTTGATTTCTAATGATGAAAAAAATAAATATATAGCTTTACAAAAAAATCTTGATAGGCATGGTAAGAAAGAATTGGATGCTCTTTTAAAGAGCGGTATTCTTCTTAATGCTGAATCTTCTGATAATTCAACAGTATTGGATAACTTATATAATATGGTTTCAGTAGAAAGAGCTCCTGGGCTTAATGCTCAATCTTTGCTTAAAGATGTTATTTCCACACTTTCAAATCCATATATTATTACTCAGCAGTTTGGTGATATTCCTTCAAACTACAAGACATCAGTTTTAAACTCATATATGAATGATAAAGGTATGTCACAAGCTGATTCAAAAGAAAAAATGAGTGCTGAAAACGATATTAACGTTACTCATTCAGGTACATGTGTTGCAGCCAGTATTGAATTTAACCTTGCAAAGAAAGAACCTGCTGAATTTGCAAGATTTGCCGAAAGACTTTCTTCTAAAGACAATGAAGTAGAAAAAGTTATTCATCTTGACAAGTTGGCTGATAATACTCTTGATGCAATTTGGTTATTGAATGCTTTTGAAGTTCCTTATAAAATGGATAATTTTAACAAGGCAGAATTAACATTTAAGCCTGATAAGTATGCGCTTACAAGAGCTCAAATACAAACAACTAACAAGGATAACGGTGAGCGTTCTCCTATTGATGTTTTAATGCAGTCAACATTTATGCAAATCGGTTCTCAGCAATCTTATAATTCTTTGACTGACAAGAGAACAGGTAAATTTAATCAAAACGATAAAGGATTGATTGAATTTGAAAAAACATTTACAGAATCAGTTGTAGAAGATAAAAACAAAATTTCAGTTACTTATCAGACTGTAGATGAAAACGCAAGATTAGTCGGTCATGAGACTGATATGGATACTTTAAAGCGTCATCTGACAAGTGCTCTTGATGCAGGTGAAAACGTAATTTTAGGATATACTCAAACAGATAATAACAATATTATTATTAACGGTCATGAGATTACATTAACAGGGTACAGAAAAAATCCTGACGGCAAATTGACATTTATTTGTAATGATACTGATGATAATATGTCCAAACCGATTGAGTACAGTGAAGACTATTTACTTCCAAAAATTCACCATGCCGCTCTACCACAGGCAATTGTTGCAAAAGATGTAAAACTTGTTGAAAACTGGGTAGAAGGTTTGAAAAATTACAATGAAATGAAAAAACAACAACAAAGTAATGAAAAAGTCATGTCAAATCAATATAGTTTAGCAGCGTAGAAGGAAATATACTTATGATAAACAACATAGCACCATACAAATTCAATGTTTCACCGATGCAGGCGCAAGTTAAGGCTCCGGACAATAAACAACTTCCGAGTAATGCTCCTGCCAATAGCGCAAATACGATGACTCCGCCGTCTAATAATAATTTGAATTTGCAGCCTGTTAAAACGAGTATTCTTTACGTAAATGATATTCATGGCAAGATGACAAATATGGAAAGAATTTATTCGGTTGCTAAACAGTTTGATAACACGCAAATGCCTGGTACAAATAAGTTAAAGCTTGCATCAGGTGATGTTATTTTAGGTGCAAACTTTGTATCAAATCAAGTTGCTAACAATTTCTTAAATTGGATTGGTGTAAGTGCTAATGCTCTTGGTAATCACGAAATGGATGTTGTGCCTAAGAATATGGCTCGTTTGATGGACAAAGCTAATTATAAGCTTTTGGCAATCAATGCTACAGTTGCTCCGAATAGCCCTATGTATGGGAAAATAGGCAAGTCAATTGTACAGGAAATTGACGGTCAAAAATACGGTATAATTGGTATTGCTCCTTCAGATATGGCTGAAAGAGTTAAATTAAATGATTCTGTTAAAGATATCAAAATTGATGATTTTGAGACAACAGTAAAGAAAGTTCAGGACGAAGTAAACAGATTAAAGGGTGAAGGAATAAACAAAATAATAGTTCTTTCTCATAGCGGCTTGAAGCATGATAAGCAGTTGGCAGAGCTAACAGACGGGGTTGACGTTATTTTGGGTGCACATACTCATGATCTTGTTGAAGGTGTTGTTCCTGGTAAAAATTTGTTGTATTCAAAATCAGGTGAGCCTGTAATTATCACTCAAGCCGGTAAAGATGGTGAAAATGTAGGCATATTAAATCTAGAGTTTACGCCTGACGGTGTTGTTTCCAAGGCTCAAAATAATCTTGTGAAAACAAGAGCTTACAATAGAACCTTAGAATCTCGTGCAGCTGTTGAAAGTATCATAGGTAAGCCTGAAGTAGTTGGTACGGTAGCTTCAGCTGTTGATCCTCCAAAAGAAAGGTTAATAGAGAATAATCCGGATGCAGACATTGTAGTAGATGCTATGCGTTCTGAGTTGGGTACGGATATAGCAGTCTTGAATGCTGGTAATATTCGAGGCCATTTCGGGGTTGGAAAAATTGATTCCAGACTTGTAAATGATGTAACGCCGTTTGAAGACAAAATATTGATAGGTAAACTAAGTGAAAAAGATCTTGTTGATGCAATTAAAGTTGGCGGCAAATCCTTCAGCCACAGTGGTCACAAACCTGGAATTTTAATTTTATCAGGTATGAAGTATACAATGACTGATAAAGGCGAGCTGAAATCTCTTACTTTTGTTGATAAGTCGGGAGTAGAACATCCTATTGATGTTAACAATCCTGGTACAGAGCGTAAGTACACTGTAGCAATGGATGATTTCTTTGCTACTGGTGGTGATAACTATTTGCCAACAAATGAACATCCTGACTTTATTGTCAAGAAATTTGATTTTGACAAAAATAAATTAACGTGTAATTACATTAAAAAATTGCCGCAACCAATGAATATCGTAAATGACGAAAGAATAAAAATTATTCCGTCAGCTTAAAAACCGTATTGTTCTTTCTTGTTTAGATATTCTTTAATTTGACCCAAAGAAGCTTGTACTATACGAGTAACTCTTGATGGCGATAGCCCTACTTGTGTTGCTATATCTTTTACTTGCATGTTTCTGTAAAATCTGTATTCAACAACGGTTCTCTCTTTTGGAGGTAATTTTGCGATAGCTTCTTTAATCATTCTGGCTAACTCGCTGAGTTCGGCATTTTGATCAGGAGTAGCATGCGGATCTTTCAAAAAATCAAAAGGCGAATCATTGTCACTTGCTGCTTCTGCTAAACCGTCAATTGATAAGACAGTTTCATAAATTGCAGATCTTACTTTTGCCTTTTTGGTTTCTTCGTCATCATTTTCGTTGAAAGTATCTTCTTCGTCTTCAGGTTTGTGTTTTAAAGAATACCATTTATAACGAATTCTCAATTCGTTTCTAATGGCCCATCTTACCGCTGTTGCAATGTATGCCGTATTATACTTTTGTAATTGTTCTGGTGTTTTATTTTTTATTAAAACTTGGATTGCTATAATACCGATAGATAATAACTCCTCATAATCAAGCATATGAGAAGGAATTCTGTGATATTCAACTCTTGCAACCTTTTGAACTATATCTAAATATTCTTGAATTTTCTTATCTTCTTGCATAATCATCATTGATACTATCGTCCATAACCCATATTACTCTGTTTTTGTTTATTTTTCAAGTTGTAAACAAAAAGTAAAATTTCTGCTACCGCTTTGTATAGTTCCGGAGGAATTTGTTGGTTCAAATCTACCATTCTGAATAGTGCTCTTGCTACAGGCGGATTCTCTATAACCGGTACTCCATGTTCTCTTGCAATGTTTATGATTTTTTTTGCTATTAACTCTGTACCTTTTGCAATAAGCATTGGAGATTCCATCTCTTCGGATTTGTATTTTAATGCGCATGCTACGTGTGTCGGGTTTGTTACGACAAAATCGGCTTCCGGGACAGCGTCCATCATGCCTCTTTGTAACATTTGCATTCTTCGTTGTCTTAAGGCAGCTTTAACATTTGGATCTCCTTCAGTGTTTTTATATTCATCTTTTATTTCTTTAAAAGACATCTTTTGGTCTTTTAAAAATTTCCATTTTGTAACCCCATAATCTGCTGCTGATATTACCAAGAAAGCTATACAAGCTTTAAAGATAAATTCTATAATTAGTTCCCCGAATTCTTTCATTACGGCAAAATTGTTATCAATTGCCGCCAGCATTAAAATGTGTTCAATGTGTGCCTGGTATACTATCCAACCAATATAACCCAATAAAACTACTTTTAAAATGTTTTTGAATAGTTCAAATAGAGTTTTTATTGACATTATATTTTTAAAATATTTTGTTGGATTTAATTTATCAAGTTTTGGCATCAGAGGTGCTGTTGCAACAAGCGGACCAACTTGTATAAAATCTGCTAATATTGCAACCAGCCAAGCCAAAAATAATATCGGTCCTATTATGAGAATTGCTGATTTAGCAGTTATTGTGAAGATGTATGCTATACCTATTTTTTCAACATGTGCATTTGGAATCTGCTCATACATCAGTTCGAACAGTTGAACAATTTGGTTCCAGATAAATGGTGCCAGTCCTACAATTGCAGAGAACAATATCAGTAACGATACTGCGGTTGAAAAGTCTTTTGATTTTACAACTTGCCCCTCTTTGCGTGCTTGCTCCAACTTTCTGGGGGTGGCATCAAATTGCTTGTCCTCATCACCCATCCGAACTCTTCCTTTCTAATATGTATTATAACATAAAAGTTTTGAAAGTCAGGATAGCTGTATTTGTCTTATTTCAGACCCATTATCGTAAATTCCTTTTCTTGGTCTTTTTTATTCATTTCTTCTAATTGTTTTTCTATTTCTTTTTTTTGAGCTTCAATTTGTTTTTCGTGTAATTCAAGTTCAGAGAGCATCATTTGACGATTTTCTTCTCTGATTTTTTTGAATTCTTCATAATTTTTGCGTATTTGTTCTCTTAATTCAGCATAAGTCGAAGTTTTCTTTTTATTTGCTTGCAGAACTTTTCCTTTTCCGTCGTAATAGTATTGTTGCGCCATTTCGCCTAAACTTAATTTAACTGGATCTGCCATATTTTTCCCTCCAATATTTCCCTAGTGTATATTTCTAATAAGTTTTTTATTTACAATAATTTACTTTTTTAAGGTTTCTTGTTAATAATTTTTTACAAATCAAATTTTTATTGTCTTGAAAAATTTGTATTTTAAGGTTATTATTGACTCAGCCGTGCTCCACGGGGAATTGCAATCTCTCGACCCGAAGCTTATGCGGGGTGCAGAGCCTGTTGTGAGGGTCTATACGGCAAGGTAAAAGTTAATATTTTTGTTGATGTTTAAGGTTAAGGTGGCGTAAAATACCGAACCGTGTCAGGATGGAAACATAGCAGCACTAAGGTAACCTTTGCGGGTGTTTTAATTTTAAATGGAGAAGGTATTCTCTGATATTTTGTCTTATATATTCGATAGACAGTGGCACGGCTTTTTTAATAACGGGAATTATTTTAGGTATGAAAAAATTTATTTTAAATTCTGATAGTTTTGGGGTTTCTAAAGATTTTAACAGGGCTGTTCTTAACGGTTACAATAACGGCTTTTTAAAAAGTGCAAGTCTAACTGCTAATGGAGATGCTTTTGAGGCTGCTGTTAATGAAATTTTACCTGAGTGCCAGAAGATTAGCGTTGGTGTTCATTTAAATCTTACTAGGGGAAAGGCTTTAACTCCTTCGGTTTTACTTAGTGATGAATGTAAAAATTTTAAATTAAACTTTTTCTCAATTTGGTATAATTCTTCTAAAAAAGAATTTTTATATGATGTTGAAAAAGAATTTAGGGCTCAGATAGAAAAGGTTGCTGCTGTTGTTAAGCCTACTCATTTGGACTCTTTATCTTATATCCATTGTATTCCTGAAATTTTTAAGCTTACTTGTAAATTAGCGAAAGAGTATAATATTCCGTTTGTAAGAACTTATTTCGAGGAATTTTATATAGTTCCGGATTTGAAGTCAAATCTTAATATAAGGTATCCTTTTAATATTGGGAAAATAATTCTCTTGAATTGTCTTACTTTGTATAATAGAAAGCTAATACAAGAATACGGCTTAAAGACAAATGATTATGTTATTGGGGTTACTTATTCAGGGATGATGTCTAATAAGACTCTTGAGGCTGGGTTGAAGACTTTATCTGATGAGGATGAATTTACCGTTGAGGCGTTTATCAATCCTGCAAGTTATCTTAGAAACATTAATGATGCTCATTCAAAAGAATTTAAGTTTACTCAAGATAAGCTTTTGGAAGATACTGTTTATCGTATGGGTTATGAGATTGTAAGTCATAAAGGCTGTTAATGAAAGAGAAAATTTCGGCTGCAATATTAGTATTATTTTTCTTTTTTGTTGCTTTTTGGCAAGTTGTTGCTAAAAATAAGCCTGTAGTGTTAAGAGTAGTTACGCCAACCCGATTACAGGTTGATTTGAACGGAAATACTGTGTTTGATGAAGGTGAAATGGTTTGTGTAAATGGTGTTGAGAGTTTTAGTGCAAACTTGTCACAATATTCACCAAAATTGTCTGATGAGTTGGATTTCTCATATCAAGATGCAATTTCCTTCGGGTATTTAGCGGATGAATTCGCGGGTAATCTCTTGAGTGGTAAGAGAGTAAAGTTAAATTTTACGGGTGAGGTTCATCCTGATTGCAGAGTTGCTGATGTTTATTTGGGTGATTCGAATTATGCAGATACTCTCTATGATGCCGGTTTTGGCATAAGAAAAAATAATTTGTTTAATAGGGATTCATTTCAAAAAAATAAGCAGAAGGCTTCAAAATTAAAGTTGGTTATTCTAAATCATAAAAGTAATAAATATCATACCCTTTCCTGTAAATATGGGCAGGCTGCACATGATGCCGTTGTTTTAAAAGAATCTGAACTTCCAAAAAATTCTATACCCTGTAAGTTTTGCCACTTGACTTCGTTTGATAAAAAGCAGTTGCAAACTCATAAAGAGATTGTTCCGCCCCCCAATGTCATTACTGATGGCAATATGAAGTTAATTCTTACTGATTTTACTAGAATTTTGAAACCGGACAGAAGTTGTTCACATCAAGTTTGTCGAGAATTTGTGAACCTTATTGATGGTGCTTCTGAGTCTGTTGATATTGCTTTGTACGGCTGGGCTGATATCCCTCGAGTTACGAGAGCTTTAGACAATGCTGTTTCGCGCGGAGTTAAGGTAAGAGTTGTTTATGATGTTTCAAATTCAAAGGCTGAATATTACCCTGAGACTAAAAAATTTGTATTAAAATATCAAGATGCTCGCTCTGATAAAATTGAGGGGAGTTCAAAGCTCACAAATATGCTTATGCATGACAAGTTTGCAGTATTTGACGCTAAAAAGGTTTATACAGGTTCTATGAATTTTTCGACTACAGGACTTTCAGGCTTTAATCATAATAATGTTGTAATTATTAATTCTATTCCTGTTGCTAAACTTTATTTGAATGAATTTAATCAGATGTTTGATGGTAAATTTCATACATTGAAGACACCATCTGAAAATAATTTGAATATTCCATCTGCCTCAGGGCAAATTTCTGTTTATTTTTCACCACAAGACAAAGGAATAATAAAAGGTGTAGTCCCGATTGTAAAAGCGTCTAAAAAATATATATACATTCCGACATTTATTCTTACGCATGAATCTTTGGCAAATGCGCTGGTTGACGCTAAAAAGCGCGGAGTTGATGTAAGGGTTATTGTTGACGCAACAAGTGCAGGGACTATACATTCAAAAGTAAAATTTCTAAAGTCTGCAGGTATTCCTGTTAAAGTAGAGAATTATGCCGGAAAAATGCATGCCAAATCAATGATTATTGATGATCAGTATGTGGTTTTAGGATCTGCAAATTTTTCTAAAAGCGGTGAAGATAAGAATGATGAAAACTTATTGATTATAAAAAATTATAAGTTTGCAAAGCTTTATAGAGATTATTTTTTGTATTTTTGGAAAAAAATTCCTGACAAGTACTTAAAATATACTCTTTCTGCCGAAAGTAAATATTCAATAGGTTCATGTTCTGATGGTATTGATAATGATTTTGACGGCAAAATAGATTTTGCTGATGAAGGTTGTAAAAAATAAGACGCCCGATTTGAGCGCCTTATTTTTATTAGTATTTGTAATACTGTTAGCAATTTCTTAGAATTTCGTATGTTGCATCCGCATCAACAGCACCTTTTTCACCTAGGTGAGTGTTTCTTGCTTTAAATCTGTCTCTTACTCTTTCAGCAGCTTCTTGTGCATCAATTTCATAATCAGCAAGTCTGGTTTTAACACCTATTGAGTTGTAGAATTTTTCGATAGCGTCAATTGCCAAATCTGCTGCTTTAAGATCTACTGATTCATTAAATCCGAATAACTCTCTTGCCAATTTTGCAAGTTTCTTAGATTTAGTAACTTTTTGATTTTTAAGCAATCTTGGTTCAACAATTGCTAGACTTTGACCGTGATCAATTCCGTAAAATGCGGTTAGTTCGTGACCAATCATGTGAGTTGCCCAATCCTGAGCTACACCTTGAGATATCCAGTTGTTAAGTCCGCATGTAGCACACCAGAAAATGTTTGCTCTTGTGTCGTAATCTGTCGGATTTGCTAAAACTTTTGGAGCTTCCTTTATAAGAGTTCTCATAATACCGATTGCCCAATCATCTTGTAGCGGGGTGTTTACATCATAAGTGCAATACTGTTCCATTACGTGTACAAACGTATCTACAATACCGTTAAGAGTTTGTCTAAGCGGTAGAGAATACGTTACCTCTGGGTCAATAATTGAAAATTGAGGAAATACCTTTTCGCTGTTAAACGGTAATTTTTCATCTGTTGATAATCTTGATATAACGGCACCTGAGTTCATTTCTGAACCTGTAGCTGGTAGTGTTATTACGTCTGCAAGCGGAAGTGCCTCTTTTATTTCTATCCCGTTTACAACGATATCATTGTAAGCGTCTTCACCCTCATATTTCGAAGCGGCTGCGATAAATTTTGTCCCGTCTAGAGTTGAACCCCCGCCTACTGCAAGCAAAAATTCAATTCCTTCTCTTTTTATCAGTTCAACGGCCTTCATACAAGTTTCATATTTTGGGTTTGGCTCAATTCCGCCAAACTCATAAAGGTTATATCCTTCAAGTGCTTTTTTTACTTGATCATACACTCCGTTGCGTTTTATTGATCCGCCGCCATATATCATAAGCACTTTTTTATTCTTATCAATGTATTTAGGAAGCTCAGCGATACTCCCTTTGCCGAAGATTACTCTTGTCGGACAACAAAAATTGAAATTATACATATAACTCTCCTTTTATTTCTAACTCTTTTATTCTACTACAAAATTTGTTGCTGTGCATTTTTTATGTTTTTGCTATTATGTTGTTTGTAAAATTTACAATTAAGAGGGGAGTATAATGGATTTAATAAATGTTATGTTAGCTCATTTAATCAGTTGGATTGAGCATATTATTACAGTGATGGGGCCTGCCGGTGTTGCACTTTTGATGGCTGTTGAATCTTGTAATATTCCTTTGCCAAGTGAGGCCGTGTTGCCTTTTGCAGGATATATTGTTTCAAAAGGTGAAATGAATTTTCATGTTGCGGCTTTTGCAAGTGCTATCGGTTGCGTTTTGGGTTCTCTTCCTTCTTATTATATTGGTTACTTTGGTGGCAGAACTTTTGTTGAAAAGTACGGAAAGTATTTTCTGGTTTCTAAAAAAGATCTTGAAGAAGCTGATAAATGGGTTGATAAATATGGCGACTGGGCATTTTTCTTGTGTAGAATGCTGCCTGTTGTAAGGACTTTCATCTCTTTTCCTGCAGGTATCTTAAAAGCTAAGAAAAGATTTTTCTTTACTTTTACTTTCTTAGGCTCCCTTGTTTGGAGTTATTTCTTAATTTTTGTCGGTATAAAAATGGGACAAAATATGGAAGCTTTCAAACATATTTGGCATAAGTTTGATTTGCTGATAATAGCTATATTTGTTGTGCTTGGCGGATTGTATGTTTACAAGCACATAAAACACCTTAAAGAAAGCTAAGAATTAAAACTGAAAGTTAGGTTTAAAAATTAAACTTTTTATCAATAATATAAAGAGGTCTGTTTCTGCTTTCTTCATATATTCTTGTGATGTAGCTTCCTATAACTCCTATTGCAAAAATTTGCAAGCTGCCAACAAAACCTATTGAACCGATTATGTAGTTTTTGGTGATTAATAGTACAAGCGAAGCCAAAAATAAAATTGTGCCCAATAAATTTATGAGTGTTATCGGGGCTGTTGACATCTCATATATTCCGTTAAGCGCCAGTTTAATCATTGATTTAAGTGTGTAATGAGTTTGTCCCGCAAAACGGCCTTCTCTATCGTAGTATACAGGTACACTCTTAAATCCTACCCAAACAGACATTCCTCTGAAAAATCTTTTGTGTTCTCTAAGGCTTGTAATAGCATTTCTTACGTCAGCTGTAATCAGTCTGAAATTTCCAGTATCTGTCGGAAATTCCGCACTACATAATGAGTTTAGCAACCTATAAAATGCAAAAGCTGTAAACTTTTTGAAGAAGGATTCTGCTTTCCTCTTAGTTCTTTTCCCGTATGCAATTTGCCAGCCTTCTTTAATTTTTTTATACATCTCCTCAATTACTTCTGGAGGATCTTGCAGGTCTGCATCTATTATTGCCGTATAATCTGCATTTGAATTATCTAAACCTGCTATTACAGCAATTTCGTGCCCAAAATTTCTTGAAAAATTTATAAGTCTTGCAAATGGATATTTGTTTGAATATTCTTCAAGCATGTTTTCGCTTTTGTCGGAAGATCCATCATTGACAAAAATAAATTTGACTTCTAATTCATTTTGCATCTTTGTGCGTAGCATAAGTAATCTTTTAAACAACTCGTCTATGCAGTCAGCTTCATTATATACCGGGATAACTATATCAAGAGTTTTGCGCATTTATATTCCTTTTAAATTATTTATAATTTAATCTTAGTATCAGCGTGTTAATTTAATATTAATTTAATAAGAATATTATATAAATTATCCCTTCGAGTACTATTGTTGTATCGCTTTTATTTAAACTTAGTATTTTGACATTACTTCTTGCAGTTTATTAAGAAAAATTCTGGAACTCTTTGAGAGAGGTAAATTCTTTTTCCAAGCAATTAATATCCCTGCTTCAAGTGAAGGTTGTAATGGTCTAAAGCATAGCTTGCTATCGCCTGTTAAGTTTATCAGTTTGTCTATGCATAGTGCGTACCCTACGCCTTCTTCAACCATTATTGATGCATTGTATAGCAAATTATATGTCCCGATTACGTTTAGTTTTTCATAGTTATATCCGAGCCAGCCGGATAATAAATTTTTTACAAGATATTGTCTTGAGGTTAATATTGGAATATTTAATAAATCCTGCGGTGTAATATATTCCTTTGCTGACAATGGTGAATTTTTGGGCATTAGCAAGCCCCAAGTTTCTTTCTGCTTAAATTGTATAAATCCATATTCCTTCTTATCTATTGGTTCTATAAATACTCCAAAATCAATAAGCCCCTTGTTTAATTTTTCAGTTACGTCTTCTCCATTTCCGCTGAAAAAGTGATATTTAATGTTTGGGTATTCTCGTGTTAGTTCTTTTATAGCTTTGCCGACAACTCTTATCGAATCCGTTTCGCCGCCACCAATAAAAACTTCGCCTGAAATGTTTTCATCATCAAACAGAAATTCTGATTCTGTTTTATTTGCTAGGTCAACTATTTCTTGTGCTCTTGCTCTCAGCAATTTGCCATCATCTGTTAGTGTAACTTTTTTATTGCGTTTACCTCTAATAAGCAGTTTTGTCTGAAGCTCTTGTTCAAGCTCCATAAGCTGTCTTGATAGTGTAGGCTGAGTTATATGAAGACTTTCTGCTGCTTTTGATATACTTTCTTCTTGTGCTACCGCTAAAAAATATTTTAGTACTCTAATTTCCATAAGAAAATTTTACCTTATTTAATTATGCTCGTCAAGCATATATAAGTATACTATATAAGTATTTGTTATTTATCACAAAATAGTTAATAATAAAATAAAGGATATTATATTATGAATTTAGAGCAATTTATAGATTATATGAATACTGGTAAAGAGGTTGTGGCGGGAACCGATATCCACAATTATATGGCTAAGCTTTCTGACGAAGCAAGACAGCTTTCGGATGAGCTTAATCACAAATATAATCCGCCTGAAAGAGTTCGAGAATTGTTTTTTCGCCTGATTGGCCAAGAAGTTGACGAGACTTTTAATTTATTTCCGCCTTTTTACACAGATTGCGGAAAGAATATCTCTATTGGAAAAAATGTTTTTATTAATTCAAGTTGCCACTTTCAGGATCAGGGAGGTATTGTTATTGGTGATAATGTTTTAATCGGGCATAATGTTATGATAGCAACTCTTAACCATAATCTTAATCCCGAGTTGAGGGCATCTCTTATTCCAAAGCCGGTAAAAATCGGGAATGGGGTATGGATTGGTGCAAATGCGACAATATTACCAGGTGTAACGATTGCGGATGGAGCTGTCATTGGTGCAGGTGCGGTTGTTACAAAGGATGTTAAGAAAAATACCGTTGTTGCGGGAAATCCTGCAAAAGTAATTAAAAATATTGTGGTATAAATTTTTATAGGAGCATAATATGATTAAAAATTTTCTATCATGTTTAGTTTTAGCAGTAGTATTAATTATAGGAGTGAATAATATGAGTAATGCAAAAGATTCAAGCTGGGATAAGGTTTTTCCTAAAAGCGATAAAGTTGATGTTAAAAAAGTTAGTTTTACCAACAGATTTGGTATTAAATTGGCAGGTGATTTGTATATTCCAAAGAATATCTCAAAGGATGAAAAACTTGCCGCTATTGCGATATCAGGACCTTTTGGGGCAGTTAAAGAGCAAGCATCAGGACTCTACGCCCAAACTCTTGCTGAGCGTGGCTTTATAACACTTGCTTTTGATCCGTCTTATACAGGGGAAAGTGGTGGAACTCCAAGAAATGTGGCTTCTCCTGATATAAATACGGAAGATTTTAGTGCTGCTGTTGATTATTTAAGTAATTACAAAAACGTAAATCCTGAAAAAATAGGTATTTTAGGTATTTGCGGTTTTGGTGGGTTTGCTCTTAACGCTGCACAGATTGATACCAGAATAAAGGCTACGGTTACATCTACTATGTATGATATGACAAGAGTTAGTGCAAAAGGGTACAACGATTCTATCGATGAAAATGGCAGATATGATTTAAAGGTACAATTAAACAATCAAAGAACATTAGATTTTAAAAATGGAACTTACGCTGGCGCTCCGGGGTTGCCTGAGAAGTTAACAGGTGAGGAACCTCAGTTTGTACAAGATTATTATGGATATTATAAAACTAAGAGAGGTTTTCATAAAAACTCAATAAATTCAAACGGGCACTGGAATGTAACTTCTTCTTTATCATTGATTAATTTACCTATATTAGCTTACAGCAGTGAAATTAGAACTCCTGTTCTTATGATACACGGTGCTAATGCCCACAGCAGATATTTTAGTGAAGATGCTTTCAAAAAGCTAAAAGGTGATAACAAAGAGCTTTTAATTATTGATGGGGCTAATCATGTTGATTTGTATGATAATTTAGAAAAAATTCCATTCGATAAAATCGAGGCTTTTTATAAGACAAATTTACAATAGCAATCTCAAGTATTGCAACAAAATGGAGAAGTGTTTAATTTATTATGCTTCTCCATTTTTTGTTTTAAATTGGTATAAAATATTATTTCTTTTTTAATCGTAAAATGCAACCTTTTGCCCAAGGGATTAAGTTTGGATAAAGTTTTTGGTTCAAGCCGTGTGCAATCCATTCTTTAATGTTTTCTGGTTCAGTACCTATATGTTTTATTGATTTATAAATAAAGGCATACATCCCTGTTCTGTCGGCTCCGGCTCTGCAGTGGATATGGACTTTTTTATTATTTTGGGTTAGTGAGTCAACTAGATTTAGAAATTTCCGTACTTGGCTATCCTTAGGATTTTGGGTATGCGTTGGAATGCTGTGATACTTCATACCAAGTGTTTCTACTATATTTTTTTCATCAAATGGAACTCCAGTTCCACGCATCGTTCTAAAATTAATCACATCAGTTACCCCATGATTCTTTAGCCACTTAAAATCATCTTTTTGGGGTTGTGCTGAGCGTGAAATCTTGCCTGTTACTTGTGCATAATTTGAAGGCTTTCCGGTGAAGTAAATAATTTTCATGATTCTATTTTACTATAAAATTTTTTATTTTATAAATGTATTGTTTCAGTGTTGTATGTAAAAGTTCTGTATTTGGTAATTTTTTTTTGATTTGTGGTTTTTGCGGAAAATACATAGCGATATTATTAAAAGAAAATTTATGCTTTGAATTAGAAATAGCGTAGTCAACTTCTTTTAGCTTTTTGGTTTCACGTGAGTCAAAACCATATTTTCTATAAAATGTGTGCGGGGGATTGGTTTTATCGTAGCAGTCAGAGGAAATGAGGTGTAGGCGCCCATTACATCCCTTTTGTTTACTGATGACTTGTGCAAAATTTAGAAATTGTGTGCCTAAACCCTTATAACGTTTAAACACTTTAATGCAATCTATATATAAGGAACGCACTCCCGGAGCTTCTAAATTAAAATAATAAAAATCCTGTGGATAGGTAATTATTTCACCTAAGTATTCTCCTGTTTTTGTGTTAATCATCCTATGTGATTCAATGTCCATATTGTAATTAAGAATTTGTTTATAAAACAGATATTCTGGTAATTTTTTTGTGTAATTGCTTATTATCAAATTGATACCCTTAAAACTCTTAATTTAACATCGCTATTACTTTATACTAAACGTATACAAAGAGCAATTTTTAAAAAATACTACGTCTAATCTACCTCATCTACATCTTCCATTAGTGCAAAAAAAACTCCAAACTGGAGTCCTTTTTATTATGGGGCGGGAGATGGGATTTCTACGGCTACGCCTTCGCATACAGGCTCACACGTCCTCACTTTGTTGTGGCGGTTCGCTTTGTATCGAACCGATGGGTTCTCATCTCCATCTTCCTTAAGTACAAAAAAAAACTCCAAACTGGAGTTTTTTAATTATGGGGCGGGAGATGGGATTTCTACGGCTACGCCTTCGCATACAGGCTCACACGTCCTCACTTTGTTGCGGCGGTTCGCTTTGTATCGAACCGATGGGTTCTCTGTAAAAGAACACATGGTTTGATTATATTTTACAGATAGTTTGATTATTTCGGGCAAAATAAATTTAAAATGTTAAACAAATGAGCAATGTTTTCATTAATACATTCTTAATAAAACCCTGTTTTTAATACGGATTTCTTATAATATTCTATTTCATTGGGTACATACACATTAACTCTGAGAACAAAGCATTATCCCCCTATTTCCGACCTTTGTTTCGGTTTTGTATCAATTATGATATATTTAACTTATGCAAATTAAAGAAATAACTACGAATAAAAAGGATTATATGGATATTCTATTAATCGGCGATGAAGATAAAGCAATGATTAACAAATATCTGGAATCGTCAAAACTTTTTGCTTTGTACGATAATGATATCTTGACATCAATCTGTGCTGTTATGGAGATTGATAAGGAAACCGTTGAAATAAAAAATCTTGCAACTTATACGCAGTATCAAAATAAAGGCTATGCCTCAGCATTGATTAATTTTGTCTGTAATAAATATAAAACAAATTTTAAATATTTAATCCTTGGAACCGGAGAAAATAACAATACCTTGAAATTCTATAAAAAACAAGGTTTTCAAGAAACTCACAGACTAAAAAACTTTTTTATTGATAACTACCCGCACCCAATTTTTGAAAATGAAAAGCAGTTGGTAGATATGATTTATTTAAAGAAAATTTTATAATATTCCAACCTTAAGAAAAAACTTCCGATTTTGTTTTAAAATTTTTAAAAGTTTGCGGAACTGGACTGTTCCAAAATAATCAAATTATCCGTATAGTTCAAATTTGGTGCGTATCTCACTGATAATATACAAATCTCAATCTATCCGTACAGTCCAGAAATAGTCCAGTTTTCCAGTTTGATTTTTTTGGAACACTTAATTTTTCCGACCCGAAAACGCCCACACAAAGCCAACTTTACCAAAATAATCTATCTAGCCGTACAAATCAAACTGGACAAAAAACTACATTCTCATCTCCATCTTCCTTAAGTACAAAAAAAACTCCAAACTGGAGTTTTTTAATTATGGGGCGGGAGATGGGATTTCTACGGCTACGCCTTCGCATACAGGCTCACTCGTCCTCACTTTGTTGCGGCGGTTCGCTTTGTATCGAACCGATGGGTTCTCATCTCCATCTTCCTTAAGTACAAAAAAAACTCCAAACTGGAGTTTTTTAATTATGGGGCGGGAGATGGGATTCGAACCCATGCATATCGGAACCACAATCCGAGGTCTTAACCACTTGACGACACCCGCCATATTCTCTCTATATGTTTTATACTACCATGAAAATATTATTTGTCTATACCTTTTATTCAAATTGTCGTGTATATGTTAGCTCATCTTTATCAGATTTGATTGCTTTTAACAACCCCTCTGCTTCTTTGTCCGCATTTGCTTTCTCTTTATAATTCTCAAATATTATGCTCTCTTCCCCATTTTTTCCTATTATTTTTACTCCGTATAATTGCTCTTTTTGCATGGATATTTTGCCGTTCGCGTTGCGATTTGTTTTGTGAAAAATATATCTGTAACTCATTACATCTTTTATATCTGAATAACTAATTATCGCATTAGTAGTATTTTTATGTAGCAAATTTCTTCTCACTAGCCTGCACTCGTCTGTTGATTTTTTGCACTCAACCCTTTCCTCTGCATAATTATATTCTATGGCAATAAATGCAACTAATGCTACTATTATTGCTGTTATTATTACACTTAAATTATGCTTATTACTTTTGATATTTTTCTGTAATTCTTTTTCCACGTGAAATTGTTCCTTACTCTCTTACTCCACAATAAAAAAAGCTCCATATGGAGCCTTTTTTAACTTATTCTTTGGAACATGTATCCGATTCCACGAGCTGTTAATATTAACTCTGGATTTGCAGGATCTGCTTCGAGCTTTGAACGTAACCTTGAAATATGTACGTCAACAACTCTTGTATCAATGCGATGATCTGGCGGATATGCCCATACATGCTGCAAGATTTCGTTTCTTGAAAATGCTTGTCCTGAATTGTTTACCAATAATTCTAACAAGCTGAATTCCATTCCTGTTAAACGAATCCTTTCATTCTTTCTAAATACTTGTCTGCGAGCTGTATCAATCTTTATATTACCGGTTGTAATAACGTTCTTTGTAACTTTTCCTGTCGGAGTTACAGTCTCACGATTATTTGTTCTTCTTAAAACAGCCTTTACTCTTGCTTCTAACTCTTTTGGTGAAAATGGTTTGATTACATAATCATCAGCACCTAACTCTAGTCCGGTAATTCTTTCAGAAACATCACCCAATGCTGTTAATATGATAATAGGAACGTCTGCTGTTCTTCTGATTTCACGTGTTACACCGTATCCGTCCATTTTTGGCATCATTACATCCAATACTACCAAATCAGGATTATATTTATTAAAGGCATTCACTGCTTCTTCACCGTCAGCTGCAGTGTATACGTCGTATCCTGCCATTTTTAACCTTGTTTCAAGAATTCGTCTGATACTTGCTTCATCATCTGCTAAAAGTATCCTTTGACGATCTTCTGATTCATTAGCCGCTTCCATGTTTTCTGTCATTTTGTCTTTGTTCCTTACATTGATAATCTAACACCTTTATAACCAATAAATATTACAAAATATTTAGTTTTCTAAATTTTTTTAAATATTTATAACGTTATATTAATATAATTTAACAGAAATTGCAAGTACTTTTTATAAAAAAATGGAAAAGCTGTGGCTTATTTTTTGCTTTCCCATTTCTTTCTGTTATTTTAATCTTACAATTTAAGCTTGTACTGCTTCTGTTTTAGCTGTTTCTTTTTTCATCAAGCCTTTTTTTAGACCTGCCCAACCAAGCAATGACAGAACTCCGCAAGCTGCAGCACCCGCTATTGACCATTTTCCTATAGTCTTAATTGGTGCCATTCCAAGCCCTTTATCAATTCGTTTAAATCCGTCCAAAATTGCGGTTTGCATAGCCTTAAATGGTTCTGAAAACCACTTGAAATCTTTACCTAATCCACTAATTGCGCCAATCATATCTTTGCTTACTTTGATTTTTGGATTGTTGTCAAACTCTGCAAACATTTGTTTTGCTACTTTACCCCAAGCTTGTTTTTCTTCAGGTGTAAAGTTTCTGATATTTTCTACGGATTTTGTGAAGCCTTCTGCAATGTTTCCTGTAATTCCTTTGACAATTTTACTTGTCTTTTTATTGAATCCTAAAAATTTCAATATTGTTTGGCCGATTGGAGATTTAACCTGACCTCTAAGTCCACTGCCATAGCTTCTTAAGTTCTTTTTAACAGATATACCGCCAATAATTGGATCAAGTACTTTGTCTATTACGGCTGATGCGTGCGGGTCATTTGCAAACGCACCGTGCAAGCGTTCTGACATCGTGCTTGCTATATTTAAAATTTCCTCTGCTACTGCAGGTGATTTCGCACTTTTTATGGTTTGAATAAGTTTTGCCATTTCAGGTGAATTTTTTATTGCAGTCTTAAAACCGTCAGCAGAATCCGTAATTATTTTGGCATAATCCTGACCAGCTACTGTTCTCAAATATTCACCAGGAAGTTTTGATACTCCAACCATACCTCCAAGTACTGCACCGCCAACCATTCCGCTTGTACCTGCAACTACTCCTGTTGCTGATACTGCTCTATCAGGGTTTTTTGAAACATAAACAACTTTTTCTTTTACCTTTTTAGCTTCTTTTTCTTTTTTGTTATCAACATTTATATTGTCATCTGCTGCTACTGTAGCTGCCTGAGTTGTCTCAGGAGGATTTGACACATTGTTTTGCTCTGTTTGAACCTTTTCAGCGTCAATATTTGGGGTTGATTTGTTTGTATTTAATCCGTTTAGCAAATCGCCACGAAAACTTATTCTTGATATACCTGCCATGAATTTAACCTTTTCCTTTTACACAACTATTTATATAAACTGTTGTAAATCTAAAATATTGCCATTTTGGCAGCATTTGTTAAAAAATATTAAACTAATTGCTTAGCTACTATCTCTTTAAATTTTGCTAAATCTTCCAAAGTATCAATTCCTACAGGTACAAAATCAACAACAGATGTTTTTATTTTCATCCCATTTTCTAATGCACGTAACTGTTCTAGGCTTTCTGTCTTTTCTAGTGGAGTTTGAGCAAGTTCAGTCATTTTTATTAATGCTTCTCTTTTATAACCGTATATGCCTAAGTGGCCGTAAAATTTACAAAATCCGGATTTCCTTTCGAAAGGTATTTTTGAGCGCGAAAAATAAAGTGCATAGCCGTTTATGTCAGTAACACATTTTACCAAATTCGGATTATTAATTTCATCCTCATCTTTAATCTCTCTTATTAATGTCGAAATATCGGCTTTGTCGTCATCTTGAACATTTTTGATAACTGCATCAATACTTTCTGGCTTAATTAAAGGTTCATCACCCTGCAGATTTACAATATACGAAATTTCAGGATGTCTGTCTATAACTTCTCTAATTCTGTCACTCCCGCATTGATGTGTAGTTGCAGTCATCTCAACATCCCCGCCGAAGCCTTTTACACAGTCATATATGCGTTCGTCATCTGTTGCAACAATAATCATATCTGCGTATTTTGCTTGTTGAGCTTTTTCATAAACCCATTGTATTATAGGCTTGCCGCCTACTTCTATTAACGGTTTACCCTCAAGTCTGCTTGAACCATATCTTGCAGGTATAATTATTGCTGTTTTAGACATATTATTTTCCTCTTCTCAATTAAATAATTCTATTTTTTTACTACAAACGATGTCCATTGATCTTGATGGATTTCTTCAACCAGTGTTAATCCTTCACGTTCATAGGCATCTACCACCATTTGCTTTTTCTCATCCAAAATCCCGCTCAAACTCATTAGTCCTTCAGGCTTTAAGATGTTTTTTAAATCCGGCATAATTTCTGCTAGTACAAAATGAAGTATATTTGCACATACAAAGTCAAATTGATGCGAAATCTTATCAGCTGTATTTAATTCAAATGTGCATTTGACATCATTTTTCACAGCATTTTCTTTTGCTACATCAATTACTGTCTCATCGTTGTCACAACCGTATGCACTGCTTGCACCAAGCTTCATTCCGCATATTGCAAGTATTCCTGATCCTGTACCAATATCCGCAAGCTCATCACCTTTTTTCAGGTATTTCTCCATTGCCTTCATACAGAGCTGCGTCGTTTGGTGTGTACCGGTTCCAAATGCACACCCAGGCTCAAGCTTTATGACAACTTCATCATCCCTGTGTGGGGAATATTCCAACCAGTCAGGAACAACTGTTATGCGGTCACTTACGTGCGTTACGTCCCATTTTTCTTTCCATTTCTTTGACCAGTCTTCATCTTCTTTTTTTTCAAATGTATATTCCCAACTGCCAAGGTCTTCATCAGAAAATCCGCGTGATTTTAGAATTTCTCTTTGCTCTTTTAGAAAAGCCTTAACATCACAGTTATCAGTCAAAAACACTCTTAGAGTACCTTCTGTTGTGGATACCATCTCAAGGTCTTTATACGTTTCTTCAGCAAGCACAACTCCTTCACAAGGCAATCCTTCAAAACAAATCTCGGATACAATGTCTTCCATCTCGGGATTTATTTTTATTCTTAACTCATAGTAACACTTGCTCATTTGGTTATCCTTCGATAAATGAACCCATCTTTCTGAATTTTTCATAACGAAGCTTCTTCAATTCATCAGGTTTGAATTTACCTAATTCATCAATAGCAGATTTTATTGTTGCTTTCATTTCCTGACACATTAAGCCATAATCGTGATGTGCACCGCCTACAGGTTCTTTTATTGCTCCGTCAATAATATTAAATTTTAACAAATCTTGTGCTGTAATTTTCAAAGCTTCTGCTGCTTCTGCGGCCTTTGAAGCATCTCTCCACAAGATTGAAGCGCAACCTTCAGGTGAGATTACAGTGTAATAAGCATGTTCAAGCAAATATACTCTGTCTGCTACTGCCAAACCTAAAGCTCCGCCGGAACAGCCTTCACCTGTTATAATTGCAATTATCGGTACATTAAGCTTTGCCATATCCCTTAAGTTCGTTGCAATCGCAAGGCCCTGCCCTGTTTCTTCAGCACTAATTCCCGGATATGCTCCAGGGGTATCTATTAGAGTAACAATTGGCATATGAAATTTGCTTGCGTGTTTCATTAAGCGCATAGCTTTTCTATAGCCTTGCGGTTGAGGCATACCAAAGTTATATTCAAGGTTTTCTTTTGTTGACTTACCTTTCATCGTTCCGATTATCATAACAGGCTTGCCGTCAATTTTTGCCAAACCTCCGATAATTGCTCTATCGTCCATGCCGGTTCTGTCTCCGTGAAGTTCTATAAAATCTTCACAAATTCCGGATACGTAATCCAAAAAGTTAGGACGCTCAGGATGCCTTGCAATTTGAAGTTTTTGCGATGGTTTTAAATTCGCATATAAATCCTTTTTGTAATCTTCTGCTTGTTGTTCGAATGTTTCAATTTCTTTGTTTAAATCCATACCGGACTCCGCACTTATTTTTTTAAATTCTTCAATTTTCTTTTCTATTTCCATAATTGGTTTCTCAAAATCCAAAATTGTCGCCATTATTACTAATCCTTTTATAAAACTTCTTTCTTATTCATGCATAGCAAATATATTTGCCAATGTTTTTCTTAAATCCTTACGTTTTGATACGATATCAACTTGTCCGTATTTAAGAAGATATTCTGCAGTTTGGAAATCAGAAGGTAACTTCTGACGAATAGTTTGCTCAATTACACGTCTGCCGGCAAAACCTACTCTTGCTCCTTGTTCTGCTACTATGATATCGCCAAGCATTCCGAAGCTGGCTGTGACACCGCCGAATGTCGGTTCTGTGATTAAGTTTACATATAACAAACCTTCATCATCAAGTCTTGAGACAGCACAAGCTGTTTTGGCCATTTGCATTAAGCTCAATGCACTTTCTTGCATTCTAGCACCACCTGATGAAGTTATTGCCAATACCGGTATTCTCAGTTCAATTGCTTTCTCAATTAGTCTTGTAACCTTTTCTCCTACAACGCTGCCCATCGAACCGCCCATAAAATCAAAATCCATTATTGCAGTAGCAATTTTATGACCTTCTATCTTTGCCAATCCTGTAACTACAGCATCATTCAATCCTGTTTTATCCTGAGCTCGTTCCAATCTGTTTTTATATGATTCTGTATCTACAAATTCTAACGGGTCAGTTGGTTTTATGTCCGTAAATAACTCTTCAAAAGAATTTTCATCAAATAACTGCTGTATTCTGCGTCTTGCATTTATTCTGAAATGGTAATCGCATACAGGACATACCATATCATTTTTATCCAAATCTTCTTTTAATAATTGAGCATCACAATGAACGCATTTTGTCCATAAAGCAGGATCTGTAGTTGATTCAACTCTTGCTTCCAATGCTCTACGTTGTATCTGTGCTTCTTTACGTTTTTCAAACCAATCTTGTATTGTCATAAATAATATCCCTAAAAAATTCTATTTACTCTACCAGTTTATAACAAAGAAAACTTCTTTGCAAATATTTTAATAATCATAAGTTTTGTGCAAAAAACGATATTCTCTATTTGCTAATATCTTATTTTTGAAGCTCGGTCCATTTCTCTTTGCTGAGCTTTTTTGGCTATGGCATCACGTTTATCGTGAAGTTTTTTACCTTTTGCCAGTCCTATCTCTATTTTAGCAAAACCTCTTTGAATGTAAACTTCTAAAGGTACTATGGTGTATCCATCCTGTTTTACCTTGTTTTGCATCTTAAGGATTTCTTTTTTAGTCAACAGTAATTTGCGGGTACGTTCCGCTTCGTGGTTAAATCTGTTTCCTTGATCATAAGGTGAGATATGGCACTTGTATAGAAAAATTTCATTATCTTCTATTTTACAAAAGCTGTCCTTCAAATTTATTGCACCTTTCCTTATGGATTTTATCTCGGTTCCGGTCAGCACAATTCCGGCTTCATATTTATCGAAAATGCTGAAGTCGTGGAAGGCTTTTCTGTTTGTTGTGATAACTTTTTTTTCCATAGCTGAATTATAGCATAAATAATAAATTTATTTATTCAACTTCATATATAAAAAGCATTTTACTTTATGTCCATCGCTTACTTCAAGTTCTTTTGGAGAACATTTTGAACATATATCCATACAATTTGGACAGCGTGTGTGGAATTTGCAGCCCTGAGGTAAATTTGCAGGGGATGGCAAGTCTCCGCTCAGAATTATGCGTTCTTGTTTTTCATTCTCATTAAGTTGAGGTATAGCACTCAAAAGTGCCTTTGTATATGGATGTTTCGGGTTATAAAATATTTGTGAGGTCGTTCCAAGTTCAACAATTTCACCCAAATACATTATTGCCACTCTATCAGCAAGGTATTTTATGACTCCCATATCATGAGTTATAAGAATAAATGTAAGATTGTAGTCGTTTCTTAGTTCTCTTAGTAAATTTATTATCTGGGCTTGTATGCTCACATCAAGCGCAGATACGGGTTCGTCTGCCAGTATAAATTCAGGATTTAATATAAGAGCTCTTGCTATTGCAATACGCTGGCGCTGTCCGCCTGAAAATTCATGCGGGTAAAGGTTTAGGATATCGGTGGTCAGACCTACTTTTTCTATTTTTTCTTTAATAATCTCGTACATTTCTATGTCTGATAAGTTCGTATTTATCAGAAGCGGTTCTTTTAGAATGTCGATTATTTTCATCTTCGGATTTAAGCTTGAATATGGGTTTTGAAATATCATCTGGGCTTTTTTGCGGTAATCTTTAAGTTCTTTTTTCCCAAATTTCAAAACATTTTTACCGTAAAAGTCGATTTCACCCGATTTTGCTTTTTCAAGCCTTATTATAGATTTTGCAAGTGTCGATTTTCCGCAGCCTGATTCGCCTGCAAGCGCAAGTATTTCTCCTTTTTTTATTTCAAGATTAGCGCCATTGACTGCGTGTATTACTTGCTTTTCTTCAGCAAATCCTTTATTTGTTTCGTATTCAACGTATAAATCTTTTATTTGTAACAAAGTTTCTGTCATAGAAAAAGTTTATATGAATTATGGCTTATTTGCAATTGTATATAAGATTATATTTCTCTCTCTGTACGTTTGATATGTATTAAAATTTTTCGCGTTTAGATTTCGCGGCGTCCTTCAATAGCTCTTGCTATTGTTATTTCATCCGCATATTCTAAGTCAGCACCGACAGGTAACCCAAAAGCGATACGTGAAATTTTTATACCAAACGGTTTAATTAATTTACTTAAATATAGGCTTGTTGCTTCGCCTTCTACGGAAGGACTCAGGGCTAATATAACTTCTTTTACTTGTTCATCAGTTAACCTGTTTAATAATTCTTTTATCCTGATGTCGTCAGCCCCTATACCGTCCATCGGTGAAATAAGCCCTTGTAAAACGTGGTATAGTCCGTTATATTCGTTAGTTTTTTCAATAGCAATCAAGTCTTTTGTTTCCGCTACAACACAAATTGTTGAGTGATCTCTCTTTGCGGATTGACAAATCTCACAAGGACTTGTTGAAGAAAGGTTAAAACATATTTCACATGTTTTGGTCTTTTCCTTTGCTTCAACAATGCTTTGTGCTAATTTTTGAACTTCAGATAAAGGCATTCTCAACAAGTAAAATGCCATCCTCTGCGCTGATTTTGGACCTACAGAAGGAAATTTCTGAAACTGTTCTATTAATGTTGCTACTGCTTTTGGGTAAATCATATTAGAACAATCCCGGAATATTTAAACCGCCTGTTGCTTTTTTCATTTGAGCTTCCATTTCTTTTGAAGCCTTTTCGCTTGCTTGATTCATTGCTGCTGTTATTAAGTCTTCAAGCATTTCGATATCACCGCTTGTTGCGTCTTCAGTCAATTTGATTGACTTAAACTTTCCTTGACCATCAAGTGTAACGGTTACTGCGCCACCGCCTGCAACCCCTGTTATTTCCATCTTAGCAAGTTCTTCTTGTGTAGCTTTTAGCTTAGCTTGAACATTCTGAGCCTGCTTCATGATTTGCATTATATTCATCTTATCCTCCTAATCTTCTTACTTAATGACTGATACATGATACACATTTCGTACTTTTTATTATACAATAAAAATATGGTAAGTAAAACATATGTTTCTCAATCCTTGAAAAACGGCAGACTTATGAGGTGGACTTTTATGCCTCTGAAAGTTTATATTGCGCCGATGAAATTTTATTCTAAACAAGGTCAGGATTATAAGTACAACGCTATGGTTAAAAAGGCTCTTAACGAGTGGCAGAAGGCAACCAAGGGCAGGGTTTCTTTTACTGTTGTAGACAGCCTTCTTGAATCAAGCGTGAATGTTGATTGGAAGCGTGTTGACAGAAAAGCTCTTGGACATTGTTATTTTAGCTTTGATCCTAATAATCGTCTTTATGGGGCAGAGGTAGCTATAGGACTTACTGACGGGCTTATTCACGGCGAATATGCAGATGAAAATGAAGTTTATCACACTATTTTGCACGAAATTGGCCATGCAATTGGGCTTGGACATAGTCCTTACAAAACTGACATTATGTACACTCCTCACCAAAAAGGGGTTCATCACGTGTCTGAAGGTGATGTTTTGACTGTGAATTGGTTATATAAGCTTCCTCAAGGGGCTTCTACTGCTGAAATTGCGTCAAAATACGGAGTTGGCGGCAGTGATATTGATCAGGTTATTGAGAGAATTATTGCCAAAAATGAGCCAAGTGAGTTTGAAAAAGTTAAGCGTTCTATTAAAGTTAAAAAGCGAGATCTGCTCGAAGAAACTGAAAATATTGCGCTTTTGCACATGTACCATATGTCTTTGCAAAACGTTACGTTATCTCCAAAGGCAAAAGAATTTTTTAAGAAAAATCCTAATAGAAGAACTGATAAGGAATAGTTTATATGAAAGTTGTTATTCTTGGTAGCGGGGCTATGCTTGCAAATTTAATACGAGCTGCTTTGATTGCTGATGTTGAAATTGTTGGGGTATTTAGGTATGAACGCCTGATATATTCTCCTGTTCGTATGTTCATTCATGATCTTTTTAAGGGATCTTCCGACTATACTTTGATTAAGAAACATCACCTTTGTGAAGTAAAATGTAGTTCTGCAAATTCTGAAGAGTTTAAGCGTTTTATCCTGAAAAATGAAGTTGATATTATCCTTGTAGGTACGTGGCGCGAAAAACTAAAGCCTGAAATTATTAATATGCCAAAAATTGCCACAATAAATGTTCACCCTTCTCTCTTGCCAAAATACAGGGGACCAAATCCATACTTGCAAGTTATTTGGCATCAAGAAAAAAAATCTGGTGTGACTTTTCATTTAATGGATAAAAATTTTGATACCGGTCCTATCCTTGCTCAAGCCGAGGTTAAGATACTTGAGGGTGATACGTCCTATGAACTTAAAAATAAGGTTGTTTTTTTAGCGCGTCTTTTAGGTGCTGAGCTTTTAAAAAAGATAAAAAAAGGACCTGTTGAGCCTACTGTTCAAGATGAGACATTAGCATCGTATTATCCGAATATCAAGCCTGAGGATATGACGTTGAACTTTTGTGACGAAACTGCTGAACAAATATGTGCTCATGTTAGAGCTTTCCATCCGTTTGTACCTACTTATATTCAGGACGGTTATAAGTTTTATATTGTTAATCCTTATAAAATCTCAATCGACGTTCTTGAGGGGAATCCTGGAGAAATTTTATATAAAAACTTGAAGACTAAACTGATTATTGTTGCGGCAAAAGACGGCAAAGCCGTTCGCTTTGAAGATATCACACCGTACAGCATATTCTTTCACAAATGATAGATTTTGCCGATTATAATTAATATCTGAAGTCACGCTCTCCATTATGGATTTTTTCAAGCTTATCTTCCAAGTCTTTTTCAAGCTTTGGATCTTCGAATAGTTTTAGCTCTTTTTTAATCAATTCTTCTCCGGCTTTAGCAGTCTCAGGTGATGCGTAATCCTCCAAGTATTCTTTTAGTGTCATAAGAGCATTTGGATGGCAGAAATTGTGGATTTGCTCATTTTTGCATATTGCCATAAATCTTTCACCTGTTCTGCCTTTTCTGTAACAAGCTGTACAGAAGCTTGGAATATAGCCTAAATCTATAAGCCATTTCATAACTTCATCAAGCGGGCGTCTGTCTGATATATCAAATTGTGCAGAGTTTTCATCCTCTGGCATTGGGTTATAGTACCCTCCGACACTTGTTTTTGAGCCACCGCTGATTTGTGACACACCAAGCTCAAGAACTCGTTCTCTTACTTTTTGACTTTCTCTTGTTGATATAATCATGCCAGTGTATGGTACTGAAATCCTTATACAAGCTACGATTTTGGCAAAAGTATCATCGTCAATACCATTATCGAATACATTTGGATCAATATCGTCAGCTTTTCTTATCCTTGGAACACTAATTGCATGTGGGCCTACTCCAAATGCTGCTTCCAAGTGTTCTGCGTGCATTAATAATGCTGCAAACTCATATTTGTATGATTCAAGCCCAAATAGTACGCCTAGGCTAACATCGTCAATCCCGCCTTCCATAGCTCTATCCATAGCTTCAGTATGGTAAGCATAGTTGTGTTTAGGACCGGTTGGATGAAGTTTTTCATAACTTTCTTTATTATATGTTTCCTGGAATAATACATATGTTCCGATACCTACATCGTGTAATTTTTTGTAATTTTCTACGCTGGTTGCTGCTATATTTACATTAACTCGTCTTATAGCTCCATTCTTATGTTTTACGCTATAAATTGTCTTTATTGATTCTAATATGTATTCAATTGGGTTATTTACAGGGTCCTCACCTGATTCAATTGCAAGCCTCTTGTGTCCCATATCCTGCAAAGCTTCTACTTCGCGTACGATTTCTTCTTGCGTAAGCTTTTTACGAGGAATGTGTGTATTTTTCTTATGATATGGGCAATATACACATCCGTTTACGCAGTAGTTTGATAAATATAGCGGTGCAAAGAGGACAACTCTGTTACCGTAGTATGCTTGTTTGATTTTCTTTGCCAGCTTAAAAATTTCTTCATTCTTTTCTTTAATATCGCAAGCCAGCAACACAGAAGCTTCTCTGTGCGTTAGACCTTTTTCTTTTTTTGCTTTTTCAATAATACTATCTATAAGTTCTATATTATTTTTATTTGCTTCAGCATATTCTAATGTTGACAGCACTTCTTCGTGAGATATAAACTCTTCAGCTTTATGTGACTTTGGATTATACATATTAATTCTCTCCCTAATCTTATCTCCATGATAGAACTATAAAATTCAAATGTAAAGCAATATTTTATTTTGTTAGTGTTATTAATATATCGGGAGAAAAATGTTTTACATCCTCAATTGTAAAATTAATTGATTCTGAAATCTCATTTACTTTTCTATAGTCATAGGCTGATAATGCATTGTTATCACCGATTATTTTCGGGGCAATAAATTGGTATATTTTGTCAGCATATTCGATAAATGAGCCGTTTAAATGCCCTCCTGCCTCAACTAGAACACTCATAATACCTTCCTCGTAAAGTTTTTCAAGAATAAACTTAATGTCGAGTTTATCTGAAATTACCGGTGCAGGTATAAATTTTATGTTTGGGCCTTGATATGTTGTGGTTAGATTACTGTCATAAAAGACGTAAATTTCACCTTCTTTGTATATTTTTGCATTTTTATAATCTGTCTTTAAATTTCGGTCTAAGATAACTTTTTTTCTATGTTGCATTGTAGGATTATCTGCCAGTACAGTAGAGGCAGAGGTCAATATAGCATCATATCTGTTTCTAATTGTTTTAACTTCTTCTCTTGCAAGAGCTGATGTTATCCACTTGGAACTTCCGCTTGATGTCGCTACCTTGCCGTCAAGTGTAGTTGCTGTTTTTATTGCAACATAGGTTTTATGCTGAGTCATATTTTTGATAAACACTGCGTTTAAGGCAAGGCACTCTTTATTCAGCACATCTTCGATAACCTCAATACCTGCATCCTTTAGTTTTTTAATGCCGTTACCTGCAACAATCGGATTTACATCTCTCATCCCGATAACTACACGCTTTATTTTTCTCTCTATTATTAAATCAGCACACGGTGGTGTTTTGCCGAAGTGAGAGCAGGGTTCGAGATTTACAATTAATGTTGCCCCTTCAGTTTTATCAGGGGGTGTTTTTAAAAGAGCGTCTCTTTCAGCGTGGTTAAAACCGCACTTGGTATGGTAGCCTTCCGTTATAACATTCCCGATATCGTCTATTACAACGCATCCGACAAGAGGATTAGGAGAGACCTTGCCTTCGCCCCCTTTTGCTAACTCTATGCACCTTTTCATATATAATTCGTAGTTCATACTTGTATTTTACCAAAAAAAATGATATTGTAAGTATTGTATTTAATTAATAAAAGGAGAGTTTTATGGTTGATTTAAAATACATTGGACATAGTGCCTTTGAATTTAAGACTGGGGACAAGTCTATTCTTGTAGATCCTCTTATATCAGTAAATGAGAAATATGATTATAAAAAATCTAATATTGTTGATATATTTGTAACTCACGGTCATTCTGATCATCTTGGACAAGCTGTAGAGATTGCTAAAAATAAAAAAGCTCCTATTACAGCTGTTGCTGAGGTTGCAAAATATTGTGCAGACCAGAAAGCTAAGACAAGATCTGTTAATTTAGGCAGCTGGCTGAATTACGATTGGGGTAGAGCTATATTCTTACCGGCATACCACTCAAGTGTATTGCCTGACGGCTCTTATGGCGGTATTGCAGCAAGCATTCTTTTTGATATTGAAGGTGTTCGTATTTTCCACGCTGGCGATACTTGCCTAACGCCTGATTTTAAAACCTATAAAGAGATTTACAGACCGACTATAGCATTGTTACCTATTGGCGGTAATTATACTATGGATATTGAACATGCTGTTGTAGCAGCTGACTGGTTGGGTGCTAAGACTGTTATCCCAATGCATTATAATACTTTCCCTGAAATTCAGGCTGATCTTACTAGATTTGCTAAGTTAATGCAGGTTAACAACACTAATTGCGTAATTCTTAACCCTGCTGAAATTAAACAAGACTAGTAAAACTTCTGAAAAGATATAGTAAAAAAGAAAATCCCGTTTTTTATGAGCGGGATTTTTCTTTTTATATTGGTTATTATAAATTTCTATAATTTTGTTATTTCAGAAATTGTAGGATCCAATAGTCTTCTGCCGTTTTCAAAACTTATTGAGCATAAAACTTTATTGCCATACTTAATCATCTTTTCAACAACCCCTTCTCCATATTTCGGGTGACTTACTCTATCACCTGGTTGAAATGTTGTTGTATTTTGGCTTTCAGAAGGTTCATCTACTGGATAAATCGGTACTACAGGAGGTTGTTCTTGCTGAGGTTCTGAGCCTTGAGCATCAATGCTCTGTTGTTCAGAAGGTACATTTACATCCTGAATGTAATCCAAATCATCTTCTGTTAAGCTATCTTGCACTTGTTCCGGAACATTTGAAGGTTGTTCATCTTCAACAATTTCATCAACTACAGAAAGTTCTTCAGGCAATTCCTCAAGTTCAAGATTTTCAGTTTCTCCCTGATTGTGTAACTCTTTTATTCCAACTGTACCATCAGAGTGTTCAGGCTGTTCTTCAATATAGCTTGTGTTTTCAAAATCATCCGAATCTAAATCAGGTTCTGTAAGAATATCAGAATCTTCAAGAGTAGGGAGAACTGGTTCTTCTTCTTGAGCTGCTTCTTCGATTAACTCTGTATCAAATTCCTGCTCTATTTGTTCCGGTTCCACAAGCTCCTCATCAGTTTCATCAATTATATTTTCTTCCGGAGCTTGAACTTCCTCAACTTCTTCTAATTCTTCGTAGTCCTGAGACTCGACAGGTTCTTCAACAGGCTGTGCTTCCGGAGCTTCAGGTTCCTGTGTTTCATCAACCTGCGGTAAATCAATTAATGGTTCAGATTCTTCTTGCTTTAACTCTTCAAGCGGTTCTTCATGTTGAGGCGGCTGATCATCCATCATAGTTTCATAGCTATAAGAGTCTGATTCCTCAGAAAAATCGTCTTTTGGCTCTGCAGGAGCTGAAGCTTCCTCTGTATTATCCTCTACAGCCGGTCTTGCTGGCGGCACAATATTGTCGAGTTCTTCTAAAGGCAACATTTCAATAATAAGTGGTATGTTTTGTGTAGCTTTACCATATACAACACACTCATCATCGTTAAGCTTGTTCATAAATATATTGTATGATGCAAAGTCATGCTGCATTGTTTGAGGAGCAAATAAAATCATATTGCTTGCTCTATCTTTTAGTTCATACATATACTTGTAATTGTGTGGTGAAACAACTGTTGTATATATTTTGTCCTGCATAAAGAACTTGCGTATCAACTTTTTATCCGCATTTTCATTATTTATTTTTACAAATGAATATACAAACAAGTCCATTGAATTTATTTCATCATAAATATAGCTGATAATTTGTTTTTGCAGAATATCGTCGGCTCCTGAGATATCAAACAAAGTTGACATATTACCTCTGATAGCACTTCTGATAATCTGAATTTCTTTTGCATTCTGTGCAAACACATTATCTTCTTTATATTTTAGCAAACGATTCTTTAGGAGTGCCAATTCAGGGATACCCATTTCTTTGTATTGAGCATCAACAACAGCTATAAAATTGTCAATAGGAATAAATTGATCTAAAACTGTTTTTGAATATTCCTGAACTTCTAAGAATATGTCTTGAATTATAGCCTTGCTTGTCGGTTCAACATCATTCAAGTCATTTTCATAAATAAAGTTGATTGTATCGTAGTTTAGCGGTAGTTTAAAATCCTGCCCGAAGACAAGCGTATTTTCCGCATTAATGGTAGAGTCAGTATCAAATATTACTGATTTATTGTTATTTTCAGTAATTTGTTTTGCTAAATTTGATATAAGGATGTCTGAATTCTCAAACTTATCTGAGCAAACTAAAAGATTTTTTTCAAGAGCAGAATAATCAATGTTTAATATGAAGTCTTGTTGAGCTAATTTGCCTATCTTTAAAGGTTTTTCAACAGGTAGTATATCTAAAAGTTCATCAGATGAAAGTCTTGTTATAGAGGCATTTAACTCAGGTACTGTTCCATTATAGTTTTTAACAATTCCCTCTTCATTAAAGGTAAATAGAAGCTTAGCTATAGCATAATTAGAACCGCTATCAGCTTTTAAGCTCATAATCTGTGCTACATAAGGATACTGTGAATCTTCTATAATTACAAATCCCGAAAGTACAAGATCATCTTGTGCAGTATGCGAAATTTTTACCAAATTATTTTTGACTTCTAATATTTTCATTGATACTTCCTTTTACTACCTTCATAATTCTACCATGAACATGCCAATTTAGTGTCAAATGATTAAAGAAATGAAACATTAAGCTTGAACTTCTGCTTCTAGCTTGTTGTATATTTCAACTGTTACAAGACATATTTTTAAGTCTCTTTTTACCAGACTCTTTATTGTATTTTTGTAACACTTAAGTATAGCCTTATTTAAACCGTTTTCTTCTTTTAAATATGCTCTGATTTCCTCGGTGTGCTCCTTTTCTCTTGTGTTAGGTTCTATTTTATCTGCAAGAAATATTATTTTTTCAAAATCTGACATGTCTAATTTCCCAAGAGTATGCCATCTGATTGCAGATAATATTTCTTTATCGTTAACTCCAAAGTCCTTTTCTGCTATATATGCACTAACAGGAGCATGAAGTGTTTTATAGTTTTGCAGTTCACTCTCTTCTACGTCCAAATTGTTATGTATAATTTCTAAAAGTTTTTCATTTGAAAAACACTTTGCACAGTCATGCAAAAGTCCTGCAGTATAAGCTTTTTCTTCATCAAGATTGTATTTATTTGCAAGCTCTTTAGCACAATCAGCCGTACCTAGTGAATGTGAGTATCTTTCTTCACTCAAATGCTCTTTTAACCATTTTTTTATTTCTGTCTCATTAATCTTTGTATAAACCATTTTTTCTAATATATTCCTCAACTTTTTTAGGGACCAAATTTTCTAATCCTCTCCCGTTATGGATGCAATCTCTTATTTGTGTTGATGACACATCCTTGAATTCGAGCGGTATATAGTCAAATTCGTAGCCCTTAGTTCTCAACTCTTCTAACTTATCAAAATCAACGTCGTTTTCACGCGGAAACACTAAAAAATGAAGTTTAGTTTTTAGCTTATCCGTCTCATACCACGTCTCAATCTTCTTAAATGCGTCTGTCCCAATTATAAATTTAATCTTATCGGTTATATCAAATTTCTTATATAATTCGCATATTGTCAAATATGTATAAGACTTTCCACCCAACTTAAACTCAATATCAGAAACTTCAAATTTATCATAAGATTCAACTGCTAACCTTACCATATTCAATCTATCTAATGACATTGAGCTTACACACTCTTTGTGCGGCGGAATATATGCAGGAATAAACATTATTTTATCTATTCCCAAATTATTTGTTACATATTCAGCCACTCTCAAATGGGCATTATGTATCGGATTAAATGTTCCCTGAAACACGCATAATTCCATATTCAAATCTTATCATAAATGTTAACATTTGTAAAATTTTAATCGGTATTTTAAAGTTATATCAATCATCTGTCGTAGAAATTTATGTACAACTATAAGGATATGTGCCTATGGGTATGGCGGCCGGTCAAGCGAGATTACTTACTATTACTCAACGTCTTAATGATAATGAACTTAAGGCGCAGAGTATTACTCGTGCTAAAACTAGGCTTGCGGATGATACTGCGGCTGTTGGAGACGAATATATTGCCGCTCTTAATAAAAATCAGCTAAAATACTCCAGTTATGATGCTCAAGGTAATGTTACTTACCAAAAATTAACAGCTGCGCTGTTGACACAGTATGCACCGTTAAAAAATCAGTATGTACTCGTAAATTCTGCTAATCAGGTACTTGTAGGCGAAGAGGATTCCGAGAATTTTAAAAACAGTGATAGCTTGGAAGAATTTCTAAAAAACTACGATGACGATGCAAAAAGCTGGTATACAAATCTTTGGTATAGGATGAATGGAAATGATTCATCTAAATCAGCGGCTTCCGAGCAAACTTGGGCTATATTGAGCGATGCTGATATGAACAGCTCAAAGTGGATTCAATATGCGCTCGAAAACGGTATAGTTACTTTAGAGCAGGCACAATATACACAGCAGGATGATGTTGATAATCCGGTCGATAAGATTGAGTGGAAATCAGTTATATACACCTCTGCAGCCGATATTGTTGAAGATTCTGATGATTCTGATGTTACTAAGGCGGAAGCTGAATATAATTATGCACTACAGCAAATTCAAGCAAAAGATAAGCAGTATGACAATCAATTAAAACAGTTGGATACCGAGCATTCTGCCCTTGAAACCGAATATGATTCTGTTAAGGCTACCGTTGAGAAAAATGTAGAGAGATCTTTTAAAGCCTTTTCATAGCTGACAGATAAGTTGCAAACCTTGTGTTCTATAGGTTATACCGAGGTTTTACCGCCAAGCGCTTCTATTGCACGTTTTTCAGCTTCGTCCGCTCTTTTTAGTGCCGCATCAATTTCAGGAGTAGTTTTGTTTTGAGTGATTTTTACTCCTTCCGGAGATGGGATATATTTACTTGTTTTTGCTGCCTTTGTAGTATCGACTGTGTGGGTTTTGTTGCCACCTTCACCGCTTGTCGCATTTTGAGTTTTGGTTTCTTCTTGCGCTTTAGCTGTTTTTACTTGATTTAACAGTGAACCTGTACTGCTGATTTGAGCATTTTGATTGTTCATAGCTTGTGCTTGCGGGTTACGATATTTATCAAGCAAGTTGCTTGTCATTGTAGTTTGGTTGTTATTTTTTACCATTGAAGTAGTCTGTTGTATTGGTTGTGATTGCGAAGTTTGAGCTGTTTGTACATTTTGGCTGTTTACCTTATTTTGTGCTGCAGCTTGCTTTTGTTCTTCAGCTTTTTTCTGTTCTTCTTCTATCTTGTCTTTATCCAATATTGAGTATTTAGGTTTTCCCACTACTGCGTGGCATGCCTTTACTGCAAGCTTGTTGAAGAAAGTTACAAATACTACCATTGGTAATAAGAATCTTACAGGATAACCTGCCATTTGTTTTAACCAGTATTTAGGGTTGCAAGCAAAATCTTTCAACCTTGGTCCAATATTTTTGATATATTGCATAGGGCTCTTCAAGATTTCTGATATACACAGATTAACTTCTTTTTGCTTAAATCTTGTATATGGTCTTACTTGTTCCAAACCTACAGTTACCACATCAGCGGCCTTTCTTGCAAGCCATACAAACGGATTTTTAGTCTTAGGTCTGAATTGTGCCCTTAAAGCTTTTCTTGCTGCCTTATATTCTTTCTTATTTGCAAATGCACAGTTTATAACTTTTTCATTAAATTCTTTTACTGCTTGCCTGTAGTTTTCAACCTGATCCGGAGTCATACCGCTATATTGCAAACCACCAATCTTGTGCATTAATTTAATTGAAGGCGGCATAAATACGAAGAATCCGATAAGTTCAGTCATTCTTTCAGCAAGTGATTTCAGCTTATCACCCGTAGTCTCCTGCTTGTTTGCCATAATCAAAGCTTCTGCAATGAAGTATGCTTGCATTAATGCCATAAGTTTTCCGCTTGCCATTCTGCTTGTTGCACCTTCCATTACCATATTAGAAAGCTTTGTAAGCCCTCTGCCTAGCTTTGTCGTGTGCATTGTATTTGACAAGCCTTTTGATGATTGTAATAAGTTAAACATTTCTGAAAAACTTACTTTTCTGCCAAATATTTCACCATTAAGTTTGGTTAGAATATTCTTGTCAGACCAGCCTATTCTGGCAAAAATGTTTTTGTTGGCCTTATTGAATGCCTTAAGTATTTCTTCTCGATATTTTATCGGATCGCTCTTAAACAATTCATACTGTGCAGCATCCTTAAAGCCCATTGCTTTAATTTTTAAGTCTTTTAAAATCTTATCTCTAACGCTTTGTTTTGCATTATACTTAAATGCTCTTATAGTTTTTGCGGATTTATCAGGGCTAAGCAGTCTGAATTCTTCCGCTTGTAAGATTAATCGTCTTTCTTCAGCTGTTGTAGCTTTCTTAAGCAGACCTTCCACTCTTTGTATGTCAGCTTTTGTTGCACCTAAACAATCAAGATCTTTTGCCGATTTTACAGATTCCAAAAAAGCATCACAAGGGTTTGATATGTCGTTTGCAACCATACCACTGATGCCTTCAAATTGGTGTTTTACAAGTGTCAACTCAGGTTTTGACGGAGTTCTGTCAAAAGCTCTTAACAAACCTGATTTATCATAGATGTTTCGTTTTGAAAATCTCTTTACTTTGCCTAACTGTTTATCTATGTATTTAGCTACTGGGTTTTGTGTAAAGAAGTTGCTAACTTTATCTCCAAAGTTACCAATTCTACCCGGAATTGACTTCTGATAATCGCCCCCGCAGTACTTTAAGTACTTGTCCATTGCAAGGTTCATCGCAATCCACACAGGAATTGATAATCCTGCCTGCTGCAGCGGATCAACTTCAGAAAAAGCGTTTACACGATTAGCAATATAGTTATCATTGGCAACCTCTTTTATGGCTTCTTTGTTTATTTCCGCCTGCATAGTCGGAGATGACTGCTGATTATTTGCAGTCTGTGTTGTCATGCCAAAATTTGCACTGCCAAATGGAATTTTATTAAACTTATCAATATTATCTAACATTACCTACAATTTTCCCTACAATATTATAAAAACAAATGTATTTCAAAAATTGTCTATATAGTCATTTTATAGCTCTAATGTAAAGAAATGTAACAAACTTATAAAGTAGTGAAATTTTAAAATGAGTATATACTTTATATATATACAGAGAGCAAAAAAGAAGAGAGGCAATAAGATGGCAGTAGCTAACTTAAAGAAAATCGATAAAAAGCTTAATGACTTGTACAAAGATCAAATTACAACAAACACAAAAGCTGAAAACTTTGTAGACAGATCTGAAGTATTGTTGGCACAGATGAACTTTATAGCTGTTGCAAACAAACAAGCATTGCATTTAGTATAAGAATTTTTCTAACAAATATATAACTCCAATTAATTTTTCCCCTACAAATTTTGTACCTGATTTTATTTCTATAAAATCGGGTTTTTTTTTTGCTGTTATTAAAGTTGAATTTCGTGTTAGTATAATGATATGAAAAAACGGGCTGAAAAAGTATCACATCTTGCACAAAAGTTTGCTATGCGTATAAAATTTGAACGAATAAGGAGAGGGTTTTCGCAAGAAAAGCTTGCAAAATTTGCAGGCATAGGAAAATCAACCCTATCACAAATTGAAGGACAATTATCATCCCCAACACTAGATGTGGTCGAAAAAATATCCAGAGCTCTTGGTTACAGTCCGGCAGAGCTTATCTCTGATGAACAAATCTTTATATAAAGCCTTATACAGCTTCTACTTTAAGAATATCATCAAGCATACCTGTCATGGCCTTTTGGAATCTGTCGCATTCTTCTTTAGTTTTTGCTTCAAATCTCAATGTAAATACAGGTTCAGTGTTGCTTTGTCTAATTAGAGCAAATCCACCGTCAAAGACAATTCTCATACCGTCTAAAGTTATGATATCCTTTATTTCTGAGCCAAAAATGTCCTTATCGGATTCAATTTTATTTTTTACAGCCTCCAAAGTTGATTTTTTCAAATCGTTAGGGCAAGGATAACGCAATTCAGGAGACGAAACTACTTCATTGAAAGGTTTTAGTAAGTCATTTATGGTAAATTTAGGGTTAACTTTTTTATTTTCAGAAATAATTTCTATAATTCTGCAACCTGCATAAATTGCATCATCAAAACCAAAATATCTATCTTTAAAGAAGGTATGTCCGCTCATTTCTCCAGCTAAAATTGCTCCTGTTTCTCTCATTTTAGCTTTAATATATCCGTGTCCCGTTTTACACATCACAGCATTTCCGCCAATTTTGTTTATTGTGTCAAACAATACTTGAGAACACTTAACTTCACTGACAACTGTCGGACAAACTCCTGTATCTTTACATTTTTTGATTAATTCTTCCGCATAAATCAAAAGTAATTTATCACCTGTCAAAAATTTACCGCAATTATCAACAACACCTATTCTGTCGCTGTCTCCGTCATAAGCAATACCAACATCAGCGCTTTCTTTAATAACTGTAGCCTTTAACGTATCAAGAGTTTTTTCAACACTTGGATTTGGATGGTGATTTGGAAAATTCCCGTCAGGTTCAGAAAATAATTCAACAACATCACAGCCTAATTCTCTGTATAATTTTGGGCCTACAATTCCGCCTGTAGCATTTGCGCTGTCAACAACAACTTTTACACCTTTACCGATTTTTCCAAAGCGAGAAACCATATCATCTATGTATGATGGGATAATATCATAATCTTGAACAAGTTTTTCATCAATAGTTTTGCTATCACTAGACCAGTTTTCAAGGGTAATTTCTTTAACTTCTTTAATTTGGCTTTCAGATAGTGTTTGATGATTGAATGTCATCTTAAGTCCGTTGTATTCTTTTGGGTTGTGACTTGCTGTAATTATACAAGCTGCTATAACCTTGTTTCCATTAGTCAAATCAGCAGGAACCCCTACAACTTCTGAATAGTAACCTATTGGAGTAGGTGCAAGTCCAAGATTTATAACATGTGCTCCTGTAGAGGTAATACCTGCTCGAAGAGCTTTTGAAAGTGAAGGAGAATGTGTTCTTGCATCCATACAAACTGTAATATACATTGAATTTTCATCTTTTGCAGTTTGTTTTTTTAGGTAATTTACATAGCCCCTACCAATATTATAGAAAAGTTCTTCCGTAATATCTTCACCATATATACCTCTAATATCATTTTTTCCAAACGCGTGATTATATTTATCTCTATAATTCATGTAACATTCTCCCTTATTCATACCTTTATTGTATAATTATACCATGAAATTAGTTGGGAAAAATTTACTTCAAAATCAGAGCTTTGCAGGATTGGTTTTTATATTACCGGCATTACTCGGGACTTTTATATTCATAATTATTCCTGTGTTTTGCTCTTTTGCCTTGAGCTTTGTTAAGTGGGATTTGCTTAATCCCATGCAATTTGTCGGGTTTGATAACTATAAGGCAGTTTTTTCCGAGCCACTGTTTTTAAAAATACTTATTAACACTTTGGTTTTCGCAGTTACTACATCAGTTTTCGGAGTTATTATCCCTCTAATTCTTGCGGCAATTATTAACTCGAAAGTTAGGGGATCTGAATTTTATAAGACAGCGTATTTTTTGCCGTTTATAACTCCGATGATTGTAATAGGAATAGTATGGGAGTGGATATTTGACCCGAATATCGGATTATTAAACCATTTGTTATCAGTCCATATTAATTGGCTTTATGATACGCATTTTGCGATGCCTGCCTTGATAATTGTGTCAGTTTGGAAGCTTATCGGATACAATATGATAATTTTCTTATCATCACTTAGCGGGATTTCTCAGAGCTTGTTTGAGGCGGCTAAAATAGACGGGGCAAATGCCGTTGAAACATTTACTAAAGTAACAGTTCCAATGCTGTCGCCTACTATATTTTTTGTTGTGATTATTACCGCTATAAGCTCTTTTCAGGTATTTGATTTGATATATTTAATGACTCAGGGTGGGCCTTTGGACAGTACAAATGTGCTTGTTTATGCAATTTATAAGAATGCGTTTGAATATTTTAATGTTGGGAAGGCTTCGGCTCTTGCGTATGTACTCTTTGTGATAATTCTTGTTCTGACAATGGTTCAGTGGAGCTTGAGAAAGAAGCTTGTTTATAATGAGGAATAATGTAACATATTCTTAACTAACCCTAAAGTTTTACAGCATGTCTTCCGTATAAGAACATGTATCAGAATATTGTGGGGTGTGTATCTCTATGTATGAAGACTTGAAAAATGACGGAATAATAGTTGAGTTAAAGGCGTTGGTAGATAAGGCGGAAGAGTTTAAGAGTGATCTTGACTGCTACTGCGAATTTATGCTGGAAACCTTTTTGAATACTTCTTGCGAAAATTAGTCGCTTAGAGTGGCTTTTAAGGTAATGTCGAAATTTCTTGAATAGAATATTCTTTTGGTATGAGAATATTAATTATAGGAGCAGTTGCGGCCGGAGCAAAGGCTGCAGCAAAGGCTAAACGACTGTTACCGGATGCAGAAATAGTAGTTTATACGGATGATACGCATGTGTCTTATTCAGCGTGCGGAATACCTTATTATATCGAGGGAAATTTCGACGATTACAGAACTCTTTTGGTAAGGTCAGTTGAAGACTTTCAAAAGAGCGGAGTTAGTGTCTATATAAGGCACAAAGTTTTGAAAATTATCAAAGAGTCTAAGCAGGTTCTTGTCCAAAACCTTGATGATAATAAGTCTTTTCTGGTTTCTTATGACAAGCTTATTATTGCAACAGGAGCAAATCCGATAATTCCTCCTATAAGAAATAATTGTTTTAAAAATATCTTCAAGGTTAGGAAAATAGAAGATGCAATTGATATTAAAAATAAACTTGAAGATACAAAGCGCGCAGTAATTATAGGCGGCGGATACATAGGGCTTGAAATGCTCGAAGCACTTGTTAGAAACAATATTTATACAACCCTTATTGAGCGTGGAAATTACCTTATGCCTGTACTTGATGAAGATATGTCAGATCTTGTGAAGACACAGCTGTTAGAGATAGCAGAACATAAATTTGAAATAGTAACCGGTCATAGTGCAGTAGAATTTTGCGGGGACAATGACGGCGTGTTATCTGTAGAGACTGATAACGGCAATATTTATGATGCGGATATGGTTATTATTTGCGCAGGTGTAAAGCCAAATGTAGAACTGGCTGAAGATGCAGGTATAAAGCTTGGTATCACGGGAGCAATAAAGGTTAATCGGAAAATGGAAACTTCCGAGGCAGATATTTATGCTTGCGGGGATTGTTGTGAAGAAAATCATATAATTACAAACGAGCCTGTCTGGATGCCTCTTGGCTCAAATGCCAATAAGGAAGGCAGATGTGCCGCAATAAATGCTTGCGGAGGGGAAGACGAATTTTTGGGAGTATTATCATCAGCCGTCACAAGGTGTTTTGGCATAACTATTTCTATGACAGGCCTTAACGAAAAGGTCGCTCAAAAAGCAGGTTTTGACGTGATTTCAACTACAGTGAACAAATTTGATAGGGTAGGATATATGCCAAATGCTCAAAATATCACCCTTAAACTGATTGCTGATAAAAAGACTGGCAAATTGTTAGGCGGGCAAGCTGTCGGCTCAGCAGGTAGCGATAAGAGAATAAATACACTTGCAACGGCACTTTTGGGAGGTTTAACGGTAAGTGAATTTGAAAGAAATGACCTTACTTACGCTCCTCCGTTTTCAACAACTATAGATCCTCTTCTTAATGCAGCCCAGATACTTCTGGATAAAATTAATTCTTAATCTTATCGGCAATATATTTTGCAATCCCTTCACCCATTGAAAAACAGCTTGTCTGAACGCGCAAGGCACCTTGTGACATAAAATCAGCCGAAATACATCTGCCGGCCGCAAACAAGTTTTCAATATCAGCGGACATTGTGCATTCAATTGGAATTTGATAATCTTGAACCACCTTAAGGGTAGATGCTCCCTGCTTTTTTGAGTGTACATCTATAGGATAATTGGCTACAACTATCGGATGCTCAAATTTTTTACCTGAGATTACATCTTCCATGGTGTAAACATACTTGCCTTTTAATCTTCGAGAAGTCCTTACTCCAAGCATATCAGCTATATTTGAAATATAAGCATTTTCAAATCCAGGAAAATATTCCTTACAAAAATTACTCAATCTTAAAATCGTCTTTCTCGCCAGTATAAGGGCTTTTGAGGCATCTTTTACAGCCAAAGTTTCGTTATAATCAATTATTCGAGGGCAGTTAAACGCAATAGTATCGGGCATTCCAGCTACTGTAAATATCTGGAAATAGTTGCTGTCGTGTGGTTTTAGTACCCCCTTACGCTCAGCGTCCTCAAATAGAGGGCGTAAAGCCCACTTTTTGTCCTTATCCCACGTATAGGCCGTAGAGAGGTGTATAGCGCCCCCTATATGCTCTACAGTCGTAACATTTCTGTCAGAATCAGTCTCGAGCAGCCACTTAGAAAAAGTTTCCAAATTTATTCCGCTCATCATAAATCGTAAACTTACCGGTTGGTTTTCAGATTTTTTTTCTAAAAATTTGCAATTGCAAAATTTTCCAATTTCGCAATTTCCTGTCGCGTCTACAACATATATCGTTTCGATAGGTTCCGATAATGTTTTTTTAGATTGTTGTATCTTATCGTTATATACCGATAAGATTTCCTTAGATATTGTAATAGACGTAATCCTACTGTCTGTAACATCTATACCTGTAATATGTGTGTCGAAATAAACGTCCACATTGGCTTTTGCCATTAATGAGTCAAGGGCTATTTTGGTAAGCTCAGGATTAAACCAACCTGGATTATTTTGATAAGTAATTTGCCCGCCAATTGATTTAAGTTCATTTATCAAATCATTGTAAAAATCAGTATTTATTTGATTTTCAGATGACTTCATGGCTGGAACAACAAGCCCTGAGGTAATTGTACCGCCAAGATGAATACTTTTTTCAATTATAAGCGTCTTAAGTCCAAGTTTTCCGGCAGTATAAGCCGCTGCACAACCGGCAGTGCCCCCTCCGACAACTATTAAATCATATTTTGCCATATAAAAATTATACAAATATGCGATACTTGTTGCAAAAAGGTAAATTTATATTAATGGCGAAGCTGGCTGTCTAAGTGTTTAAAGTTATGCAAGTCGTACTTTCCACTGCATACAAACTGATAAGCTTCAAATGGAACCGTTTTAGGATGTATATGATGCCACTGCTCATTAACCATTTTTAGGCCGATTATCTCATTACCTTGTGCATCATAAGCAAAGTAAGACAAACGTCTTGCATATCTTGTCTGGCAGTCAAGAAGAACTTTATTAGCAGAGGCATATACACCTTTTCCAAGAATAGTTTTATAGGGTTTATTAGATATATATTTTGTCCAAAACTCGTAATAACGGCCGTTTAATTCGTATCCCTCGAAATTCTGTTTCGGGATAACTGTTTCTACATCGACGTAATGCCCATTACCAACCGCAACCCAATGTGAGCAAAATGCTGGACTTACAGTAATACCAAACAACGCAACCAAAAGTAATAATCTTTTCACAAAACTCTCCTATAAAAACATTCAATTCATAAAACTATAATATGTTATTTTTATACTTGTGTTAATATTGTTATTGTGAGTAAGTTGTAAAATCATTATTCGCTAATACATAGAGCCGGTTCTTTATTGGTATTTGAACTACCTCCCCAAATATCACAATCAGAAAATCTAAAGACTGAATGCAAATCAACTCCAATAGAACTTGATGTCATCCAAATTTCACTTCGTGAAAGGTTAAGAGTTCCATTCTTTACTGCATTACACATACTACGCATTTTGCTTACATCTGCCAGCTCCATTTCTATATCGTTACATGCTTTTTTTGCTCCACCAAAACAGCTATTATATTGATAGTTTCCGGGATTCCACTTATTGTAATCTTCTGTTCCATTGATTAGACATTCATAATCAGTACCTAAATTAACGACGCACCCTATTCCTTTTACATACTGGCCAGCACAACCATTTGAAAATCTTGCAACTCTAAAACTGCGAATATCAAACATTTTTCCGTTTTGAGTTTCACTATTAGGGCCTTTAGTTCCATTAACATCCATTACAAAATCGATTGCTGTTGTTGATGATGTTGTATAGGCAAATTCTCTTGTTCTGCCAAAGCCGATAGGTAATGATTTTATAGATGATGTTAGTGGCTCGCCTTCATCCATACCTATCGAATTTTGGTTATAAGTCATAATAATTGCAGCGCCATCAGCCAATATGAGCCCGACATTATCCGTAATATTTGATTTAATATTTAAATTTTTGCCCTTTTTAGCACCGGCTACTTCGTATTTTTCCCCTTCTGATGTTGTGACATAATCTGTAGGCCAGCAGGCTGAAATATTATTAGAATTACATCTTTTTATTACCTTTAAATGCTTTACTAATTCATCAGCAAAATCATCAGTAGAAGAATAAGTTTTATTTAATAACCCTAAAGACTTCATTGTATCTGTTGCTTGGGTAACTTTATAAGCAATGTTAGCTTGTCTTGTTGAATAAATTAATTCATTTATATTTTCTGTCAGAATTGGTAAAGTTAGAGCAGCAACAACACCAATAATACCTATTGTGATTATGACTTCTGATAATGTAAAAGCGTTTTTATATATTTTCATATTCTTTCTAATTATTAATAAAGATTAAATTGTCAATATATACAATTATTAGTAATATTTATCTAGGAGTAAAAATGACCGCACGTGAGTTCGTAAAAATTCTATTAGCCAAGGAGTGTATTACGCTTAAGGAATTAGCAAAAATTGCTACTGAAAATAGTGATAAGAAATATACTCTAGATGGAATTTCTCATAAGATGCGGCTTGGCACGTTACGTTTTGATGATGCCGAATATTTTGCAAAACTTCTGGGATATAAAATTGAAATAACTAAAATTCAATAAATTTATATCGTGTAGTTATATACCAATAAAAAAATTATTAATGTTTAAATTGTTTAATATATTTTGAAGATGAGATTAAGGATGAATTACTAACTTCAATTTTATGCCGCTTTATAATAGCCTCATTTTGGCCCGTTAAATTTTGGTCACGATAAAATATACCTGCCTTAGTTTTTAAAAGCCCTAAATCGTATTCTGAGAGCTCATGTTCTATAATCGATTTATTTTTTACGGCAATAGTACCAGTAAATTTATTTTCAGCAGAGTTATATATCTTTCCAATGTAAAATCCTGCATTTATCATTGCGTTTCTCACAGCTGCAGAATTAGCATACGTTAAAAGCCTGCCGTTTTCATCTAGTTTGTTATGTAACAGTTTAAAAAAGTCTATTGTCCAAAGAGCAGGACACTTTGATGGAGTAAAAGCGTCTAAAAAAATGTAATTATATGTATTTTTATCTGCTAATAATTCTTGTCTTGCATCTTTGATTTTAAGTTCAAAATCAAAGTTCTTATATAATAGGCTGTTAAGAGCTCTTTTATAACGTTTTGATAGGTACTTATAATATATATTATGTAAATTACTTAAAAAGCCCCATAGAGGGGTATAATTATACCCTCTAAAGTAGTGCATTTTGAATAATCGGCAAATTGAAGGCTCAAAATATTGGCGATAATCTTTATTATTTATTACCTCGATAAACTCACTGTCTTTTAAAATTTCCGGATGGTTTGAGCATATTTTATCCAATAATATTATATCCAACTCCTCAGGATACGTTACAAAATTTTTGTCGTAATGCTTATCCTTATTTAGTGCCATGTACTTTTCTATCTTAGGATTATCAAATGGTAATTTGTATCGTTTTGAAGGAATTTTTCCGTTAGCTTTTATGAATGGAGATAAAAATGCCAAATTTTTATCTGTATCAATTGCCTTAATATAAATTTTAAAATTTTTTATTCTCTCTACAGATTCGTTATCAAATTTATTAGAATTATTATCGGAATATATCTGCGCGTTATAATCTGACGAAGAAATATTATTGGTATGTATCTTATCGTTATATGGCGATAATCTTTTTTCGCACGACAAATGTTTTTTTGAAAAATTTTTTAAAAATTTTTTTTGAAAATTTTGAAAATAATTTAGAAAACTTTTTGAATTATATCCGATGCCATAACAAATATCTAAAATTTTTATTTCTGAATTAGTGAGAAAATAATCATCAAGTTTTGCTGGCAAAATAAACTTTTCATACGCCTCAAGTGCAGCACCAAGCGTAGAATGATAAATATCATCATCCTTAGGGCTGAAAAGGCCTACAGAGCCGTCATTTGTAAAATATGGGTATAGCTTATACATAGCTCAATCATAGGATACAAGCCCATTTTGGGCAAATTTTAAACATTTCTTAAATTAGTCAGAATGCGAAACTACGTGTGCGCCCTGTGTTTCGACAGGGAAGGTGTACATTTGAGCCTTAATATTCAAATCATCCCAAGTTTCTTTAACAATAGATCTCATTCTGTCAATGTTGTTCTTTAGTGAAACTATCAATATAGCAGGCCCTGCACCACTTAAAACACAACCGAGAACGTTATCTTCGTGTTTTAAGTTTTCCATAATCTTTTCAAGACCAGGAACCAATTTCATCCTATAAGGCTGGTGTAACTTGTCTTTAAGCGCCAATTTCATTAATTCAGCATCATGAGTATTAACAGCTTCAACAAACATACCCATACGTTGAGCGTTAAAAATTGCATCTTCCAAAGGAACTTCCTTCGGTAATACAGAACGGGAAATTTCAGTCGGAAGCTCATATTCAGGAACACAAAGAGTAAGCATCCACTCTTGTGGCCAATTTAATTTTCTATAAACAATACTGCCATCCTCTTCACTGGAAGCCAAAGTTAAGCCGCCAACAATAGCTGGTGTAACATTATCAGGATGGCCTTCAACTTCTGTAGCAATAGAAAGAAGTGCTGCTTCATCTGCAGGACGCCCTAAAAGTTCATTAGCTGCAATCAAACCGCCTACAATAACTGACGCACTGCTTCCGAGCCCTCTTGCGATAGGTATTTCAGAATGAATTGTAATTCTTAGCTCACTCGGAGTCTGGCCGATTGAGTTATATAATAATTCAACAGCCTTATAAATAATGCTGTTCTCATCCATCGGAACGTGCTCTAGAGAAAATTCATCAGTAACGTTCTCATTAACTATAACGTTTATCTCAACACCCGTGCCGGGCAACACTGTTTCTTCAATTGTTATTGTATTATATAACGGTAGTGCAAGCCCTAAACAATCAAAACCGGGACCTAGATTGGCTGTAGTCGCCGGAACTTTCACGCTGACTTTCATTTGTACTATCAACCTCTTTCTTTTAAATAAATTGTAGCACAAATATATTATTTAACAACTAATTAAAGAATTTTAACTAACTTACATCAGGTACTACAGACTTGATATCATCTTTTGCTTGTTGTGAGTAAGATTTTTCAGTTTCAGTCCATAGAGCAAGCTCATTTTCTGCCTGTGTCTTTTCTATCTGTAATGTTTCTTCTCTATCCTTCAATGGCTCAAGCTGGGCTTCCATCCAGTCATCCCAGTAGTTTGAATTCATTTCACGTTGCATTGTATATCGGTTTTGATATTGTTGTATTTTCGAAAAGATACTATTCGCCGTCTGTGTATCACCACTGGACTGAGCGGCCTGCATTTGCGCATACAAGCCTCCTTGCCCATTTACCCCATATAATGCTCCAGACATTTCATTCTGCATCATCATATTTTGAAATCCTTGTTGGGACTTAATTTGGCGTTGAAGGCTCCTCATCTGTCGTTGGACACGACCTGCTTCCAGGTTGATAGACATCAGGGTGCGTTGGGCCTGAAGCTTCATCCTTATAGCATATGATTTCATAAATGTTGAGGTTAAGAAACCCATGTAAGTATCCTTCGTGTTTTTTACTCTTAAATATATAAACGTTATATATACTCTAAAATTGCTTTTTCATGGGGTTCTTGTAATATAACTTAACATATTTTTACAAAAAATATTATAATATTTTTTTGTAAAATTAATTTTACTCGCCTACTTGGTTTCTTCCATTATTTTTTGCGTTATATAATCGCTTATCCGCAGCCTCAATTAATTCTTCTGCAGTTTGACCGTCTACAGGGAATGTGGAAACCCCCAAGCTTATTGTTACAGAAGTTTCTCGACCGTTTGGAAGTCTAAAATCCTTTGAAGATACTCTTGCACAGATCTTATTTGCAGTAAACAAAGCTACCTCGTGGTCTGTTTTTGGCAAGATTATGCTCATCTCTTCACCACCGTAACGACAAGCGATATCAGTAGATCTTATATTTTTCTTTAAAGTTTGCGCAACCTGTCTTAAGACCGCGTCCCCTGCTTGGTGACCGAATGTATCATTGAATTTTTTGAAAAAGTCTATATCTAAGATAATGAGTGAAAACGATGTTTCATAACGCTTAGAGGCATCTACCATCATTCTCATTTGTTCCTGGAAGTATCTATGATTGTATAAATCTGTCAAACCGTCAGTTGTTGCAAGCATATATTGCTGTTCAAAATCTCGTGATTTGATTAAATATTTGACTATATAAGCAGAAATAAATGTAATAATCGCAAGCAAAAGCGGATAGATAATATCAATCCACAAATTAAAATATTTCATTGCATAATACGTACCAAAAACATAAAGTAAATACACTGAAAATGCAGCTAAAGAACCTACAAAAGCAGATGACTCATTCATAACAATGCATATTGTGATAATGGCAAGTAATACGCCAAAAAATATTGTAAAAGACCTGTCCAAACGTCTTATAAAGTTATTATCTATTATGTTGTTTACATAAGTTGCCTGAATTTCAACTCCAGGATATATTTTGGAAGAAGGAACTGTTTTTATATCAAACAAGCTTGACGCAGTTGTACCAAAATACACAATTTTGTTATTGAAATCAAGCCCAATATCAGGGTGCTTTCCGTTTAAGATTTGAATAACTTTGTACATCGGTATATATTCATATGTCTCATGAGGGCCATACCAGTTTAAGATAGCACTTCCGTCCTTATCAAGATATATCTTTCTATCACCCAAAATTAAGTTTGAATGAGCATCTATTACAAGTTTCTTTGGCTTAATATTCAGATAATCCATACCAACTTTTAAACCTAGCTGCGGATAATATTTGTCCTGATACTTCACTAATACAGGCATTTTTCTCAATATGCCATCATCAGCTCTGGTAACGTTTATCATCCCGATATTTGAGGAATAGTTTAAAATCCCGTCAAGTATTTTTCTGCAGTTTGTGTAAGTCTGTAAGTCAAAACTAACATTTGCTGACTTGTTTTCAAGTCCAATACTTAAATCCTCAGGCAATACAGGCGGAGTTCTTAAATCAGGAGATTGGTCATCCAAATTCATTGATACAAAAACATTATCATATTTTTTCATCATATCAATGAGCATCTGGTCAGCCTTGGCATTGCTTTTCATTGATTTTACAAACATTAAATCAAATGCAATACTTTTTGGGTGCTGCATCTCTATGTAATCAACAAGTTTGGCATAAACATCCCTTGGAAGCGGCCATTCACCATATTTATCGAGAATATACTCATAAGTAGCGTCATCGATAGCAATAATCACAATATCTGAATTTACTGACTTATTGTGCTCTTTTATCATAACATTTTGACGTAAGTCAAAAGTTCTGTTTTCAATCATTGAGATAAAGTTGTTAAAATTGGTATTCTTGACACTTACAAAAATCATCAAGAAAAACAAAAATAACCAAACTGTATATAAAATCTTTCTTAACATACACCTAAACCAAATCTACATTATCAGTATAATGGATACCGGAAGATTTGGCAACAAAATTTTTCACAATGAAACGCTTTTCCAAAATAAAATTGTTTAATTTAAGTATTTCTGTCGAATATGATAATTCATCAGGATTTTTAAGATATCTTAAAAGACATTGCTCATGTAAATTCATTCTAACTACAACCACCTATAAAATATAACGCCCTCAGGCACATTTTTATTATTGCAAAATAATGTAATTTTACATCAGCTAATCATATAATATTATCTCATCCATATCATATATATAATGTATTGGCTAACTCTTTTTTGATAAAACGAGGGCGTTGGAGATTGCGATACCGCCTTTAAATGCAGGATTATTTACAACCTGTCCGTTAACATACATTACGGTCGAACCTCCACCGTCCAAATTCATAGCATTGACACAGCCTGCGGCTTTCATAAAGTTTGCAAGCTGCATCAGAGTCATACCAACTGAGCTTCCTTCCCTTCCGTCTACTGCAACAAGTATCATGTCGCCATCGGCAGTATAACCGATTGCACTGCGCGGATTTTTTCCTCCAATTGCACCTAATTTTTGTGCGGTCATATCAACAAAGACTTCTGAATTTTTAACTAAATACGGACCACCGCTTACAATGTGCTTGACATTTTCCCAGTTAGGATTTGTACCTATATCTATTTCTACTTTATTCTTTGTCGTAAATTGCTTTAAAAGACTTGAAGGACCAACTAAAACATATCCGCCATCAGGTATTGCTAATCTTGAAGTTGAACTTGTGATTACTTTATTGTCTTTTACTGCTATTTGAATACCATATTTTGGAGTTGCAGGCGCTGTTGCTCCCCAAGCTCTTGTATACGCTATTACGTGCGTTGAAAGCATTCTTGGCTGGTTTATGTTGTTAATTTTTACATTAGTTTTGCCGGCACTTATACTAGCTTTTAACTGAACTCTTGCCATTGCATAACCGTTTTCAAATATGCCCATAGATACCCTATCGTAAATCGGGCCTGTGTACATTTTTCCGTCAATCATTAAAGTTCCTAGTGGAACACCCGTCTGGGGTTTAAAAAATGTACCGTTTATTGCTACAATCGAATTTGTGTTTTGTGCTATTGTCGTTATTGTTCTTTTGTTTTGTAAATTTGAGGTTGTTGATGATAAAGCAGGTTTTAATTCGTATTCTGTTGCCAGTTTAGGATCTATCTCCACAAGATTTATTCTTACAGGCTTGCCGTCATAGTATCTTGTCATTTTAACGTGCTTTACCCCGCTGGTTATAGTCCTTATTCCGGAGTTCGGATATTTTTTCCGAATCTTTTCATCAAAGTTTTTGGCACGCTCCTCGGGACTAATCTCGTTAATAAGCTTTTTATATACTTGACCTGTATCTATATTTATTGTCGGTGAAGCTGTATGCGCAAGCTTCATATCATCGGCGAACAGGGGCAGATTAAATGCAAAATGCAAAAATAAAATCATCGCCCCCATCGCCGCAAAATTAATAACCAACGTCGAAGTTTTTGATGTGTTTCCTGCACAGTAATTAAGAGTATCCATGGCGTCACCTGTTTCTTTTAAGTAACCGGATACCTTTTTTATTTTAGAGTGGGGTGGGGAATAACACTCATCGGAAACCTGTAAATTTATCTTTCAGGATCTTCCTACTACTATTGTAACATAAATTTACAAATACTTCAAGTGTACACCCCATAAGGCTTTTACAAAACTAAATAAGGTATTTTTAACACTTTATCTTAATATATCTTTATATTTTAAGTAATTTATGAGCAGATAATTTTTGGTCACACAACCAATATCTAAAAGCTTTTCTAATATCTCAGAGGAAAATTGTTTATCATAAAATTCTTTCAACTTTCCTTTATTATATAAATCAATCATAAACTTCACATGGCCTCCAGCAACACCGTCAGCTTGAATAAAAGTATTCATATAACGTTTTACCTTTGCCTCATAATCGTTATAATTTCCGTCACTAAAATGAAACAATATTATGTCAGAAGCCGGCAGGATCTTTTTAAATCTCATTGACACATCATGGTTTCCGACATGGATTCTAATATAACTTTTTGTTTTATGTATCACTTTGGGGCAACTGTTAACTCCAGTATATCGTCCATCTTTTGGAAGATTAGGATAAAGTTTATACCAAAAGTCTGGTATAGAATTTGTTATAAAATATGGCGAAAGAAGCCTGTTTCCGTTACCAGCAGGAAACGAAAAGGTTGACTCTAACCTGATTACATTAGCAATATCATATTTTGCAATACTCTTTTTTAAATTCAAATCTTTTGAATAATAAAATTCATCTGCATCAGCATTTATTACCCAATCAGCTTTATAAACTTTTTTAGCTGTTTTAATCATTTTATCAACACGCTTGGCCTGAAGGTAACCTTTTTCATTTGCGATAACGGTAACAATCGGGAGACCCTCTGCCTTTAATTTATTTATAATATCTAGCGTATTATCAGTAGAATTATGCAAGGTAACGATAAATACATCAACTCCCATTGCTCTGTGGAAACGAATATTTTGCTCAATTAAATTTTCTTCATCTTTTACCAAAAGAGTCATAGCAAGTTTTAGTTTTTTATATTTCTTGTAACCCAAGTATTTTTTTAACTTTATACGATAGGTACCACTTTTTAAAAAGAGTTTAGGGAAATATCTTAAAAATACACCAATCTTGCTCAATGGTCTCTTCATAAATACCTCTAATCTATATCAACAGGCTCACGCTGAATTTTCTCAATTGCTTCACGCGCCGTAAAGACTAAAGCTTCCGGAATATCTGATATAGTTGTAAATTGTCTTAAAACATCAACAACGCGCTTGAAAGCTCTGACAATATCACCTTCACCCATCTCGACTTGTTCCGATATGCTTTCCCACTCAGAACCTTCAACCCAAAGCTCTATCAATGACGAGAAGTATGGATTTATGTAGCAAGGAGCTTCTACTAAATGTGCATTTTGTACTTTTTCGAGCTTTCTTCTTATATTTCTTATGAGATTTAATGTCTTTCGAACAGGCTCAGAAAAAGGTATATATGGTATATCAACCCTCAAGTCCTCAGTTGTTATAGCACAGATTACTCCTGCAAGCTGAGCCGGAGTTAAATTTTCCAATATGTGAGAGTTAATAATCTCCGCAATAAACAGTTCATTTTCCGAGCGGATTTTTGAAGTCATAACACCTTTTTCTGTAGGGAAATTGTCTACTATATACCCATACTCCTCCAAAACTGCCTTATGGGCCAAAAATTTATTCCAGAATATATCTCTTTGTCTGTCAATTTCTTTTTCAAGCTTCTTCTTTCTTGCTAATATTCTCTCAACAACTTCTACATTTTTAGAGTGTTTCTTATAAAGCTTGCAGGTATCACACTTATACTTGTGCAATTCATTAAGCATACCTTTGGTCTTTTTCCCGAAATCAACAGCTTCCTGCGATAAAGGTCGATTTTTTGAACGTTCTTGCTTACATATTTTTTTGTAAGTTTGTCGGTTCTGGACGTATAGATGACGCAAACTGTCGTACTTTGCAAGATCCTCATCCGAATGCTTAAACGGACAAACAAAGTCTCTTTCCTTAAGTTCTGCATCATAACTGCCCTGAAGTGCAAGTAAAGGTTTTAGCCTTGATCCGGAAGAAAAATACCCGAAGCTTTTTAAAATAAGCTCCTTTGCCTCATCAAGCGAAAATCTTTGAAGCAGGTTCAATACCATTGAATAACTCGGTGAAAAGCGGCTCTCTAAAGGATTTGCATCACTTAAAACAAGCTCTGCTACTTCTTCAGGAGTCTGGAACATAGTACCAACAATTGTTACATAGCCTACCTCATCCATTCCTCGTCTGCCGGCACGACCTGACATTTGTAAAAATTCACTGGCTGTAAGCATTCTATGACCTGAATCAGTTCTTTTGCTTGTTGAACTTATAACAGTCGATCTAGCAGGCATGTTTATTCCTGCGGCAAGTGTTTCTGTTGCAAATACAACTTTTATCAATCCTTGTTGAAAAAGCTTTTCAACAAGACTTTTCCAAGCCGGAAGTAAGCCTGCATGATGGGATGCAACTCCTTGCAACAAATATTCAATATGCTTATTGTTGTATAAGTGAGGATTTTCTGCAATATAACTATCAACAAACTGCCTGATTTTGGCTTGCTCAGCTCTTGTTACTAACTCCAAATCAGCACATTTTTCCATTTGCTCATCACACTTTTTGCGTGAAAACGTAAAATATATAGCAGGCAACATATCAGCTTTTGCTAAATTCCTTACTACATCTCTTGCATAAAATTTTTGTTTTTTGCGCTTTGGTCCCCAAACTTTTTTCTCAGGTTTAATTTTTTTATTTAACTGACCTGTCGGTGTAAACAGCGGGAGAATTCTGTCTGGCTGAGAGCTGTCAAAGTAAAAGAACTTAAGCGGGACAGGTCTAAAATCCGTATTAACCAGCTTTGTCTCCGAATGAACAGTGTTTATCCATGCAGTAAGCTCATCAGCGTTTGCAACCGTCGCAGAAAGCGCAATTATTTGAATATTAGTAGGGCAGTAAATTATGCTCTCTTCCCAAACGGTACCGCGCTGCTCATCATTCATATAGTGAACTTCATCCAAAACAACATATCTTACATCCTTCAAATTATCAGCAACAGCACCAAAATTTGTACCATAAAGCATATTTCTGAATACTTCAGTTGTCATAACAACAATCTGAGCATCTCGATTTATTGAAGTATCACCAGTTAAAAGCCCTACATTATCGTGTCCGAATTTTTCTGAAAAATCATTATACTTTTGGTTCGAAAGAGCCTTTAGCGGAGTGGTATAAAATATTCTAACCCCGTTTTTTATTGCTTGATTGATAGCATGTTCTGCGATTACAGTCTTTCCTGCGCCTGTAGGAGCGCACACTACGACACTTTTGCCTTCTGATATATATTCACATGCCTCTTTTTGAAATTCATCCAGCTCAAACGGGAATTCGTACATTCTTACTCCTCATTACCTGTATTTATATTATAACACAGCACTTGAGGTTTTTAAAGTTTATATACTCTAATTTTCCACCAAGCAGCCTACTGTTTATATGTCGGCTTTGAGTAAACCGACAAATACTTATTTATAAATGAGTATGCTGTGCTCTGCGGTAGGCACAATGAGGTTTGTGCTCCGTTTTTAAAATATAGCGTTATATTATACCAGTATATTAATTTTGTACTGCCGTTTTTAGATACATCAAAGGTAGGCAACAAATCATTGAAATAGTATTTTGTGTTATTAATCCAAAAATATAAATCTCTAATGTTCACTGTCACATTCTGTGTTTTTGAATATTTAGACTTTAAAATTGCAAAACAAACACCACCGAGCAGTAACAAAAAACTGCCTGATGCTATATTTAATGTTTTATGCCCGTAAAAATATCCAAAAACACCCAGCAGGCAAAATAGTACAACTCCAAGAAATAGCGGGGTATATACCAAAATTTTGTCTGTTAATTCTTCTTTATCAAAATATTCTATATCCATTACAAACCTTCTTTTATTTATAAATTCTCTTGTCAAAAATAGGCAAGACATAACCAACCGCAACTAACAGCATAGGGATTGAATAAATAGAGCATATCCAACCGTACGGATGAAAATAATACTCATACATAAACAAAGCTGCCGCTATAAATAATACATTCTTGAATAAATATACCTTAAAATATCTTCTTATGGTAAAAGTAGATTCTTTATAATCATATCGATACTGTTTATCCAGATACATTGCCCAGATAATAAACAATATGTATGTGATAAAAACCTTTTGATCAAAAAAGCACAGTGGAACCCCAATTAATACTTTTAGGTAAAAAGGTGCAATCATAAATAAATACCTAACAATTAGCACAGTTTTGCAAAAATATATCCACGAATTTATAAGCCAATTATCTCTATAAGAAAATGGCTCGCTAAGCATCTCTCTTATTCTATCCTGAATATCAGAACGCATTTGACCTCTTGTTACTATATTTTATCAAAGCCTGTATATTTACGCAAAACTTCCGGAATGATAATAGTACCATCTTCTTGCTGATAATTTTCAACAATAGCTGCAAAAGTTCTGCCAACTGCCAAACCTGAACCATTAATTGTATGTACAAATTCAGTCTTGCCTGTTTCTTTATTTCTGTATCTGATATTTGCACGTCTTGCTTGGTAGTCACCATAATTTGAACAGCTTGAGATTTCCTTATAAGTTCCGTAAGAAGGCATCCATACTTCCAAATCCCAGCATTTGTTAGCTGAAAACCCAATATCAGCAGTACAAAGAGCTTCTCTTCTGTAAGGAAGTTCTAACAATTGAAGCATCTTTTCAGCATCTTCAGTAAGTTTTTCGTGCTCTTCCGCACTAGTCTGCGGAGTTGTAAGCTTTACTAACTCAACCTTATTAAATTGGTGAACACGAATAAGACCACGTGTATCACGACCAGCAGAACCTGACTCACGTCTAAAACAAGGTGTATAAGCTGTCATATATTTTGGCAAATCATCTTCTGTCAAAATTTCGTTAGCATAAATATTTGTAACAGGGACTTCTGCTGTCGGTATCAAGTACAAATCTTCATCAACACACTTGTACATATCATCTTTAAACTTTGGAAGCTGGCCTGTACCAGTCATTGTTGCAGCGTTTGCCATAAATGGCGGCAATACTTCTTCATAGCCCTGTTCTTGTGTATGATAATCTAAGAAAAAGTTTATTATAGCTCTTTCAAGACGAGCACCTTTTCCTCTATACAAAATAAATCTGCTTTGAGAAAGCTTAACGCCTCTTTCAAAATCAACAAGATTTTTTTCTTCGCATAAGTCCCAATGAGGCTTGAATTCAAAATCAAATTTACGAGGTTCGCCCCATTTGTAAACTTCTTGATTATCATCTTCTGATGCACCTATTGGAGTAGTTTCATCAGGAATATTAGGAATATGAAGCAACAAATCTCTCTGCTTATTGTCAAGCTCAGTTTGTTTTTCTTCGAGATTTTTGATATCATCACCGAGTTTTTTAACTTCAGCTTGAACAGCATCAGTATTCTCACCGCGTTTTTTCAACTCGCCAATCGACTGAGAATCCTTTTTTCTTTTAGCTCTTAGTTCATCTGCCTGAGCTTGCACTTTTCTTCTTTCTTCGTCAATTTTGATTACTTCATCAACTGACAATTCCGGATTTCTGCGTTTTAAAAGTTCGTTAATTTTTTCAGGATTTTCTCTAATCAATTTAATATCAAGCATTCAAAACCTCTTTCTTATTTAAATATGCGAATATATTATAAAATAAATATAACTGATAATCAAGAAAATAATATATTTAAATCGTAAATCCGAGGATTGATTGAAAATTTTTAATACAACGTATATAATGTATATGAGGGTACGTGTATGAAGTTATTTAAGCAATTATCAGAAAAACTTAATTTAACCAAGAAAAAAGTCTCAAATCAAGGGATGATTAGACCTATTGATGTTGATTTTGACCTTTCAAAAAATGAGTTTCTTGACTCCATGTCAAAGCATGCCCTCAAGCTTTATGAAAAGCAATGTGATATAAAAAACTTTACAAAACTTGTACTGTCCGATCCGGAAAATACCTCTCACAATAAAATTGTTGAAGATTTGTTCAAAAGTGGGGCAAAAGATCCGCTTGAAAACGAAAAACTGACACAACTTGCAGAGAATTCGAAATTACTTAAGGATTTAGGACTATTAGACTAAGTTTTTGATAACTGCATCTCTGAATTCAGTTGTTGTTGCACTACCGCCTAAGTCAGCTGTCTTTACATCGCTCCTTAGCGTTTCAAACAAAGCCGATTCAATTTTGTCTGCGCAATCACACTTATCTATATACCTGAGCATTTCAATACCTGATAGCAATAGAGCAGTTGGATTTGCTTTATTTTGCCCCTTAATATCCGGCGCAGAACCATGCACAGGTTCAAACACAGCACACTCTACACCAATATTTGCACCCTGAGCTACTCCTAACCCCCCGATCAGCCCTGCTGCAAGGTCAGAGACTATATCGCCATAAAGATTAGGCAAAACCAAAACATCGAACTTTTCAGGATTTTGCACTAACTGCATGCATAGATTATCTACAAGAATTTCTCTTTGAGCAATCTCCGGATAATCCTTTGCTACAGTCCTATATGAGTCAAGGAACAAGCCATCAGAAAATTTCATTATGTTAGCTTTTGTTACAACGCAAACTTCTCTTCTGTTGTTTTTTACAGCATAGTCGAACGCAAAACGGCAAATTCTTTCACTAGCACTGCGAGTTATAACCTTTATACTTTCAGCTCTGTCTTCGGAAACTTTACGTTCAATACCTGCATACAAGTCTTCAGTGTTTTCTCTAACAATAACAAGGTCAACATTATCAAAGCGTGTTTTAACAGAAGGAAGATTTTTACAAGGTCTTAAATTTGCATACAAATCCAAAGATTTGCGCAATTGAACGTTTACAGAACGAAACCCTTTGCCTATAGGAGTTGTCACCGGAGCCTTCAGCGCTATTTTATTTTTTTTGATTGAAGATATTACACGTTCAGGCAGAGGAGTACCTTCTGTTTCAATTACACCCTCGCCGGCAGTTTGAATTTCCCACTCAATATCTGCCCCGCTGGCATCAATAATCTTCATAACCGCATCCGAAATCTCAGGACCTATCCCGTCCCCGTTAATCATTGTTATTGTTTTCATGTTTATTCCTTACAATATGTAATACTCTCTTAAACTCTTTATAAAACGCACATTTGGTAACAACAAGGCTATCCTCTAAAAAAACATCACCTTGCACAAGAGCACTCAAAAGAGGACAATCAAACTCCTTTACATAATTTTCGCAAGTTAAACAAAGGTCATCATCCTCTATAAATACTTTTTCACCGTCGCTATACATAAAAAAATTATACAAATTTTTTTATAATTTGTAAATACAATATTATCTGGTATAATAAACCCATAGACACAGATGACAAGGAGAGGTTATGAAAGCAATAATTTTAGCAGGTGGTTCGGGAAGCAGATTGTGGCCTTTATCACGAGAAATGTATCCTAAGCAGTTACTTAGCATTGATGGAGATACCAGCTTATTACAAGCAACTTTTAACAGATTGAACAGCTTCATTGATGCAGAAAATATTCTTTCCATAACAAATATTAAACATTTTTCGGATGTAAAACTTCAACTTAATAAAATAAGTAAATCAGCTCCCGTAATTGCAGAACCTTTAGGAAAAAACACTGCCCCTGCAATCGCTTGTTCACTTGAATATTTTAAACAGAATTCAAACGAAGATGATATTGTAATCATAGTTCCTTCTGATCACCTTATAAAAGATAATGCAGCTTTTGAAAAAACTGTTGAATCAGCAAAAAGTTTGGCAGACGATGGTTATATAGTAACTTTTGGGATAAAACCATCATACCCCGAAACTGGATATGGCTATATTAAGACTGCTAACAGCCTGCAGGGCGGATATAAGGTTGAAAAATTTGTGGAAAAACCTGATTTAGATACCGCTAAAAAATATATTTCAGAAGGTAACTACTACTGGAACGGTGGTATTTTTATGGCAAAGATTTCGGTATTGCTGGAAGAATTCCGGAAATATTGTCCAAAGATTTCTGCTAATTTAGAACATCTTACATTTGACAATCACTTAAAGATTGATTATTCGATTTATGAAAATATGCCATCCATATCAATTGACTATGCAATCATGGAAAAATCTGACAAGATTGCACTTGTAAAACTTCAGTCTGATTGGAACGACTTGGGCTCTTGGCAATCGCTTTATGATGTTAAAGAAAAAGATGAGCAAGGCAACGTTATAACAGGAAAAGTTGTTGTTGATAATGTTAAAAATTCATTTATATACTCACAAAAAGAACTTGTTGCTGTATCAGGCTTGAGCGACATTATTCTTGTAGAAACAGAAGATGCAATTATGGCCTGCAAGCGTGATGAGTCACAGAATGTCAAAAAACTTTTTGAAAAACTAAAAGAAAGCGACACGACAAAACTTCATAAAACAGTATTCAGACCTTGGGGCTATTATACTTGTATGAACAGTGGTGAAGGCTATTTAACTAAGACTATTTGTGTTCTTCCAAAACAAAAATTATCAATACAATCACATAACTACAGATCTGAGCACTGGGTTGTTCTAGAAGGTACTGCCTTTGTTATACTTGATGACAAAGAATATATCGTAAAGGCCGGAGATAGCATAGACATTCCGCTTAAAGCAATACATTCACTTCAGAACCCATACGATACCGAATTAAAGATAATTGAAGTTCAAAAGGGTGATTATATCTCGGAAGATGATATAATCCGCTATAATGATATATACGGCCGAGTTTAAGCTTTTTCATTATCAACAACAATATTGTTACTATTACTGCTATTGGCTGTTTTTGTTATGTGCTTACTTTTATAATTATCAACAGGAGCACTTTCAAGCGACTTTAATCGCGGAACTACATATTTTTTCATTACTGTATGTTCTACAAAGTTGTCTATAGGCTTTATTGCAAGTCCAAGCGCGACAAATCCACCAAGTGTCTTCAATAGTTTTGCATTCATTATTTTAGACTTTTGATACTTTCTGATAATCATATCAATAGCATCAGCTTTTGCCGTATCACGATAAGCCTTGTCATTGAAAAACTTTTCCTTTATCTTGTTATACTTCTTAAACATCGATGGAGAAAACTCCTTCGGAGCTTTACTGTCATCGGTCATTAATTGATTATAAATACTAAACATTTCATCAATTTTTTGATTAGAAAATTTAGTTATATTGTCATTCTCAGCAAAAACCACTGCTTCAGGATGCTGGGAATTAAAAATATAATTTTTTGCACTTCTTAATAGACCAGTTATTCTCATCTCAGTTTTTGTCTTTTTTCTGTGATTTGCAAGAGCAACATTGAAACTTTCCTTAAAGCCTTGCACATTGTCTTTATAATCAGCGATATTTCTTCTGCTCATGTGCCCCTGCAAAAAGTCAATAATTTCTTCTTCCGTCTGAAGAGTTAATCCCGTCTTACCAAATTTACCAAGCAGTGACGTAACCTTCTGACCGCCTAAAACAGCGCAAGTAGGCAAGATAACACTTGCTAAAAACTGAAACACTGCCTGCTCAGTACCCCTTACACGGCTCGGATTGTAAGAATCTTTTTCATTTTTGTACTTGTCATAAATATCCGCACCAAAATATAGCATTGCCGGGAACCACAACAGCGTACCGAGTTTTGGCGCAACTTCACTTATTGCAGCACCTAACTCATTACTGTAAGCAAGCCCTCTTGCAGGCCATTTCATAAGAGGGTCTGAGTATTTTTGATTGTCATTTTGTTTCTGTTTTGACGATTTAAAAGCTATTCTGTGATTGTAATTTACATCATGTCGGGGGGTAATATTAACCGGCATTATATCTCCTTTTTTATATCTATATATGTATGCAAAATATATCCTACTACAAACATAAAATAATTACTAGCTAAATAGTAAATAAAGTAAATCGATAAAGCATGAAGTGCGACCATGGCGTCCATAACGAGGCCTAAATAGGGTATCCATAGCATAATTAAACTTTCTGTAATTATGCTCTTCTTTTTGAGCTTCTCTAAAGTATTCTCTTAGGACATCATTATTATTTTGGGTTAAATTTTGTTGTTTAACTTGATTTACAGTAACTCGTTTTACACCCGAGCGGATACTATCAAGTTCACCGTAATCAAGAAATACACCACCACAATTATAACAAGTATCAACTTGAACATTCAGACCTTTTATAAAAGTTTTGACCATCTTTGTTGCACAAGAAGGACAGACTCTTACTTGATCTTCAGCTACAGGAGTATAAGTCCGACCCGCAAGTGCTTCATTAATTTCTTCCATACCTGCATCAGAACCCTTTTGAAACATCTGAAGCTCTTTGCAATCAAAATATAAACCACCACAGCCTTCAGTACAAATATCAATATTTATTCCAAGTGCTGGAATAAATATTTTTTTCATTACATTACCACAAGCAGGACATCTGAGTGTTTGGTATGAATCAGGCATAAAAGCTCCTTCTTATTTTTTTTATAATTCTGGACATATATATCCATGTTGCGATATAATTATATAATATGAAAAAGGTTTTGATATCATTCATTATATCTATTCTTTTAACCCCAAGTGCATTTGCAATCGAAGATAATGTCCAGATAAATTTACAGCAGGCACTTGATATTGCCGTAGAAAAAAATATTGATCTTAGAGCAGCTAAAATGAATATTGACATTGCACAAAATAAAGTAAAAAGTGCAAACAGACTCCAAAACCCTGAATTTAATATGTTTTATAACATTGGTACTGCCGGCAGAAGCGAACCGCAACAACTTGGATTTAGCGAATTGATTGAAGTCGGAAAACGAGGAGTGCGTAAAAATCTTGCAAAGTCAAATTTGGAGCTTGAAAGTGAAAATCTAAGGTATGCAAAGTTTAAATTAAAAATGGATGTCCGCGAGGCTTATATCAACCTTGTTGCAGAAAAATCAGTCCTTAATACCCTTGAGCAGCAAGAAAAATTACAAGAACAACTTTATAACGTTGTAGAAAAAAAGGTTAAAAGCGGCAAGGCTCCTGAGATTGATGAGCTGCAAGCAGAAATTGCTCTTAATCAACTGACAACACAAGTTAACACAGCAAAAATTGCTGTACGTAATGCGCTTGTAAACTTCAATAAGGTCATTAATCCTGGTGAAGAATCAAACTATGATACACAAGATAAAATTTTTGCGGAAGAAAATAACTTTGATGAGCTTCTTACCCCGAGCCCTAATGATGGAATGCCTAAATTCAGCGACATTCGAGAGCACGCAATTGCTCACAGATACGACATAAAAATTGCAAAACAACAAATAGATATCGCAAAGAAAAATCTTCAACTTGTAACAAGACAAAGAATTCCTGACATAGAACTGACAGGCGGGTACATGTACCAGAGCAAAACTCAAACTGATGACCGATTCAAAAGCGGAGCCTATGCCGGTGCAAATATAGTTAATTTACCTGTATTTTACACATTTAGACCGGAAATCGAATCAGCAAAACTTGAACTTGAGCAATCTCAGCTAAAATACATCTCAACTGTTAATAAAGCCATAAAAGATGCCGATGCTGCTTATGCTAAGTTTTTAACCGCAAGAGACAATCTTCTTTGCTATGAACAAAAAATCCTGACAAGTTCTGAAAAATTGATAGAAAATTCAATAAAAAGTTACGAAACAGGAAAAACTGATATAACCGCACTTATTGTAATGAAACAGTCCTACAAATCAATAATCGTTGGCTACACATACGCCCTTGCAGATTACTATAACAGTTGGACAAACTTCCTGCGCGAAGTTAATGACGAAAGTTTCGACCTCTACGAAGACAAAGATGCACTTTAATTTTTATTTTGCTGAAGTTTCTTTATTCTCTTGAGTATCACAGATTTATTCAATGAACTGTCAATCTCCATATCTTCTCTTATATTTCTCAATAGAATTTCGTTATCCTTAACCTGACCTTCGGATTGATTTTTCAAATCAGCTACAGCATTAAATTTTTCACTGGCAGCACGTCTTTCCTTTTTCAGCTGTCGTACGACCTTCATAATCTCCTCTATCCTAGAATCAACTTCACGCAATTTTTGAGAGGCTTCTTTGTATTTTGCCTCATCCTGAGCTAGTATGGCTTTTGACTGTTCAAGCTTTAAAAGTGTTTGCTGTTCTCTATATTTAAGATATTTAGTAATATTTAGTCTTATTACATTTCCTGATTCAACCAACATTGTTCGCTTTATATCGGCAGGATAATCATCATGCCCTTTCAACTTTCCTCTCATTATGAAAGTCATAATTCTATCACACTGACGCTGAATATTTTTTTTCATCTCAGGGTAAAATGACAAAAAGAACGGATATGGCAAATCTGCTCTGGTTCTATTGCAATGCCTGCACAATACTATACCATTAAACCACTCATCACTTCCATCTTGACTACGCGGTCTTGCGTGCTCAAATGTAGCCATCATGTCATCTAAAAATATTTTTATAATATCAATATCACTGCGCTTTTTATCAATTGAATTGGATATAAATGCATCTACAGGAGAAATTAAATCATAAGGAAAATCATTTACAACCGGCATGATTTTTCCTCTTATCCTTTTTGTATCAGCACTCTTTAAAAAGTTTTCGTATATACCACTTACAAGAGCCTTAACAAATTTAGGCTCATACATACCATTATTTAAAATCTTTATAGCTTGCGTATTTGCATCCTGAAGTCTACTCCTGTCCTTCGGAGGTAAAGTTTCAGAAAAATCTCTTAGTCTCTTAAACACATCAATTTTTTGCTTACTGGTTTGAGCTTTAGCTTCTGCATACAGAGTCTTATGTCTTTCACTCACTTCCGGCAAATTGAATATCTCGGCAAAAGTCTTTTTAGGATACATTTCTGCATAAATTTCCATAGTATCATAGACAGCTCTTAAGTCCTCGCCAAACATATCTTTGTATTTTGAAAGTTTAGCGATAACACGCGGAGTTTTTACAGATATTCCATCAGCTATCAAGGCCATCTGCATTATATCAAGCTGAGTTCTCGGATGTAAATCACGCATTTTAGCCCCACCTTCTCTAGTACTTACTAGTTCTCTCAGCGTAGCTTTTGGATTTTCTTTTGATAAACCGCTCAAAAACTCAAATGCTTCAGTATCCTTAAATTTTGCAAGCGCATTATTTTCAAGTGCTCTTTTTGAACCTGCCTGATAACTATTGAGCATCGTTTTAATTTCATCAGCCTTGAACATATCTTTACCGCAACAAGCACATTTTAATTTCGGCAAATCCTTGATATCATAAAAAATCTTTGAAGGAAGCTTGTGACCAAAAGTCGGGCTATAAACATTGTTGTAAAAGAACAACCAGTTCAGGAATATTTGACAGCCAGTTCGGGAATTTTGGGACAGATAAATTTAGAAACTTAAATTAATGTTATAAAAATTTAAATTACTGTTATAGCAAATTTATTTTTTACGAATTTTATATATACAGAAACGATTAAAAATCATGATTTATGGAGGATTTTAATGAAAACCAATAATATTAAAGCGAGCAATTCATTAAGATTTGGTGCTAAATTACAAATATCAAGAAGAACTTGTGTTAGAGGTAAAAAGTTTATAGACAAAGAACTAACAAAACAATATTTCAAAAAAGCTGAGGAAATAGGAACTTCTAAAGACTTAATAAAATTTGATATTGGACCTTTATACAAAAATGATGACAAACATATTGGAATTCGAGCTCAATTTATTCGTCAAGGTGGAAAAATAAAAAAACAAGCTAATTATGAAAATGGACCAGCATTTAATACTAAAGAATTAAAAGAATATATAAACATGATTATAAATGGGACATTGGACGAATTTCAAAAACTATTTACAAAAAAATAAAAGTTTAACAACTTTTCATCTGTCCTGTCAAAAAATCCTGAACTACCCCAAATTTCTTAAACTGTGTTTTGTTTAACAGCCTTTTCAGGAATGTTTTCACAATCAGCAAGAACTTCCTCAAGATGCGGATATCTATTCAAAAGCTTCTGAGCAGTCTTTTCGCCAATTCCTTTAATCCCCGGGATGTTGTCGGAAGTATCTCCCCTCAAACCTTTGTAATCAGTGACCTGATTTGGATAAACCCCAAGTTTTTCATAAACCTTATTCCAATCATATTCAACAAGTTCTCCCTTTGACGGAATGAGAACCTTTACAGAGCCCTCTATATCAATAAGCTGAAAACTATCCTGATCACCGGTTAAAATAAGAGTATTATGCCCCTTTTCAGAAGCCAGTTTTGAGATTGTTCCAATAATATCGTCAGCTTCAAATCCTTCTTTGGTAATTATAGGAATGTCAAAAGCATTAAGCCCTTCACAAATTACTCCGATTTGACTTCTAAGAGTATCCGGCATTGCTTCTCTGTTAGCCTTGTATTCTTCAAACTTTTCTGTTCTGAAAGTTCTTCTACCTACATCAAAAGCCACTGCGATATAATCTGGATGGATTTTTGATAAAAGGTCAAACACAGCTTTAAAGAATCCATATACCGCCCAGGTCGGCTGATTTTCAGAATTCTTCATCGAGGTTCTTTCAAGCGCAAAAAACTGCCTGTAAGCTAAAGCGTGACCGTCTATTAAAATCAAAGTTTTTGACATATAATACTCCCATCTGTTAAACAGCATTATACCATGACTGTGTTAAAATTATAAAAAAAGGAGTATATATGCAAATCAACCGTAATCATGAAATCTTAATGGAAATGGTAGAACATTATAAAAATCTTAAAGAGGTCGAATCAATAGGTTTAGGCGGATCTTCCACCGCACAAATGGCAGATAATAAATCTGATTACGATATTTATATTTACGGAAAATCAGAACCGCAGGTTGAAGAAAGACGCAAAATTGCTGAAAAATACGCCGATAAACCGGAGATTGATAACCACTACTTTGAAACCGGCGATACTTTCAGGCTAAGGGAAACCGGTAAACCAATTGATATTATGTACCGCAATCCGGAGTTTATCGAAGGGAATATAAAATGGGTGTGGGAAGGACACAATGCTTCTTTAGGCTACACAACCTGCTTTGTGGATAATATTAAGAAAACGGAAATCCTCTATGACAAAAACGGCTGGTTAAAAGATGTGAAAGAAAGAGTTAACACCCCTTATCCGGAAAAATTAGCAGAAAATATTATCAAAAAGAATTTTGCATACCTTAAAGATGCTATGTTTTCATACCGTGACCAGATAGCCTCCGCGGTTGAACGACTTGATTTTGTAAGCATTAACCACAGATGCGCGGCGTTTCTTGCAAGTTATTTTGACACAATTTTTGCAAAAAACAGAGTTTTGAATCCGGGAGAAAAGAAACTTATACCATTCGCCCTCAAAAATTGTAAAATTTTACCGGAAAATTTTGAGCAGGATGTCAAAACTCTCGCCGTTGGCGATATCGAAAAACGCCTTCCGACAGCAGATAAAATGGTCGAAAATCTAAGAAAAATCCTCTAGGGGGGGGTAAATATTTTACACTTGTAGTTTTATTTTGAGGTTGACCGGTAGCGTTAAAATCTACTTGTTATATTTACCTCTGTCAACCGACCAAATATCTACGTGCGTAGGTAAATCTCACCTTCCGACTTGTAGTTTTACTTTGAGGTTGACCGGTAGTTTTAGTACTAGTTTGAGTTATTTACCACTGTCAACCGACCAATTATCTACGTGCGTAGCACAAAAAAAAGAGCCGTATAAGGCTCTTGGAATTAAGAATAGCTGGTGTAAAAAGACAAATGGTTTGATTTCAATTTACAGATGGTTTGTTTTTTGGGCAAACTAACACACCAATTTTTCTCAAATTTCTTGTCACTTTTTACCTAGTAAATTGAAATAAATTTCCACCTAAACTTAAAATTTTGAAAAAATTTTTAACACTGTCCTGTCCCAAAATTCCTGAACTATCCCGAATTTCTTAAACTGTGTCTAAATTCTCACCATTTAAGCTTTTGAGCCACTGTTTGGTTTTAGACATTGACGGACAGTAATCAGACTTTTTTGCCAGTTCATGAATTTCATTTTTAGCGATTTCCGACTAAAAAAATCAAGATATATTTGAAACACACCCCTATTAGTTCAAAAAAATTAAATTCCTGCAATGTCTGTTCAATGATAATTGTTCTGAGAATTTTTATAATTTGTATAAGCTGAATATCGGTTACGATCTAACGCTAAATAATTAGAAAATAATACTTGCATAATAATACAACACCTATAATAAAAAAATTTGCTATGACTTTAAAAAAGAATTTGCCGCGTCTCGGAATCGAACCAAGGACACAGGGATTTTCAGTCCCTTGCTCTACCAACTGAGCTAACGCGGCAAACCCTATTAAATTTTAATTATTTTTAAGATCTACTCCGTTAGGAGATAATCTATTCAATTTATAAAAGCGGGCAATAAAATCTTCTTTGGGATAAATGGTGTAGAATATTCAATTGCCACGTTTTTTATAATACTTGCTAAAGATTTAAAGTCAAGAACTTTTAAAAACTTATTGCGGAGCAAAGTAAAGTGTGACATTTCGGCCTTCCAACATTGGTTTCTTTTCAACAACAAGCGGTTCATTCTTCAAATCCTCAATAAACCTGTTAGCCAAATCAAATGCCAAACTGGAATGTTGCATTTCACGACCTCTTAACATGACAACAACTTTCACCTTATTACCCTGAGCAATAAACTTTTGTATGCTTTTAATACGCACATTATAGTCATGGGTATCAATTTTATATCTGATTTTTATTTCTTTAACTTCAACAGTATGTTGCTTTTTCTTAGCTTCCTTAGCCTTTTTTTCCAATTCATACTTATATTTCCCGTAATTCAAAATCTTTGCTACAGGAGGCGCTTGGTTAGGGCTTATTACAACTAAATCTAAATCTTCATCATACGCCATCTTTAAAGCTTTTGATGTTTCTATAATACCTATATTTTCTCCATCCTTACCGATTAAACGCACTTCTTTCGCGCGTATACGCTCGTTCATAAGAACTTTGTCTTTATTGTCCTTTATTCTAGTATCGTTTGCTATTGTCGTATCTCCTTTTGTTTTTCCACACACTTAATTTTAGCACAACCAGATTTATTGTAAAACTTTTGAATTATTTTTTTTGTAACAATATGTTAAATTTTCTTATTTCAGTTCTAACAAAGGGTTTTCGCAATTTTTATAAAATCATGCTCATTTTCCATTAAAGTTTTCAAAAAGATATCCGATATATATACTGTTAGACGGATATGATTAAATAGGAGTATGTATTTATGAAAACAATTACCCCAAAGAATGGAACGGCTGCTTTGAGCATATTGGGAGCATTGGAGATGGAGCATGAAAATATGTCTGCAGATAAAAAATGCCCTATTGATGTGCCATTACAGCAAATGTTTGATGAATTTATGCTATTTATTTCAAAGACTGATTTTGAATAGCTAAATAGCTAAATAGCTAATTACCAAAAATCCCTCAAAATTTGAGGGATTTTTTTTTATTATTTAACTAGCATATTAAGTTCATATAGAAGCTGAGATATATCTGCATTATGCAGTTTTGCAGCTTCCTCGAGACTTTCGTCAAATCTTGAATCGCAATTTTGACAATACATGCCAAATTTGCCAAGTATAGCCGGAACAAGTATATTTTTTTTCATAACTTCTGAGATAAGCATATCTCTAGTTATTTTTGATTTATTATTATTCATTGTTATCTCCTCTTATAACGTAGAAATCTGCGCTTTTATCCTTAAGGTTATTTGCATCGACATACTTTTGGAATGTATTTAAGTATATGTCATCCTTAGAAATTTTACCAAGGAATGTGATATCTTTTTTAACTTTTTTCAAGTTAGCGTAAGGCTGAGTACCTATTTTTAAATAACTTGTAGACATCAGAACCGGCATATCCTTTCCACCGATTTGATCTGCAAAGTCTTTCATATAATCAAATATATTGTTTGCAAGCTCAATATTACCTTCATAGTCACTCATTTCTTTTATAAGCTTATTGTTAGCTTCAATATTTTCGATTACAAGGGTATTTTTACCGCCAACATTTGCCACATAGCATCTGGACATAGAAACTACATTTCCTTTTTTATCACGAACTTCAACAACGTTGATTGCTGTATTTAGAAGGTAATTCGCCATAGAACCACCGTTAGAACCGTTTAAGGCAGTACAACAAGTCGTATATGAACCATCAAACAAGGACTCTTGAGGTACTCTATTCCACAGCTTTATCGTATAATCTTTTTGCCCAAGTTTAAACGTCTTTGCCTCAGGACCAGTTATCCAATTTGAATAACTCAGACCATTGTCGTTAAACGCCTTCTCAGTCATTGCATTAGCGGCACCATGCTTATTTGCAGGATCCTTTATGTAATCATTAAATTGCCCAAGCGAAGATACTCTAACCAATTCAGCAAGTTCACCTTCATCTCTTATAGGCTTCTTCGCCAATAAGGAAACGTAATTTATATCCCAATTTACATCTTTAGGATTTAATTTGTCAAACTCAGATGGGCTTATACCCATGTTTGAAAGAAGTAATTTTAGTAAGTCTCTTCTTAGAGCATCAATATTCAGCACAAAAGTTCCGTTGCCAAGATCTGTTTTATAATCTGCATAATTAAGAGTTTGACCTCTAGTATCTCTTATCTCACTTAGAGCTGAGACTATTTGGATCAAGTCAAGTTTTTGCTGACCTGTAAGCTTATCAGGCTGCCCCTTTTTGTTAATACGTTTACCGTTTCTTATCATATTGGACAACTCAATCCTATCATCATAACTCATTAAATTAATATGGTTTACGTTCTCACCAAAACTTGCAAGTCTTTTATCTAGCAGTAACTTGATTGTTTCACTATCGGTTGCAGCAATTGCTGAGGAAATATCTGCGAACATACTCTCAAAATTAAGTTTTATATCTGCATCCAAAGCCCTTGCAGAGTTAATAGCCTGGTATGCTTTAGAAAAATCTGTTGTTTCTTGAGTAACACCCATTCCTTTTAATATAAAACTGTCTGGGATTTCCTTCTCCGAATTTTGAGCTCTAATAATTTTCAAGGCTTTAGTTATCAGGTCAGAGGTTGTACCATTTACATAATCCTGAGGCTTTGCATTCACAAAATAAAGCAGCTTGGCTGTAGAATACATATCATCAATAAGCTGATCTTTAGACAAGCCAGTTGAGGTAAGTAAAGTCGAAAATTCATCCTTGTCACTTATAAATTTTGCAAACCAATCTCCAAACTGCGGAGCAAGATTTTGGCATTTAAGCTTAACACCTTTGACTAAAGCGTCTTTATCCGCAATCAATTCATTTATTGCGGCTTCATTTTTGTCAAAATCAACCCCCTCAGAAAATATAATCTTTTGCATAGTTTTGATATTTTGGGCACCATTTTTCAAATATCTTGCGGCTACTTCTATATTGTCTTCAATACTATTCATCGGACAAGTAACTATATAGTCTATATCAAAAAATGCTCTATACAAATCCTGAGCGACACTGTTGTCATATTTTGCAAGCTTATTAACAGCAGAAATTATATGGTCAAATTTTGATTCCGGAATAACCCCATAAACAACAGCACAGGCACATTCAAACATATCAGTTGACAATCTGCTTATCTTCTTCAGGGATTCTGGCGATATTTTCTTAAATTTTTCTCTTGCAAGTTCAAAATCTTTTATACTTAAATCTATGTTTAGATATACTTCAACATTTCCTGACATTAAGCTTGTCAGCTCAGGATGTTCATTAAAGTACTTAATTTTATCAAATTTATTAACTAAACTTGCCAGTGAAATATCCTCTTTTAAAATTTCCGGTTTAGTCTTTAAAAATTCAATAATTTCTTGTTTTTGGGCATCAGAAATTTCATTACAATTTCCCATATATTTATTAAAACTAAGATTTATGCCCAATTTGTAAGCTTCTTTTAGGATATCTAATGAATTTTTAGATTTTTCTTCTATATTATTTACCAACCCAATGACTTCAGACAGCTGTGAATATTTTGAATGTCTTAAGATATCAGTAACCAAGGCATACTGTTTTGGATCAAGCTCAGAAACCAACTTATTAAGTTCTGAAGTTAATTGGTATGTATCCAGTCCCTTTCCGGTTTCTGATTTAACCAAAAGATTTTTGATAAAGGCCTGCTGTTCTTTATTTAAAGGCTTACAAGGTTTATCTTTTATTTTTCCGCCGCACATAAACGCCTCGACAGCTAAAATATTAGAGAAATTTGATAAGCTATCCATATTATCTCTTATAAATTGAGGATTGTGATTTCCTACAGCGGCAATTTCAGTAAGCATTGAATAATTAATATTATTATCTTTTGTGTCAATATATATATTTTTATCAATTGCTTCAGATACAACGTCGGCTGACTCTTTTGAGTTAATTTCGCCCAGAATTCTTTGTAAATTATAAGTGTCTAGTGTATTATCACCTTCAAACCTTGTACCATCCTGCAATTTCAAGCTTGTATTAATATTATGTTTTTCTACCATTTTTTTCAATACAGGATAAGAATATTCATTAATCTTAGAAGATATATCATAAGTGCTATAATCGCTATAATTGTATTTGACTAATTCTTGGTATGCCAAACTTGCAATTTTACTCATCGGTTTATTAATTGAATAAACCAAGTGTTCTTTTCCACTCATTCTAAGAGTATTTATAGCATCTATTGTTGGATCAGGATCTTCCAAAAATTTGTCTTCTTGTTTTGAAAAAGAAAAGTTTTGGTACACTTTTCTTAAAGCATTACTACTATGCATCTTAACGGAACAATTTGCTAACTTGTTTAGCTTTACATAGTCAAGTTTACCGTCATTTTTGAGTGCAAAATACTCAATATCATCCAAACTGCAATCCTCTGTTTTGTAGAATTCTATCATATTATTTAGACTTGCAGAGTCTAGATTTCCATTTTCATCTCTGGCACAACTCAAAATGCTGGTCATTTTACTTAAATTCAACCGGAGGTTCTCTCCGGAAGTTTCAAATAATTTATCAATTAAAGAAAGATTAATCGAACCGTCAGGATCTTTTGCAGCACTTATCAAGCGTGGAAGATAATAACTCCGTTCATATTCAGGATAATCAAACTTTTGATAAATATCCGTAATTCTTTGAGCTGCCACACTAGAATCAGAGGTCTTTTCATAAACAACAGACTTCGTTTCTGTAGATTTTGTTTGATTAGCATTAGATTCTTGTGTAACATTTTTTGAAACTTCAACACCTGAAACTTCATTATTTTGTGGTTCATATTGCATTTTTATATGAGCTACATGCGGATCTAAGCGCCATTTATTATAAGCCTCATTGTACATTTCAACCAATTCGGTTCTTTCTGCTCCTTTTGGCATTGCATTTATTGCATCTCTCAATAATATAAAGTCTTCTCTTGAGGATGCACTCTCTATTCTGCTTCTTATATCCGTATTCTCACCCNNCCTCAGAAGTTGTCGGTTGTTGAGTTGCAGGTTGTTGAGTTGCAGGAAGGGTCGGAACTTCTTTTCCTGCTTCTGCTTTTGCTGCTCCCAGCTGCCCTGCAGGTCCTTTGCTTCCTGTATTTCCGCCACCTCGCTCACTGCTTGGCTCACTTGACTTCATGTTCTTTGCATATACTTCTGCATACAAGCTGCTCTGGAAAAATTGCAACACTTTCTGTGGGCTGTCTGCTATTATCCTATTACCGTTATCCAGCTCGATTACGTACTTCTTTACTCCGTTTACGTTCAACTCTTTTACATTTGTACGCTTCAATACT
>CASDRS010000001.1 GCA_949283255.1 uncultured bacterium | reverse complement strand
TATGCTTAAATGTAAGAGAATGCTTGAAGCAGGAGAAGCTCCATTGTATGTTGCAATAAGAATAACAAGATTTACAAGCGAAGGTGTCGGACTTGCAGCCCCCCTTATGCTTTAGAAATTGCAGTTTGTAGGTTGAGGGTTCTGCACCCAACACAAAGTGTCCAAAAATAATCAAAGCATCTGTAACAAGTAATCAAACCATGTGTTCTTTTACATTGTAATTTAACGGGACTGTATTTTAAAGTCCGATTTTTATCCTAAATCACTCAAGTTGCTTCACCATATTCACCTAATAATACTAAATTATAGACGTCGGAAGCCGTGTGATATTGATTTTTTTTATAAGTTGAAATTAGACTTTATTAGGACTAGAATCTATAAAAAATATTTTTAAATTCGACTAATGATTACCGAAATCAAAGAAGTTTAGCAGTCTTCTTAAAGTCCAATTATTAATTGGGCTTTAAGCTCAACTTACAAACTATTTATGATATCCATTTGGGTTAATAAACCTTTATTAATGTATTTTTCTGCCTCGGAAGAGGCTTCTTGAACTAAGTTAATTTGTTTCTTTATATCAGACTTCATTTCCTGTTCTAATTGAGAACATATTTGTTCTACAATTTTTAAGTCATCTGAGGTTATTTCTTGTCCATTAATTTTCTTGCGGTATACCTCTATTAACCTCTTATCCATAAATTTTAGTTGGCAAGTATTTATAGTATCTTGTATTATTTTTTCTTGTTTTAATTCATCAGTAATACCTTGCCTTTTTAATAAATAAATCATTGATTTATAATTCTTAGGAAATTCATCTCTTACTGTTTCTATTGGTAATTCTAAAATTCTATTTATTTTTGATTCTGGATTATAGGCTGAAATCTCTAAAGGGTTATTAAAGTATTTATATTGGTCGCAGTATCTTGGAGTCATTCCACTGTACTCTCGAACGGCTTTACTCCATGTATTTATATCAAAATCTTTAATATCTATCTCATTACTCATTTTTTTATAGAAGTCGTTATTAATGGTGGGTTTTACATATAGTCCTTTTTGGACTAGCGTGTCATAAAGTGGAGAATGTTCTGATGATTCAATTAAAAATTTTTGAAATCGTTTCTCTCCAACAGATTTGTATAATTTAACGAACTTATCCATATGGTCAAGTTCGTGATAGAACATAGATATTTGTCGTTCAATTGGTAAGTTTATAAATTCCTGAGATAAATATAAGCTTCCTTGTTCTGGATTAAATCCTGCCGAACATCCTAATCTTTTTGAAAGCTTAAACTCTAAAGAATCAACTCCTACATTTAGATTCTCTGGATTTTTATATCCCATCTTTTTTAATACTGTGTTGATAATTTGTTTAGCAGTATCTGAACTATCTTTACCTTTAATTTGTGTTAACGATTTCACAAAAGAATCTGAAAGATAAGATGTTTTTGATAATTGGATAGTATCACAAGCTAAGTTAGGTGAAGAATGTAATACTTGTGACAATTCGCTAGGTTTAATTGTTTTTGTCTGTAAAATACTAGTTTTTCCTGCGACCTTTAACCAAGTAGCAGTTTTTTGAGCGAAATTCAAGCCAATTTTTGTTAAATTCACAATTATTTTCCCCGTTATTTATATAAAGGAGTTTATTGCAAATAAATTGCCTATTCGTTAAAAAAATTAAGTTAGCAAAAAATCAAACCATCTGTAAATTAAAATCAAATTATTTGTCTTTTTACAAAGAAAATGCTACGTCAGCCTATAAAAATCCTATGCGTTAACATCAATTAATCTGTTATTTGCCTCAACCCAAAGACAAATCAACCATAAACCCAACCTTTTACAGCAGTTTCCGTCTTAATAATTATTCATAAATAAACAATATTCTTTTATGTTTATTATACAATTTTCTATATTGTTTACATTCATTTTTTAATAATAAATTTGTAAACAATCTTATTACTGTGTTGGAGAGAAAGATGGCAAAAATTTTATATTATAACTGGGTCCAGTTTGACAACAAAAAAAACACTGGAGGGGGCGTTAATGTTTATCTCAAGAACTTGATGAATAAACTCGCTCAACAAGATGAGCATGATATATATTTCTTAAGTTCAGGTTGGAAATATAATCCTTTAAAACAAGGACCGTATATTAGAAAGACTCAAAATATACACCAACCCAAAATCAAATCTTTTGAAATAATAAATTCACCAATTATGGCTCCCGCATTCGTCATATTTAACAGCTTAACCAGATATCTTAATGACGACATTACTGAAAAATTATTTATAGAATTTATAAAAGAGAATGGCCCATTTGATGTTATACATATTAACAATATAGAAGGAATCTCAATAAATGTTTTAAAAATAAAAGAGCATTTTCCTAACACAAAAATTATCCTGTCTATTCATAATTACCAGCCAATTTGTCCATTAAACCAATATTTTCAAAACCATAACAATTGCATCTGTAACGATTACAAAGAAGGGGAAGAATGTTTAAAATGTTTGATATCTTCAATTGACAAAAAAGAATACGTCAGAAGATACAGAAATTACTTGTTTGATTTAATAAACATTGAAAAATTTCCGTTTTTAAAAGTTCCATTAAAAGCCTATTCAAAACTTTTCATGTATAAAAATAAGCAATATTTAGATTTTAATAAAGGGGCAGATTCATCTGTTTACAAAAAATACAGAGAATATAATGTATCAATGATTAACAAATATGCAGATTTAGTACTTGCAGTATCAGATCGCGTCGGGGAAATATTAATTGAGAATGGAATAAATCCAAACATTATAAAAACTTCTTACATTGGCACCAAAATCGCCGAAAATCAGGTAAAGGGAAACAATAGTAATAAACAAACAAACCCATTTACAATTGCATATATAGGTTATGAGAGAATAGACAAGGGATATTTCTTTCTTCTTGATGCCTTGGAAAAGCTTGACAAGAACATTGCAAAACAGATGAATGTTTTACTGGCAGTAAGAAATATAAATAAAAAATTTGCACAAAATAAACTTAAAAACTTTAATAAAGTTATCATCTACAACGGATACAACCATAAAGAACTGCCAAAAATTATGGCTCAAGTTAATTTAGGTATTGTACCCGTAATTTGGGAAGATAATTTACCACAAGTTGCAATAGAAATGGTAGCTTGCGGAGTACCAATATTGTGCAGTAGTTTTGGTGGGGCATCAGAGCTATGTAAAAGCGAACTATTTAAATACAAGGGTGGGGACCAACAAGATTTTCTTGAACATTTAATAAAATTTATAAATTCTCCTTCTACGCTAAATGATTATTGGAATAATCATATTGGCTTAACAACTATGGATAAACATATCGAGGAGTTATTTAAATTTTATGAATCATAATACTCAAACAGACAATATAAAGGTATCAATAATAATTCCAATTTACAATGGAGAACAGTTTTTAAGAGAATGCCTAAACAGTGTTATAAATCAAGACCTTAAGGATACTGAAATAATACTGATTGATGACGGTTCAACAGACTCCAGCCTATCAATTTGTCAAGAATATGCAAAGCAAGATAACAGAATAACTGTCCAGACACAACAGAATAAAGGGAGTGGAGCTGCACGCAACAAAGGGTTAGTATTAGCACGCGGTAAATACTTATCATTTTTAGATGTAGATGATTTTTTTAAGCCAAACTTGCTAACTCGCCTGTACGAGACCGCAGAAGCTCTAAACAATGACATCGTTATTTGTGATATGTGGCATTACAACAATAACACTAAGAAAATAGAAGATATCAAAGGGACAATTAATAAAGAGTACATTCCACAAAAAGAAGTATTTAATTATAAAGATTTTCCTGAACATATATTTAATTGTTTTCAAAATTGGGCTTGGAATAAATTATTTAATACCCAATTTATAAAAGAGAATAATATAAAATTTCAAGAACTAAAAAGAACAAACGATTTATATTTCACAAATTGCGCACTAATACTTGCAAATAGAATATCTTTTATTGATGAAAAACTGATTTATTACAGATACGGAACAGATAACAGTGCGCAAAGTACAAATCAAGTAGCACCAACGGATTTTGCGAAAGCCTTTATAAAACTAAAAGATTTTTTAGAAAAAAATAAAATATACGAAACTGTAAAACAAAGCTACATAAACTGGGCTTTATCTGGTTGTTTATACAACATATACAAATTAAGCAATTATCCTAAAACGCAGAAAAGATTATTAAATTATCTTGTGTCTAAAGGATTATCACAAATGGATATAACCAAAGAAAATAAGAACTTGATCTTTGAGAAGTCAAAATACGAAGAACTCAATAAAATTTGCGGCTCAACAATAAATTACAAAAACATATTTCAACGCATTTTTTCAATAAAACATACAATTAGCCATAAAACAATAACAATTTTGGGATTAAGAATAAAAGTAAAATTACATAAAGGAGTATAAAAATGCCTAAGGTATCAATAATCATACCTGTTTATAACGTAGAAAAATATCTTAGAGAATGTCTGGATAGTGTGATTAATCAAACCCTCAATGATATAGAGATTATCTGTGTTAATGATGGTTCTACTGACAATTCTCTTAACATACTTAAAGAATACGTATCAAACGATAATAGAATAAAAATCGTTAATCAAGAGAATAAAGGCGCAGGTGCAGCAAGAAACCAGGGCATCAAAATTGCAAGTGGTGAGTATATTATATTTCTTGACGGTGATGATTTCTTTGATTTAAGAATGCTAGAAAAACTATATAATAAGGCAACCGAAACAAATGCTGACATTACGGTTTGTGAGTTTTATAATTATAACCAGTTAACGTCACAAATTACGAGAGGTAATTCTGTAAGAAGCCAATATCTGATACCATACACGGAGTTATTTTCATATAGAGATTGTCCTGACGCAATATTTGATGTTATAATGCGCGCTCCGTGGAATAAACTCTTCAAAGCAGACTTTATAAGAAAAAACCATTTTGAATTTCAAAATTTACCTTATTTTAATGATGTCTACTTTAATACAGTTGTCTTGGCTTGTGCTAATTCAATTGCAATTATTAATGACGCACTGTTATATTACCGAATAAACATTAATAACTCAGCGACTTCAAAAAAATTCACAGATTTTAAAATTCCACAAATGGCATTAAATAAAGTCAATGAATATTGTGCACAGATGGATAACTATACATTACTCAAGGGTGCATTAATCAACTTTAATTTAAATTTTTGCAGATACTGTTTAAATAGTTCTCAAAATCCAGAATCTTATGAAACAAATTTATTACAAATAAAGACCTTTTTACAAACAAATAATTTATTTGAAAATATTACAGAAAGTAATACTTGTTCAGATTTATACAAATTTTATGCTTACGTCATAAATACACAACCTCATTCAAAATGCAAACAGAATAATATAAAAAATATTTTAAGAACGATATTTGAAATAAAAAATGTAAATATACACAAACAGATAACTTTTTTGGGCTTCAAATTTAAAATAAAAATGCAAAAATATATACAAAAACAAAAAGAATTAGAGATGCTACAAGCACTTAATAATATATCAGAACGATTAGAATCTCAAAAAAATTTAAACAAAGCATTGGGCTATAAGGTAAAAGAAAATAGCGTACTTATAGTTGAGCCAAATGATTGTCACGGTGAAGTTATTCCCGGCTTTGTAAAATATTTTGAAGATTTAGGATTTAATGTAGACATTATTATTACCCCAGAGCAAAATAGGAAAAAAAGTTTATGTATGTACGAAAAAAGAAAAGATACTGTATTTATTTTAAACAGAAGCGATATCAATACATTTCTACATAGCAAAAAAATTGATGAATATAAATACATTCTTTTTACTTCACATATAATGTATGAGAGAATAAATTATATCATTTATCCTACAATATTCCAACATTTCCCAGTTTTAGAATCTTTGAGAAACAAATTATATGTAGTAGAACATCGCTATGAATTAGCAGACAAACAATTACTGGGAAATAAACATATAATTATGCTAACAAAATTGCCTTGTCAAAAAGATGATGTAATTTGTGCCAATCCTCACTATTTTGGAGATATAACCATAACATCTAAAAACCCTACAATAACAAACTTTATTATGGTAGGTGCAATTGAACCAAGCAGAAGAAATTTAAATTTATTGACCAATGCCGTAACAAACCTTGTAGATGCAGGTATCAAAAACTTTAGCATTACTGTTATAGGCAGAGGAGAATTAAATGCATTACCTAAAAAAATAAGACCATATTTTAACATTTTAGGACAAGTTGACTATGAGGTAATGTACCAAGAGATGGAAATAGCAGATTTCTTCTTACCACTGCTTGATCCGGATAACAAAGATCACGATAGATATATTACAGTTGGTACAAGTGGAAGTTTCCAGCTAATTTATGGGTTCCAAAAACCTTGTTTAATTGCCAAAAAATTTGCTACAATGCACGGCTTTAATGAGACAAACAGCATAATTTACGATAAAAACATTAATTTGACAGATGCAATGAGCAAAGCAATTAGCATGAACACAAAAGAATATACTCAATTACAAGACAACTTAAAAGAATATGAGCAAAAGTTATATAAAAATTCATTGAGTAACCTTAGATATATGTTAGAAAATGAAATGGAGTAAATAAATGAAATTTTCACATCATATTTTTTCTGTAAAAACCCAAGATATTCACAAATACATAACTATTTGTGGCATAAAAATAAAAATAAAAAACAAAAAATTAATAGAACAGCAAAAACAAATTGAATTACAAGAAAAAATAAACAAACTTAATAATGAAGTAAAAAAACAATTAAAAAAAGAAATTAATTCATTAAAAAACCAAATAGCAGAATCAAAAAATATGGCTGAATATAAGTTATGCAAATATATGGCAGAGGAAAAATATCCTGAGTATTTAAAAGACTGGTTTTATAAAAAAACCGGAGAAAAGTTAAATCTTGAAAATCCACAAACATTTAATGAAAAAATTCAATGGATGAAACTTTATGACAAAAACCCTCTAAAAACACAACTTGCAGATAAATATGTAGTAAGAGAATGGGTTAAAGAAAGAATAGGGGAAGAATATTTAATCCCTTTATTGGGCGTATGGGAAAATGTTGACGATATAGATTTTGATAAGTTACCAAATAAATTTGTTCTTAAAGCTAATCATGGAAGCGGTTGGAATATAATAGTTTCAGATAAAACAGCCTTGAATATTCAAGAGACAAAACAAAAATTACAAAAATGGTTACAAACTAATTTCGCATATGTAGCAGGTTTAGAACTACATTATAGGAATATAAAACCTCTAATTATTGCTGAAAAATATTTGGAAACAGAAGACAAAGATTTAAAAGATTATAAATTTTTATGTTTTGATGGAGAAGTTAAATACATTTGGGTAGATAAGGATAGATATACAAATCATAAACGCAACTTATTTGACACAAATTGGAATTTGTTAAATGAAAAAATAGGAGAAGGACACATATATGAAAATTGGCTTCCTTGTCCTAAACCCAAAAATCTAGAAAAAATGTTACAATTTGCCAAAATATTATCTCAAAATTTTGCTTTTGTCAGAGTTGATTTTTATGAACACGAAGATAAGTTATATTTTGGAGAAATAACATTCACAAGCGCTACTGGACTACATGTTTTCTCTCCATCAAGTTTTAATTTGCAACTCGGCAAAATGATAAATTTAGAATTGTGTGCAAAATAATGGAGAATTAATAAAAACTCACATAAAGTACTCAGGATACTTGGCCTAAAGCTAAAATTTAATAGAAAGGGAAATTAAAAATGACAACTATTCCTATAATACTGGCATCAGACAACAATTATGCACCTTATATGAGTGTGCTGATGATATCTATACTAAAAAATGCAAAATCAAATCCATTTATTGATTTTTATCTTTTAGTCCCTGAATCATTTAAGGAAAAATATAAAAAGACGATACAAGCAGACTGCAGATTCTACAAAAATAAACACATAAATTTTATTGATATGCAAAATGCCTTTTCTCAAACGAAAAGAATGATTGCACATATTACGGAACAATCTTACTACAGACTAAAAGCAACAGAAATTTTACCTAAAGAATATGACAAATGTATTTATCTTGATATAGACACAATTGTAAATGATGACTTATCAGAATTATTTAGTATTGATATCGAAGACAACTATGTTGCGGGAGTGAAAGCTCCCGGATATCATTTCCCAGAAGATGGAAATCGTAAATACTGCGAAAGAATAGGAATTCCATCAATCAACCAATATATCAATTCAGGTGTTATGCTGTTAAACCTAAAAAAAATTAGAGAAGACAACCTTACCCCTACGTTATGTGAAGAAGCACTGAAAAATTATCCTACTGTAGATCAGGATGTTATAAACAAAGTATTTTACAATAAAATAAAACATTTAGAATTCAAATATAATGCGATGACAGTTAGAATATATGCAGAAGACAGCAAATTATTAAAAATTTTCACGAAAGAAGAATTGGACGAAGCAAGAACAACCCCATTTATCATACACTACGCAGATAAAATAAAGCCATGGGATAGTAAAAACTGTATTTTTGCTGATTATTGGTGGAAATATGCTAAGCTATCAAATTTTTATCCTCAAATAATAAAATCTCAAATAAAAGAAAATATAAAAAAAGTAAAAGACAAAATACTTAAAAATATATACGAATACTCTAAAAGTGATTCTCATAGAACATATAAAATACTAGGGATAAAAATAAAAAGAAGGATAAAAAAAGCTCAACTACAACCTGATTTCAAAACTTTAATAAAAGAAAATAATAAAAGAATAAACCAACAATACAATGAAAAACTTAAAAGAATAACACCTCGTCCTTATCTTGAATACATAGGATTCCATCTTGTGGATCATTGCAACTTAAACTGTAGATGTTGTGATGTATGTTCACCTATTGCTGACAAAAGATTTGTAACACTAGAATCATTTACTAATGACATAAAACGATTACAAGAACTCACAAAACAAAATATAGGAACAATTATTTTATCCGGTGGAGAAGCGTTACTTAACCCATCAATTATAGAAATGATGGAAGTTGCACGTAATCATTTTCCAAATTCCAAAATTAGATTGCAATCTAATGGTATTTTATTACTCGACAAAGATAAAAGCTTTTGGAAGACATTACAAAAACTAAACATTACGATTACTTGTACAAAATATCCTATCAAATTAGATTATGACTTAATACAGAAAACAGCAGAAAAATACAATCTTGATTTTAACTATTTCAACAATGCAGAAATCCTCAAAACTTCCTATCATATTCCATTTAATATTGATGGAACTGAAAACCCAAGAGAGAATTTCATCAACTGTTTTCACGCTAATCAATGTATAGGAATACATGACGGCAAAATATATACTTGCTCTCCAGCCGCAAATGCACATCATTTCAACAAATATTTCAATACAAATATGGTCCTGGAAGAGGCAGACTACATAGATATCTACAAAGCTAAATCTATTCAGGAAATATTAGCTTTTCTTGCCAAACCAATACCATTTTGCAAATATTGTAATGTAAAAGGCAGAACATTCGGACACGAGTGGGGAATATCTAAAAAAGAAATAGAGGAATGGACATAACAAAAGTTATAGAAAGAACCGTATACACAAACATTATCATGTTAAAATATTAAAAGAATAAAAATAGGGAGTACACAAAATGAAAATATGCGTTATAGGAACAGGTTATGTAGGATTGGTAGCAGGTACTTGTCTTGCAGAAATGGGTAACAACGTAATTTGCGTCGATAAAGATACAAACAAACTTGCAAAACTTGAACAAGGGATTATCCCTATCTACGAACCTGGACTAGAAGAACTTATAAAAGCTAACGTTGCAGAGGGTAGATTATCATTTACAAGCGACTTAGATATGGCTGTAAAAAAATCTTTAGTTTGTTTTATTGCTGTTGGAACACCTCAAGGCGAGGACGGTTCTGCTGATTTGCAATATGTATATGATGTAGCAGAATCAATCGGAAAAGCCATAAATGGGTACAAAGTAATTATTGATAAATCCACAGTACCTGTAGGAACTGCAGAAAAAGTTACCGAAATAATCAAAGCTCACACAAATGAGAAATTTGACGTTGTATCAAATCCTGAATTCTTAAAACAAGGTGCAGCAGTTGATGACTTCTTAAAACCAGACAGAGTTGTTATCGGGTCAAACTCTCAACACGCAACAGAAATTATGCAAGAACTTTATGCCCCATTTTTAAGAACTGGCAACCCTGTAATCATTATGGATGTTAAGTCTGCAGAAATGACAAAATATGCTGCTAATTCATTCTTGGCAGTAAAAATTTCATACGCGAACGAAATTGCAAACATCTGTGAAAAAGTTGGCGCTGATGCAGAAATGGTTAGAATTGGGATGTGTGCAGACAAACGTATCGGCTCACAATTTTTATTCCCTGGATTAGGCTATGGCGGCAGCTGTTTCCCTAAAGATGTAAAAGCTCTTTTAAAAACTGCAAAAGACAACGGCTGCGATTATCAGCTTTTGAAATCTGCTGACAAAGTTAACAAACTTCAAAGACAAGTCTTTATTAATAAAATTACAAAAAGATTTGGAGAAAACTTATCAGGAAAAACATTTGCGGTTTGGGGCTTAGCTTTCAAACCTAAAACAAATGATATGAGAGAAGCGCCTGCTATTACTATAATCAATGCTCTTTTAGAAAAGGGTGCCAAAATTCAAGCTTATGACCCTAAAGCATTTGACTGCGCAAAAATGATATTTGGAGACAAAATTACTTATGCAAAATCTTCATACGATGCTCTAACAGATGCAGACGCACTTCTTTTATTAACAGAGTGGAACGAATTCAGACGTCCTGACTTTGATCGAATGAAAGATTTATTGAAAACTCCAATTATCTTTGATGGAAGAAACCAATACAATTCAACAAGACTTATTCAAAGAGGTTTTGAATACACTTGTATCGGCAAAAACACAACTGACAAAGAAGCCGTTTGCGGTTAAGCTGTTAATAAAAAAATACGTTTTTAAAAAAACTCTCTATTCAAGAGAGTTTTTTTATTGACAAAGTTTAATACTTATAACCATATTGCTTACAGAGCTTTTCGATTTTCTCAGGGCTGTTCAAAAGTTCAGTAATACCACATCCAAAACCTTCTTCAACTGTTTCATTTAAAACATTTCGCCTTTGGATGTCACCTTCTTCAACTGGCATAGGTGATGCCTGAAGTTTACCATACTCATCATTATAATATGCTAATAAATTATCTTCCGGTAAATCCTTTTTTATTGTATTATCACCTTGTGGGAAAACATGCATCAAGAAGAAAATCTTTCGTTTATCTAATTCTGAGGGGGATAGAGTTTCTTTTTCCAAAAGTTTTTGATGATTATTTATCATTTCTTTAAGTCCGCCCATCTCTTCTACAAATATTTTTTTATAATCTGCAGATTTGTCATCCATAGATATTGAGACTAGGAGAGAGTAATCCAAATGGTTACTTATATCCCAAAAATTTATTAAATCTTTTATCTCATATTTAATTAAATTGTTCTTTTGATTCTTAGATGCCGAAACATGTATTGAATGTATAAGTGGAATGACTTCATCAACATTTTTTGTTATAACTTTAGAATTATCATGCGGATCAACAAAATCTATGCTTAATAAGTTCCCATTACTATCAGTTTGGGCATTTTTTATTGACAGCGCATGTGCACCTTCTTTGTATAATTTTCCGCTTTTTATATCATATTCAGTTCCGATTGTAATAATTATATCACTTGGGAAACGAGACTTTTCCTTCAACATATTCAAAATGTCATCCTTATCATCGTATGCATAAGACTTATAATCTTTGCCCCCAAGAAGAAATACTATATCTTGAGATAATTCATCTTGACTACCCATTCGATAATAATTTCCGCCATCTATCGGAGTCTGCTCTCTTAGTTTTTTTATTTTTTCAGGAGAGAAAAATTCTTTGTTTTCCTCTATATACTGCTCAGAAGCTTCTTTATAATATTTTTCAAAAACCAGCTCTAAAAGCCTCATATCTGGATCACCTTTAGAAAGCTTATTTCCTTTCATTGCTTTTTTTAATTCACTTTTGGTGACGGTATATTCTTTATCTGCACCTTTCAAAGTAACAGTATAAGTACCATTCGGATTAATAGTAATTGCATTTTTGATTAATTCAGCGCCAAACTCCGTATCGGCAAGCGCATTAATTTGCGCCAATAACCAACAATCCCCAAGATTGCCCTGTTTTGCTCTCTCTATTTTTTTATTAATCAACTCGTCAGACTTTATGGTTTTATCATTATTGGAGCGCTGAAATCCCATAATCTCATCATCTGAAACTTTTTTATGCGCATTATAATTAAAAAGTAATTCGTTTTCTCCTGAGATTTTGGAGGTATTGCTTGAATAACCGTTTAAATCCATATTTTTATGCAAATTTAAATTCGAAATATTGTAATCATTACCCATAAAGTCAAACCTTTTACAAATTTATTTATCGACAAAAGTTATAAAAATCTTCAAATATATTAATTAAATGTTACAAATTATCAGCAATTGTTTTTTAATTCTGTTTCAACAAGCATGTATATAAAAACTTTCTCTGTAACAAATCCAAATTTTTCCAGTCCCATAAGATTAATTTAAGGCAGTTTTCAGATATTGATCAACAAAATACTTTTTGAATGTATCAGGTTGTAAGTGCATTGATGCAATATCCAAAATACCATGAGGGATTGTACTAAATCCAGCCATCTGAAGTAAAGTATTAGTTTCATTCATAAATAAAGAGTTATTTATTTGACCGTAAGGTCTTGCATTCGCAGCATATTGATAGTGCTCTGCAATTTTTCCCAGAATTTGGTTTTTAGAAGCACCAGAATTAATCAAACTTACAGTTTCCTTGGCAGTTCTATACATTTCTTTGTAATAGAAAGTTTCTAAGCTGTTACCATCAGGATAAACATGAATTCCTCCTGAAAGATCGTATGGTTGATAAGACTCAGGAATGCCCTTAAGATTTAACACAGAAGTCTTATTTGTACGATATCCGTCCCCATATTTTTTAGCAATTACTTCACATTTTTGTGCTGAAGTTATACGCTGATTTTGCAAACGTCCGGAACCTGATCTTATTACTCCTGGATTTACAGCCAATGACCCCTGTCCAACATTATCATACCATCCGTCTAGTCCAGATTTACCCTCTGCGGATACAACGTGCATTTCATTTATAGTTGCGATATAACTATCCAAGCTGGATGTATATTTACCTGAATTAATAGCATCTTGCAAATATTCTCTTGCTTCAAGAGATGTCTTTATATATTTTTTATCAATTGGCTTTCCATCATTGCCAACATTTCTTACTAATTCATTTTTGTTCAATTTTGAAACAATCTCAATTGTACCATTTTTATTTTCAACTAAGTACTGAATATCACCTTTTTCTAACTGAACTGTTTCACTTTGCAAAAGATTATCTTTCAAATATTTCTGAGTTTCCTTGCCAAATGCAGAACTTACTTCATTTGAGACTGTTATCTCTTGAATATTTGGATTAATTAAACCCTGTGCAACAAGCTCAATTTTACCATTATTATTTCTTACGATATAAGCAAAATTTCCACTTTCCAAACGTACCGACTGATTTTGAAGCAAATTATCTCTTAAATACATTTGAGTTTCTTTACTAAATCTAGATGTTATATCAGAAGATAAAGTTGGAACAGAATTAAAAGTATTTGCCTTAGATATTACAACACCTTGCGCTACAATATCTATTTCACCGTTATTATTTCTTACAATATAATTTACATCACCTTTAGATAATTGGATAGACTGTCCTGGTTGCAAATCTTCCAACAAAGATTGTTTTGTACTATCACTAAATGTAGAATTTACTTCTGCGGATAATTTTGCTTGTGGCTTTTGGATGTTCATATTAGAGTTTATAGAACCTTGCGCTACAATATCTATTTCTCCGTTATTATTTCTTACGATATATCTAATATCGCCTTTTTCTAATTGTGCAGTATCTCCAGGCTTCAAATTTTGCAATAATTTTGATCTTGTTTCTTCGCTAAACGTAGCCTTCAATTCTGCTGATTCAGTTGTACTTGTTATATTCCGTACAACATTTTTGTTTGGATTAACAGCACCCTGAGCTACTATATCTATTTTACCGTTATTATTTCTCACGATATATTTGATATTACTCTTAGTGACAGATACTTGTTGTCCCGGTTTTAATGTTGCAAACTTCTGTTGAGTTTCATTGCTAAATATTGACTTTATCTCCTCTGACAAAGCTACGGTTGATTGCGCATCAGTACCTGTATTAATTTTGCTTGCAGAACCTTGCTGAACAGACATTTGTTCAGATTTCAAGCTATTCAAATAAGGATCTTCGACATCATCTGGTTTATAAGAAACCCCACGTCCGGCCTTTTCATGACGATAAGACAGAAATCCGCTTTCTCCAATTTGAGCTTCTGTACCAACCGTACCTGAGGACTTTAAGCCACTTTTTTGGAAAGCTGCATCCAATTGCTTTGCCGTCTTTACAAATTCGTCTTCTGATCTGAAATACAAAGTAAACGCTTTACCCTTTTGAGTGTGTTTGCCATTCTCGACAACATTACTTAGAGCATCAAAAGCTTCTTTATCTACCCCAACCATAGTTTTATAAATTACATTATTTTCATGTATAACAGGCAATGCTACTTGCGCTGCATTTGCCCACTCTTGAGCACTGTCAGCATAGATATGCATTTTCCAAAGAGTCTTTCTCTGAGAAAGCTGAGTTCTATACGCCTGATCTATATTTCCTTTTCCAGATGAATCGTATATTTCATATCTCCACCCGTCAACATCGTAAAAATAAAAATTTCCATCCTTCACGTTACGAGCACTTCTTTTAGTTACATTAGGATCTGAACTTCCAAAAATTACAGATCTGTCTTCTACAATTTTATTATAATAAGCAATACCATCTTTTTCGGTAGTAATTTTATTAAATGAATTTTGAGAAGAAGATATTTTTAAGCTTTGAGCTTTTACTTTAATACTGTTTAGCATTGAAACTAAATCATTATAAAGTTTACCCATAGCATTTCTAACGGAACCTGTCGCACTTAAAGCTATAGTTTTTATATCGGCCAGAAGTGCTTTCCCTTTAATTAAAAGCTCTTTTGGATAAACATTTGCAGATAAAGCCGAAATATCTTGTGTCAAGCTGGAAAGTCTTTCTTTGCAAGAATTCCACAATCCCTTATGCTGTTGCGGAATTTGAGTTTCATCTATTAAAGTTGCTTGATGAAGAATAGATTCGGAAGTCTTAGCAAATTCAGTTTTTGGAGTCGCGACGTCAGATGCAGAGAAACTTGTAGATTTGTCAGCCACAACTTCGACAGCATCAGTCTCAGCAACAACAGAATTTTTATGATTTAAATTTGGAGTATCACTTGATACTGTGGATTTTAAAACCGAAGAATCTCCTTTATCTGCAAAAACTTGACTATCTCTTGACCCAAAATTTGGTTGCTCAACATTATGTGCAAAATCTACATCCTCAATTGCACGTTTCTTATTAAATGAAACATCCGGTCTTGAATGAGAAGCTGAAGCTGCTGATACTTTTTTACCAAGTGATTTTGCACCGATAACATTACCAACACCGGACATAATCATGTTTGACATTGTTCCATCTGTTGAAATATCACCAGTTGTAGCGTATTCTGATAATGCGCCAGCACCTGTATCAGCTGCTACAGTTGTAGCTAACCTTACACCAGTTCTAGCAACAGTACCCATATTATTTGCCATGCCTGCAATATATTTCATCTGACCGATACCAATAGCAGTAGTTACGCCATTAACCAAACTGTCTTCAAGGTTTTGTTCTCTTGCCTCTGCAGTATTACCTGTATAAGAAGTATTATATTCAATAGCATTAACGCCATAAGTAGTTGCGCCTGCCGCAACTCCGCCAACAGCAGCAGTTGCAAGAGTACCCCAACCGGCTGCAGCAGCACCGCCTGAAGCAACAGTTGTTACAACCATTACAGGAGCAAGAACTATACCCATTTTTCCGTAAGCAATAGTTTGTTTATAATCACTGTTTGTTGTGGCTAGAGAATTTTGCTTATCAACAACTTGTTTAGCTAAATCTTGAACAGAAACTACATTACCTTTACTGTCTCTCAATCTTCCTTGAGCAGCAGCTTCCAATTGATTTAACATAACTTTTGCATTTTTATATTCTGTTGCAACATCGGCTCTATCAGTACCTAAACCGGAATATGTAGACAAACCGTTTGCAGCATCAGACAACCAGCCTTCCGCATCAACACCTTTTTTAAATTCTCTTTCCAATTCAGCAACATAATTACGCATTTCACTCAAAGCTTGCATATTTGCTTCCTTAAGAGCTTCTATTTGTTGTGGATCCGTAATCTTGTTACCTTCACTATCATAGAAGACTGATTCTGAAACAACATTTTTAGTATCAGCCAAAAGCTGTCTGTAAACATCTTTAGTGTTTGTCGTATGCATAGTTGTTGTCGGCATAGAAGCAGAACCGCCACCTGTTTGAGTTGTCGTTGTATATGAGAAATCTTCTTTTTCTACACGTGCCTTAACTGCATCCATTACTTGCGGATTATTTTGTAGTATTGCTTTTAACTGTTCTGTCTGTTCATTAGCTGAATTTGTATATTTTGCACTTACACCGGTAGAACCGCCCTGACCTCTGTTTGTATCAATTGAATGCATCAATTCAACACAAAAATCTGTAATTTCTTTATCTGAAAATTCTATTTGCCCTGAAATCATTGCATTAGCTTTAATTTTAGTTTTGCTATTGACATCTTTTGCACTGTTAATTGCCTTATTATAAAGGTCAGTCATATTTTTTACACCTTTGACATCCCCATTTGCAACTAAGTTTGCAATTTCACTATAGGTTTCAGTGTCCATACTGTCAAAAGTTTGGCTGTAATCACCTTGCTGAGCTTTATAAAGAGCTTCTTCAGCTTGAACTCTTGCAGGCTTCAAACCCTTAAACAGGCAAGTATTACTTGCAGAAACATTACCTGCATCAACAGCACCATTCTCGTCAGTGTGGAAACCTGCCAAATACCTCTGAATATTATCTTGGTCGGTAAAACGTGATTGATATTTACCGTTAGGATCTTTTGCAATTTCTTCGCCTGCTCTGGAGTCTAAATATTGATAATCAAAGCTGTTAGGATTATCATTGACAGCTTCCAAACCCTTGTTCAAAGCTTCTTTATCTTTATAATCAAATACCAATCTTCCAATTACGCCATTTCTGTGAGCTTGATCACCTTCATCCAATACAACAACAGGTTTGCCGTTTTTGTCTAATACGATTTCACCCTTTTCGTTAGTTTGATAAACATATTTAGCTTCTGAATAAGCTCCGGTTTTTACCCAATTTGCATCAAATTGATCAACTTCCTGAGCATTCCAGCCATCTTCCGCAATATATTGACGAACTACAGAACCTTCATTTTCTTTAAGTTCCGGATAATCTTTCTTAAATTGAGCTTCAATTTCCAATCTGACATCTCTATTATCAGTAAGCTGCATTACTTCATTCAAATCTGAAGTAGAAGTATACCCTAAAATGCCTCCGTGAACTTCATGTTCAATTTCTCTTTTAATTGTATGAGCCTGCTCTTCGACAGTCATCGTACCACTGTCTATTAAAGCCTTGAATACAGGACGAGCTGCACCATGGCTCATTTCATCCAAGATTAAAGCTTCAACCGGCATAGTTTGTGCATCGCCGGCATAATCACTGCTTTTTGTTTTGAGTTCAGCGTTTACACCTTTCAAAATATCACGTGAATAAATATTATTAACACCTTTTTTCAGCAATTCTTCATCCGTACCTGCACCTTTTGCAGCCTTATAAAGCTGATTGGATATAAATGCGGATTCTTCTTTAACAATTTTGTTATAGCCACCCTTTACAATAGCTTTTCCAGTTTTTTCATCAAAATACCAAACTTTTCCGCTTGAATCTTTTACGTAAGTTACATCTTTTATACCTGATGCTGTATTGTTACGTTGATTTTTAGCCTTGCTTACGAAAGCTCTGTGAGCTTCAAGGTAATCTTCTCGTAAGATTTTACTATCATGAGACAACGTGTAAAGTTTGCCATCTCTTTTAACTAATTGTCTTGCATAACCCAACTGACCAATAATTTCAAACTCTTTATTGCCCCAGCCGTCAGCCTTAACTTTTTTACCTTTATTATTGAATGATTTTACACCTAATTTTTGGTAATAAGCCTTTTCCTCTGCAGCAGCCTTCGCTTTTTGCCTGCGAATTTCTGCATCTCTTGCATATTCTGCCTTCGCAATTTCTGCAGGTTTGCGGCCTTTAAGTACTTTTGCATCTGCTTCTATCTCACGAGGAATTTTTATTTCTGCACCTACATCAAAGTAGTTTTTACCTTTTAAGATATCTTTATTGACTTCTTTTAACTGTTTTTCTGAACATCCAAACTTTCTGGCTATATCGGAAATGCTTTCACCATTTTGAACAATAATACCTTTTGTATTACCGTTCCCGTCATATTCTATTGCATATTGTTGGCCATTAACCAATTTAGCCTGCTGAAGGCGTTTGCCAGTTTCAGTGTTATAAAGAGTTGCAGTTTTATTTTCCCCATCAGTAACAACTTCTTGTGTTATATTGTCGTCTCTGTATAAACGTTCAGTCTTTCTGTTCTGACTATCTGTTATAACTTCTGAAAGAACTTTACCATCTTTCACTTGTCTTACATTATATTTATCAGGTTCAGTAATTTTTTCAGTAACGGTTCCGTCTTGATTGTAAGTGTAATCAGTAGTTCGTTTAATATCATTTCCTAAATCTTCAACTTTTCTAGATAAAACAGGTTTGCCATCAACATATTGATATTCGGATTCTTTAGTCCCTTCTGTAACTTTCTTGTGAACTTCCTTCCCGTTTTCGTACTCAACTACAGAAGTCTTTGTTCCGTTATTTTCCACAGATGTCTTTTTGACAGGCAAGCCGTCAACGATATCGGTAACTGTACTATCCCCGTTTTCTTCTACAACTTGCTCTTTGGTTAATTTTCTATTCTCATCAAAAAACTTTGTTGTAACAGCGTTGTTTTGATTTGTAGAAACCAATTGAGATGTTCTATCAGGATTAATTGTTTCTTGTGAACCGTCTTTGTACGTTACAAGAATAGTTTTTTCCCCGTTTTCATTTTCAATAACTTTAGAGTCTGTAATATTTTCACTATTTTCTTTCAAATCATTTACAAAATTAAATAGTTCTTCTTTATCAATATTTTTAAGATTTTGTTCTTTTAAAAACTTTTTAGCTTCACGTTTTGATAATTTTTCGTTTCCCGCAGCATCTTCAAGCTTTTCTGTAAATTTTTGTACTTCACTTTCGTCTAAAATTCCGTTTTTATCCACGTCAACGGCGTCAAAAATTGATTTTTGTTCATCAGTTTTTAACTGTTCGCGTCTAATCCCGCCTTTTAATTCACTTGTCTCGACTTGTCCGTAGTTTTTTGAACCCAGACCCAGCTGAATTTCAGACATTAATAATTCCTTTTTCTTACTGAACTCTATATTCACATACGGCAAATTCCACTGAAAACTTGAGCTCAAATTAAAAGCAATCGCAAAACCCCTTATAGGACAACCATTAACACAATTTACATTTCTTTACATAATTAAATTAACTATCTTTTGCTTAATAAAAAACTTTTTTAGATTTTTTTTTTGTAATATTATTCAATTGTATTTAAATAAAAATTATTTTATAGAGAATATACATTTTAGAGAGGATAGACAAGATGCTAAAAGATTTGTTTGAAAATAAGAAATGTTTTAAATTAGTATGTGGAGCAGGAAATGAAGATGCCGAAGAAGTTGAAAAACTTGTAACTATCTATTCACTAGCAGGTTGCAACTTCTTTGACCTATGTGCAAAACCTGAAATTGTAGATGCAGCAAAGAGAGGTTTAGAAAGAGCAGGAATAAAAGAAGATCGCTACATCTGTATAAGTGTTGGTATTGACGGCGACCCGCATATTACAAAAGCAGTGATAGATCAGGACAAATGTACAAAATGCGGAAAATGTAAAGTAATATGTCCTCACGATGCAATCATTGAACTTGATAAATACAAAGTAAAAAAAGAACGTTGTATCGGATGTAATCAATGTGCAAACAACTGCCCTCAAAAAGCTATTACAATGGTAAGCCAACTACAAAATTATGATGAAGTGCTTCCTAAGATAATAGCAAAGGGAATCGATTGTATTGAATTCCACGCAATTTCAACTGATGAAAAAGATGTTATGGAAAAATGGGCACAAATCAACAAACACTTTGACGGCATGCTATGTATTTCACTGGATAGATCTGAACTTGGCGACAAAAAGCTAAAAGAAAGAGTTCAAAAGATGCTTGATGTCAGAAAACCTTTTACAACAATTATTCAAGCTGACGGAATTGCAATGAGCGGAAACGACGATGAATTTGGTACAACGCTACAAGCAGTTGCAACAGCTCAATTATTCCAAAAAGCTAACATGCCGGCATATATTATGATGTCAGGTGGAACAAACATGAAATCAATAGAATTGGCTAATTTGTGTAACGTTCATCCGCACTGCTTGGCAGTTGGTTCTTATGCAAGAAAAATTGTAAAAGAATACTTGTTAAGCGACGACCTGTTCACAAACAAGGAAAAATTAAATAAGGCAGTAGAAATTGCTAAACCTCTTGTACAATTAATGACAGGAGAAAAATAATGATAAAATTAAAGACATCTGATTGGCAAATCAGTGATATAGACACAATAATTTTTGATAAAGACGGAACTTTTATTGATTTGCACTATTTCTGGGGCAAAATGACAGAGTTAAGAGTCTTGGAAATAATAAAACAATATAATCTTAATAAAGATGTCTTTCAAAAATTCTGTCTTGAACTAGGCTACGACCCAACTAGCGGAAAAATGTTGCCAGACGGGATTACTGCACTATATTCAAGACCCATTATCATTGATATTTTTTGCAAATATCTTGTAGAAAATAATGTAAACATCACGCCAAAAGATATGGAAACAATTTTTGATAAAGTAAGTGCCGATTTTTATAAAGATATGACCAAATACACAAAACCTATAAATTCGGCAATAAACTTTATCAAAGATATAAAAAGCAGGGGCATAAAAACTGCAATAGTTACATCTGATGCAACTGAGTCAACCTTGCTAACATTAAAACATTTTGGCTGGGAAAATTTATTTGACACTGTAATGGGTCGAGAATCAACCAAAGAAACTAAAGAAAGCGGTGTACCTGTCAAAACAGTCCTGAATATACTTGGATCTAACCCTGAAAACACCGTTATGATTGGAGATGCTCCAACAGATTACACAGCAGCTTTCAATGGAGGAGTCGCTAAGACAATACTTGTTGCGACAGGACAAGTAACAAAAGAGAATTTAGCAAAAACTTCCCCATACACAATCGATAGCTTAGAAGATATCGAAATAGTTTAGTTGAAATAAGCCGTAAATCTGTTATAATCAGAAAAAAGGAGTTATCTATGCTTAAAAAATCCATATTGGTTTTATTTGCCTTAACGTTAACACTACCTGCATTTGCAGGAAACACTTACGACAAATACGGTAATCAAACAGGTTCTTTTAAAATGAATGACGGTAGAGTAACTACCTACGACAAATACGGGAACCAAACAGGCTCATACAAAAATAACGGCGACCGTATAAACAGCTATGACCAATATGGAAATCAAACCGGTTCAATAAAAATGGAAGAAAATGGAGGCAAATTTCTTGATAAATACGGAAATCAAATTGGCTCCTTCAAAAATAATAACGGCAGAATTACAACCTACGATAAATATGGGAACCAGACAGGGTCTTTGAAACAAAATTCAGACGGCACATACACTCAAATGGATAAATACGGAAATAATATCGGAAAATTCAGACTGTGAAAATAACTGTTTTAGTAGAAAATACGACAAGAATCGATAAATATTTCTTAGGTGAGCCTGCGCTAAGTCTATATATAGAAGTTGACGGATTGAGCATCTTATTTGACTGCGGGTACAGCAACGTATTTTTAGCAAATGCCCAAAAGCTAAATATAAATTTAAACACCCTTAATTACATTATAATTTCCCATGGTCATAACGACCACACCGGAGGGTTAAGATATCTTTCCCCCAATAAAAGTACAAAATTAATAGCACATTCGAACATATTTGATTTTAAATCAGATAAAGACGGTGAATACGGCTGCCCAATTTCAAGGCAAGAACTTGGAAATAAATATTCAACAATACTTACAACAAAAGAATACAAAATTAATGAGAACCTGTATTTTCTCGGACAAACAAACAACAACCCCAGCGAAGATATTGAAGACTCTGCTTTGGTCTATAAAACATCAAAAGGATTATTTATCATTACAGGCTGTTCGCACGCTGGAATCCTTAATATCATCAAACAAGCACAAGAAATTACGGGTATAAAAAATATCTACGGCATAATTGGAGGCCTGCACCTCATTAACAAACCAATATCTGAATTGGAGCAAATTGCTCAAAACTTAAAAGATGTAAATGTAATATACCCTTGCCACTGCTGCGACTTAACTTCAAAAATCGAATTATCTAAAATCTGTAACATAAAAGAAGTATGCACTGGAGACCAAATCAATATTTAAGCTTGTTCTCTGACATTTTGCTGAGCTTCTCTTATAAATCGGTGGATATTTGTATAATAGCCTCCTGCAAGAACCAAAGATGCTGCAACCCACGCAATCGGACCTGCAAAAAACATCCCAACATATCCGAATTTCACAGCCAAATAAACTGCCGCAAAGCCTCTCATCAATAATTCACCAACAGACGCAAGCATTGGGATTGTAGCACGCCCCAAACCCTGCAAAGCATTTCTGTATATAAATATCTGAGACAAGAAGAAATAAAATAATGAACTTATAAACAAGTAATCATGAGCAATCTTTACAACTTCAGGATTTTGATCTCCAATAAAAATACGAACAAAATAACTGCCCCAAAAGTGCATAATAAAAGCCATCAATACACTCAAATGCAAATTAATTATTGAGCATTTTTTTACGCTTATCCTAATACGTCTAAAGTTATTAGCCCCGAAATTCTGAGCAACAAACGCAGCAAGAGCAACGCCAAATGAAACCATAGGCATAGTTGCAATCTGCTCAATTCTTAAAGCTGCAGTCATTGCCGCAATTACATCTGCCCCAAAAGAGTTGCAAACACTTTGAATAATTAAAATGCCTGCACCCAATATAGAAAACTGTACCGCCATAGGTACACCGACATTCAAATGCTCTAGAGCAAATTTCCAATCTTCTCTTGTCTTAAAAATCCAATCCTCTTTTTTTAAATGTAATATTGGGAAATGTTTTTTTACGTAAATAGCACAAAGTACTACAGAAATCGCCTGGGATACAACAACAGCAAAAGCTGACCCGGGAACCCCCCAATGAAATTCCAAAATAAATAACAGTGCCAAAAATATATTTAACACAGAAGCAAAAATCAAAAAGTACAATGGAGTTTTGCTATCCCCAAGAGCTCTTACTACACTTGCAAGTAAATTATAAAAATTTGCGGTAAACAAACCAATAATAACAATTTGAATATACCAATAAGCATCCTGATAAATTTCCTGAGGAACATTCATCCACTTTAAAATATGTCCCATCAAACCCAAACAAATAAAAGTAAAAAACAACGTCAATATTGTGCTCAAAATTGTTGACATCGTTACCGAACGACGGACACCATCATAATCCTTAGCCCCGAAACGCTGACCCGTAACAACTGCAAATCCGTTTGTCATACCTACTATTACAAACATTATCAAGAAAAACAAAGGTGCAACCGCACCAACAGAAGCCAGCGCATTTATACCTAATGTTCTGCCTACAATTACTATATCTGCTATATTATAAAACTGCTGAAAAATATTTCCAATCAATAACGGAACTGAAAATACCAAAATCAGTTTTAGGGGATTTCCTGTAGTTAAATCATTTATCATAACTAAATTCTCTCTTAAGAACCTATATCATTATATTATATAAAAAATAAATGTACAGAATTCCTATATAAAATACTAATCCCGAGAAGCCGTTTCATGATACTCTTTTTCGGTATTAACAGCCCACAAAACATCTTTAGCTGAGCCGTTTTTTATAACATTAACAGCCTCAATTCCGCTCAGCATAGAATGATCCATATTATTGTATTTATGCTGGCCGTTACGTCCGATACAATACAAATTACTGATTTTGGAAATATAATCTTTTACAATATCAAAATCCTTATATGCTCCAAAATATGCAGGATAAGCCTTTTTCACTTTTACACGAACACTATCCAACACATCTTCCATCTTTATAATATTCAACTTTTCAAGTTCGGAAATTCCAAATTCTATCATATCTTTGTCAGATTTGTTCCACATCAAATCACCCTCAGTACAAAAATACTCAAGACTTATAAACACCTTATCCCGAAAATCTTTAACCAAATAAGGTGACCAATTATTCATAATCTGCAAACGACCAAGAGTTACGTCATTTTCTTGAATATAAATCCAACAATCCGGACAAATGTTATTAATAGTCGGAATTTTAGTATTATTTTTTAAGTTTATCTTATTACAATACAAACCAACCAACATATAATCTCTGTAAGGAAGCTCCTCTGCAATTTTCGCTACATCAGCTGGAACAATCTCACCCAAACCGCTAACTAAATCTTTAATCGGCATAGATGAAATATAATACTCCCCGCTGTAAGTTTTATCCTCACCATTTTCAAGAACACTTACGGATTTGATACGTTCACCGTCAAAATCAAAACTCTTTACCCTACAATTCAAATGAATTTCTCCGCCCATACGCCTAATCTCATCAGCCATATAATCCCATAACTGACCACAGCCATACTTTGGATAGAAAAACTCCTCAATTAAAGATGTTTCTTTTTGCTTGTTTGATATCAATTTTAAAGGAGACAAAATTGCGTTGATAACTGCCTTAGAAAGAGATAAACCTCTTATACGCTGTTCACCCCATTCCTTTGAAATATCTCTCGGATGGAGTCCCCAAACTTTTTGAGTATACTTTTCAAAAAACATCCTATAAAGTACTAACCCAAAACGGTTTATCATAAAATCTTCTAAACTTTTTTCTTCTCGCTTCACAAAGCAAGATTTAATATAACTTACACCAGCCAAAAAGGTTCTGCCAATCCCCATATTCAGAATTGTAGAAGCCTTCAAACTTATCGGGTAATCGAAAAACTTTCTTAAATAATAAATTCTGGAAACCCTCTTTCTTTTAAGCATAACCCTGTCTGTTTCATCCGGATCTGGCCCGTTTTGCGATACCGTTATCTTTCTTCCAAGAATCTTATCATCAATAGGAGGCTTTCCCTGTAAAGGCAAAATTTCTTCCCAAAAATCCAATATTTCCTGATTTTTAGAAAACAATCTATGACCGCCCAAATCTATACCGTTACCGTTATAATGTACGGTTCTTGAAATACCTCCGACACAATCAAGTTCTTCAAAAATTACAGGAAGAATATCCTCGGTTTTTGTCAAAAAATTATAAGCAGCACTCAATCCCGCAGGTCCTGCTCCAATAATAATTGCAACTTTATCTCTCATCTTATCCCCCTTTAGGACAATTTTACTATAAAAATCCAAACACCGCCACAAAAAAAGAGTCTCACGAACAGTAAGACTCTTTTTAATTTAACAATCAACTATAACTAGGCACTAACCAAAGATCCAAATGCAACATTGTTGTCAGATGTTACATCATCTACATGATTAACATCAGGTAAAATTGTATCTTTGATATTCTTCAAATCTTGTTGCATCAATCTTCTTGGAGAACCTTCTGCCATAGAATGGTTTCTCAACAAGTAAGACGGATGGAATATAGTCATAGCCTTGTAATCTACACCATCAACCGTAATAGTCATCCACTGACCTCTAACTTTTGAAATAGTTTGTTTCTTGTCCAAATTAACAAAAGATTTCAAAGCAGTTGCACCACAAAGAATGATAGCATCCGGTTTGATAATATCAATTTGTGCATCCAAGAATTTTCTGCAAGCAGCTTTTTCTTCATCAGTAGGAACTCTGTTTTCAGGCGGACGGCATTTTACAGTATTTATGATATATAAATCTTTATCTCTGGAAATACCTGCGTCAGATAAAAATTCAGTTAGCAATTGTCCGGCTCTACCAACAAACGGTCTACCTGTTTCATCTTCCATCTCACCAGGAGCTTCACCTATCAAAACTATTCTTGCTGTAGAAGCATCACCGTCAGAGAATACAACGTTATTACGGTTTTTTGCAAGAGCACAGCCTTGGCAACTTTCACACTTTTGTCTTACTATCTCCAGACAATTTTTCTTCATCATTACTCTCCTCTTTCTCTATTTTAAATAAGCCAACGTTATATTTTTTACAATATCTTTTTAATTCTTTAATAACAACATCCGAAAGTATGAAAACTGCTATTAAATTCGGAACAGCTAAGAACAAAGTAAACGCATCAGAAAGATTAATTATACTTTTGAAATTCATAGCCGAACCTATGATAATGAATATACAATATATAACCTGAAAAGTTCTTGTTGTCAATTTTGTATCACCAAACAAAAATGTCCAACCCTTAACCCCATAATAAGACCCGCACAACATAGTAGACAAAACGAAACAACTAGCCATGAAAGTCAATAATATCGGGAAAAACGGGCACACAGTAGCAAAAGCTTTTGAAGTTAATTCAATACCGGCAAGCCCCGAGTTTTGTAAATAAACTCCGCTGACAACAATAACAAAAGCAGTCGCAGAACCAACAATAACAGTATCGACAAAAGGTTGGAGCATGGCGATAAAAGCTTGTGCCACAGGCTTATTCGTCCTAACTGCCGAAAAAGCAATAGGAGCAGTACCCAAACCTGCTTCATTTGCAAACATAGCTCTTCTAAAGCCCCATAACATACAAGCAAAAGCCCCACCCTGCAAAGCTTTCGGTTTGAAAGCTTCTGTTAATATAATATGAACAGTATGCGGTAAATGACCTATATGCATAACGCAGATTATAAATGCGGACAAAACATACAAACTACACATAACCGGTGTAACTTTGGACGTAAACTTGCCTATAGCCTTAATTCCGCCGATAATTGTAACATACGTTATAACCGCAACAATCAATCCTAAGCACCAGCTCTGATTATGAAAGAAACTAGCCTCTCCGCCTGTCACCTCAGTAATTTGAGTAGTCATGGCATTTATCTGAAATAAATTCCATCCGCCAATCATTGCAAAAATACAACAAACGGCGTAGCTTTTTGCCAAAAATGGTGCAAACGGACCAACGATTTTATGATTTTTTAAACCTTTGAGAATGTAATACATAGGCCCACCGTCTACAGATCCATCCTCATTGATATTTCTAAACTTCAAGCCCAATAAAACTTCCGCAAATTTCAAAGCCATAGAAAAAACACCTGCAACCATCATCCAAAAAATAACTCCAGGTCCGCCAATAGAAACAGCCGCTGCAGAACCTGCAACATTTCCTATTCCTGCTGAAGCTGATATTGTAGCCGTCAAAGCCTGAAAAGCAGAAACTTCTCCGTGTTTTTTTCTATGAACAATATCTTTATGCTCATAATTTTTTGTTATAAGTTTTATCGCATGTTTAAATCCCCAAAAACCGATAAATCTTGTTCTAAAAGTAAAATACAAGGCAGCACACATTAACAGGACTACCAAAAATTCAACTTTTACTCCGTGGATTGTCACAGAACTAAAAATTATTCCTGAAATTTTGTCGGCTATTGGTGAAAGTAAACTATCAATTACGCTATCTAAATTCATACTACTGTCATTGTAGCACAAACATACTTATCGCAAATTTAACGCAAATAATAATGTTACAAAGCTTACGATACTAAGCTGCAACCTTAGCTGCTTTATTATCTACTGCAGTATTTTGCTCAACAGGCTTTTGTTCCACAGTTTTTTGTTCTGCTGGCTGTAACTTAGCATCTTTATTCTTTTTATGAGCCAAATATTTTTCACATAGAATATTCGCAGGTTTTGTAACGATAATCGGAACTAAGAATCTGTATACAAGAGCAAATACGATAATTGAACGAAGAGCGGCAAAACCATGCATCTTTGTCATAAATCTCTTATAGTCATCTTCACCTAAGAAATGCTTTTTACCATATTTTTCTAAGTATGTATCAAGTTTGTACAGAGGTTCTTTATCCATATCCGCCAAACCTTGGTTCTTAATTTTGATTTTTTCGTTCTTTTCTGCCATCTTATGTCTTACATCTTCTGCATTCGGAAGATTCAAATCAAAATATTGTTCTTTTTTATTATTCCACCAAGTCTTCAATTTGCTATCCAAGAATAGGGCACCTGCTGTAGATACCAAGAATGTCAAGAACTGGTTTACAGCCAAAGTCTTTCTTCTATCTTTGTCCATTTTCTTGTTAGTCAAAGTTCTTTGCATATACACACCACTTGTGATAGCTGAACCACCTATCAAGAAGAACTTGATTGAATTATCTTTATCTTTAATCTTATCTGCAAAACTGTCGATTACACCATGGTCAAACAACGGTCTGCAAATATTTTTTCCAACCCAGCAACAAAAATCATCATATTTTTTTGACACTGAATTCAAGAATTTTGAGTTACCTGAAATTGAATTTATTACAGCCTCTTCCTTACCTGTAAAAGCTTGAGGTTTCGGCTTACATTGATTTGGAGACGAGTATGAAGATTGTCTATATGGATTAAATGTTACGTTCATTACTGCTTACCTCCAATAAAATCTTTCATTGATACCTTCACGCCGTTTTCTGAAACATTTTGCGATGCAACTTGCTGAGCCGGCTGAACGGCAGGTGCTGACTGCGCTTGCTGAGTTTGTAGTGTCTGCTGAGCCTGCTGAACTTGTTGTGCATCCGGTTTAGGAGCTGCAGGTTTCTTTTTCTCCAATCTAAATACATATTTCAAAATTGGAGGAATTAAAGCAATTGTCAACATAGCTCTTGGTACTGCGATACCCCAGTCAACCACGTTATGCATTGTAGTATCAATTGCCTTAATATGGCTCTGCAAGTTTCTTATTTCATCACCTAAAGCCTTGCGTCTTATTGCATCTGTTGTAGATTTCAACTCAGCTTTCAAAGCGTTCATCTTATCTGTCTTTGAGGTTATAATCCTCATACCTTTATCAAATCTTCTTGCAATTTTTCCTTCAGCTTTGTTTTCTTTAATGCACTTATCAATTTCTTCTTCAGTCATTGAGAATTTTTCTTCCAAAATCTTTCTAACTTCAGCTTCAGAAAGTTTTGCAAAATCGGCCTTACTCATTTTCTGACCGTCTTCTATAAAGAATTTACTTCCGGAATCAAGAGGACTTGTAACAACAGTTGAGAATATAAATCCGATAATACCTGAAGCCATTGAGTGACCTGCAGCATAAATTTTATCATCTTTATCCTTCTTACCAGGAAGAGCAACTGTTGCTGCCGGTCTTAAGAGCCCTGCCAAGAACAATGCTATTAAAGCTGAACTTGCAATATTATGAGCTCCGGAAAATTCTGCGAGCCAATTAAAAGCCCCGCTTTTCAGGATTTTTCCCATAAATGTATTAGCGGCAGCCACACTCTTATCCTGGCTACCGCTAAACGTTATATTATTATCCATTTTTTTGTCGCACAAACCCGCACTTCTCTCCACAGTCTTAGGGTTCGTATGATCATAATCAGATCTGTATCGATGTCTTCGGGTAAAGTTATAATTTAAAGGTTGTATATTCATGTCTCACCAAACAATTTTGTCTTCTACACTTATTCTAAAACAAAGAAAATTTTTTTTTGCTAGCACTTTAAGAAAACTTTACAATTTTTGAGGCAAGTCTTTTATTGCATAAAACAACCCTGCAGCAACCCTGAAATTCTCCGGAGAAGCACTGGTGTAAAAAGCTTCGCTACCTTTTTCGGATGCAGTTGATATCATATCCAAGCTTTCTAAATCTGATTTTATATACTCAACAAAATACTTTGCGGGATTAATAAAAATATCTTTTCCTGCAACTTGAGACAACTGCTTCAACAAATAAGGATAATGCGTACATCCCAAAACTATTTTTTCAGGATTATATCTCATCATCTCATCCAATTTTTCTTTTATTGACCTAAAAGCCTCAGGGGAATTTTCCTTTCCTTCTTCTACAAGCTTCACCCATTCAGGACAAGCAATCTCTATGATTTCTTTACTCTTATCAAACTTATTAATATTAATTGAATAAGCCTTTGACTTTATAGTAGCAGGCGTTGCAAAAACGCCAATTTTGCTTGCAGGAAGCTGTGCCAAAATTTTGCTTACAGACTGGATTATCGGATACAACTTAAAGGGGTAATCATTTTTCAAAACATCATAAACAGTTGCAGATGTTGTATTACATGCCATCACGACAGCCTTAACATTTTTCTTCTCAAAAAATTCAAATGCTCTTTTAGAAAAGTTAATCAACTGTTCTTTTGATTTTTCACCGTAAGGCATATTCTTGGTATCACCAAAATACACACAATCCTCGTTAGGCATCAACTTTCTAAACTCAGAAAAAACAGTCAATCCGCCAACGCCGGAATCAAAAAATCCTATAGGTTTATTCTTACTATTTACTGTTTTTGAAATAATTGTTAATCCCCTCCACAATAGCCTTTGCTGTAGCCTGCTTACGAGCTTCTCCCAACAAAGCTGCTCTTTCTGATGTATTTGAAATAAACCCGATTTCTACCAAAATCGCAGGATCAGTTGTATGATTAATTACGTAAAATTTTGACTTAAACAAACCTCTGTTTGGCGAATCAATCGCACTTGCCAAAGAAGCGTGAACCGTTTGCGCCAGAGGAATACTTTCCTGATGATAATAATGAGTTTCTATACCTTTGGAAGATTCACTTGTACTTGAGTTTACGTGAATACTTACAAATATATCAGGTTCGTATTCTTCACTCATTGTTACCCTATCAGATAAAGATACAAACGTATCACCGGTACGAGTCATCAAAACCCCATACCCTTGAGCTTTCAACAACTTTTCAACTCTTTTGGCAACATCAAGTGTTATAAATTTTTCATGCGTACCGTTTCTTGTCGCTCCGACATCAGAACCACCATGACCGGCATCGATTACAACCTTATGTTTCCCTGTTGTACCTTTTGGAACAGTTATAACCGGAACTGTCACAGGAGTTGAGACTGTTTCCTTCTTTTCTTCCTGTTGGCGAGGCGCTTTTATTTGAATTTTTAAAGATTTACCGTCTGCACCGGTAAATGCTGTTACAAGACTTCCGTACTCAATTGGTATTGTTAACTTCAAACCCTTTGGTTGAGTTGTAATTTCTGCCTTTTCAAATGGAGTTCCGTCAAAAGCCTTTTGAAAAGCCTCTTTATTAAAATTAGAAATATTATACAAATAAGCAATAACTTGAGTATTTGTCCTATCAAAACCATGAATCAATGCTGTATTGAAATTCAAAGTCATAGCACTTGATTGATCATCTATTTTATAATCAGAAAACCCTGTGATACTTCCATCACTGCCGGTAATCATATCATAACTAATTTTTTCAGTATTTCCGATAAGAAGGGCCTGATTATCTTTAGAATATATAGGAATATATTTTGTAACATCAGGAGTAGTTATAACAACTCTAGCCTTATTGACGGAAAACTGACCTATTTTAAACTTGTCAGCACCGCCAAGACTGTACTCTTTATTTCTTAAGCTTTGATTAACAAGAGTGTTAGGCAAATCAAATATGATTCTCGACGGATTAGATAATATCATAGGTTTTTCTATACCTACTGATCCCATACCGCCTAATAAAACCGCACCATTCTTAGCTGAAACTCTATCTACATAAAATTTCGTATTCAATCTCAGCTCTTGTTTTTGGAAAGACTGAGTATTAAACGCATTATTAATTTGGCTTAATGTATCATTCTGGTTGACTGATTCCGATACGGTCATATACTCGTAAAAATCGCTAGATGAAGCATGATCATCACGATAAGTATTTTGCATAAAAGGATTTTGAGCCAAAGCATTTTTCAATTTGATAATAACATTATTCTGAACCTTCAAGAACTGCAACTTTGACATATCAAAATCATCATCATAATAAATAACAACCCTTACTATATTAGGGTTTGTTGAAAACTGTGATATTCTAATCTGTTTTATACCGCCATAGGCAAATTGCCAGCTTTTCTTTGGAATTGAAAGTATTGTATTTGGAAGATCAAAATACAATCTGGTCGGATTTTTAAGATGTATAACTTTAATAGAGCCTATATCTCCCATCTCTGTCAAATGAGACGAAGTAAGAGAAATAAGTGCATTAGAAGTATCAAGATTTGCCGCAGTAATTTTAAAGGTACCTTCTGCGAAAGCACTTGATACGAAACTTAGCGTAAATGCAATAAATAAAATTAATATAGTAAATAATTTTTTCATATCCGAATATCCAGTATATATTATATTAGTTTGGAACTTTTTTTTCAAATTGTCAATTTTTGTAAATATTTACTAAAAACCTTAAAGTTTGAGCTGTTTCTACCCGTAAATATACATGAATGGAGAGGTTACTGTGTTCGACAATTTTTATACAAAATACGAAAATGCAACAACATTTATATCATTCGCTAACGCTGAAGCGATAAGAGACCAATTAGAAAGCGATATAAAAGCTCATAAAATGAGTGCTGAAAAATATGCATATTTATCAAAAACTTACGTTTTTTTGAAAAATTACAAAAAATCAATTGAATATGCAAAAAAAGCCGTAAAATTGGATAAGAATTATGCATACGGCTATATTAGAATTGCTTTTGGATATGCAAAAGAAGGTAATAAAAAAGAAACTCTAAAATATTGCAAAATGGCGGAACGTCTAAATCAAAACAACTTCTTCAATAAAACTTTTCTGATAATTTTTTACAACTTTTGTGAAGATTACGAACACGCAGAAGAATTATTTAGAGAGCTAATCAAAGAAAATGATAATACAGCTCCATATCTTTATAATATAGGACTTGTATATGATGCAGTAAAAGAAGATCCCGTAAATGCTGAGTACTATTATAAACTAGCACTCGACACAGGATATAAAGACAAATTTAACCTGTATTACAACTTAGCTGATTGCTACAGCGAAATGCAAGACATTGATAATACAGAAATTTTCATAGCCAAATGTCTTGAAATGTACAGCAATCAAGATTTAATGGAGAAAAAGGCTGACTGCATTTCTTATAGAGGCAGATACAAAGAAGCGCATGATATACTAAAAAATTTATATTACACGACAGAAAATAAAAAATGGATAGTCATAAAATTAGCTAAACTTTATGAAAGAGCAAATCAACCTAAAAAAGCACTTCATTACTACAAGTTTGCGCTAGCGCTTCCTGGAGACAATGAACCAGTGTATCAAATACTGGCAACATTTTTAGAACAGGAAGAAGAATATGAAAAAGCTATAGACGTATATAAAATTTTGCTTTCATATAACAAAAAAGACGCAAAAGTTTTATCAAGCATTTCATATTGCCTTTCCCAATTGAATAAAAATGAAGAAGCCTATGAATATGTAGAAAAAGCTTTAAAGATAGAAAAAAACTCATCATATATCCACTATAGAAAAGCAAGAATTCTTACGGATATGGATAAATACGAAGAGGCAATTGAGAGTTACAAAGATTCTCTTGACTATGACAAAACGGATGTTGATTGCTATCAATGGATTTCATATTGTTATTCAATGCTTAAAGACTATGAAAAATCCATGGAATACGCAAACAGAGCAATAATTTTGGATAAAGAAGATGCCTACTCATATTTTAGAAAAGCCTGGGCATTGCAAGAAATGAAAAAATATAATGAAGCAATAGAATTCTACAAAGAATGTATAGCAAGAAATGACAGATACATAGACGCTTACGTAAATATTTCATATATTTATTCCAAACTAAAAGATTTAAAACAATCAATGCTATGGGCAAACAAAGCCTTACTTATTGATAAAGACTACGCCTACGCACACTACAGAAAAGCTTGGGCACTACAAGAAACAGGCAAATTTGAAGAAGCTCTGGACGGCTACTCAAAGGCAATAGAACTTGACCCGACAGATATATACAACTACCTTGGAATAGCTTGTGTTTCACTTAATACGCAAGCAAATATAAATGCTTTACTATATGCAAACAAAGCTCTATTAATAGATAGAAATTGCGGAGGTGCATATTATTATAAAGGTGTTGCCTTAAGCAATCTCGGAAAAAGTAAAGAAGCAGAAAAAGCCTTCAGTACTGCTCTTAAACTTGGCTATAACGCAAACTAACGGGCTTTATAATCCTTATAATGCCTAAATTTTCTTGTGATACTGTCAAACGTCAAAACTTTATACGTACCATTTTGCGCAACAGAAACCTTAATTGCGTTATTTTGATCTGTCCTGTAAATATCAGTATCTCTCAATATATCGACAGTAACCCTATTTGGGTGCCCATACCTGTTCAAGCCTGTAGAAATCAGGGAAACTTCAGGATTTAAACCTGCTATCATATCAGCAGAAACAACATTTTTACCACCATGATGTCCGACTTTTAAAACTTCCAAATTATTTATATTAATAGAACTTTTCAACTTATCAAAAGCCTCTACACCAGCATCTCCCATAAACAGCTCTTCAAATTTACCGTATTGCACAAGAGTAATTATAGAATTTTCATTATCTGAATTTAATTTGGCAACATAAGTTTTTATACTCAAGCCGTCCTCTAAATATATAATTTCATTATTTTGTGCCAATATTGGAACCATATTATGTTCACTTAAAGCTTCAAAAATATTTTTGGAAGTAAAATTGGATTTTTCAAAAGAATTTACATAAACCTTTTTTATTTTTAAATTTTTAACCAAATCAACAACACCACCGGAATGGTCATTATCAAAATGAGTTATAACAAGGCCTTCAATATTTTTAACTCCTCGATCTTTTAAATATTTCAAAACAATCACCTTCGCCTGAGAAGACCCACCCTTAAAAGACGCTTTCCCGGAATCAATAATAAAGTACTTATTTCTAGGAGTTTTCAACAAAAACGCATCAGCATTCCCGACATCAAAAGCTATAACCTCCAAATTATGATTTTTCAACGGAATTACGGAAACTAAAAGAACTAAACATATAGCCAAAACAGCCCCACAAATCTTCTTTGTAAACCCAATCTTAAACATCAACGTAATTAAGAGAACAGCCACATAAAATAATACAATCTGGAATATTGAAGGGTGAGTTGTCTCAATCAGAGCAAAAGGCAAATCCGAAAAAAACTTTGAAATCCAAACCAGAACATCCAAAAAGAATTTCAAAACAAAATCGAACACCATACAAACAGGGTCAGCAATCGGCCTAATAATTGCAAGCACTGAACTTACAAACCCGCCAAAACTTATAACACTCAAAAACGGCATTATAGAAAGATTAGCAAAAACCGAATAAGTACTGAAACTGTTAAAATAAAACATCTGAATAGGCGCCACCCAAACCTGAGCAACAACAGGAATCAATATTTCAGCGTAAAGCCAATCCGGAACCTTCAAATCATGCAAATGCCCCATAACAGCATTTGCCGTAGTCAATAAACCGAAAGTAACAATAAATGATAATTGGAATCCAACATCGTTTATAAAAGCCGGATTATAGATTAACATAAGAGAAGCCACAAACGCCAACAAAGATACACTGTGAGCATCCCTGTCAATAAGCTTTCCGACCAATACGAACAAAAGCATTAAAGCTGCCCTGATTACAGAAGCTCCAAGTCCCGTCATAAGAGTATAAAGAATAACAACCCCCATGCCGGAAACGACAGTAAATTTATAAGGTAACCTCAACCTTCTCAAAATAAAATACCAAAACCCGTAAATAAAAGCCACATTCATGCCGGAAGCCGCCAATATATGCAGCAGGCCTGAATTTTTAAAACAATCTTTAATATAATCAGGCGGAGCAACAGCATCATCACCAAACACAATTCCGCCCAAAATTTCCAAATCAGGAGATTTCAAATACTTTGCATGAGTCTGAATAATCCCATTTCTCAAATTATTTAACCCTTGAACAAACCGCCAATTCAACGGAAGTTTTGCTGATACCAACTTACAATCGGAACTGTTTGCATAAAAAACCGTATAAGTGTTGAAATTCTTTAAATACTTACCATAATCAAATTGAGAAGGATTACCCGCCTTAAAAGGACATCTTAACTTCCCGCCCATTCGATAAACATTCCCAATCTTAAGCTTGCTAAAATCTCCACTTTCGTCATCTACCTGAACAAAAGTCTTACCTTTTAAAGACACCCCGTTAACATCAAAAACCCTAAAGAAAAACTTAACCCTATCCGCAGTATTGCCTGCAGGGATTGACACAATCCTACCCGTTAAAACAACATCATCCGGCGCATAATGAACAAGAGGATCATCATTTCCAACACGCAAAAAAGCATTAAAGAAACCAATATAAAAAACTATCCCCCATAACAAAACATATTTATAAGAAACAAATCTGTTCAAAGCCAGAATACACAACAATATAGTTACAATCAAGGACACAACCAGCAAACAATTATTAAAATATGCCAGAATCCCTGCCATAAAAAACATGGCAGTCAAAAACATTATTGCATTTTTATTTTGAACAAATTCATTTAAAGAATTTCTAAACATCTTCCAACATTTTGATACGTCTTATATGACGTTCACCGGCAGAGAAATCAGTTTTTAACCACATATCCACAATATCTAAAGCCAACTGATCTCCGATAACTCTTGCCCCAAGACACAACACATTGGAATCATTATGTTCTCTTGTAGCATGAGCAGAAAAAGTATCAGAACACAATGCCGCACGAATACCTTTAACCTTATTAGCCGCAATCGACATCCCAATACCAGTACCGCAGATTAAAATACCACGATCGAATTCACCACCGGCAACAGCCTCGGCAACAGCTTTCGCAAAAACAGGATAATCACAAGAATCACTCGAATAAGTTCCGAAATCTTTTATCTCATACCCCTTATCTTTCAGATGAGCCAATATTTTATTCTTATAATCAAAACCGCCGTGATCGGCACCAATAGCAATTCTCATGATAAATACTCCTTTTGTCGTTATTATATCACAATTTATTTTGTAATATAATTTATCTATGAAGATTTTTTCAGAACCGACACAACAAAAAAAACTGTCATTGGCAATGGGATACTTTGACGGTGTACATCTTGGACACCAAAAAGTCATAAAAAAAGCCGTGGAATTAGCTAAAAGCAATGGGACAAAATCTGCAGTAATAACTTTTAAAGACCATCCATGCTGTTTTTTCTATGGAGTATGCCCTAAATATATTTTGACAAGAAAAGAGCGCCAAGAAAAAATTGCCGAGCTCGGAGTTGATTATCTGTATGAATTTGACTTTGCAAAGATAGCAAACCTTAGTGCTCAAGAATACTTAAAAGATATTATTATAAAAAACTTCAGTCCAATCGGAATATCAACAGGCTTTAATCACCACTTTGGTGCAGGCAAAACAGGTTCTCCTGAATTTCTTGAAAAAATGTCACACGTATATAATTATATATACAATAAAACAGAAGCAGAAAAACTCAACGGAGAAACAATAAGCAGTACAAAAATTCGACAACTGCTCTCAAATGGTCAAATAGAAACTGCCAACAAAATGCTTGGCTACAAATTTCAACTTGAAGGCAAAGTTATAACAGGTCAACAGTTAGGCCGAAAAATCGGTTTTAGAACAGCTAACGTACTGTACCCGAATGAACTTATAGACTTGCCGTTTGGAGCTTATGCAACTATAATCACATACCAAAATAAAACCTACAAAGGTGTTACAAATTTTGGAATCCGTCCTACCGTCTCTACCACAGAACAATGCACGGTAGAAACTCATATTCTTAATTTCGATAAAGATATCTATAATGAGAATATTAAAATTGAATTTATAAAAATGCTAAGAGCAGAGAAGAAATTCAACTCCATTGAAGAATTGAAAAAACAAATCCAGAAAGATATAAACAACTCTATATCTATTTAATTAAAGCTTGAACTTCCTTAAATTTAGGATGTTTTGCCCCTCTCAACCATTCAAACAAAATTATCTCAACACAAGAAATTTTTGCGCCATTGCCCTGCATAGCTTCAATTCCCTGCTTAAACTCGTACTTACTACGACTAGCACAAGCATCCTTTGCAACAACAACTTCAAAACCTTCCTTAATAAGCTCTTCAGCAGTCTGATGAACACAAATATGAGTTTCGATACCGCAAATAACGATCTGCTTTCTTCCATAAGATTTTAACTTTTCTAAAAAGCCTTCTTCTCTCAAAAGAGAAAAAGAAGTTTTTTCTATAACATAAGTACTATCGTTAAACTTTTGTCCTATAACAGGAACTGTATGTCCAAGACCTTTCGGATATTGTTCTGATGCAATAACAGGAACGTCCAAAATATTAGCCGCATCAACAAGCTTGCCAACGCGATTGACAATTACATCCTTATCCAATGCTGCAACAAGTCTTTCCTGAATATCTATTACTAAAAGTATGCTATTTTTTGTATCCAACATCTAAAAAGTCTCCTTATTTATATATTCAATAAACTCATTTATAAAATCTTCTACAATATCAGAAATTTCCTTGTAAGTAATTTTATTTATAGGAAGAGAAATTTCACGATTTTCAGGACTATCCAAACCTGAATGAACAATATACACTATAACCTTTGAAAAACCCGGATATACAATCTTTAAACGGCTTTCGCATCTCGAATTAATCAAGCAAAAAACACTCTGTTTTTCATCAGTATACTGCTCAATCTTAGTATTAATAAGTTTTTCTTCATAAGTACTTTGGAGCCTGTAAAACACAGGAGCTATAACCTTCTCTAACTTTTTACAGTAAACACCCCTGAAAAACTTGTAAGATTTAGCGTTATCTTCGTCCTCAACAAGCCAATCATCAGAAGTCGGCAGCTTCTCCGAATACACAACATAATCTTTATCATCCATCAAAGCCTCATTTAAAGCACAAGTAGCCTTTTTCTCTATCTCTTCAAATTTCTTTGATGAAACATTGACCAAACCGGCCTTCACCGTCAACTCCTCAGGCAGCTGAGCCTTAATCTTATTTAATACAGCAACCGCTCCGCTAATACCAGAATCTAACAATAAATAATACTTTGACCCTGAAAACTCTGACACCAAATCGCCAATTCTTATAGAATTTCTTATAGCCAAATTCATTTTGGAATCAGAAAAGACTTTTTTGCCTTCATCATCAGGCGCAATTATCATAAAAGAACCATCTGCAAAATCATTATTTATTAGTTCCAACTCAAAAATTTCTTTTGAAAATTTAGCACTGATAAATCCACTCTTATCAGACAATATTCCGTAAGTAGAGAGATAATATTTCAGACGTTTCAACTCTTTATTCTTTTCGGATTTTTTTATAACATTAATGGTCCGAATAAGCATCTCTGAAGGATCAGCTCCCATAGAGAAATAATCATCAATCCCCTCATCATAAGCATTAAGAATAAAATCTCTATCATACTTATCAACTAAAAGAATAATATTTGTATTATCAAAAACCTTTTTTTCCTTAAAATATTTTACTAAATTAATAGTCTTAGAGCGGTCTTCATTTTCGTGAATAATTACAATATCAGGACGTTTATTATGCACAAGATCAGGAGCATCATCATAAGAAGAGCATAAAATCTCATCAGACTCTCTCAATAAAACCAAATTTGAACCAAGAGTCTCTTTTATATCCTCTTTATTTGTAATTAACACAACAGTATTCATAACTTTATAATCTAAACTTGCAGATGCTTTTTAATACACAAGAAGCTTCCGCCTGCACCAAACAATATTCCCATAGCAAGCATTGTTATAGCGACAATAGTCTGAGCAAAAACAGGATTAGGCACCATAAAGAATTGATGCATATGTATCAACCCGTTCTCAACGAAATGAAGCGGAATAAATGCAACAATCGCACCGCTAAATCCATAAAATGCACCCTGCATAATAAGCGGGAATCTTATATACCAGTTACTTACACCCATCAAACGCATAATTTCAATTTCATCTTTTCTTGATTGAATAACCAACTGAATAGTATTATTAATAATGGTTACAGTAAGCATACCCATAATAATAACAACAAACACAGTCAAAGTATTTACAACATGGTTAAGAGTCTGAATTTTCTTTGCTAACTGCTGAGCATAACTCATATCCTCAACAGAGGTTAAGTTCTTAATATTAGCAAACACAGCATCAATATTTTCAGGCTTATCAACCTTAACATGCAAAGTATCAGGAAGCGGATTAGAAATATCAGGCAATTTCATCTCACGCTTCAAATCAGCCCAAGACTGATCTTTAGGAATAATTTTTACACTTTCAACATGCTCAAACTCGCTAACTCTGTTTTTAACAAGGTTAGGATCCGTATTAGACTTCAAATAAACAGAAATTTCCAATACATTACCGAGTTCATTAGCAAATGATGAAATCGACATCGCAGATCTGAAGAAAGATCCGAATATAGTCAAAATTGCAGCCATAGTAGTAATTATGACCAAATTAACAATACCGGTCCTTTTCACATCATAAAAAGTTTCCATAGACAGTCTGTATAGAATTCTAAGTTCGCACAGCCAATCTTTTGGTATATATTTTTTAGCTTCTTTTTTAATTTTAGATTTTTGATTACTCATAAGTACCTGCTTGAATATCCCTTACAACTTCGCCCTTATCAAGGGTAATAACTCTTTTCCTAAAATAATCTACCATAGCGTTATCATGGGTAGAAACAATAACCGTAATCCCTCTTTGGTTAATTTGATCCAATATTTGCATAATTTCCAAAGAGTTTTTCGGATCAAGGTTTCCTGTAGGTTCATCAGCAATCAATAACGGAGGACCGTTAACAATTGCTCTTGCAATCCCGACTCTTTGCTGTTCTCCACCGGATAACTCAGCCGGAGTGGCATGGATTTTATTTTCTAAACCTACAATTTTTAAAGCACCAGTAACGCGGGCATGAATTTCTCTGGAACTAATACCCAGCGTTCTTATAACATAAGCAACGTTGTCATAAATGCTCATATTTTGCAAAAGCTTATAATCCTGAAAGACAATTCCCATACATCTTCTTAAGCTTGGGACTTTGTCATTAGAAAGATTAGCAATATTTATACCGCCGATAGTAACAGTACCGCTTGTAGGGCACTCTTCGTGGTATAAAAGCTTCATCAAAGTAGACTTACCGGCACCAGATGCACCAACAATAAAAACGAACTCTCCGGACAATATATCCAGATTAATATTTTTAAGCGCATAATTGCCGTTTTTATATTTTTTTGTAACCGATCTGAATTGAATCATATAATATCCTTTTTACTTTACTAGACGATATCTGTCAATTTGTTTTTTTATATTTTTTGAAAGCTTTTCGGCACTCAATCCGTAATAATCCAAAAGCTCTTCGCTCTTACCGCTTTGTCCAAAAGTATCATTAACCCCAATTCTTATAACAGGCATTGGGTAATAATATGAAAGCAGTTCACAAACGGCACTGCCAAGCCCGCCAATTATAGAATGGTTTTCAACGGTAATAACAAACTTAGTCTGTTTAGCCTTTTCAATAATTGTAGCATCATCCAACGGCTTAACTACAGGAACATGAATAACTTGAATTGAATACCCTTCTTTTTCAAGTATCATAGCAGCCTGAAGGACTTCTGCAAGAGTTTCGCCATTAGTAACAACCGTAACGTCAGTTCCCTCACGAAGAACACGAGCCTTGCAAAAATCAAATTCATAATCATCTGCGAAAATGTCGCAAACATTAGAACGTGGTATGCGTATATACATCGGGCCGTAATTTTCAGCCGCAAACTTTATAACCTCACGGCATTCCCTGCAATCAGCTGGAACAATCACAGACATGTTAGGAAGCCCTCTCATCAAAGAAATATCTTCCAACGCCTGATGGCTTGCACCATCTTCCCCAACAGTAACTCCACCGTGAGTTCCTATTATTTTTACATTAAATTCAGGATAGCAAATAGAGTTTCTGATTTGATCATAAGCCCTACCTGTAGCAAACACAGCAAAACTAGCGGCAAAAGGGACCTTTCCTACAGAAGCTAAACCTGCAGCCGTAGCAAGCATATCCTGCTCTGAAATACCCATGTCAAAAAATCTTTCTGGAATTTCTTTTTTAAACAACTGAGTCTGAGTGGAGCATGCCAGATCCGCATCCAATACTACTACATTCGGATTACTTTTACCTACTTCCACAAGAGCTTTCCCCAAAGCGCTCCTAATAGACTTACGATCATTAAAATTTATCTGCATTTTCTACAAATACCTCAACTAATCCTGTCAGGTTATACAAAAAATACCCTCGACAGCATTATAACATAAATATTTAAAAATCCCAAAAATATAAATATATTTGAATTTTAGCTTGCGTAGAGGCAAGTCATTGTTAAGAATTATTAAAAAAAAATTGAAATATAGCAATTTATTTTCTTGAGGAGTATTTAAAAGGTAGAATAGGAATAGACAATTATTTATTGAAAGGAAATGATAAAATGATGCAAATTCCAAATTTACCCAATTACAATTATGCACAGGTTCCACAACCTAATTACAATGCAGTAAAGATTGACGTTCACAATCCAATGGTCAATGTACCGGCACAAGTACCGGTTCAACAACAAGTTCCACAGTATGCGACACCAACAATGCCATACTATAATTATCCGCAAGCGCAACTATACAGTTATCCGCAGGCACCGGTTCAACCATATTACATGCCACCGGTTATCACAACACCGGAGACACAAGCTCCACAACTTCCTCCAGCTGCTCCTCAAGCACCTGTAATGGTTCCACCAACAGTAGCAGAAGCACCAAAGGCAGCAGAAGTTCCGACAGTACCTGCACCACAAGTAGTTCCGGCTCCGGTTGTAACACAACCTCAAGAAGCTCCAAAAGCAGCTGATGCAGCAGGAAAACCTGTAGACGTTGTTCCGCCTGCACCTGTAACACCACAGGTAGATTTAAATTCTTTTATAGCTAAATTAACAAACCCTGACTATGATGTTCAAGCATCAGGGATGGAAGAAATAGCTAACATGGTTAACGAAGATCCTAAGAAAGCAACAGAATTATTAGATTCTAAAATTGTAGATGCTTTAACAAATATCATCACAGCAGACACAAGCAGCTTACAAGGACCTAGCAAGGAGCAAGTTGCAGCAAGACAAAAACTCGCATCTAACCAACAACTGACAGAAGACGAAAAGAAACTTGCAACAACAATTTCTCCATTAGAACAAGCTGAAAGGAATAAGAGTTACGCAATGTTCACATCAGCAATAATGCAAAAACTATATGCTGATGAAGTACAAAAGTTAACTAACTCAACAGTTCCGCTAACAGAATTACCTGGAGCAGTAACAATCGTTGAACAGTTAAAGAACAACGCAAACCCAATGGTAAGAACATCAGCAATTGAAGCATTGAGCTATATTCAAAACCCAGCATACCAAAAAGACTTGAATACAATCTTCACAATTGCACAAAAAGATCAAGACAAAGGAGTTCAAGAAGCAGCAACCTTAGCTTTGGAAAAATTAAATGCAATGGCTCCTGCAGAAGCTCCAAAGGCAGATGCAGCAGCTGAAGCTCCAAAAGCTGAAACAGCAGCAGAAGCTCCAAAGGCAGACGCAACAGCAGAAGTCCCAAAAGCTGAAGAAGCAAAGCAACCAGAAGCTCCTCAATCAGAAGCAAAAACAGTAGAAATGAAAGCTCCTGAAAAAGAAGAAACAAAACAAGCTGCATAATTAGTAATATAAACTAAATTCCTTTCTTTAAATAAGACAGCGAAAAAGCCCTTTAGCAAAACTAAAGGGCTTTTTATTATATAATAAAACTTTTAAATCAAAATCGTGCGTATCTGCTAAGGAACTAGGACTTAACTGTTTCCAAAGTCTCCTGAGTTTTAAAAGATTCAGGAAGTGGTGCACAATTTTCATATTCAGCATGCTGAGAAATTTCTTCACACCAGCGATAAATAACTTCATCAATAGGAAGCGTGTATGAAATAGGCTTGCAAATATGCAAACGCACCTTCTGCTTTTTGAAAGGTTTTAACTGAGGATAACCAGTAAAGCCACCAATTGCAACAGGGATTATATCAGCCTTCGCATTTTTGGCAATAACAACAAAGCCTTTTTTAATCTCTTCTAATTTGCCGTAAGGTCTAGTTCCGCCCTGAGGAAAAACACCCAAAGACCAGCTTGTTGTAAAAATATCCCTTACTGTTTTAAACGTAGCAATTTCAGGTTTCACTCTATCAACAGAAAAAGCGCCTAAAGACTTAATTAATTTGCTAAACTTTTCCTTATCATCGAAAAGTTCCTTCTTAGCCATAAAAGCAATCAGTTTTTTTGCAGCCATAGGAACTAAGAACGGATCAAATATTGAGACGTGATTTGCCGTAAAGATATATTTATCACGCTTATTCCACTTTGGTAAATTCTCTTGTCCTGTAATTTCATAATCATAAAAAATAGAAAAAAACGGAATAACTACAGTATAAAGGAAGGTCATATACCATATAGACCTAAAAACATTATATTCAGATGCATAACGTCTGTTATAATTTCTCTCAGCTTTAGCCATTCTTAACTCCAATCTTTTCGGGATTTGTATCATCAGGAATATATTTAAAACCGGTCAAGCTTTGAATAGCCTCAACCCATTTTGAAACCATATCATCAATATCATCACTGTAAGGAATAGGTTTTCCGATATTTACGACAATCTTACCGCTAAAAGGAAGTCTTTTAACTTCATTAGTGCCGACAATTCCGACAGGTAAAATTGCACACTTTGTAATCTTAGCAAGTCCGGCGAATCCTTTTGTAACCCCACGGATTTCACCTGGAACCCCTCTTGTACCTTGAGGGAAAATACCAAAAACCCACTCGCTTTTTTTAATTGCCATAACGGTTTTAATGGTAGAAGGACCGAGACTTTCTCTATTAACGGCGAAGGCGCCGAGCCAATCTATCCACCATCTCAAAAATTTTATATCAAACAACTCTTTTTTTGCCATAAAAGAAATATTTCTTGGCAATACTCCGACTACCAAAGGCGGATCAAGAGTTGAAAGGTGATTTGGACAAACAATATAAGCATTATCTTTCGGGACATTTTCGAGTCCGTTAACTTCTAATCGATATACAAGCTTAAACCTTATCATATAAAAGAACTTGCAAACCAAAACTTGGAATAAAGAACGCCATTTATTAAACTGTTCTGGTGTTCTCTTTGTATAAGATTTTTTCTCTTTCTCTTTGGACATTGTATACACTCCCTAACCTGTAACAAGATTTTAGCACAAAGCCCTCCGTTTTACAAGGATTAAAGAACTATTTCCAATATTTGCTTATTTATTGTATAATTAACACCAGTGAAGGGAGAAATTATGAAAGAATGCAAGACATCAAAAAATAAACTCGAAAACGAATTATTTAAAAGTGTCTGGAACAAGACACCTGATTACATAAAAGATATGGATTTAATGGATTTTTCACAAGATGGAGAATTCACATTTACTCTAAAGAAAGAACATCTTAAGCCATACGATGCAGCTAAAAATCCTGAAGGATTAAACTTATATGATTGGTTTGCAAATTACTCAAAAGAAGCCAAAGTTTCCACAGCCGGAATCAGAGGTCCGCAAAATATTTTATTTCCTCAGGATACAAGATTTCCAATCAATTTAGTAGGAATAGTACTTGCAACATTAGCAAAAGCTCTTGTCGCAAAAGAAAAATATAAAGGGAAAGAAATCCTAAAAGTTGCAGGCAGAGAAGTCAGATATAATTCTGCATTGTTTTTAGACGCAATTGCAAGAATTCAAGCTGCTCAAGGTATTAAAACCATAGTCCCTGTCGGGAGAAAAACTATTCCGATCTGGCTTGCATCGTTTTTAGCATTCAAACTTGACCTTGTAGGCGGAGAATACATAACTTCCAGCCACGGAATTTCTGTAAAAAATGCAACAAAGGACTTAAATTCACAAGGCTCACAATACCTTCCTGAAGAATCATTAGAGTTTGTCAATAAAATTCAAGAAATATTTGACGAAACTGAAAAGAAAGGCTCTTACACAATTAAGATTGCCGCAAAAGACAATCCTTTAATTGATGAAAATATAATGAGCAAACTAAATGACGGTGTTGACTTGTACGTTGAATACCTACAATCAGGTGTTGCAAAAGACATCAACCTAAATTTAATCAAGAATTTTAATGGAAAAATCGCTATAGAAAATGTCGGCGGTTCAGCTTACAGAACATTATCAAGAGTAATGGATAAATTAAAAATTTCTGATAAATTTGTATGGTTCAACATAGAAGAAGATCCATTTTTCCATTCTATAGGTAAATACGATGAAACTCCTAAAGGTGAGAAAGCTTTTTACGACTACTCGGTTGATGCAACAGTTCTTGCAAAAAGAAAAAATGGCGAAAAGTATTTTCCTGTGATAGAAACTCTTCATTACGATGAAAAACTTAAAGATATGCCAATCGGGACGGCTGTTTTAATAACCGACCCTGATCACGACAGACTCACTATTACACAGACTGAAAGTTCAGAAAGAATACCTTATCTTGAAAGAAACGGCATTGATTATGTAAAACTTAACGAAAACACAGTTCTAACGGTATTTACGGCAAACCAAGCATTTTTAATGCTGATGGATTTCTGGGCTAAACAGTTGAAAGTCGAAGACTTATGGAGCAAACACCCAAGATTTATGATAAAAACAACAGCTTCTGCACTATCATGGGATGAATGGGCAGCTAAGCAAGGTGTAAAAGTTGTAAATGTTCCGGTCGGATTTAAAGAAATTGCGAACATAATGAAAAAAGTAGAACTGAAATTAAAACGAGAACCTGATAAAGAGGTTATCATTGATGATGTATTCGGCAACTCAATAAATCTTGGTAAAAACCCTCGCTTGCTGTTTGGTGGAGAAGAATCAGGCGGAATGATTATGGGTACCGAAGATTTAATCAAATCATTAGCAGGAAGATCTGCTATTGCTATGAGAGAAAAGAGTGCAACAGAAGCAATCATTGTTGCATCAGCACTGATAGCAAAACTCAAAGACCTTCCGCTATCATCATATTTAAAAACAATATTTGATAAAAATGAAATTGTTGGCAGATATGATACACGTGTTGATATAGCTTATTACAATGAATCCGAACCCGATATCAATAAATTAAAAGAAGCAAAAACTGCAGGAGAGGCTAAGAGAACCAAAAATGATTTATTCTACCTTTCAATGGCAATTGCGGTAAAAGAAGGTTTAATGACTGTTGATAACGTAAAAGAAGTCTTAAACGACACCTTCAAGAGCTTGATTTTTGATAACCTTAAATCAATAAAATTTGTCGGAGACGGAACTTATCTTGAATTTGATGATAAATATATAGAAATAAGACCGTCAGGAACAGACGCAAAAACAAAAGCTTACGGTGGCGGTTCAAACAAAGAAGTTCTTGAAACATACGCAGGAGCTATGGGAAATTACTCCGGAGAAAGAACTGAGCTTCACAAGAAATATATTTCAGACAAATTCTATAACAGCTCAAAAGAAAAAGCTATGAACTACTACCTAAAATTTGTAGAAAAAGATGCAAACAATGAACCATTTGTAATCCCTGAATACAAATTTTAGAGAGATAAACGTAAGCGGAAATAAATAAATAAAAATAATAAATAACATACATAAAAAAACTCCCGAAACATTCATTTCGGGAGTTTTCATTTATCCGCTTTAGGACTAATCTTTCTTAGCAGGAATTCTCATACCGTAGAAAGATCTCCATACGAAGAATAAAGCGATAAGCAAGAAGATAACACCTGCAATAGGAGCAGCTTCTCTGAAAGCTTCACTAATTGCAATTTCCATAGCTAACAAACCAAATAATGTTGTGAATTTGATTATTGGGTTCATAGCAACAGAAGATGTATCTTTGAACGGGTCACCAACAGTATCACCGACAACAGTAGCATCGTGAAGAGGAGTACCCTTTTCTTTCATATCAACTTCAACAATTTTCTTCGCATTATCCCAGCAACCGCCTGCATTTGCCATAAATACAGCCTGGAACAAACCGAATACCGCAATAGCAATCAAGTAGCTTACGAAGAAAGCAACTGGTCTGTTTGCAAATTCCGGATTTTCAGAAATTACAGGAGCTGATAAACAAGCAAGTGCAAGCGCAAATGCAAATAATGAAATAAAGATATTAATCATACCTTTTTGAGCATACTGAGTACAAATCTTAACAACTTCTTTTGAATTAGATAAGTTAGCAGATTTGCTTGAAGCATCATCAAGTTTGATATTATCTTTAATATATTCAGTAGCTCTGTAAGCACCGGTTGTAACAGCTTGCATAGAAGCACCGCTGAACCAGTAAATTACAGCACCGCCGGCAAGCAAACCTAACAATGTATATGGATTTAACATGTTAAGAACAGCTTCCGGTTGAATACCCAAAGTATTTTGGATAACCAAAATCAAAGAGAAAATCATAGTAGTAGCACCAACAACAGCAGTACCGATTAATACCGGCTTAGAAGTTGCTTTGAACGTGTTACCAGCACCATCATTTTCTTCCAAGAATTGTTTAGCATTGTCGAAATCAGGTTTAAATCCGAAATCTTTTTCGATTTCATCAGAAACATTTGGAATTTCTTCAATCAAAGACAATTCGTAAACTGATTGCGCGTTATCAGTAACAGGACCATAACTGTCAACAGCGATAGTAACAGGTCCCATACCTAAGAAACCAAACGCAACCAAACCAAAAGCAAATACTGATGAATAAATCATTACATCAGCCGGAATATGAATACTTGCAAAATAAGCAAGACCCATCAAAAGAACGATAACCGCACCAATCCAGAAAGCTGAGAAGTTACCTGAAACAATACCAGAAAGGATTGTCAAAGAAGCACCGCCTTCTTTTGAAGCAGTAACAACTTCTTCAGTATGCAAAGCCTTTGGAGAAGTGAAGATCTTTGTAAATTCCGGAATTAAAGCAGCACCCAAAGTACCGCAAGAAATTATAGCAGACAATACAAGCCATAATTTGCCGCCCATAGGAGCTAATAACCAATAGCTTACGCCAAAAGTCATAACGATTGACAAAATAGAAGTCAACCAAACAAGATTTGTCAAAGGTTTTTCAAAATCGAATTTTGAAGTAGCCTTTGCATAGAATTTATCGACGATACCGTTAATCCAGTAAGCAACAACTGAAGTAACAATCATCAAATATCTCATAACAAATATCCAAGTCAACAATTGAACTTGATATTCAGGTTTAACACCTAACAAGATGAAAGAAACAAGAGCAACACCAGTTACACCATAAGTTTCAAAACCATCAGCCGTAGGTCCGATAGAATCGCCGGCATTATCACCAGTACAGTCAGCGATAACCCCAGGGTTTCTAGGATCATCTTCTTTAATACCGAACTGAATTTTCATCAAGTCAGATCCGATATCAGCAATCTTAGTAAAGATACCACCTGCAACACGAAGAGCAGAAGCACCTAAAGATTCACCGATAGCAAAACCGATGAAGCAAGCACCTGCTAAATGGCCAGGTACAAATAATAGAATTGTCAACATCAATATCAACTCAACTGATACAAGACAAACACCAATAGACATACCGGCCTTAAGCGGGATATTTAATATGTTTAGCGGGTTTCCTTTTAAAGATGCGAAAGCAGTTCTAGCATTAGCCAAAGTATTCATTCTAATACCGAACCAAGCAACACCGTAAGAACCCAAAATACCAATTACTGACCAAGCAAGAATAATTGCAACGTCTTTAAGTGGCATATGCTGCAAATACCCGAAGTAGAAAGCGATACACAAACCGATTAATACTTCAAGGCAGAACAAAAATTTACCTTGTTGAACAAGATAAGTTTTACAAGTTTCGAAAATTGTATTTCCAACTTCAGCCATAGCTTTGTGAACTTCCAATTTTCTAACTCGCAAGAATTCGATAAACCCAAATATCAAACCTACGAATGAAATAACCATACCAATCAATAACAAATTGAAATTGAATGGGCTGGCATCTTTGATACTAGGGACAATCAAATCAGCTTCGCTCGCAAGAGCAGGCGAAACACCCAAAAGCAACGCAGCAAAAAACGCCACCAAGGCTTTTGGAGCAGTAAACTTTTTAATCATAATGTCTCCCTTCACATAAGTGTCCACTACACGACAGATATTATATTATAAACTTTCAAATTTAACAAGTTTTTTACAAAAATCGTATAAAGATATGACGCATTAATTTTAGAAAACTTATAGAATACAAAATGGATAAGTAAGGAGAAACAGTTTATGGTAAGACTTATAATCTTAATTTTGGTAATTGCCGTCGGATGTTGGGGTTGGGAAAACTTCAAACCGGAAGACTTCACAAAAGAAAGTATTGAAGCAAAATTCAAACAAGAAAAAACTATCAATACCGTTCAGAAAACTCGTGAAAAACGCAGAATGGAAGCCGAAAAGATTATGGATCAATTCTAACAAAAAAGCAGGTTATAAAACCTGCTTTTTTATTTTTAACTTATTAATTTACAAATAATATTAATATATATAAGCATTCTCTCTCAATTTAATTACATAATTAGTTCCGGCAGGCAAAGATATATGATCCCCCTTTGACCAGAGAGCCGTAATCGGAGAAGCTACAAGGTTAACTGTATATCCTACCCCTCCGACTATAGTCGGAATAGGAGACAAAATAGACCCTATAGGGTTATTTGACCAATTCTTAGACATTTGTCTTGACTTGTCATAAAAATTTTGACCTTTGTCCACAACTTTCCCAACGCCACAACAATATCCGCGCTTTCCTTTTATATTATTAAAAAAGATTTTCTTATCATTAGCTCTAATAACTTTAGCATTAACTGGTCTTTGTGCACCGTTAATAATAACATTATCAGCCTTTAACTTCAAAAGTCCGCCGTTACCAAAACCGTTTGGCTGATGAGAATCAACAATAACTCCCTTAAAAGTAGTCCCGACAGGAATAGAAACATACCTTTGTGTAACCGGAGCTGTAGAAACAAAAGTCATTCTTGCACCTGCCGTGTTCCAATCGGCAACATTTGTCTTTGATTGAACCCTAAACTTTGTACCTTTTTTAATTTTTATAGCAGTGAAAGAATCATCCTTCATCGTTCTAACTCGTCCGCCACCCGAATAATCGGTTTCTATGGTCGTTTTTGGCGGGTTCACAGTCTTTGGAATTGTAGAAGTCGAAGAAGTAGACTGAGTATTAGCATTAGTTTTAGGTACAGTTTGAGTATTTGCCGACGGGACATCCTCTTTTAAAATACTTGGAAGTCCCGGCAAAACCTCCTGCTCGAGCTTTGAGGGCTGGTAATTCTTTCTGATTTCTTCATCAGCAGACCAGTCCAATTCAAAAGCCTGCACAGGCATAACAAATATTAATAATACCAAAATTAATATTATCTTTTTCATAAAACCCAAAATTATTCTATTTTAACAATTCATTTATAGCTTTTGCAGCCTTTTTACCTGCACCCATAGCGTTAATCGCATTAGATTCCCCTACAGGAGCAACGTCTCCGCCTGCAAAGATTGTCGGAACAGATGTCGCTCTTGAATCAGCATCTACCGAAATATAGCCTTTTGGATCAGTGATAATTTCCAACCCTTCAGCCTTAGCAGAACGTTGAATAATAGGGTTAGGCCCAGTCCCGAGAGCAACAATAACCGTATCCAAATCAACGACTTCTGTTTTTCCAGTCGGAACAGGTCTTCTTCTTCCGCTAGCATCAGGTTCACCAAGTTCCATAACTTCAAGTTCTACTGATTTTACATATCCGTTTTCGCCGATAATTTCTTTTGGAGCGTACAAAAATTTAAATACAACACCTTCTTCTTTAGCGTGGCGAATTTCTTCCAACCTTGCAGGAAGCTCTTTTTCAGTACGTCTGTATATTATATAAACTTCTTCAAACCCGACTCTGACTGCGGTTCTGGCAGCATCCATCGCAACATTACCGCCGCCAAATACAGCAACTTTCTTCCCGACTCTCAAAGGTGTCGGGCTATCAGGCTGACCTGCGTGCATAAGGTTTACACGAGTTAAGAATTCATTTGCAGAATATACGCCGTTAAGGTTCTCTCCAGGAACATGAAGCATCTTAGGTAATCCAGCTCCGGAGCAAATGAATATCGCATCAAAACCGTCTTCTTTTAACTGTTTCAATGTTATAGACTTACCTACAACAACATTAGAATGGAATTTTACACCCATTGATTTTAAATTATTAAGTTCTCTATCCAAAACAACCCTTGGCAGTCTGAATGGAGGAATACCATATCTTAAAACTCCGCCAAATTCATGCAAAGCTTCAAAAACTTCAACATCATGTCCAGCCTTTCTCAAATCTGCAGCCGCAGTAATTCCGGCACAACCAGAACCTACAATCGCAACCTTTTTGCCTGTAGGCTTTATTTCAACAGGTTCAGCTTTTGTGTTATCTCCGACATATCTTTCCAATGCGCCGATTGCAACAGGCGAACCTTTTATTCCCAACACACAATGACCTTCACATTGTCTTTCTTGAGGACAAACTCTACCACAAACTGACGGCAACATACTGGTCTCTCTTATAATATCACCTGCACCCTGCAAATCACCTTCTTTTATTGCATGAATAAATTTCGGGATTTGAATATTTACAGGACAACCCTGAACACATTTAGGGTTTTTACAATTTAAGCATCTGGACGCTTCCAGTTTAACTTGCTCTTCAGTAAAATTATTTTCAACAGGATCGAAATTATGACGACGTTCAATTTTATCCTGTTCAACAGCTTTTTGTCTTTCTATAGCCACTCTCTTATATCCCCCTAATAACTTTTATACTATACCCCTATTGTAAATCAAAAACTCAATCCACGCAACATAAAAAAACTTAACATTTAGACAATTAAACAAAAATAATGTTAAATACATAATATGAGCGATGAAATAAACAAGAAAGTTACAAATATATTTTCAAGACACAATAAAGCCCTGCCTCAACAAACAGGAGAACGGGTTAAGTTTTATGCCGGATTCAATTACGTTCGTATAGACAAAGACACCAACGGCAATAAATTTAACAAAGAACATTTACTGAAATATGCAGAGGGCTGCCATTATATTGTAAGAGTAATGAGAGAATATAAAGGAGACACTGTCCTTTATAATTATGACGTACCAAATGACGCGCTTTTCAAATTTATAAAATCATTTGAAGAAAACACTCTCGATGGTAAGATTATTGAGATTGACAAATATTTTCCGGAAGAATCCGCATAAAATATTTTATAATATTGACAAAAATTGGAACATAATATAGAATTACTCGTATGGAATTAACGGTTTTAGTTGATAATAATACATCTGCTGGTAATTGTCTCATATCAGAACACGGACTATCCTTTTATATCAAAGAGGAAAATTTAAAGTTACTATTTGATTGCGGATCAAGTGATGCCTTTATAAAAAATGCATATAATATGCAAATAGATTTGGCAGATGTGACTGATATTATCTTATCTCACGGACATTTTGACCACATAGGCGGTTTTTTAAGATTGCAAGCTCTATACAAAAAGTTTGCACTCTCAGGAGTCGAGTTTAACTCTAAAAAACTCATAGCACATCCTGATGTATTCAAACCTAATGATGGCGAAATATATAACGGAGAAAATTTTAAACTTACTGTTGAAGAAATACAGAAATTCTTTAATTTGGTACTTTTAAAAACTCCTAAATATTTAACATCAAAGTTAGTATATTTAGGCGAAATCCCAATAACATACGGAAAAGTACAAAAGGATTACTCTCCAGACGAAATCGCACTGGCTTACAAATCAAAAGACGGGCTTGTTATTCTCTCAGGCTGCTCTCACAGCGGAGTAAAAAACATTATGGAACACGCTAAGTATGTAACCGGAGAAAACAGAATTAACACAATTATTGGGGGCTTGTACCTCATCAACAAAACAGAAGATGAAATTAATGAGCTTGGGAAATATTTAAAAGAACAGAATGTTGAGAGGATTTTCCCTTGCCACTGTACAGATTTAGAAGCAAAAATCATTTTATCAAGATACGTTAAAGTTGAAGACGTATGCACAGGCAAAAAATATACCTGGGAATAACATTATCCTGACTTCTTTGTAAATTAATATGTTTGTCATATACTTAGAGAGGAAGAGAGTATCTAACAGGACTATGACAGATTTTTTTGAAAAATACCAAGACGCACTGTTCCATTGCAACAAGCCTTATCAATACGTAGGCGGAGAATTTTTATCTGCAAACAAAGATTTTGACAGTGCGAAAGTAAGATTTGCATTTTGCTTTCCAGATAAGTATGAAATCGGGATTTCAAACTTGGGAGTTAGAGTTCTATACGGGCTTATAAACAAGCAAAAAGATTATATGTGCGATAGAGCTTATGCCCCAGAACCGGATTTCAAACCTGAAACTTTATATGGTCTTGAAAGTAAACGACCCATAAAAGAATTTGATGCGGTAGGATTTTCACTTCAGTATGAAATGGCATATCCGACAGTATTAAAGATGCTGGAAATGTCACAGATACCATATAGAAACGATGAGCGCTCAGACAATGACCCGATTATAATTGCAGGCGGGCCTTGCGCTTTTAACCCGCTTCCGGTAGCAGATTTTATAGATGTATTTATGATTGGAGACGGGGAAGACAGTATTGTTGAAGTATGCGAAATTCTTGAAAAAACAAAAGGCTTGCCTAGAAAAAAAAGGATAGAAGCTCTTTGTGAAGGTGAAAATTCAGGCAGATGGTCAAAATTAATCGGAGGGCGCGTTACAAAAAGAATAGCCCAACTTACATACGACACCGCACTAAAAGAATATCCGATACCATTTTCATCTTCGGTACAAGATAGGGCAGTAATCGAAATAAGACGCGGTTGTGGCAGAATGTGCAGATTCTGTCAACCTGGACACGTAACCCTTCCTATTAGAGAACGTAGTGCTGAAGAGATTATAAAAATTGCTAAAGAATTAGTCAAAAACACAGGATATGATGAATACTCGCTGCTTTCATTATCATCTAATGATTACGCAAATATTAACGAGACAATTAAAGAATTATCTATAGACTTTAACAAAAAGAAAGTATCTGTATCGCTTCCGAGCCAGCGTATAGACGGATTTAATCTTGAATTGGCGAATTTGGTTCAGAGTGTTAGAAAATCAACAATGACACTTGCACCTGAAGCAGGCTCTCAGCGACTAAGAGATGTAATCAAGAAAAACATTACAGAAGATATGATTCTTGATGCTGTTACAACTTTATACGAACACGGCTGGTCAAGAGTCAAGTTTTACTTTATATGCGGGCTTCCGACAGAAACATTAAAAGATATGGAAGAGATGGCAGAATTATTCAGAAAAATTCGTTATCGCTGCCGCGGTATCAAGATGGAAAAAGGTTTAAAACACGGAATGGAGATAACCTGTACACTTTCAATATTCGTTCCAAAACCTTTCACACCATTCCAGTGGTGCCCGCAAATGGAAATAAGCAAAGTCAGTGAGCATATACATTATTTGAAAGATTTAATAAAAAATATAAAAGGGGTAAAAATAAATTACCACGAACAATATGTTTCTCAACTTGAGGCAGTGCTCACAAGAGGTGATGACAGCCTTTGCAAATACATAGAAGCACTTTACAAAAAAGGTTGTTATCTTGATGCGTGGGGAGAATACTTTAATCAAGAAGTTTGGTATGAAACTGCAAAAGAGTTAGGAATTGACTTAGCAGGACTTGCGCAAAAAGAATATTCAAGAGAAGAAACTCTCCCGTGGGACTTTATAAATATCGGAGTAAACAAAGAGTGGTTTGTTAATGAATATAATATGGCATTCGCGGATACCTCAGAAAATCCGACACACATTGTACCGACTTGTGAAAAAAAATGCGTAAACTGCGGAGTTTGCACTAATTTAAAAACTCACAAAGTACTCGCAAAACCATTCAAAGCCTCAAAAGAATTCGTAGCAGAAGAACGCCCTGACCCGTCAGATTCAAGAAACCACGAACAACTGCCAATATTTAAGTACAGAATAAAACTCACAAAATCAGGTATTTTAAGATATTTTTCACACCTTGATTGGCAAAATACATTCTTTAAAGCTATATCAAGGACTGACTTAAAAGTCGCATTTTCACAAGGCTTCAACCCGACAATGAAAATTTCTATGGGTGTTGCTTTGCCGCTGTTTGCAGAAAGCGAATGCGAACTTGTAGACATTGAATTAAACGAAAACATTTCGGAAGAAACATTAAAAGAAAAACTCACTAAAGTTCTCCCGAAAGAATGCAGGATTATAAATATTGTTAAAATCGACAAACAGACTAAATCAATTGATATGACAGTTTGCTGGGCTGAATACAAAGTTGAAATTGCAAATAAAGCCCTTTACGATTTTGAAAATTTGAAGTATAATACAGATAGAGTTTTATCTTCCGAAGAAATTTTTATCGAGAAGAAAAATAAAAAAGGTTTGACACAAAAAATAAACATTAAACCGGCAGTAAAATCATATAGATTTGAAGGTAATTGTTTATTCATAGTTTTAAAAACCGGTCAAAAAATTGACATACCGGCACTGAGAGCAGACGTACTAATGGAGAAAATTGCGCCGGGAGTAGGGTTCAATATTACCAGAACGAAATTTTTTGACGAACAGTTAAGAGAGATATAAGAAAATAAAGGATTTAAAATGGCTAACGACAGAAACAAAAACGCAAAAGAACAAGGGCAAAAAATAGTTATTGCAGAACGTGATAACATCGCAGCAGTTCTTGAAAACGGAAGAGTTACGGATTTCTTTATCCACAGAGGTGAAGTTTTACTGGGAGATGTTTACTTAGCAACAGTTGATAATATTCTGCCAAGTATAGATGCAGCATTCGTAAACGTCGGAACAGAAAGAATGGGCTTTTTACACGCACAAGATGTTATGGGAAAAGGAACATTAAAAGATAAACTTTCACCAAAACAAAAATTAATAGTTCAAGTTGTAAAAGAACCAACAGGACATAAAGGCCCGAGAGTTACAACACAAATAAGCTTGCCTGGAAGATTTTTGGTATTAATGCCAAACGAACCTGGAGTAAGCGTAAGTAAAAAAATTGAAAGTTCAAGAGAAAGAGCCCGCCTAAAAGCTATTTTGAACTTAATCAAACCTGTAGGAGTAGGAGTTATTATAAGAACTGAAGCCGCAGGTCAATCAGAAGCTGATTTGCAGGAAGATTTAGAAATCTTGCTTGAAAAATGGAACAACATAATTACATCAGCAGAAACAATGACTCCTCCAAACTTAATCTACAGAGATCAGGATTTATTATACAGAGTTATTCGTGAAGCTTGCACGGAAGAAACAAAAGAAATTATTGTTGATACAGCTTTTGCACTTAACAGAGTACAAAATATACTCCAAAACTGGCACATTAACAAAAATGTTAACGTAACATTATACAAAGGTACAGAACCTCTGTTAGTTGCAATGGATATACATAAAGAAATAAAAGCTGCCCTGAATGTTAAAGTTAATATGCCATCAGGCGGATATCTGTTTATCCAACAAACAGAAGCTTTAACGGTAATCGATGTAAACAGCGGTAAGTTTGTAAGTTCAGCAACGCAAGATGAAACAATCTTGAAAACAAATATTGAAGCAGTTCACGAAATTGCACGTCAACTCAGATTGAGAAACATTGGCGGAATGATTATCATTGACTTTATTGATATGCTGTCAAGAGCAGACAAATTAGCAATGATGGAAGAATTAGAAATTGCACTTGAACCTGATAAGGCAAAACCACAAGTAGGACAGCTTTCTGACCTAGGATTGGTAGAACTTACACGCCACAGACAAGGTCAAAGCTTATCAGAAATATTCACAAAGAAATGCCCACACTGCCAAGGAAGCGGTTGCTCTATAATCGATTTCAACTTCGCAACTCCGACAGCAGAAGGTGAATACAGAGCTAAAGCTGCAAAGTTAAAACTTCCTACAAATAATTTCAAGAAAAATAAAAATAATAACAATCAACCAAAAGTACAGGAAGAACAACAACAAACACAGGAACAACCTAAAGAAACACAAACTGCTCCGGCAGCAGCTCCTGTCGCTGTTGAAAACCCTTCAATTACAGCCGTACAAGAAACCGAAAAGCGTGAAAAGGGAAGAAAACGCGGCGGAAGAAAAAATAAATTTGAAAAACCTCAAGGCGATCAGGTTGAAACTCCGCTTGTTGTAACTGAAGATATTCAAACAGCACAAACCGTTTTAAAGCCAAATGAGGAAATAAAGCCTGAAATTATTGAAAATGTTGAAATAATTTCAAAATCGGCAGAAAATGAAAATAAAGACAAAGTTGAAGAACCTGTACCTTCTGAGGTAAAAGAAGAAAGAACTAAAGAAGAACAAAAAACCTCGGAAGAACAACCAACAGAAGAAAAAGCTCCGGAAGAAGAAAAACCTAAAAGAACCAGAAGACCAAACAGGGGCGCTTCAAAAAGAACAAGAGCTAAAAAAACAACAAAAGAGGAACCTACTGTTGAAGAGTAGAAAAGTTATATTATTTTCAATACTTATAATAGGATTGCTTGTTTTATCGGCAAAGGCAGGCTTTTGCACAGATGCGGTTCAAACCGCCACAGCAGCTTTGCCTGCCGATATACACTTTAAGACAGATTCTGCTAAATCGGTATTGATAAAATTTGCTTTTACTATGGGTGGAGTCTTAGTTTCACTTGTTATAATATGGCTCGGGCTTCTTGTCTTTAAGAAAATGACAGGCAACAGCACCAATGCAAAAAAGAATATTTATAATGATGAATTGCTAAACTCACCAAAAACAACAGATGAAGCAATATTGTTCTTCATAAATAAGAACAGGCTAAAATAAGGAGAAGTGCAAATGATTAGAAAAACAGGTTCTGGAGCAATAGGAATGTTACTTGCAATGTTGATCATTGCACTACTTTTCATACTTATGATGCCAACATTAAAAGATGTCGGCGGAGCAGGTCTCAGCGGAAGCTCTCTTAAAAAAGAAAGTGTTGAAGAACACGTCAACAAACAGGTTGAAGAAATAGAGAGAATGCGCCAGCAGACTATTAACATTAATCAAAACATTAAGCAGGAATATGAATAAAATGGAAGAAATAAATTTAGAAGAAGTTACTAATTTAATACAAGAGAGAAAATTTCAAGAAGCACGTGATATACTTGCACCAATAGCATCTGATAATGAACAACACATAGACGAATTAAAGTTGCTCGGACTTTGCAATATAAACTTGGAAAATTACAAAGAAGCACAGAGCAATTTTGAAACTGTTGTAAAATATAATCCAGAAGATGCCACGAGCTGGTTTTATTTGGCAAGCTGCTACGAAAACTTAGAAGATAACCTACACGCAATATCCGCTTACGAAGAAGTTATCAAATTGAGAGAAAATTACGTTGAAGCTTACAAATGTTTAGCAGTCATATACATAAAAAGCGGTAACGAAGAAAAAGCTATAGAATATGGCAAAAAAGCTCTTGAATACGAAAAAAGCGATTATTCAATTTACTATATCATCGGAACTGCCTATATGTCTTTAAAGAAATTCGAAGAAAGTGTTTCTTTTTTGGAAAAAGCTTTAGAGCTAAAACCTGATCACTCACAACTATATAACAATTTGGGGACATCATATATTACAATTGGGAATTTAGAAAAAGCTTATGAAAATTTTGTAAAAGCAAGCAAGCTTGATCCTGAAAATTCCATAACATATTTCAATATAGCTTCCATATTACAAATACAAAACAAACATAAAGAAGCCTGCGAATACTTTGCAAAAGCTTATGGAATAGAGCCAAATGACAGCTACTTAACAGCACTTGCTCTATCTGAAGTCAAAATCGGAGACTGGGAAAATGCAATAAAACACTATAAACTACTTGCAACCCACCATCCGGAAAAACAAACTTATCAATACAATCTGGCTTGTTGCTATGAAGAGACAGGCGAATATAAATACGCAATAGCAATTTTAACAAAATTGGTATCAATGAACCCAAAATCAGTATCAATGTCTCAAAAATTGGCTGATCTATTTTTAAAGACTCAACAGCCAGTATTAGCAAAAGAGATATACGAACGTCTACTACATCTTGGCAATGTAGGTTTTGACGTATATTACAAATTTGCACATATATGTTTGAAACTTCAAGATATCGACAGAGCCGAAAAGATTTTGAAAAAAGTTATCGAACTTAAACCTGATTACGCAGATGCTCACAAAGATCTCGGAGTTCTTTACCTGAGCAAACGTTTGTTTGACTATGCGAAAGACGAATTTGATGCCGCTCTAAAAGCCGCTCCTGAAGATTTTTCTATACTTTCAGAATATGCAAACTATCTTCACGCAACTGCGGATTTCAAAGAAGCAGACAAATATTACCAAAAAGCTCTTGCGATAAACCCTAACGGTTATGAAACACTTGCTTTTTCTGCGTTAAATAAAATGTTTTTACAAGAATACGACGAAGCTCTTGCTCAAATAGACAAGGCTATCGGAAACTCTGTTCAAAACGGATTTTTCTTATATATTGCAGGAAAAATAAGATTTTTAATGAAAAATTACGAAGATGCAAAAATGTATCTGGTAAAAGCATTTGAACTTGACCAAAATCCTGAAGTCAAAAATCTATTAGGAATGTGCTACTTTGAATTAGGAAACTATGAACAAGCAAAAACAATCTTCAACAACCTTCTAGAAACAAGTAAAGATAATATAAATATATTATACTGGATTGCAAAATGTGATAAAGCTCTTGGGCACACCGATGAAGCTCTAAAAACATTAGAAAGAGCTGTTGAGATATTCCCTGAATTTGAAGAAGCTCAAGAAATGATTAGAGAATTATCATAACAAAAAGTCATCCTTTAAAGGATGACTTTTAATTATTCAGTAGCTGCAGTTTCGCCAAAAATACGAATTGCAAGCTCTAATACCTTATTCCAATCATACATTGTATTCGGAATATTTCCTAATCTGGCATAACCAATAGAATTCTCCTTGTTGTAAGTTACAGTATGTCCGGCTTCGTTAGCTTGAATTTTTACTTCTTTAATTTTACCGTCTTCATCACGTGTTATAGTAATTTTTTGTCCGTTCGAAAGTGTCACTGATTCTTGCTTATTCTCATTATCCTTGGTAACTTCAAGTTTTTCTTCAGCATAAGCAGCCGTTGCTAAATTTGTATTTGCAAGTTCAAACAAAGTTTTCTCCTCTTGCAAATTCTTTAATGCTGTCTTTTCCGCATCTGTTGTCGGTGTATAATCCGATTTTACAACAGCAGCAGCTTCTTCCTTAATCTTGGCACTGCGCTCTTCCGGTGTCATTTCAGTCTTTGGATCTTCATCATCACCTGCAGGAGGCTCTTCTTCCTGAGCTGTAGCATTTGCATTTGCGATACCGACACCATAACCTTCAGAATCCTTCATCTGAACAAGCATGGCCTTACCGTTTATAGTTCTCAACTCATAATCATTACCTTTAGAATATGCACCTCCGGGACCTGATGTACAACGATATACAACTTTACCTTCAGCTGTAGTGTCCAATTCAAAGGTATAAACCCCACCGTTATCAGAATCTGTTATTGTAAACTTGGCAGGATTTTCACCATTTTTTGCTTCTCCATCAACCGTTACCTTTCCATGAATAGGCCTTGTCGGAATATTACCGTTCTCATCCGGCTCATCGATTACTTCAAAATTATTATTATTCAAATCAGCCCAGTTTGCAGAAGCTGCAGCTTTGTTTTCACCAGCATAAGGCCCACTCGGAGTTGTTGCCGGAGACTTTGCCTGTTCTGAAGCCCCACTAGGCTTTGCCTTAGGATTTTCATCCTTCTGCTCTTCACTAGCCGCAGTAGCTCCTCGCTCACTAGCCGCGTATTTTGCCGCAACGACTTCATCTGATGGGATGTAAGAAAATTCTCTACTTTCCTTCGTTCCATCTGATGGCCTTTTAAGCATTGGATATTTTTTGTGAAACTCTTCCCAAACCCTATAGGTTGTATCACTCCGACAAACTTCTACTTTTGCGGAATCTCCAAGAGCTTCCTTTGTCTGACGAGCAATCTCACGCAATCTTACATCATAATCGTTTTTACCCATAATTTCCTCATCATTATACTTCTCATTGCATAAATTAATAAAAAGATTTTATTATATATAATTGCTATATTGATTAGATAACAAATAGATATTGTTACATAATTTAATACAGCAAAAAAAATCCCTGACTTTTGTCAGGGATTTTTATATTTATATTAACTAAACAGCTTTATACTTGCTCTTCAGAATCATCTGATGCCTCAGAAGATTCGTCACTTTGAAGATCATCTTCATCGATAGCTTGTTGATTCATTTCTTCTTCAATTTCTTGTTGAAGTTCATCATCTTCATGATCAAAATCATCTTCAACGATTTCTTCAGGCTCTTCATAAACATGAGCAGCCTCAGCCTTTTCCATCTGAGAAACGCTCTTAATATCTATCTTCCAGCCAGTAAGCTTGTGAGCAAGTCTTACGTTTTGTCCTTCTCTACCGATTGCCAATGACAATTGATCATCAGGAACAACAACCATAGCCTCATGAGCATACTCATCATCTGCCAAAATATCAACAGAAACAACTCTTGCAGGAGATAATGCGTTTACAATATATTCAACAGGATCATCAGAATATCTTACGATATCAATTTTTTCATTCTTTAATTCTGACACAATTGTCTGAATACGGCTGCCGCGAGGTCCGATACAAGCACCAACACTATCAACTTCAGGGTCATTTGACCATACAGCAATCTTAGTTCTGAAACCTGCTTCTCTTGAAATAGATTTGATTTCTACAATACCGTCTTCAATTTCAGGAACTTCAAGTTCAAATAGTTCTCTGACAATCTCAGCATGAGCGTGAGATACGATAACTTGAGGTAATCTTGTAGTTTCTTTTACGTTAAGAACAAAAACTCTGATTCTGTTACCAGGTTTATAATATTCACCAGGGATTTGTTCTTTTTGAGGCATAATAGCATCAGTTTTACCGATATTAACGATTACATTTCTGTTTTCAACTCGTTGGATTATACCTGTTGTAAGAGTACCCTTCTTTTCCAAAAATTCATTTAATACAAGGTTTCTTTCAGCTTCTCTGATTCTCTGAGTCAAAACCTGCTTAGCGGCTTGAGCTGCAATACGTCCGAATTGTTCAGGTGTAACTTCAAGTTTAACTTCATCACCTACTTCAACATCTTCATCAATTTCTTTTGCTTCAGCTAATGAGATTTCAGTTTCGTCATCTTGAACTGATTCAACAACGACTTTTGTACTAAATACACCAATCTCACCTGACTGCTCATCTAAAATAGCTTCAATATTTGTTGCATCTTTATTTCTCATGTGTTTTTTATAAGCAGCAACCATAGCGTCACAAAGAGAACTTACAAGAACTTCTTTAGATATTCCACGTTCTCTTTCAAGCTCTTCCAAAGCTTCATTCAAGTTTCCGCCACCAATTTTAATCATAACTATTCTCCTTATGTTATTAATCTATATATAATTTTGCTGATTGAATATTGCTTCTTGGAATTTGAAGCTCCTGCCCGTCATCGAAACGGAAAAACTTCAACCCGTTTACATCGTCATAATCCAATATCTCACCCTTAAATATTTTTTCACTCTCTCCTTCAAGAGCCTCTTTTAACTTTATAGAAACTCTGCGTCCTTTAAAGATAACAAACTCTTTATCCGACTTAAACTTTCTCTCCAACCCAGGAGATGATACCTCCAGATAGTATTTTACAGGAATTAATTCATCCAAAAAATCGCTCAAACTTCTCGTAACTTTTTCGCAATCATCTAAGGTAACATCCTTTGTGGAAGAGTAAAGATAAATTCTCAAAAACCACCTGTGATTTTCTCTCACAAAATCTATCTCTATAGGAACATACCCAAATCGCATAGCAGTATTTTCAACCAATGGTGTGATTTTTTCTATTATGTCATATCTGTTAATTTCCTGCTTTGGCATACACACCTTACCTTTCCTCTTATTGAAGAAAAAAGAACGGGGGTTCCCGTTCTTTTTTGCTTGACAATACTGTCTTCTTTAGTATTTTATCGTAAGAAAATTTAAAAGTAAACCTCTTCGTGAAGAAACGTAAAGATTATTCCTCTCCTTCAGGCTTTACGCCCAATTGCTTATTATATTCTTCTTCAGTAACTTTTTGTCCGTCAATTACAAAGATAGGTTGACCGTTCGCATCAAGTCCTTTCTTAAACTCATGCCCGCCGGCATACTGAACATCATCAAGGTTTCTTATAGTAATCTTTTCTTGAAGAGCATTTCTTTCTTCATTTACTTTTGCCAGTTTTTCTTCTTTTTTCTTTGCCTTATCAGTCTTTCCGGCGTTATTCAAAGTTGTGCATTCTCCTTCCAATTTAGTCTTATCATCAGTCAACTCTTTGAATTTTTTATCTTCTTCTTTTGTTAACTTTTCAAGACGTTTTTCTTGATTTGGAATTTCTTTTTCATAAGAAGCTATAGTAGCTTCAGTATCTTTGATCTTGGCAGGAGTTTCTTCTTGAATTTTCTTATTTGCATTCAAAGCTTCCTGAGCTGTTTGAACATCAGTTTTTGCTTGTGCTAATTGAGGCTCTAAAGTTTTAAGTTGTTCTTTTGCTGCATCAATTTGAGCTTTCAGATCTTCATAAGCTTTCTTTTGCTTTTCATCAACCTGTTTTTGAGCAGTTTCTTTTGCAGCTTTTTCTTCCGGCGTATTTTCAGGCATAGCATCGACTTGAGCCTGTGCAGAATCCCAAGCTGTCTTCAAGCCAGGCAATGTAGTTGACTCTTTATTTGCAATTTCTTTTTGTGCCTTAACCTGTGTTTCAAGATTAGTAAACGTTGTCTGTGCATTTTTAAGATTTGCCTCACAAGTAGGCTGTTCAGCTTTTGCCGTGTCTAATTGAGTCTTCATTTCAGCAAGTGAAGCCTTTGTATTAGTCAAATCCTGTTTAGCATTAGATATTGCAGAACCAAGTGTTGCAGAATCATTTGCAGATTTCATATTCTTTATAGCAGCCGTTGCAGCCTCACTTACGGTTCCTCCATCAGAACCCTTACTGCCCTTAAATATGTCAACTATTTCTTTACCGGTTTTTACAAGATCAATAACTGTTGTAGCAGTAGCTGCAAGATCCAAACTTTGACTAGCTTGAGTAGCTTGAGCATAACTTGTTACATAAGCACCTTGTCCATAAGCGGCATCCTGCAATCTCTGCATTGCCCTATCATTATAACCGGTCATATTAGAAGTTCTTGTAAAGCCCCAATTTTGGAACTGAGTGTATTTCGGTTGTGTATATGCCGGAGTCAAAGATGCTCCTACATAATTACTACTTCTTACTGTACCCTGTTTTGGAGAAGTTACAGAACTTGAAGCTGTAGTCGTAGTAGTACCACTTTTAACTCTGTTATTCATTGAACGAACAGGGGCATTATTATTCAATATAGAACCTGTACTTGAATTCCAATTTCCGCTTGCACGAGACATTGAAGCCAAGTTTGTTGTCGCTGAACTTGCCGTCGCATTACGCGTTTGAGTACCCCCCGCTTTTGTTTTATCGGAGGAGAAGTTATCGCGTATATTGTTGTTCGAATTTAATGATGTTCGAACCCCAGGTTTAAATTTTAACTCGACGTTCATCTCTCTATACTCTCTCGAATTGTTAACTTATATATATAAAGATTTTTTGTGTTCAATTATTTCATCCTCGCAAGTTTTTTGTTACATTTGTTAATAAATAGTATATTTTTTGTATTTACTTATAATATACCCGTATTTTATAAATCTTATTCATTTTGCATTAACAAGACTTAATAATTAAAAGGTTAACGGAAACCCTTTGCCAGAGATTTCTTTCAAACTTTGCAAGTTTTTGTAACACTAAATTTACAAACCAATTGTAAATTTTTTAGGAAAATCGTACTTTGGTTAAAAGTGTTACAAATACTATTTATTCAGAATTTAGTAAAAATTTATTGTAACGAGATTGGCATGGAGAGACAAAAAAGTGTGTCATTTTTTTCTTTTAGATTTATGATAGATATACAAATCTTGGGAGGCGGGGAGTTGTAATTTCCGTCTCGGGGGAATCAATCAAAAGAACGATTATTTCTTTTCAAAAATCGTTTAAGATGGTGATGTAAAGAAGAAATTTTATTTTGTATCGGAGGTAGTTAGAAGTGTTAGAGCATGGTTATATTCAAATTTACACCGGAGATGGAAAGGGAAAAACGACTGCAGCTTTGGGTTTAGCTCTAAGAGCTTTGGGGCATGGTTGGAAAGTTCTTATTATCCAATTTACAAAAGGCGACAGCGCTACTTCTTATGGCGAAATTATTACCTCTTCTAAATTTTTACCAAATTTGGACGTTGTTCAGTTTGGTATGGACAGAGTTTGTTATTCACACAATGTTTGTATGGATGATTTTAAAGAGGCAAAAAAAGGTTGGGAATATGCTAAGAAGGCAATTAATTCAGGTGAATATCAACTGATTATCCTTGATGAAATCAATATTTGTACAGCTATGAACATGATTAAAGTCAGTGATGTTAAAGATGTATTGTTACACAAACCTGAAAACCTTGAGATTGTGTTAACAGGAAGATATGCTCATCCTGAGCTTAAAGCAATGGCTCATCTTGTAACTGAAATGAAACCTATCAAACACTATTTTGATATCGGTGTTATGGCAAGACAGGGCATTGAATATTAACAGACTTAAGTTAATGTAAATCCTTTTTGTTTCAGAAATGAAATACCGGGCATTCTTCGGACTGCCCGATTTTTTTATATATATTATTCAATCCTGAATTAATTATCGTACATTTTTGCATACTGAGGATTTACTGCAAGCCACTTGAATGTTTCCTCGCCGCTTTGCGGAATATCAACTACAAAAGTTCCACCGTATCTTCCACGCGAAAATACAATATAACCTTCTTTTGCAAGATTATGAAAAGCTCTTCTGATAGTATTAGGGCTCAAATCCATAGCTTTTGAAAGTTCCAATATGGAAGGTAACTTTGAACCTACTTCATAATGCTCTGCAATCATTGATTTGATTGCATTTTGAGTCTTTTCATAATAATAAAATGCTGTATCTTTTGCCGGTGCAAATATGGATTTTTCTAATCTTTCAGAATCTTTCATAACATCTTTTGGAAGTTTAATGACAGTTGTACCGTATCTTCCGCGTCTGGTAAGAAGAACTCCTTCATCTATCAATGTTTTCAGGGCGTCATGAACAGTCTTTATACTAACTTTCAAAAGTTCAGACAATTGTTCGTGCGGAGGGAGTTTATCACCGACTTTCAAATTATTATTAATATATGATTTCAAATCACTTTCAACTTTATCAACAAGAGTCTTATGAACAACACTTGAACTTGTCAAGGATGACTTTTCAAAATCCAACGATTTTACAATCCATCCGTTATCCTTAGCCTGCTGAGTTGTGTGAGATAAAATTCCGGAAGAACATAAATACTCCAAGGCTAATCTGGTAGTATTAGCAGAGCAGCCAATTAAAGTTGATATTGCTCTTGACGATGGAAGAGACTGCCCGACTTTCAACTTATTGGAGATTATAAACTTTTTAATCTCTATAATAGCAATTTCTCTTTTAGAAGTTAACTTCCTCATATTCTGGCTTTTAATACTTCTATCCTTTATCAGAGTACCGATTCTTTGCTTGGATTCAACATAACCCAAGTCTTCTATATACCTTAAAGCATTTTGAATAGTTCCTACGCTGACACCCAAAAAGTAAGCAAATTCAGCTTTTGTAGGTAACAGATCATTAACAAAAATCTTGTTTTGTGCCAAATCATTGTCAATCCAGCACGTAAACCACTTAGCTATAACCAATACCTTGGATTCATCAATAAGTTTCAAATCCGGTATCGGATAAGTAATATCACTAATTTTAATTCTTCTCAAATTTGATTTCTTTGGAAGTACATAATTTATTTGCATATTAACACACTCTATATTCACACAATTCAGCTTAATAATATACTATTTATAAAAAAACATCAATAAATATTTTGATATTTTATGAAGAAATATTTACAAAAGCTGTCGACTTTACAAAGAGTGGTTTTTTAGCTAAAATAAGCATAAATGTATAGAGAAATTTTAATAAGGAATTGAGTATAATGCTTAGAACCGGAATTGTAGGGCTTCCAAACGTTGGAAAATCAACCCTATTTAACGCACTTACAAGTGCAAAGAATGCGCAGAGCGCGAATTATCCATTTTGTACAATTGAGCCGAATGTAGGAGTAGTCAACGTACCTGATGAAAGGCTTGAAGTACTTGCAAAACTTTGTAAAACACAACAAATAATCCCAACCGCAATAGAATTTGTAGATATTGCAGGCTTGGTAAAGGGTGCAAGCAAAGGCGAAGGACTTGGAAACCAATTTTTACATAACATAAGAGAGGTTGATGCTATCATACAAGTTGTAAGATGCTTTGATGATCCGAATACCATCCACGTTGCAGGGAAAGTAAACCCGCTTGATGATATTGATACTATCAACACAGAACTTGCGCTGGCAGATCTTGCATCTGTTGAAAAACGTCAAGCAAGAATTGCAAAACAAGTAAAAGCAGGAGACAAAGATGCTGTTATAGAAGCAGGCGTTCTTGAAACTCTAACTGATTTATTGAACAAAGGAACATTTATAAATATAAAAGATATTTTCAATGAAGACGAAATACCTTTTGTAAAACAATTAAATCTAATGTCTACAAAACCAGTTATCTATGCGGCAAACGTATCTGAGTTTGACCTGAAAGACGGAAATAATTATACAAAACTGGTTGATGAATATGCTAAAAATCATAGTGCAGAAATGGTAATCATTTCTGCAAAGATTGAGGAAGAATTAAGTGAACTTGGTTCAGAAGCCCTAGCTTACCTCAAGGAACTCGGAATTGATGATAGCGGAATAAACAGAATGATAAAAACCGTATATCACCTGCTTGATTTAAGAACATTTATCACCGCAGGAGAGAAAGAAGTTCGAGCTTGGACCATACCGGCAGGTGCAAAAGCGCCTCAAGCAGCCGGAGTAATCCATACAGACTTTGAAAAAGGCTTTATCAGAGCTGAAATTACACCTTACGAGGAATTTGTAAAATACGGTTCATATACTGCTTGTAAAGAAAAGGGTGTTACAAGACTTGAAGGTAAAGATTATGTAGTTCAAGACGGAGATATCGTACACTTTAGATTTGCAGTTTAAGAACTAATACAAATAATAATAAAAAAAAATACCGCCTCAAAATTGAGACGGTATTTTTATAAAAAGTTATATAATAAATCAATTAACGAACAGTTAACATTCTCTTTAATTCATCAGGTCTGGATGTTTTTGAAAGAGCATCTTCAAGGGTAATAACCTTTTGCTTATATAAACTAGCAAGAGCCATTTCCAATGTTTGCATACCCAAACCTTGGTTCATCTGAATTGTAGAATAAATCTGTGCAGCCTTTGCTTCACGAATAAGGTTAGCAATAGCCGGAATAACAAGCATGATTTCCTGAGCCATAACACGGCCCTTCTTAGTTCCGTCAGGTTGAACTTTAGGAAGCAAAGTTTGAGCGAATACAGCAACAAGAGAGTTTGCAAGCTGTACACGAATTTGTTGTTGTTGACCTTCAGGGAATACGTCGATAATACGGTCAACGGTTTGAGAAGCTGAAGAGGTGTGCAAGGTTCCGAAAACCAAGTGACCTGTTTCAGCGGCTGTCAAAGCCAACGCAATAGTTTCGTGGTCTCTCATCTCACCTACAAGAATAATATCAGGGTCTTCACGAAGTGCTGATTTTAAAGCGTTTGCAAATGATCTGGTATCCATACCCAACTCACGTTGGTGAATAATACTTGACTTTGATGTATGAACAAATTCGACAGGGTCTTCAATTGTTAAAATGTGCTCTGCACGAGTTGTATTAATATAGTCTATCATAGCGGCCAGTGTTGTTGATTTACCTGAACCTGTAGGCCCTGTTACCAAAATCAAACCTCTTGGCTTTTCTGCAGTTGTTCTAACAATTTCAGGCAACCCCAGTTGTTCAAATGAAGGTACGGTTGATGTAATCGTTCTGAATGCTGCCGCATAATTACCTTTATCCTTGTAAAAGTTAACCCTGAAACGGCTTAAGCCTTCTATACCATATGAAAAGTCAAGTTCCCATTCTTGTTCAAGCTTTCTTCTCTGCTCGTTTGAAAGCATTGGAAAAAGTAAATTTTCAACGTCTTCCGGAGAAAGCGGCGGATAATCCATTCTCTTCAAATTACCATCCACACGCATTACCGGAGGCAACGCACTTGATATATGCAAGTCACTACCGTTATTTTTTACAAGTTTTTCTAAAAGTTCTTCTATCGCAACCATTATACCCTCTCATTCTACTCTTTGAAATTCATTATTTGTTCGTTTTCTTGCATTGCAAGCTCAATTAAATTATAAGTCATGTATGCCCCAAGAGCAACTGCCTTCGGATCAAGGTCTGTTTTATTAGCAGCCTCAATTATTGCCGTGTTTATCTCTGGATTTTCCTCTTTTATGTAGTGGATCATCTTCTTTCGCCAAGCCGGCATATCTTTAAATATCTCCGAAAATGCCGCCATCGAAACTTCTTCCGTAACAATAGGTAACATATACAACCTCTTTATTTATGCATTATTATGCAACAATTATACGCTATATTACTATTTTCATCAATCCATAAAAAAAATAATCATTTGTTTGAAGTATAATTCATATATGAGACTGATTAATTTACAGCTTACAAATTACAGAAATTACGGGGAGCTTTATCTTGATTTAAAATCCGATAAAATCCTTATTATCGGTAAAAATGCTCAAGGCAAAACAAACATTCTTGAAAGCATTTATTTTTTATCTTCACTAAAAACCCCAAGAACTTCGAATATTCAGGAGTTAATTAATTTTGAAAAGGATAAAGTTACAATCAGTGCAAATATTATCAAATCAAACACCGAAGTTGAGCTGGATTACAGCTACGACAGAGAAAAACATCGAGAGCTCAAAGTCAATAAAGTTAAAACAACTCCGAAAAACTTTAAAACAGTATTAAAAACGGTACTATTTTCAACAGCAGACTTGATGCTTCTTAGAGGTAATCCTTCTGATAGAAGAGACTGGCTTGATAGAGCTATATCTCAAATCTATCCTGCCTATGACGAAAGGCTTTCAAAATACGATAAAATACGTATACAAAAAAACAACTGCCTTAAAGAATACCTAAAAACAGGAAATCTTAACGAAACCTTATTGGACGTATACAATGAACAACTGGTAATAACCGGAAGTAACATAATATATTTGAGAATAAAGTTTTTAGACGAAATTGAAAAAATAGCAAAAGACAAACACAGAATCATTAGCTCTACAGAAGAGCTAAAAATCCGCTACAATTGCTTATTTTTGGGTGATGAGCAAAAAGAGTTGGATCAAATAGTAGAAGCTTTTAAAGTTGCCATTGAAGAAAAAAAAGGAGAAGAACTTCGTCGAGGTCAAAGTTGCCTTGGCCCTCACAGAGACGATATTGAATTCTTTATAAATAACAATGATGCTTCAAAATTTGCCTCTCAAGGGCAACAAAGAACCATTGTTCTTGCTCTGAAGCTTTCAGAACTTGACATTATAACTGCAAAAACAGGGGATGAGCCTGTATTACTTCTTGACGATGTTTTAGCAGAACTGGATGACCTCAGACAAAATTATCTGCTTCAATCAATCAACAAAGGTACGCAAACAATTATTACATCAGTAGATACACTTTTATTTGAGGAAAAATTCCTTGAAGGGGTAAAATTATATAACGTAGAAAACGGCGCAATCAAATAGAAACATTTTTCAAATGCTCTATTTTCACCTCTGGCTCAAGTGTAATTCCTATTACATCTATCCTATACTTTTTTGTAGGATGCTCTGATAGGTAATATCTGACACCCTTGCATATATTTTCATATTTACTTTTTGTAATCGCCTCAAAAGGGGTCCCGTAATTATCTGTCTTGCGACTCTTAACCTCAACAAAAACCACTGTATCTTTTACTTTTGCAATTATATCTATCTCACAAAATCTGGAATAATGCTTATTCCTCTCAAGAATTTGATAACCGTTTTTCTCTAAATATTTACATGCCATATCTTCGCCGGCACTACCGATAGAACGCCTATTAATCACTGTTTTATACCACATCTTGCAAGTTTACTAATATCAGCAAGCAAACTAATATCCTCGACACTACAGTTTTTGCTCCAACGTGCAGGACAAATATCAATTCCACCGCGACGAGTATACAATGCACTAACCAAAAGCTCATCTTCTCTATCAAGCAAATCATACATGCGCTTATATATCATCTCACAACACTCTTCATGAAAATGATATTCCGATCTAAATGAGCTCAAATATTTTATTAAACTTTCTTCCTTTATGTGCTTGCAGGATTTGTAATAAATAAACACATCACCAAAATCAGGCTGATGAGTAACTCTGCAGTTAGAACGTAATGAGTCAAAACTTAAACGGTATTCCAATCTTTTTCCGATATTTTCGACTTCCAGAAGTTCGGGAGCCTCCTTAAATTTTGTTACCTCAATTTTAGAAACATCAGCAACTTCCATCAAATTCTTATAGTCAGAAAATATAAAACTTGGTCTAATTTTAGAGTCTAAAACTCCAATTTCAACGGTGGTCTCCAGTTTCCTACTCAAATCTTGCTTTATTTTTTCACAACAAGTTTTAATACAATCCTCAACAGTATTTCCAAAACGAGACATATTAAATGAATTTAAGTATAACTTTAACGATTTTGATTCAACAATAAAATCACTATTACAACTATACTTAATCTTCAATACTCTTGTAACAGGCAAACCCTTTTCAGTTAAGGCAGAAAACTCATAAAGATGCCAAACATCAAAACCTTCAAATGGTAAATTTTCATTATCTATATTATACTGCTTTCTGTTCTCAATCCTTGGAACAGCAACAAGCAAAGAAGGGTCATAGGACGAACTGCCAGACACCTTCTTGCCTAAAAATTTACCTGCAATCTCATCAGTCTTACCGGACATAACTCTTATGCAATTTCCTCATAAGCTTCAGGATTGTTGAACAAATCATAATTGATTTCATTTTCATTATCAGCAATTGCCGCAACAACAACCGCATCCGATGTAACATTAACCAATGTTCTCATCATATCCGTAACTCTTTCAATAGTGAACAGGAATGCAAACCCTGCAACAAGCTGTTCAGGACTCAATCCCATACCATTCAAAATAAGAGCAATAGTAATTAATCCGGCTCCTGAAATACCCGCACTTGTGCTAGAAGCAATAATCGCTAACAAAGCAATTTGAACTAACAAGAACGGTGAAAGCGGAACACCGTAAGCCTGAGCTAAGAATATAACAGCCACAACTTGCAATAAAGCAGTTCCATCCATATTCAATGTTGCGCCCAAAGGTAATACAAAGCTTGAAATCTTATGCGAAATACCTCTTTTCTCACAACAAGCAATAGTCAAAGGTAAAGTAGCAGAAGAACTTGCAGTACCGAATGCAACCATCATAGCTTCAGCTATAGCGGAATACAACATCCAAATAGAAACCTTAGAAAAACATCTAAGGAAAATCGGATAAACAATAAACATCTGGATGAAAAATCCAATAGCTAAAACTAATAAATATTTAGAAATACTTGCAAAAATATCCATACCAAAACTTGTAACAGCAGACGCAGTTAAAGCAAAAACACCAGGAGCTGCTAAAAACATAATCCAATCAGTAATCTTCATAGTAGCAGCAAAAACAGATTCAAAGAACGAAACTATAGGTCTGCTAACATCTCCAACTTTAGCCAACGCAATTGCAAAAATCAAAACGAATACAATAATTGCAACCATATTTCCGTGAGCCAAAGCATTCAAAGGATTACTTGGAATAAAATCTAAAAACATACTCAATATATGTCCCTGCTGTTGAGCCATAGCAGAAGCAACAGATGCTTGAACTTCGCTTGCGGTATTAGCTGCAATGTAATGCGCAGCACCCAATCCAGGTTTAAATACCAAAGCTAAGATTGTTCCGATAGTAACAGCCGCAACCGTGATAATTCCGTAATACAAAACCATCTTTGTACCAAATTTACCAAGTTGCTTATTATCACCAATACTCGTTATACCTATAACAATTGCAGAAACCACAAGAGGAATTACTATCATTTGAATTAGTCTTATAAATACCTGACCAATAAAATTCAATAAAGCGGAAAGAGCCGGATAAGGATGCGCATGTAAAAATATACCTACAACAATACCGGCAATAATCCCAAAAAAGATATGCCAGTTACGTTTCAAGCCCAAACCGAGAGCTATTAGTATCTGCATCTGTATCTTTGAATCTTTCATCTTTAATGTCCTCTTAAATTCTATACTAGTATGTTTATGACCTGTATATTATACAATATTCGCTATAAAAATTCAAACATTCCCAACCAAAATGGTGAAAATATCAACCAGAAAAACGAGAAAAACTATCGACGAGACGGTTTATATAAATTATAAACCGATTGAACTGCATCAGGAGTTATACTAGAGTTAGAAAAATCAGTCTCCTCATACATTACGCTATTTTTATCTTCATTAAGATTAAGTCCGACAGCACGTCCAACAGCCTGAATAGCTACAGCTCGCAACTGACTTGTAGACAAATCTTTACCATCCTTATCTTTAAGAGAAATAATAATATCAGAATTATTATAAAATCTGTTACCGCAGTTTCTGCAACCGCCAAACTGTGAAAATCTATGACGAACAAAATATAATTTGTCATTTATTGGGGCATCTACAAAAACTACATTTATATTTGAAATAGAAGCCAGATTTTTAGAATTCCTCAACAAAAATCTTACACAAGATTTTGTACCTGTTTGCCAAGATTTAAAGGCACCTGCAACAACAACTCCTTCTTCCTGTTTTGGAATATAAACCGAAATAGGCATTGTGAACCAACGCGGATAACCGTAAGCAAAAGCGCTACCGGCAAACATAAACAATGAAAATAATATTAATAAAAATCTTTTTCCCATACTATTATTAAAACATAACCCTTCAAATTTTTGCCATCGATTTTACTATTGTTAAAAAATATTAATAACCAATTGACCAATCAACAGTGCTTGTTAGATCTTTTTTCTTTTCAAGGCTTACATTTGAAGCAATCGCAGGGACTTCTATAACCTTTGCAGCCTTTTGCAAAAGGTTCTGCTGAGCCATCTTGCTATCAACATTGTTAAAAGATTTCAATCTATCCAAATGATTTTGAAGTTCTGCATTTTCATCATTCAACGTAGTTACCTGACGAGAAAGTGTATTCAATGTAATCTCATTAGACATTTCAAAATAGTAGCTCACAAAAGCAACCACAACCAAAAAACCGAGAATGGTGCATAATGTCATATTCAATTTTCTGATTGCCATCTCTTTCATCAAGTTCTCCTTGAAAAAGTATCCTTCGATTATAGGAGCCTTCTCAGCCTGTTCTGTTATAAACTCTTCCCGCTGTTGGTAATTATTGTAATAACCGTCTCTTACTCTAGCTTTTGCTGTATTCAATTTTACTACTTCCCCAATTATCTTCTAACACAACTCTGATTCATTAATTAATACATCTGGCAACTCGCAACTTAGCGCTTCTTGACGGGGGATTCTCCCTTATCTCCTGCTCCGAAGCCATTATTGGCTTTTTATTTACCAGTTCCAATCTCGGCGGTGGACACGTGCATATCATCTGATTTTTAGCACAATGACACTTTTGAGAATGGTATTTGAACAAGTGTTTCACTATTCTGTCTTCCAGAGAGTGAAAACTTATTACACTTATTATAGCACCAACCTCTAATAAATCCAACACATCATTCAATGTATTTTTTACATTTGTTAACTCTTGATTGACCTCAATCCTGATAGCCTGAAACACCCTTGTAGCAGGGTGTATAGACGATTTTACTCTCGGAGTACAACCAACTATTAAATCAGCCAATTCTTTTGTTGTTTCAAGCTTTTTAACCCTTCTTGACTCAACAATTTTTTTTGCAATTCTTTTTGAAAATCTTTCTTCTCCATACTCCGAAAATATACGAACCAAATCATCCTCAGAGTAAGTGTTTACAACATCATACGCAGTAAAATCCGCCTCCTGATCAAAACGCATATCAAGCGGAGCATCTTTTGAAAAGGAAAAGCCTCTCTCACCTTTTGTCAACTGATGATACGAAGCCCCCAAGTCAAACAGCACGCCGCCTGTGATTTTTTCAATACCGAGATCGTGTAAAACTTCCTTAATATTTGCATAAGAATTCTTTACTATTGTTAAGTTTTTGTAATCTTTCAAGCGTTCTTTTGAAGCATTTATTGCATCATCATCAACGTCAAAAGCTATCAACCTGCCATTTGGCTGAATTCTTTGTAATATTAACTCGCTATGACCGCCACCACCAAGGGTACAATCGACATAAATAAGACCATCTTTACATTCAAGGGCATCTACGGCCTCATTTTTCATTACTGTATAATGCTTAAATTCTTCCATATAAAAATTCTAACATGGAAAAATCCGATATGCTTAATTTGTTACTAAGCATTTACAAGTCCTGAAAGACCTTTCGTATCAAGAATTTCAATAAACTTTGCATACGTATAACTTACAGGATTTTTCTCACCTGATGCATCTGAAATCTCAATAACATCATCAGGCACAGCATTTTGAGCAAATGAATCCTGTAAAGCAGACAATTCTTCAGATGACATTCTGTTGTTTACATTAATGTCATTCAAAAAATAAAAATCTGTTAAATCAAATTCATTTTTTGGAAACATATTAACTCCTTTACAAGTCTGATATCCATACATTACTATTTACGGATAATTTCCAAAAAACTTAATAAAAATATGCTGAATATTACAAAACTGTTACAAACTTAGACAGCACTCAAATAAAGCTGAATATCCTCTTCCGAATTCATCTCTGTAACAGCAATAAGAACTTTTCTGCTATCAAGTTTTATACCTCCGAGAATATTCTTTGCCTTCAACGCACTTAAAAACTTATCCGCATCAGCGACATCAGCAACAAATTCATTGAAGAAATTCTCATTCAATACTTTGTAACCCTTTTTAATCAAGCCGTCAGCAAGCTTATGCGCACCCTTTGCGGACAAATATCCAGCCTGTCTAAAGCCCTTCTCGCCCATAAGACTCAAATATAAAGTAGCCCAAAGTCCCATCAAAGCCTGATTAGAACAAATGTTACTTGTAGCTTTTTCTCTTTTTATATGCTGCTCACGAGTCTGGATAGTCAAAGTAAACGCCTGCTCCCCGTCTTTATCAACGGTACGCCCAGCAAGCCTGCCCGGCATCTGACGCATATACTTATCTTTACAAGCAATAACACCCGCATGAGGGCCACCAAAACTCATTGGAATACCCAATGTCTGAATATCTGCAACAACAATATCCGCATCATATTCTGAAGGCGGTTTTAATATTGATAATGTAGACAAATCAACACAAACAACCAATAATGTGCCTTCAGGCTTACTTATTTCCTGTATTTCACCGTAATAATCAGGAGTTTGGACTAAAACCCCGATATATTCTGACGTATTTTGCGGTAGCTTATCAAAAATCTCTATTTCGATGTCAGAAGCCCAAGCATAAGTTTTTATAACTCTTAAATACTCAGGATTGATATTCTTTGACACCAAAAACTTATTTGACTTCTTATTGATTCTTGCAGCCATCAATATAGCTTCAGCACAAGCCGTTGCACCGTCATATACTGTTGCATTTGCGATATCCATACCTGTAAGTCTTGAAATCATAGTTTGGAATTCGTACATAATCTGCAAAGTTCCTTGAGCAACTTCTGCCTGATAAGGAGTGTATGCCGTCAAAAACTCAAATCTGTTTGCGACTTGCGATATACAAGCCGGAACGAACTTGTTATATACTCCGCCACCAACAAAGCTTATAAAATCCGTTTTATTCTTAGCGGCAAGTCCTTTTACCTTCCTTTGAACCTCTAACTCACTCAGAGCATTACCCAATTCAAGGCTGCCCATTCTAGCTTCACTGGCGATCTGCTTAAACAAATCGCTAATGCTATCGACTCCTATATCACGGAGCATTTCCTTCTTTGCATTTTCATTATGTACTAAAAAATTCTTCATTATTATTCCAATTCTTCTTTATAATCTTCGTACTCAAGCAAATCATCTTGCTCAGAAGCATCTCCTGTTGCCTCTACCTTAATCAACCAGCCTTTTTCATAAACATCTTCATTCAATATTTCAGGCTCATCAACCAATACCGAGTTAACATCTATAACCTTACCGCTGATTGGCATATAAATTTCCGAAGCAGCTTTCACAGATTCTATAGTTGCAAAAGTATCACCCTTTGAAAATTCCGCATCAACTTCAGGCAGCTCCAAAAACACAATATCACCCAACTGCTCAACCGCATAATCAGTAAGCCCGATAGTATAAGTGTCATCATCATTCTTTAAAAGGTATTCATGTGATTTTGAGCATAACATTTTCTCTGTAAAACTCATATTGATCTCCTATATTTATCTATATTTTCACTTTATTTCTTTTTGCAACAAAAGGTCTTTTAACAACCTCTGCGTCATGCAATTTTTCCCTTATCATAACTTGAATATGAGCACCCGTGCAAATTTCCTTAATATTTTTAACATAAGCAAGCCCGATATTCTCGCCCAGAGTCGGTGAAACACAACCGCTTGTTACATGCCCGACCTTTTCACCATTATAATATACATCATATCCATGACGCGCAATATTTCTATCTAACATCTTAAAACCAATCAGTTTCTTTTGGACACCGTTTTTCAACTGATCCATAATAACTGATTTACCGTTATAATCAGCAACTTTATCTTTTGGAATGGACCAACTTAAACCGGCTTCAACAGGAGTCGTATTTTCATCCAAATCATTTCCGTATAAATGCAAAGCAGCTTCAAGTCTCAATGTATCCCTTGCGCCCAAACCAATAGGCTTTATTCCAAATTCTTTGCCATACTCAAGAACCTTATCCCACAATTCTTCAGAAAATTTATTTTCAACAAGGATTTCATACCCGTCTTCTCCTGTGTAACCTGTACGAGAAACAAGAAGCTTACGGTTGCACAATTTTGCAGGCTTTATGGTAAAAGACTCCTGCTGCGTATCCAATCCCATCTTGCGCAAAAGCTCATCAGCCTTAGGCCCCTGTACAGCCAAAAGCGAATAATTGTGAGACTGGTTATCTATCTTAACTTCATAACCCTTGCTGTTTCTAACTAACCAGTTCAAATCCTCATCAATCCTTGACGCATTACAAATTACAAGATAGTAATTTATGCCCAACTTGTAAATTATCAAATCATCAATAAGACCACCGTCTTGCTTTGGTAATTGACAATATACAGCTTTTTCATAAGCAAGTTTTGAAATATCTTGAGGTACAACACTTTGTAAAAAGTCAAGAGAATCCTTTCCCGACACAAAAACTTCTCCCATATGCGACACATCAAAGAGACCAACAGCGTTTCTAACAGTGTTGTGTTCTTCGATAATTGAAGTGTACTGAACGGGCATATGCCAACCGGCGAAATCTACCATCTTTGCGCCCAACTGTACATGCTTTTCGTGTAAAAAAGTTTCTTTTGTCATAAAAAAATTCTCCCCTAACTTTTTACTATTGTCTTAGTATTTCAAAATTTTGTCAAGGGAGTATGTATTTTTATGACTCAGCATAAAGCTGTTTGTACAAGTCTATTTGCTTTTGGCTCAAGTTTTTAGGGATAACAATCTTAATCTTAGCGTTCAGATTGCCGTATCCGCCTGATTTTTTAGGCAAACCTAAGTTTTTAAGCCTTAACATCTGACCTGAAGAAGTCTTTGGCGGGATTTTTATTCCGACTGTACCGTGAAGAGTTACTATATCTTTTTTGCAACCCAAAACAGCCTCAGGTGGAGTAATTTCTACCTCTTTTGTCAAATCGGTTCCATTAACATCATATTCGCTGTCTTTAAAATTCAATATAAGGTACAAGTCTCCTACTCGACCGTAGGCATCTGTTTTTCCTTCGCCTTTAAGTCTTATTTTCTGACCATCTTTAACTTCCGGAGGAATTTTAACCTTTATTGATTTTGTAACGTTTTTGATACCCGTACCGCCGCAGGCAGAACAATATCCGCCGCCAGGAGGACACTGAGTACATCTTTCCATTTCAGAAAAGCTTACGCTAACAGGTTTTTGATTAAACACATCTTTTGCTGTTATATTTAAAGTTTTTGTAATGTCCAAATCCGCAGGAGGTGGAGTTTGAGCTTTACGTCTTGTTCTTGACGAAGTTCTTTGAGCGCCTGAAAAATCATAGCCGCCAAAATTCATCCCGCCCATGCCTGCACGAGCAGCTCCTCCGCCCATCATATCACCGAACAATGAGCTGAAAAAGTCGGAAAATCCGCCAAGATCTTGACCGTTAAAGTTAAAGCTTTGATAGCCGCCGCCTTGAGATGAGCCAAATCCGAATTGTTCAAATCCAGGAGGTGGAGTATAGCTTTGACCGCCCTGCCAATTTGCGCCCAAACTATCATAACGCTGACGTTTTGCTTTATCGCCCAAAACTTCATAAGCTTCATTGATATCTTTGAACTTACTTTCAGCATCTTTAGTTTTGTTAACATCAGGGTGATATTTTCTTGCTAATTTTCTGTAAGCTGATTTTATCTCAGCCTCAGTAGCATCACGCTTTACGCCTAATATATCATAATAATCTTTATATTCCATAACATCTCCAAAGTATATTTTATCTATACTATTATAATAATATAAAATTGACAACATTATGGATTTTTTAATATTTTTATAATTATTTAGCTGCGATTTAAGATTTTATTAATAGATTATTAATGAATAAAAGCCTGCTTATAAATTAGCAATATGCAGTTATAAAATTAATTTGTAATTTTGTATTATCATTAATCTTATGATACTGACGTCTATTGCAATTTTAATCAGAATTTTGAGTAACTCTATGTCAAACGTTTACCAAAAACAGTTGACAGGAAAAGGCATTAGCCCATTTTTCATAAACTTTATTATGTACTTAGGGCTCAGTATTTTATGTATTCCTTTTTTAACTCAAATCAATTTTACAGAACTCAGCCCGCAAGTTTGGATTAATGCAATTTTAGGCGGGCTATGCGGAGCTCTCGGAAATTCTTATCTTGTAAAAGCTCTTGAGAGCGGAGATCTTTCAGTGCTCGGACCGATTAATGCGTATAAATCAGTTGTTGCAATGCTGTTTGGAATAATTCTGCTTAAAGAAATCCCGACAATACTCGGAATTTTTGCAGTATTCTTAATCATCTTTGGGAGCTATTTTATATTCGATACACAAGAAGAAGGATTTTCTATTAAACTACTAACACGCAAAGATATCCGATACAGAATATATGCACTTATTTTTACGGCAATTGAGGCAGTGTTTATCAAAAATGTAATCCTTCAAAGTGATATTACGACTTCATTTTTGTTTTGGAGCTTTTTTGGAATGGTCTTTACTTTTGGGATCGTACTATTGCGCAAACAAGCCTCAAAATGTAAAGAACGCTATGTTATAAAGCGCTATATCCTTATAATATGTCTTATGGGATTAATGCAATACAGCACAAACTTTGTTTTTGCAAGAATGAATGTCAGTTACGCACTTGCACTATTCCAATTATCAACAATATTGAGTGTATTCCTCGGTTGGAAATTCTTCAATGAAACTCAGATTAATAAGAAACTTATAGGAAGCATTATTATGATAATTGGAGGAACTTTATTAATTTTGTTTAATTAAACCGTTGTAAATATTTTGTTTATAATATAATTGTCTTGTATGACGCAAAATGTAAAATATTATGTAAAAGAATTATTAAACATTGCCCTCCCTATTATTATGGGGAACCTCGGTTTTATACTGATAGGTGCGGGAGACGTATTTGTCGCAGGGAGGCATTCGACTAACACACTGGCTGCAATCAGTATTGCAACAGCAATACTTAATTGTATATTTACATTTGGTATCGGATTGATTTCCAGTGTTTCCCCGATATTGTCCAATTACAGGGGGGAACGCAAATCCGCCAAAAAATATTTTTATCCGACAATTAGATTTGCCCTGTTTTTGGCATTGTTTGTTACTATAATCGTACTTGGATTTTTACCTGTAGTAGATATGCTAAACTTTGATCCGGCGATTACTCCGGACATAAAAGAATACATGTTTATTACAGCATTTTCAAGTTTTGCCGTATATGTTCACGCGGCATTGAAAGAATATTTACAAGCTTTTGAAATAGTCTTTGTACCGAACTTGGTAACAGTACTTTGCGTATTTCTAAACGTTGCACTAGCTTGGGTTTTAGTATTCGGGTGCGGACCTATTCCGTCAATCGGAGTTATAGGGCTTGCCATTGCGGCATTTGTTGTCCGATACGTTATGGCATTAGCTTTGGTTATTTATTGCTATATGATTATGCACTTCCATAATTACGAAGACAAAAATTATTATAAACAGATGCTGCATATCGGAATGCCGATTTCAGCTGCAATCCTTGTTGAATTTGTTGCTTTTAACAGTATTGCAATAATTATGGGGAGAGTATCAGGAGTTTATGCTGCTGCTCAAAACCTTGTTTGCACACTTACAACAGTATCATTTATGGTACCGCTTGCAATTTCTAATGCTATTGCGGTAAAAGTCGGATTTGCCAATGGTGCCGATAATTTTGAAGAGCTGAAAAAATATGCAAAAATCGGTATATTTATGTGTGTTGGATTTATGATGTGCAGTGCAATCGTATTCGCAACTTGTCCAAAATTCTTGGTCGGAATATTTACTAAAGATCCGCTTTTAACAAAAATTGGCATTCCTATTATGATTATACTTGCAGTATTTCAAGTTTTTGACGGGTTGCAAGTTTCTTTGGCCGGAATATTTAAAGGAATAAAGAAAACAAAAATCGTTTTAATAGCCAACTTTGTAGGTTATTGGCTAATTTCAATTCCTTTGGGATATACATTAGCATTCCATTTCAAATTCAATCTGATGGGATTTTGGTACGGACTTGTGTCAGCAGCCATTATTTTATGCACAATTTTGCTATCAATGCTAAACGTTTACCTAAAACGTATGGAAGCTGCACATGCTAAGAATTAATTATTTTTAAAATATTTTTATGATATTATTTAAGTAAAGATATCACGAAATGGAGGAATATAAATGTACACAGAAGAGAGAACATTCGTCGCAATTAAGCCGGACGCTGTTAAAAGAGGTTTTATCGGTGAAATTATTGCCAGATTTGAAAAAAGAGGATACAAGATTATCGGACTAAAAATGCTTCAAGTTACTGAAGAACTTGCTGCAAAACATTATGAAGAACATCTTGGAAAACCATTCTATCCTGAACTTATCAAATATATTACAAGCGGTCCAATAGTTGCTATGGTGTTCCAAGGCTACAAAGCCGTTCAAGGTATTCGCCACGTATTGGGTGCGACAGACCCTTGTGAAGCTGACGTTGGTTCTATCAGAGCTGATTACGGTCAATTAAAAGCTTACAACGTTATACACGGATCTGATAGTGTAGAAAGCGCAGAAAGAGAAATTAATCTTTACTTCAAGCCTGAAGAACTTTGCGTAAACTACAAAAATATGATGGAAATTGTTACTGAAAGTATGGGCTAATAAGATAAAACGACTATGCCAAACGAAAAAGATTATTTTGATTACAAATTAGTACACACCTGTGCTCAAACAGGTGCAAGAGCCGGAGTTTTTACAACCCCGCACGGAGTTATTAAAACACCGATTTTTATGCCTGTCGGTACAAATTCGGCAGTCAAAACTCTTGTCTCCGATCAAATCGTTGATACCGGAGCACAGATTATGCTTGCCAATTCTTACCACTTATATTTAAGAGCAGGGACAAAATTAATCAAACAGTTTGGCGGAATCCATTCCTGGATGAATTGGCATAAGCCTGTGCTTACAGATTCCGGAGGATTTCAGGTATTTTCATTATCACACTTAAGAAAAATAACTGAAGACGGAGTTGAATTCAGAGATCCAAAAGACGGCAAAAAGCACTTTATCTCACCTGAGGTATCAATGGAAATTCAGCAAGATATCGGGGCTGACATTATTATGGCATTTGATGAATGTGCCCCTTATCCTTGCGATTATGATACTGCCAAAAAGGCGATGGAGAGAACTCACCGCTGGCTTGACAGATGCTTTAAAGCCAAAACAAATCCAAGACAAGCGCTATTTCCTATCGTTCAGGGAGCGTTTTATGATGACTTGAGAGCTGAAAGCGCAAAAGTAATTTCATCTTATGATGCTGTCGGATATGCAATAGGCGGCTTAAGTGTTGGAGAAACAAAAGACATTATGAATCATTTTGTTGAATTCACTGCACCTAGATTGCCTGAAAACAAGCCAAGATATCTTATGGGAGTAGGGACTCCGGAAGATTTGCTTGATGGGATTAAGCGCGGAATTGATATGTTTGATTGCGTACTTCCGACAAGAAATGCAAGACACGGTTCATTTTTTACTTGGGATGGAAAACGTAATATCAAAAATAAAGCGTTTTGGGATGATCCGGCTCCGCTTGTTGAAGGCTGCAATTGCTACGCTTGCCGTAACCATTCAAGAGCATACATAAGACATTTATTCAGGTGTCAAGAAAGTACTGCGGCAACTTTACTTTCTATTCATAATATACAGTTTCTTGTTGAATTCTCTCAAAAATGTCGTCAAGCTATACTAGAAGACAGATTTGGAGATTTTTATAACGAACACTATGCAAAATTATTTAAGGGGTAATTATGAAAAAAGGATATTTTATTACTTTTGAAGGCGTAGACGGTTGTGGCAAAACTACTCAGTTAGAGTTGCTTGCTGACTATTTAAGAGACGAAAGAGATTTGGCGGTAATTGAGACCAGAGAACCAGGTGCTAAAGGTTTAGGCGAAAAAATCAGAGAGATTCTCTTAAACTATGACGGTGAAGTTTCTTCTCAATGCGAAGCTTTCTTATTTCTCGCTGACAGAGCTCAGAATATTGATGTTATCGTAAACCCTGCTATAAGAGCAAATAAAATTGTTTTGTGTGACAGACATACCGATAGCACCGTTGCATATCAAGGTTACGGAAGAGGGCTCGATATTGAAGAAATAAATATGCTCAACAATATTGCAACCCGTCAGAGAAAACCTGATTTGACAATTGTTTTTGACATAGATATTGAAACTGCTATGAATAGGGTGGGAAAAGATTGCGATAGAATGGAATCTTCGGGTAAAGAATTTTTCAATGCTGTGAGAAACGGCTACCTAACCCTTGCTAAAATGGAACCTAACAGAATTAAGGTTGTCAATGCAGCTCGGTCTATTGAAGAAATCCATAAAGATGTTATCAAATTATTTGATGAACTTGATTAATCAAAAACATACAAAAAAATACCGGAAAATTAATTTCCGGTATTTTTTTATGCTGTTTATAAATTTGCGCCACAACATTTTTTGAATTTTTTACCGCTTCCGCAAGGACAAGGATCGTTTCTACCAATCTTTGAAATATCAATTCCTTCAGGAAGTTTAGGCTTTTCAACTTCTTCTTCAATCAAGCCTAAAGTACTTGCAAAAGCCTTTGATTTATACAAAACCGTGGTTGAAGAAAATATCTTTTGTTCCAAATATCTAGATTTATACTTTTCCAATAACTCTTTTAACGTATAATCAGTCTTATACAAGCCATTTATGATAGGTAAAAAGTTCTTATGCTTTTTAGCAACTCTCTTTATAAGATTTGCAGAAAATTTATCATTAGTTAAGAAATACTGAATACACTTGTCATAATTTTCAATTTCTGCAGGATTTTTTGCCTCAAATATCTTATTGAAAGTTCCCCAGAAAGGCACTGCATACATACCCAAATCTTTATCATAGACAATTCCCACATCATAAGTTTCTTTATGAGAAGAGAAACCTCCAAGAGAATTTTCAAGGAAATTATCGTACGAATTATTAAACTCAGAAACGTTAAAATACTTGTACTCTTCAGGTTCAACAATCTTGTCTTGAAAATCTGCTTTTGTACCGTCTTCCGTAAAATCATTGAACATTCCAATTAATTCATCAGCATATTTGTTAGTTGTAATAACTTCATCTGTTCCGAAAAATTCCATAAATTTTTCATAAATCTGATGAACATCTTCTTCGATTTCTGCCTGCTTTTCAGGATTATCAAGATAAACAATTTCAGGATTTTGAATTATCCTCGCAACAGAAAATCTATAAGCATCATCACGCTTGTTTGTAGGAAGCACACCGGAAATTTCAAGAAGATAGTTTACGTCTTCCAACTTAAAAATTCTTGCAACAACATATTGACCTACGCCCAAACCTCTAAAATTAGTCATTTTTATCAGAGAAGTAATATCGTAAGTTTTTTCATTTATAATATTATAAAATTCAAAACCGTTTTTAAGAATTTTTTTAATTTCATATACAGATGAAACAGACTTAGTTAAAGCCTTTACAATCTTCTTTTCAATAGGCTTTAACTCAGCTTTTTCAAGATAAATATTACATATTCCTTTGTGCTCTTCACCAAGTCTGCGTTCAAAAATATAATTAAAGCAAGCACCTTGAAAACTAGCCCCGGATGCAGGATTTGCACCAATTGTTTTAATATACTCCTGAAAATCAGGTCTAATTTGCTCATCTGTTTGTATAAAAAGTGCAATCGCTTTTATAACATCATTAATCTGTTGTAAATTTTCTAATACCGGCATTTTAACTCTCCCTAATAATTTGCATAACATAAGGTTACTCTAAATAGGGAAAAAACTCAATACCTGATTTACTAAAGCTAAAAACTTAATACCTAATGTTAAAATTCGTACTATAATATTCTGCCTAAAATACAGAATGTTACAAAATAATAAATTTTACATCAAATTTATCAATTTGAAAATCATAAACACTTTATATAAACACGGGGAATTATATAGGAGGATATTTAATATGGGGAATCCAATACAAGTAAACACAAACAAGGTATATTTCCGACTCGGCGCAAAATATGAAAAAAACAGCAACCGTCCACACAAATGATGGAATAACCTATCATCAATACGATAGAAATGGTGACGGGAAAATTGACAAAATCAAAAAAAATTGCAAATAAAAAAGAATTCATATGGCAAGACGAAGATTATAACGGAACCGTTGACAAAACAGTTGAAACTTATTATCAAAAAAGTATAAAAATTCCAAACAAACAAGAATACTATAACTTACAACCAATAATTACAAGTGAAAACGAGAATACGCACACATTGTACAAACTATATGATGAAAAGGGCTATATCAGATCTATGCAATGCTTACAATACGATCACGCCGTAGCTTGGGGCGAAGGGAAAAATCTTCAAGGAAAATCTTATAACATAAGATTATCGAAAAATTACACCAACAGAGGTACAAATGAAGATTTTAAAAATGCCAGTGACGATAGCGAAATAATTACAGAATATTTCGGCAATAATAATGAAGTTTTCCAAAAGTATCTTGACCTTTATTATTAAAAATCAACAAGTCAAATACATAATAAAAAAGAGGCGGGATTTAAAACCCCGCCTTTTATAATCCTTATTTTTTTCCTTTTCTACGATAAAAATCTTCAATAAAGCTTGTATTAAAGTTACCGCTCATAAAGACTTCATCCTCGATGATTTCCTGATGGAAAGGAATAGTTGTCTCGATACCGGTAATAACATACTCTTTCAAAGCTCTATACATTCTTCTGCGAGCTTCGTTTCTGGTTCTTCCCCAACAAATCAACTTACCAATCATTGAATCATAGTAAGGAGGAATCTTATAATCTTGGTATGCGTGAGAATCAACTCTTACACCAAAACCGCCAGGAGTAACATAACCTGTTATCTCGCCAGGATTAGGCATAAAATCTTTTTCAGGATTTTCAGCATTAATACGACATTCAATAGCATGTCCTCTCAACACAATCTGATCCTGAGTAAAGTCAAGCGGTTCACCAGCCGCAACCATAATCTGTTCTCTTACCAAATCAATATTTGATATCATTTCAGTAACACAGTGCTCTACCTGAATACGAGTATTCATTTCCATAAAATACCATTTACCGTCATGATCAAGCAAAAATTCGCAAGTTCCGGCACCTTCGTATTTTATAGCCTTAGCAGCTCTAACTGCAGCAGCACCCATTTCCTGACGGGTTTTTTCATCTATAGCAGGAGATGGAGCTTCTTCCAATAATTTTTGATGACGTCTTTGGATAGAGCAATCTCTTTCACCTAAGTGAACTACATTTCCATACTGATCGGCTAATATCTGAACTTCAATATGACGAGGATTTTCAAGATATTTTTCTGCATAAACGTCAGGATTACCGAAGAAACTTTGAGCCTCTGATTGGCACAAATTCATATTATCCTCAACATCTGCATCAGAACGACAAATTCTCATACCTTTTCCGCCGCCACCAGCTGTAGCCTTCAATATAATCGGATAACCTACTTTTGCAGCAAAAGCCTTTACTTCAGCCGGAGTCTTCAATATACCTGTTCCAGGAGTTACAGGAACATCATTATCTATCATAGTTTGACGAGCTGTTGCTTTATCTCCCATTTTTCTCATTGCATCAGCTGTAGGTCCGATAAATTTTATACCTTGCTTTTCACAAATTTCAGCAAAATCAGCTCTTTCTGACATAAATCCGTATCCCGGGTGAATAGCATCGGCACCTGAAACATCAGCAGCAGCCATTATAGCCGGAATACTCAAATAACTTTTTGAACTTTGCGCAGGCCCTATACAATAAGCCTCTGTTGCAAGTCTTACGTGCAGTGAATTAGCATCTGCCTGTGAATATATTGCTACTGTCGGAATTCCGATTTCACGGCAAGCTCTTATAATTCTTACTGCAATTTCGCCTCTGTTAGCGATTAAAACTTTTCTAAACATAATATCTATCCCTAATAAACGAGAAGAGCATTATGCCCTTCTCGATTAAACTTCATAACATCTATTCTTCAATATACATTAAAACCTGGCCAAATTCGACAGGTTGACCGTCCTGAACGCAAATTTCTACAACCTTACCTGATACTTCAGATTCAATTTCGTTCATAAGTTTCATAGCTTCGATAATACAAACCTTATCGCCTTTAGAAACGGTCTTGCCAACTTCTACAAATGCGTCTGCATCAGGAGAAGGTGCTGAATAAAAAGTTCCAACCATAGGTGAAGTAATAGGAGTTCCCTTCTTAACTTCAGCCTTTGGAGCCGGAGCTGCTGCTGGTGCTGCAGCCGGAGCAGGTGCCTGTGCAGGAACTGCTGCAGCCATCGGAGCAACAACAACATCTTTTCTTATTGTAATTGCTTGCTCTCCATCTTCCAATGAGATTTCTGTTAAAGCGTTGTCAGCTAAAACTTTTGAGAGCTTTTCAATATAATCTATATCAAATTTCATCTAATTGCCTTTCTATAATAATTAAGCTCTATCAAGATACTCGTTTGTTCTTGTATCAACACGGATTTTATCACCGTTTGAAATAAAGAACGGAACGTTTACTACTGCACCGGTTTCTAATGTAGCAGGTTTAGTACCGCCTTGAGCTGTATTACCCTTTTCTGAAGGTGGTGTATCTGTTACTTCCAATACTACGTGTGCAGGAATATCTACACCAATGATTCTTCCATCGTGCATTAACACTTGAACAACCATATTTTCTTTCATATATTTAACACCGTCACCGACTTGATCTGCAGTAACTTGTAATTGTTCGTATGTTTCCATATCCATCATTACAAATTCAGAACCTTCTTTATACAAATACTGCATTTCACGTCTGTCCAAAGTTGCCTTTCCAACTTTTTCACCAGCTCTGAAAGTTTTTTCAACTACCTGACCTGTTTCAACGTTTTTTAGCTTAGTTCTTACAAATGCAGCTCCTTTACCAGGTTTTACGTGCAAAAATTCAACAACAGACCAAAGCCCATTATCCAATTCTAGTGTCAAACCGGTTTTTAAGTCATTTACTGATATCATACTTTTCCCCTATTTTAAATAATACTCAACTTGTAAGTTGAGTTTACCATAAAAACAACTTTTTTCCAAATATATTTACGAAATGTTACTACTATTTACTTGTTAAACAACTTATAACTGATCGTTTAACCATCCTAACAGACCCAAAAGGCTTTGCTATAAATCTTTAATAATCATTTATCTCAAATTATACACAATTAACTTACATATACAAATTTGCCAATAAAATTTTTTGCAAAAAAAATGCGGTTTTGAAAACCGCATTTTTTCGATTAACGTTTTGAGAATTGGAATCTCTTACGAGCTCTTTTTCTACCGTATTTTTTACGTTCTTTAACACGTGGGTCACGAGTTAATAAACCTTCCATTCTCAATACATTTTTGTATTCTTCATTAGCTTTTACCAATGCTCTTGAAATACCGTGTCTGATAGCGCCGCATTGAGCAACGATACCACCACCTATTGCCTTAACTTTTACATCATATTTTTCTTGATTGTCAGTTAATACAAGAGGTCTGTATACTAACATTTCAACAGCAGGTCTGTTTCCAATGTAATTTCTCAAAGTCTTACCGTTTACGATAATTCTTCCTTTACCTTTTACAAGCTTTACAACTGCGATAGAGGTTTTTCTACGGCCTGTTGCCATAATTTCTTTATCTGCCATTATTTAGCCTCCTTTTCTAACACGATTGGTTTTTGTGCAGCGTGAGGATGTTCACTTCCGGCATAGATTTTCAATTTTGTCAATTGTTCTGCGCCCAATGTGTTGTGTGGAAGCATTCCTTTTACAGCTTTTTCAAGAGCCAATGTGCCATCTTTTTCCATCAATTCTTTAAAGCTTGCGCTCTTTAAACCACCCGGATATCCGGTATGGTGAAGATAGATTTTATCTGTTTCTTTTTTTCCTGTTACACGAACCTTGTCTGCATTGATTACGATTACGAAATCGCCAGTATCAATGTTTGGAGTGTATTCAGGTTTATTTTTTCCTCTTAAGATGTTGGCAATTCTTGCTGCAAGACGACCCAAAATTTCGCCTTCCGCATCAATTAAATACCATTTTCTTTCAACTTGTAGAGGCTTTGCTGAATAAGTTTTCATGCTAATTCTCCGTTTATATTCTTAATAAGTTACTTCTAATAAAGTTAATCCGTAAGGACTAACGGTCTGACCGGCTTTTGTCCGATCGTGCGCTTCCAAAACATATTTCATATGCTCAGGTTGCAAATTATGCCCTTCTATTTCTAGAAGAGTACCGACTATGGTTCTTACCATATTGTACAAAAACCTGTTTCCTACAATATCAATAACAACCACATCACCAAGCTTCTTACACTCGGCTTTCGTTAAAGTACAAACTTTGCTCGGGTTAAGCGTTCCGGAGCTTTTAAAACTTGAAAAATCATGTTCTCCTATAAGATAATCCAAAGACTTTTGCATCCTATTAACATCTATAGGAAATTTCACCCTCATTAAATCACCGTCAAAAGCATTCTTACATCTTCGATTGATAAACTCAAATCTATAATGCCTGCTTTTAGCCGATTTTTGAGCATGAAACTTTTCACTGACCTCTCTAAGTTCATCAACAGATATGTCAGGCGGGAGAATTTCATTCATCTGATAAAGGAACTTTGAAGCAACAATACATTCATCAGTATCAAAATGAACAATCTGTCCCCTCGAATTAACGCCTCTATCCGTCCTTCCGGAAAAGATTGTCTTTATCGGTCTTTTATATGTGCCATCATCGCACATTTTAGTTTTTATCAAAGTACAAAGTGCCTTTTCGAGTTCACCTTGAATAGTCGGAGTCTCTATCGGAACGCCTTTACACAATTGTAACTGGCTACCCGCATAATTCTTTCCTATATACTGAACCCGAAAGGCGTAACGCATTTACGTTACACCAATTGGATTAAAGCCATTTCAGAAGCATCACCGCGTCTAGGTGGCAATCTGAAGATTCTTGTATATCCACCTTTGCGATCTGAATACTGCTTACCGATTACTACAAACAATTTTCTCAAAACTGTTTGTGGTGCAAGCTTTTTGTCTTTTACAGCTTCATCATAAACTTCACCAGTCTTCAAATCGATAAATTTACCGGTTTCTTTGTTATAAATATGACGAGCAGCTTGACGTATTGCACTTAAGTCGCCTTTCTTTGCTAAAGTGATGATTTCTTCAGCGTATGGTCTTAAAGCTTTTGCTCTTGCCATAGTTGTTTTGATCTCACCGTGCAAAAAAAGCTCAGTTGCTAAAGCGCGTAACAAAGCATCTCTTTGATCCTTTGCCTTACTTAGCGTATGTTTTTTTGTCATGTGTCTCATTTTTACTTTTCCTTATATTATTATTTTGTATTTTTGTTTATTGTTATGGTCTTAAAAGTTAGACTTTTTGCTATCCTATCGGAAACAACTTAGCCTACTTCTTCTTCTACTTCAGGATTTGGAGCTAAGTCCAAGCCGAAATGATGTAATCTTTCAATTACTTCATCTGAAGATTTCTTTCCGAAGTTCTTGATGTTCAACAAATCGTGTTCAGATTTCTTCAACAATTCAGCCATTGAGTTGATACTTGCTCTCTTCAAGCAGTTGTATGCTCTTACTGAAAGTTCAAGTTCTTCGATTGTCATACTTGGAACATTTTCGTCTTCTTTTGTTTCTTCTTCAACACTTGCTACAGGAGCAACTACAGGTTGACCTGTGATTGATGTGATTTGCATAAAATGTTCAATCAACAAGTTTGAAGCTTGGCTCAATGCAGTTGTTACTTCAATTGAACCGTTAGACCAAATTTCCAATGTCAATTTATCAAAGTCGATAGAATCACCAACACGTGTGTTTTCTACATTGTAGCTTACACGTTTGATAGGCATAAATGTTGCATCAATAGGCAATACGTCGATTGAAATACCTCTTGAATCTCTTGGAACATCGTGAGGTACATATCCTTTTCCTGTTTCTACAATAACATCTGCGTGGAAACTACCACCTTCTGCTACTGTACAAATTAACCAGTCAGGGTTTACAACTTTTACACCTGCAGGTAATTGAATATCACTTGCTAGAACAGCACCAGGTTTATCAACGTCTATACGTAAATGTTGAGGTTCTTTTGAGTCTGTCTTTACGACCAAACCTTTTAGGTTCAACATTACATCGATTACATCTTCCAATACACCAGGAATTGCAGTGTATTCGTGTGTAATACCTTCAATTCTTGCTGATGTAACTGCTGTACCTTCAAGACTTGACAATAATACACGTCTCAAAGAGTTTCCGATAGTTGTACCAAAACCCTTTTCCAAAGGTTCGATTACAAACTTACCATACTGGGAACCGTCTGAACTTGTTGTCGTATTAACGCATTTAATTTTTAATTCCATTCTTTTAATCTCCTAGTTTAAAAATAACTATTTTGGATTTTAAATCCGCCTTTGGATACCTTTTTTTCGATAACTTATTTTTATAAATTTTCAAAATAAAATGATATCCGCTCTCCTGGATCTATCGGTGCTTACACCAACAATCCTTACTTAGAATAATATTCAATTACAAGTTGTTCTTTTATTTCTGGATCCAATTCTTCTCTTTCAGGTATTCTATCGAAAGTGATTTTTAATGCATCCTTATCAATTGTCATCCAAGCCGGTGCACAAGCCAAGTCAATCATTTCTGTTACATTCTTCAAGAACTGAGTGCTTCTTGACTTAATTGTGATTACATCACCTGCTTTTACTGAGTATGATGGGATATCTACTTTCTTATCGTTTACAAGAACGTGACCGTGGTTAACGATTTGTCTTGATTGCTTACGAGTAATACCCAAACCTGCTCTGAATAAAATGTTATCTAATCTTGATTCCAATAATTGTAACAAGATTGTACCTGTAACACCTTTTCTTCTAGCAGCTTCGCTATAATATCTTTCGAATTGTTTTTCACTTACAAGATATGTAAATCTGATTTTTTGCTTTTCAGCCAAATGGATTGCATATTCAGAAAGTTTCTTTCTTACTGCACCGTGTTGACCTGAAGCTGACTGTCTCATTGAAGATGTTAACTTTCTGTTTGACAAGTCTTTTACTTTCTTGTTTCTAAATAATTTATTAGAAGGTCCTGTATATCTAGCCATTTTATTATTTCTCCTTTTATTGTTGACGGGGCATCTATGGTTTGCGTTTAGGCTGTCTCGCAAGCCCCCGTCTATATTGTTCTACTATATTATGTAGATTATCATTATTGCATTACCCTCGATTTGCAACCGAAGGTAATCACAAAAATTAAACTCTACGTTTCTTTGGTGGACGGCATCCGTTGTGAGGAATAGGGGTTACGTCTCTGATAAGAGTAATCTCTAAACCAGCTGCCTGAATTGCTCTGATTGCAGTTTCTCTACCTGAACCAGGTCCCTTAATATGAACTTCAACTTTTTTCATACCTTGGTCAATAGATTTTTTTGCTACTAATTCTGCTGCAGATTGAGCTGCGAACGGAGTTCCTTTTCTTGCTCCTTTAAATCCGCTTGCACCAGCTGTAGCCCAAGCAATAGCATTACCTTGAGTATCAGTAGAAGTTACTATTGTATTGTTGAATGTTGACTGAATGTGTACAACACCTTGCAATACATTTTTCTTTTCTTTTTTCTTTGTTTTTTGTGGTCTTGCCATTTTTTTATCCTTTATCTTTTTTACTTTATTTTCTTTTCTTACTATCGGATTGCTCCGATATTATTTATATATTATTACTTCTTCTTAGCTACTGCGCCGTTCTTCTTACCACGACGAGTTCTTGCGTTTGTCTTTGTTCTTTGTCCACGGCATGGAAGATTACGTTTGTGACGCATTCCTCTGTATGAACCGATTTCTTGAAGACGTTTGATGTGCATTGTTACTTCACGTCTCAAATCACCTTCGATGTGGTAATTTGCCAATTCGTTACGAAGGTTTTTAATATCTTCTTCTGTCAAATCATCTGTTCTTAAATCAGGTGAAATACCTGTTGCTTTAAGGATATTTTCGCTTCTTTTTGGTCCGATACCATAAATATATGTCAAAGCGATTATCATTCTTTTGTTACGAGGTAAGTCTACCCCTACTAGTCTTGCCATTTTTTAATTTTCTCCTTTTCTTGTTGTTAGATTTTTTTGGGTATGAGGCATAAATCCTTCCTCACCATCGACTGCTTTTGTCCGCCGATTCGACCGCTTTTGCAAACCTGAAAACTTCACTCAAGCCCGCTATACGTAAAACTGACCGTATAAGCCAGCTTCACTCCCGCTAAATTAACCCTGTCTTTGTTTGTGTTTTGGGTTTTCGCAGATTACGGCAATTCTGCCTTTTCTTTTAATACATTTGCATTTATCGCAAATCTTTTTTACTGATGATCTTACTTTCATTTTCTTTTCCTTTATATTTTATTTCGTGAGATTTTCTACTTTAGCCTGAAGGTAATTCTGCCTCTTGATAAATCGTAAGGTGTCATTTCAACTTTTACTCTGTCTCCCGGCAAAATTCTTATGAAATTTTTTCTAATCTTTCCGGAAATATGAGCAAGTATCTCATGATCGTTTTCCAGTCGCACCCTGAACATTGCGTTAGGCATGGACTCGACTATCGTACCTTCTATTTCAATAACGTCTTTTGACATATATTCCTCTTTTTCGGCTTGTCTACTACAAGACGTACCCTTATTTCTATTATGGGTAGCGCCATTTTTTCACATGTGCATAGTACACCCAATTTGGTGTCCACATGTTATAATACTTGCAAAATATTTGAATGCAAGCGGTATTCTTGATTTTCAATATAAATATTTAAATAACTTAACATGTTCGTTTTTTTAATGTAGGCACACTTTCAAATATATTACTGTTATCCTAAAGCAAGTATTATCAGAACTTTTCGACTTTTTTGTAAATTTTTCTTAATATTTCTAATTATTTTATTTTTATATAAACAATAGTATTATTAAGTTTCATTACAATATTTGAGCAATCTGAAATCAGGTCAATTTATTTTACTTTATATATTTAAAGAGAAGTAATGAGAGGAGTATTCAGATGGCTTATAAAGTTAACGGAATTGAATCCGAGGATGATTTAAAAAAAGCTCAAGCCGCTGCACAAGCTCAGGGTGCAGCTGTCCCTAACTATCAAGATTGGGCGAAGGTTTTGGGAACTTTGCAAGAAGCCGGCATTGAATCCACAGGCTCCTATGAAGGCGATAAAGCTAAACTTCAACAAATCGAAGAAGAAGTTGAAAACTTCATTCAAGAAATGCAAGAAGAAAAAATTGCCGAAGACAGAAAAAAAGAACAAGAACAGGTTAAAGACACCTCTGAAAGCGATAAAGATCAGGAAATCAAAGCCAATGTCGCAAATGCGACAAGTTCTATGATTATGGCTGATTACATGAAATATTATCATTTAATGTCATAGATTTCGTTTCTTCACTCGTAATTTGTGTTATAATTACGAGAAGAAGGAGAAATTTATGCTTAGAGGACCGTTTTTAGACAGAAATTGGATGGGGCAGAACCATGAATATAAAAGTTCTGATATTGTTATGTTGGGATTACCTTTTGACGGAACAGTATCTTACAGGTCAGGATCTCGTTTTGCGCCTGAACAAATAAGACTTGCAAGCTGGGGGTTAGAAGAATATTCACCATATTTTGATAAATTCTTATCGGATACTAACTTCCACGATGCCGGCGATTTGGAATTTCCTCTTGGAAACACTTACAAATCTCTTGAAGTAATCGAAAAAAACGTAGAAGACATATATAATGACGGCAAAAGAGTTTTTGGAATAGGTGGAGAACATTTGGTTACTTTGCCTGAGGTGAAGGCTGCTTCAAAATTTCATAAAAATCTTGCAATAGTTCATTTTGATGCACACACTGACTTAAGAGAGGAATACCTCGGAGAAGAAATGTCTCATTCTGCTGTAATAAGACATATTTCAAAAATTGTCGGTCCTGAAAATATAAAACAAATCGGAATTCGTTCCGGTATGAAAGAAGAATTTGATTTTATGAAAGAGCACAACACGCTTGCTCGTAAATACAATGATTTGGACGTATTAAAAGATAAAAAGATTTTTGTTACCGTTGATTTGGATGTTCTTGATACATCAGTAATGCCTGGGACAGGAACACCTGAAGCCGGAGGATTAAGTTTCAATGAACTTATAGGATGGTTCAAATACCTAAAAGATTTCGATATTATCGGAGCCGACGTTGTTGAACTGGCACCGGATTACGATGCTTCAGGAGTTTCTACCGCTGTTGCGACAAAGGTTATAAGAGAATTATTGATGGTAATGTAGAATGGTTTTAGACAGAATAAATTATTTAAAAAACGAAATTAACAAGCACAATTACAACTACTATGTAGAAGATAATCCGACAATAAGCGACTTTGAGTATGACAAGTTGTTTGCTGAATTAAAAGAGTTGGAAGCTCAAAACCCTCTTTTTGTAACACCCGACAGCCCAACTCAAAGATTAGGCTCTGTCAGCGAAAAATTTCTTCCATACAAGCACAAACACAGACTGTATAGCCTTGATAACACATACAGTTATGAAGATTTAACAAAATGGTATGAAAAGCTCGAAAAAGAATATGGCCAAAATTTAGAGTTAGTATGCGAACTCAAGATTGACGGACTTGCGATTGCGCTCACTTACGAAAACGGGATTTTCACAACCGGAGTTACTAGAGGGGACGGAATTACAGGTGAAGAGATTACTCAAAACCTCAAAACAATCCGTGCTATCCCGCTAAAGCTTTTTGAAGATGTTAATGTTGAAGTAAGAGGCGAAATTTATATGCCTAAAACATCTTTTGAAAAGTTGAACGAAGAAAATCTCCAAAACGGGAAAAAACTTTTTGCTAACCCGAGAAATGCCGCAGCAGGTTCGCTAAGACAATTGGACAGTACCATCACAGCCAAAAGAGACCTTTCAATGTTTACATATACACTTATAGACGACAACCTTCCAAAAACGCACTATGAAAGTCTTATGTATTTAAAGAAGCTCGGCTTCAAAGTTAACCCTAATATAAAATTGTGCAAAAATGTTCAAGAAGCAATAGATTATTGCAAATACTGGGAAAATAAAAGATTTGAACTCAATTACGCAACGGATGGGGTTGTAATCAAAGTTAATAACATAGCAATACAGGAAGACTTGGGCTTCACGGCAAGAGCTCCAAAATGGGCAACGGCATTCAAATTCCCACCTGAAGAAATAACTACAAAAATTAAGGAAATAGAACTCGGAATAGGGAAAACGGGGGCTGTTACTCCGGTTGCAGTGTTTGATCCCGTACAACTTGCGGGTAGTGTCGTTTCAAGAGCGAGCCTTCACAACTTTGACGAAATAAAAAGATTAGATGTCAGAATTGGAGACACGGTTCTTATAAAAAAAGCGGCTGAAATTATACCTAAAGTTATAAAAGTAATTGATACGCCGGAACACGAAAATTTACCGGTTTACATCCCGCCTACAGAATGCCCTGTTTGCGGAGGAAAACTTGGAAGCAAAGACGGAGAAGTTAATCTCTACTGTCTAAATCCTCATTGTTCAGAACTTATGAAAGCTAAAATTGAATTTTGGGCTTCTAAAGATGCAATGGATATAGATTCACTGGGACCTGCAGTCATAGAACAACTTTATGACAAGAAATTTATTTCAAACCCTGTTGATCTATACAGACTTGTTCCGCAAGACTTTTTACAACTTGACTTAATCCAGGAAAAGTCAGCCTCTAACCTCTACAACGCTATTCAAGAAAGTAAAACAAGACCTCTCAAAAGATTGATAACAGCTTTATCAATAAAAAATGTAGGAAAAGAGACTGCTGACATCCTTGCTAATGAGTTTGGAACATTGGAAAACTTACAAAATGCCGATTTTGAAAGTCTAAAAAATATAAACGGAATCGGTCCTATTATTGCGGAAGATATTTATAAATTTTTCCACGACGAAAAAAATGTTATAATGTTGAGTGAGCTCAAATCTCTTGGGGTTGAACCGCCTCAGGCGGAAGCTCCAAAATCAGATGTATTAAAAGGAAAGACCTTCGTTTTAACAGGAACTTTGGAACATCTGACAAGAGATGAGGCTTCAGAAATAATTAAATCCCACGGAGGAAAAACATCTTCTTCAGTATCAAAGAATACGTCCTATGTGCTAGCCGGCGAGAATGCAGGTTCTAAACTGGAAAAAGCACAAAATCTCAATATTACCATATTGACAGAAGATGATTTTCTTGAAATGATAAAAGAATAATAGAGGTATGGAAATGAAAAAGGGCCCAAAAATAATACAAATCTCTGGAATAAGAGGGTTAGTTTTGACAGCTTTTGCTATTGTATGTCTTGCAGCAGGATTTATAGTTTTCCCTGCAAAAGTTGCAATGCATTTGTGGAACTATGTAGCAACAACATATCTCACAATACCTACAATAAATTTGTTTCAAGGCTTATTGTTGTGGGCTTTTATTGCACTCAGCTTATTTATGCTAAACAACAAAAAATCTATTATCTCTATGCGCCAACCAATGGAGCTTAGTGATGATGAAATGAACATCCTAATGCAAAGAATAAAGATGCAAAAACAAGCTCAAAAACTAAATACAATGATTATTAAAGCTGAAGATTTTAATAAAATAATACAGCAGGCTAAAGAAGAAAAGAAAAACGAAGATAATAATAAACAAGAAACTTCAAACAACATTAACGAAAAGCATTTTTAAAAGAAAGGAGCATTTATGAAGAAGGTTTTGGCCATAGCTCTAATATTAGGGCTAGCTACTTGTTACACCGGAGTAACCGCTGCCGAGTCGGAAGTTGAACGCGGATACATTAGCGTTTCAACAAATGCAAATACAGAAGTATCTCCGGATGTTGTCGAAATTAATATTGCGGTAAAAACAACTGATTCCAAATCAATGCAAAAGGCAACTGTTGAAAACAAAGAAATTTCCGACAAAGTTTATACAGAATTAAAAAACATGATTAATCCTGCTAACGGAGATTATGTAAAGACTGCTGATTACAGCGCAACACCTGTATACACATATTCTTCAAACGGAAAGAAAAACTTAGATAAATACGAAGTTTCAAACAGCATTATCGTACATACAAAAAGTATAGAAAAAACAGGTTCTATTATCGATAAAGCAATAAGCCTCGGAGCTACAAATGTGAACAACCTAACATTCTCAGTTGCTGATTACGAAAAACAATGTAATGATTTATTAGAAATCGCTGCTAAAAAAGCTAAAACCAGAGCAGACATCTTAGCCAAAGCATCTTCTACATACATTACAGGAGTAAAATCGATGAACGTAAGCTGCTCTACAAATACAAATAACATAGTTCAATACAGACTCTATGCAAAGAATATGGCAGTAAGCGATTCTTCCGCAGGTGCTGCTCCTGAAGCTTACAACACTCCAATTCAAGGCGGCATTATAAAAATCTATGCTAACCTTAATGCAAACTATTTTGTAAAATAGGACTTCAAAACATAAAAAAAAATCCTATCAATTATGATAGGATTTTTTTTACTTATATACCATTATAAATGATTTTAATCGTCTTCCTGCGCCATCACCTTTTACAGAAATTACATTATATTTATTCTTGTAATTCATAGACGTAGAACTTCCGCCATCCAAGCCCATTGCTCGCTCAAAACCTAATTTCTTACACAGAGCCTGCACCTCATACATATCCATCGGATGTTCGTCTGTAATAATCAATACATGCAAATCTCCGTCTTTTATCCCAAGCACAGTCCTTGCTACCTTATGCAGTACTGAGCAGGATTCTCTAACAACTTTATCACCGTCTTTTACGATAAAAAATTCATCTTCCAATCGTAAATCAGGTAATATCATAGGCCCTCCCTGTACAGCTTCCACAACGGTACAAGAAAAACCTACAGGGGTATTGTGCGGTACAATCTCATACTTATATTTGTTATCACACTCTACAATCCTAAATTCGGTACGATTTAATATTTTAGATAAATTCTTTCTTAACACAGGATTTGCCAGCAAATTCTCATTAAAAATCGGATCTTCTACTGTCTGCCTATCCATAGTTACGTAAGAAATCGATTTAGCATTTTCAGGGTCAAAAAAGCCTGCATTAAAAGTTAAAAGAGCTCCGCTTGCCTTATGAATTTCATCATTTGTTACCAAATCCTGAGATGCATATACCTTTATTTTCTTTTTAATCTTTTCACCTTTTACCGTTATATGATAAATTCCATCATGGTAATCTACATCGATAGGGCCTGCAACGCAGCTGCAAACACTAAAGAACATAACCGCAAAAAAAACTAAAAGAAATTTTTTCATTACAAATCCTTTGACTTATAGAAACAAATTATAGCAATTAAAAATGCTACCGGAGGGAATAACGCCGTTACCAACGGTGGCAATACCCCTTTTTCAGCCAACAGGTCAAAGAACGGCAACGTTATATAATAAACAAATATACTGCCAATCGCAATTGTAAACCCTACCAATCTTTGTTCTCTTGGCTTACTGAATCCGAGAAGAGTACCCATTATAGCTAACAACACGCAAACAAAAGGATGGAAAAACCTTTGTAAATACTTATTTAGCATATATCGATATTCTTCATCCAAAGCTTCTTTCTTCAGCAACTTTATATAACTTCTTAAATCAGAATTTGTAATTTCACGTTCTTTCTTTGTAGAATATGTCATCAAAGTATAAGCATTCTTTGCATCTTCACCTTGCAAAATATCCATATGCTTCAACTGCTCTATATCAGTAAAAATACCATCATTCGATATCTTATAACGTGTTATATTTTCCAAAGCCCACCTGTCAGGATAATATTTACCTCTTTCTGCAGAATAAATATTAGACAATTGATGAACATCAGAATAAATTTTCGTTGAAAAATCCAGCACAATTATATTGTGCATAACGTCATCTCTGTACCCTGAAATAATAACAGCAAGCTTGGGAGCTCCACTCTCGTCTTTTTGGGTATAAATATACTGGGTCGAAGGATGTTTGTCATTAATCGCATTCAACTTTGCTGCTGACAAAGGAATTAATTTGTCACAAGTTACAAAACATAACCAAGTAACAATCAAACTCAAAACCAATACAGGTGCCAATATTCTTTGGAAAGATAAACCTACGGCACGAAATATTGTTAACTCTGAATCCTTTGACAATTTATCAAATGTAAAAAGGGACCCCAACAATAAACCTACAGGGAAAGCTTTACCCAAAATCTTAGGTAATTCATAGAATAAAACTAACACTGCAGTCTTTGCGGTATATTCACCAGTCAAAGTCTTTTTTATAGTATTCAGTAACATTTCAGGTGCAATCCAAACAACTGTAAATAACAATATCGCACCAATAGTTGCAAACATTACCTGCTTAAAAATATACCTATCGTATATTGATACTTTAGGAAATAATCTCATTATAATGCAAAATCCTTTCCTAAATAAAATTCTTTCGCAACCGGATCCACTGCAACATCTTTACTTGCACCTTGAATTTTTATTTTTCCGTCAAAAATTACATACGCTCTGTCGGTAATAGACAATGTAGCTTTAGGGTTGTGGTCAGTAATCAAAACCCCAAGCCCCTTTTCTTCAGAAATTTTTCTGATATTATCCTTAATTTCACCGATAGCAATAGGGTCAATACCAGCAAAAGGTTCGTCTAAAAGCATAAAATCAGGACTTGCAGCCAATGCTCTTGCGATTTCGACCCTTCTTCTTTCTCCACCTGACAAGGATACTGCAGCATAAGATCTCAACCTTGTAATACCAAACTCACTCAACAACTCTTCAAGTTTCATCCTCTTTTCGTTTACGGTAAGTTTGTCATTCATCTGCAAAACTAACTTCAAATTATCTTCTACTGAAAGTTTCCTGAAGATAGAAGCTTCCTGTGGCAAATATCCGATACCCATTTTTGCACGAATGTTCATAGGTTTTGAAGAAATATCCTGCCCGTCCAACAATATCTGACCCTTATTAGGCTTTACCAGACCTACAACCATGTAAAATGTCGTAGTTTTTCCGGCTCCGTTCGGACCCAACAGACATACAACTTCTCCCTTGTTTACGTAAAAAGATACGTCATTTACAACACTTCTGTCGCCATATATTTTTATAAGATTTTTAGCTTCAATCTTCATACATTCCCCTTAATATCGTAATGACATTTTACTTAAAATAAAAACTCTTTGCAAGTGTGCAATTACTTCAGCTTAATAAAATCAGGAACCTGATTTTTTGCCATCTGCATCTGCATATACTGCTCTTTAAGCCTTTCTTTATCATCAGGGGTGGAATTTGCAGCTTTCTTGCCGAGTTGTGTATAAAGTTCTTTCTCAGCTTCGTTGGATTTTATGTAAACATCCATTTCTTTTCCCTTTTTAAAACTGTTAACTTTACTATCATAAGCAATTTTCGGAGCTTTATACATAGTATAAAGCAGAGCGAACCCGCTTATTCCGGCAACAATAAGAGCACCCGTTGCACCGATTGTCAAAAGAGCTAACTTGGAAGATGATGCATTCTTGCGCGCTTTTTTAGCAAGTTTTTCCCCTTGCTCGCTTGCTGTCTCGAACACAAAATCACCGTCAAATATTTCAAACAACAATCTTGCTCCAATCCCCAAACCTGCAACAAATGTAGCTTTGATAAGGTTCATAGCTTCACCTTTTCTTGTTACTGGATTTTTTTCTGCACTTGAAATCGATTGCTTTTTATTGTTTGATATATTATTTGGATTTGAGTTAAATGTGATAGTATTTACAGTATTTACACTCAATCCCAAATTATGCACCCTTTACCATTAAACCTTTTCCATTGTCTGCCATTTTGACAGTAGCATAATGATTTATTTTATCATCCAAAGATACATCTTCGTCTTTTATTTCATTATTAATATCGTTATAAATATTAGCCTGAGCCTCTTTTTGTCTTGAAAATACACCCATTTCTTTTTCTTTTGCAAATGCTGACAACGTTGTATTATAAAGCTTTGATGGCAGCATTAAAAGAAGACTAACCGCAGTTGCAGCAGCACCTACGACTGTTGGGATTTTCCAGCCTTTCACAGCACAAGAGGTAAGCCCGCCTGCAGTAACACCTATAAGAGCACTCACTCCTGTTGAACTTAAAACTGCTAATTTCTTTTCAGTACTACGATTTACCGGATTTTCATAACCGTCTTTATCAATTTTTTTTGCACCAAAAGAAGTACGATTAAAAGCTACCGGACTAATTGCTGAAATATTCATATTACACTCCTTAACCTTGCTATAACTTTAGTTATAATTATAACAAACATTAATATATAATTTACTAAATTATTACGATTTATTACAGTTTAAGTGTTGTGCCCATTTATATGCTGTTTGAACGCTATCTTGAAGTGTTCTATGAGGATTCCAACCCAATATTTTTTTAGCTTTTTTATTATCCGCAATTAAGGTTGCAGGATCACCTTCTCTACGTGGCATTTTTTTAACAGGAATGTTTTTACCAGTAACTTTTTCACACACTTCAAAAACTTCTTTGACACTGTTTCCGTCAGTAGTCCCTAGATTAAAGAAATTCGTTTCATTTTTGTCATCCAAATATTTTAATGCAAGCATATGAGCTGAAACCAAATCTTCTATATTAATATAATCTCGAACACAAGTGCCGTCTTTTGTGTCATAGTCCTGCCCGTACATCTCAAAAACTTTACCTGAATTGGATGTTGAATTTAAAATGTTTGGTATCAAATGAGTTTCAATCGAATGATTTTCCCCAATATTGCAATCAGGATCTGCACCTGCAACATTAAAATAACGCAGACGAACGCTCTTTAATCCGTATGCCTTATCATAATCATCCATAATTTTTTCAACCATCAATTTAGAACTTCCGTAAGGGTTTATCGGATTTTGCGGATGATTTTCGTCAATTGGTACATATTCAGGTTCTCCGTAAGTCGCTGCAGTAGAAGAGAATACAATCTTTTTAACTCCTGCCGATATCATTGCATTTAAAAGATTTAATGTGCCATATACGTTATTATAATAATATTTTTGAGGATCTTTTACACTTTCGCCAACTTGAGAAAAAGCTGCAAAATGCATAACCGCATCAATTTTATATTGTTCAAAAACAGACTTGCTATCATCTAAATTTTGCAAGTCACCTTTAACAAACTCCAACTTTCCAAACTTAGACAAAGTCTCAATAGTCGAAGCATGTCCGGTAATAAAATTATCAAATACTACAACTTCATTACCACATTTTAGTAATTCCAATACGCAATGACTACCTATATATCCAGCTCCGCCAGTAACTAAAATCATAATTTAATCTCCTCAAATAATTCTATTGCTCTTAATATAGCTTTATCCATATCATAATACTTGTAATCCCCTAATCGGCCTAAGAAATAGACATTATCGAAAGCTTTAGCCTTTTGTAAGTATTTATTGTAAAGCTCAGTATTTTGAGGATTAGGGATTGGATAATATCTTTCGTTTTTCCCAAGTTCAAAGAATTCAGAATATTCTTTCGCAATGACGGTCTTATCAGACTTGTCATTAAGATAATATTTATACTCATGTATACGAGTAAAATCGTAGTTGCAAGGATAGTTTACGCAAGCATTTTCTTGATAATATTCTCTATCGTAAGTTTCGAATTTAAAATTTACACTACGATAAGGCAATGTGCCAAATTCGTAATTAAAGAATTCATCAATAGAACCGGTATAAAAAATCCTTTTATACTCAGACTGCATAGAGTTTTTATATTCTGTATTCAGTTTAAGTTGAATATTTTTATGATCCAAAATCTTTTCAACAACTTTGGTGTATCCGGCAAGCGGAATCCCTTGGTATTTGTCTTGGAAATATCTGTTATCCTTACTCAAATAAACAGGGACCCTGGCCGTTACAGCTCCATCAACATCTTTTGGAGATACACCCCACTGTTTTGTTGTATAGTGAAGAAAAACTTTTTCATAAACGTAGTTTGCAAGAAACTTCAAATCATCATCTTCTTGTTTTTGAAATTCAAGGATAGGAACTTTTTTGTTATATTCAAAATTTTTCAGGAGTTTTTCTTCCAATCTTTTTGCTAAAGATTCCGGAAAAACATCATAAAGCGTATTAAAATTAAATGGGATGGTTGTATGAGCCCCGTCAATAATTGCAATAACTTTGTGCATATATTGATTAAAATCAGTAAAACGTTTTAAAAAGCTCCACACTTTTTCGTTAGAAGTATGAAAAATATGAGAACCATATTTATGTATCATAATTCCATTCTCGTCTCTATAATCGTAACTGTTGCCTGCAATATGATTTTTCTTATCAATAACAAGAACTTTTTCACCTTTGTCCGCCAAAAGACGTGCAATAACGGCACCTGAAAAACCTGCACCTACAACTAAATTAATATCATTTAACACTTTATATAGCTCCCTATCTCAAACTTTAAAATTCTAACTATTATATATTAGCACAAACATATTATTTTATGTTAAAATATAGACACGCGGAGAGGTGTCCGAGTGGTTTAAGGTGCGGATCTCGAAAGTCTGTGCGAGCGAAAACTTGCCGTGGGTTCGAATCCCACCCTCTCCGATTTTTTATTTTGTGTTCTGTAACTTTTTATGGTGGGATGAGAACCCACAAGTCGAAGACTTGTATTGGTTCGAGCGCGAGGCAGCAGAGAGCGAAGTGCTTTTGCGCTGCACTTTCTGTGCTTAGCAAAACACGCAGTCTCGTTTATCGCTGCCGAGTAAGACAATCCCACCTTCTCCGGTTTTTTATTTTGTGTTCTGTAACTTTTTATGGTGGGATGAGAACCTACAAGTCGAAGACTTGTATTGGTTCGAGCGCGAGACAGCAGAGAGCGAAGTGCTTTTGCGCTGCACTTTCTGTGCTTAGCAAAACACGCAGTCTCGTTTATCGCTGCCGAGTAAGACAATCCCACCCTCTCCGATTTTTTATTTTGTGTTCTGTAACTTTTTATGGTGGGATGAGAACCACAAGGCGGAGACTCAAACCTAAGACTCAAACACATATAGTGTCAATCGAATAAAACACTATTTAAAACCTGTATCATGCTTATCTCAATTACCAGTATCAATAAGTGATTTTACACATACTTTATAAATATTTTGCGGAATATTTAAAATCCAATCCTGCAATTTAAATTTTTTTACCAACATCTTTTTATAAGATTCTGAATATTTACTTGTATCGCCTTCAATCGAAATTGCCTTCAACTCTTGCCTTGCAGTTAGAGCATAATTAATATCAAAGTTGCTTATCCCAGCATTTTTCATTTCTTTACGCCATTTATATTTATAAACAAATTTATTTATATGCCAGCTAAAATAACGAAATTTTTTTTCAAACCAATTAATATATTTATTTTCATAAGAAATATCATTATAATGTCCTAACTCGTGGCGAAGGGTATCTCCCTTGAGATCAGTATAATCAAATAACAAACCGCTAAGTCTTATTCTGTTGTACAAGTACGAAGTGGACCCAAAAGAATGAGTCTGACCTAAAATATTATCTGTCGCATTAATATCAATAATTGAAGGGAAAACGGCCTTTCTATTCCCATACTCTTTCCACAACCTCAATTCCTCTTTTAAATATTGATATTCTGTATCGCATAAACTTGCGTTTGTCGGCACTACCATTATATTATATTCATTCTTTATATCGCTCAATATCTGCCGAATATTGTTACCAAATTTTGTTATATATTCATTATTATAAAACCTGTCTATTATTGGCGCATATTCAGGATTGCAATAATAACAACACGCTATTTTTTTAAATTGCTCATCTCTAAGACTCTTTTCAAATGTTCCTTTTATATTGCTATTGCTAGCGTTTACAAACAAATTTAAATATTGATGATAAGAGATTAATTTAGAACGTCCATATTCATGCTTGCGATAATGATTACAATCAGCCAAACGCCCTTCAATAACATCTGCTAACCAATAATTATTACGTTTTAGCCACCTATAATAAGATACAGGATTGCTTTTCACATTTGTATATTTCTCATTTAAGATATTACTGCTATCAGCCAACCCTTCAACAAACTGCATTTTTCCAGCATACAATACATTAAATTTATCATTCTTTTCTGTACATAATTTGTTGATTACTGATAAAATATCCTTCTTCGTTTGCGGATGTTCAAGCATTTCAACTTTTTGGGCAACAGTCGGAATATCCGCTAACCTGTCTTTTACATTTAAATTTACTGAAACAGTCTTTTCACACAAATTTTTAAATGACTCTCGGACATCAGCATCATTTATCAAATTAAGTTTCTTTCGAACTGTCTCGACAATATTTAAAGATTTATTTATACTATGGGGGATAACTTTATATCTAAGAATACTATTCACTAACATCTGATTTACCTTCAATCCAATTAAAAGTCTTAAATAAAAAATTTTGCCACTTTCAAAAATTTTCTCAGCGTTAATCAAAAACTTTATTAATATCAGAATAATACATCAATAAAATATAACAAAAAATTTTCTTTTCGAGTTTTAAGCTCAATATGCAAATTTCACGATATAGTTATCAAACATATTACCCAAAACAATATATAATAAATAACAAGAAAAAAACACCTTTGTATAACAGAGCTTCAATTCCGACTTATGGGAATAACAACATTAATTTCAAAGGTGGAATTAACAAAAGCCTTTTTTTTAACCTTTTTAATATCAACCCGATTCATACCTTTAAAAATTTTACGAAAGAAGAATACCTAAAACTTTCAGAAGCTCAAAAAACAAAACTAAGAAAAGAATTCGAATTACTAGAGGCACGACACCCCCGCAAGCTATTAAGTATCGGAGAGATTCATGCATATATAGCTGACTGTATAAAAGATACTTTTAACAAAAGATTTGGAGAAAATAATTATATCGTAATACCAATTGGCAGATCATTATCAAGCATCGGAAAAGCCTTAAGCATTAAAATAGGAGAAAATAACGTCATAAACATTCCAATGAGCCGAGCCGGACGTTTTTGTACTAACCCTGTTTCACCATCAGATTACAAAAAATTTGTGAATACCGTGCGAAAAGATAGAGGACTTAAAACTTTTAAAAAATATTTAAAATCCCATAACTTATCAAGAAACGATATAGAAACCTCAGGCAAAAATTATATTTTAATGGATTATTGCTGTAACGGTTATTCACTAATTGGTGCAGAACAATTTTTTAAATCGGAAGAAATTTGGGGAAATAAAAAAAACAATATATTTGCCGTAGATTTTCTACAACTTTTAGACATGTATGATGAAGACATTATCGACTCAAGAATAAAATTCTTACAAGAAGACCAATCGCTATTTAGTAAAATCAGCTACAACTTATTTGACAGCGCATACAAAAAATATGCCACTGTCGGTAAAGCAATAACCTTAAAAGATACAATTACCGCTTCACAAAAAAAATTAAACTCCTCTTGGGTTCCAAGAACAACAAAATTAGTATGGTTTAATATAATAGATACAATAATGCGCGGCAAAGGAGATTTTAAAGTCAAACTTAAGCAAAATGTATTTAATGACAAACCGATAGATAATCCTATCGAACCGTGGCATAATGTCAGATCTCAATATGTGAACAACCTAACAAATACCTTAAATGAGATAAATAAAGTTTTAATAAAAGTTGCTCCGACAAAGAAATCAACAAAGAAATCCATAACAAAAGCTACAGAAAACCCAGATCTAAATAAACTTAAAGAAATACACAAATATTTATGTAACTGCTACAAGCATTACGGAGCAACATCCCCAGCAGACAGACTAAAATTTTATATGCTTCAACCGGAACTTAAAGATTTAATACAAAAAATAAATTATAATTCATACACTTATCAAAAATAAGTAAGATAAAAACTAACCAAGACCTATTTGTAAAAACCAATACTACAAACAAGTTATAAATTATCTTTAATATACTTTGAAAATAATTCAATTCCTTGCTTAAAACTTACTGAAGGATGATAATTCAAAAGTTTTTCGGCCTTAGAGATATTAGCATAAGTTTTCAAAACATCTCCTCTTTGTTTTGGACACAATTTAACCTTTGCTTTCTTTCCTAACACGTATTCTATCACTTTTATCATTGTATTTAAGTCAACAGGAGCCGAACTACCGATATTTATAATTTCAAACGAATTATCGGTTTGGGCAGTAATACAATTTTTAAGCCCATTTACCATATCCCCAATATAAGTATAATCACGAATTGATGATCCATCTCCGTACACCTCAATAGGCTTGTCATTCAATATACTTTTTATAAATTTACAAATTGCCAAATCCGGTCTTTGTCGTGGCCCATAAACAGTAAACGGACGTATTACGATACTATCAAGATTAAATTGTTTTGAATATTTTTCAATAAGATGTTCCATTTCCAATTTTGACTCTGCATAAGGAGAAATTGGCTTCAAATTTGTCATATCTTCACTAAACATTTCAGCATTTATGCATCCGTATACAGAACTGGAAGAAGTAGCAACAATTCTCTTGACACCAAACTTAACACAGCACTTCAGCACATTTTCAGATCCGCTGACATTTGTTAAAAAATACTCTTCAGATTTTTCAAATGACAATCTTACATTAGCCCTGCCAGCCAGATGAAACACATAATCAATCTTATTTTTTGAGAATATTTTTTCCATATCCTGATAACTTCTAATATCAGCTTCATATAATTTATATCGTTTATTATCAAGATTGGCCTCTACATTTTTCAATTTTAAATCTTTAGAATAAAAATCGTCGAAGTTATCTACAACAATGACTCTATAGCCCAATTCTAACAAGCAATCCGCTAAAGAAGATCCAATAAAGCCTGCCCCACCGGTAATTAAAACTTGAATATTATTATTTTTCTTAAAATTATACCATCTCTTCACCGCCCGAATCTTTGATGGAAATATATGACTACAACACCAAGCTATAGAATTCATCAACAATGTAAGATGCCCAAAATTTCTAACAACATAATCATATATATACTCCGCAGGATACCCCAACATTTTCAATACAAACAAATCCCCATAAGAACAACGTCTCAAAGCAGGAACTAAAGAAGTAAACATTTTGGTTTTTATAAAAGGACTTTTATTCAACAGAAGCTTATAATAAGGTCTTGACATGGTATATTCTCTATCAACATAAGACTCATATTTATATCCAAGATTTTCAAGCAAAACTGTTAATCTTTTCTCATATTTAGAAACAACCGACTGTTTGTTTTCCTCACAGGAAATCCCCTCAAAAAACTGCCTAAAATTCTTATCACATACGATATTATTCCTAAACGCAACAAAATAGCTCTGAATATGCCGAACGGAATAAATATTCATAGTATTCCCCCAAAAATCGACATCCAAACGCTCCATTTTATTAAACATATCCTCAAAAGGAAGCACCGGAGCAAAACAAGAATCATTGGCAAGAATTACTTCATCAAACTGACTTATATAATCCCACCCTAAAGATCTGATCAATTCCTGCCAAGATCCAAAATCATATTTACCATGCCTGTATGCCTTTGCGGTTTTTACATACGGCAAAATTTTCTTTAATTCACTATCAGCCATCTCACAATCTGCCATATAATGAATTTCTGCAAACTTAGAAAGTTTCATCAGATAATAAACAACATATTTATGAACAAAATTATTTTTATCAAATCCTGCAAACAAACATAATCTTTTCAATTTAATTTTCCTTATGTTCTAAAAATAAGATATCCTCATTACATAACCTTAACGGAAGAGGTAATAATTTTTCTATCTTAAAACCTTGTCGCCAACAAACATACATCAAACTTAGCTGATCTCGTTTGGAATAAGTCTTAACCATATACCACCACTCGTCCATTAACTTTTTGACATCATTATCATTATGTTCTCTAAAAATCACATTATTTTCAAACAATCCGTATTCTTGAGGAAAATTTTCAGCCTTATACTTCTTAAACAATCTTGCAATATTCTCAGCATCATCCTTTTCCAAAATCATACATTCAGTCATTTCTTGATAAATACACTTTCTGCAATCATGAATAGAACCTGCCATTTTGGAATTACGCTTTATTAAATTTTCGCAAGCATCATAAATACGAGAAGAAATTATATCTACATTTGCATCTATATATAAACTATACTTATAATCTGGCAAGAACTTATGCGCAAGAATCTTTGGTATTCTTGATTTTTTAGCAATATTTTCTTCTTCACTATCAAAAGGAACAATCTCCCAAAAAGGATGCCCATTTTCAATAAGTTTTTTGTTATCTGTAAAACATATATAATGCCACTTTGGATTATAATAATATTGAGGAATCAAATCATCATATTCGCCGGTCAAAACAGTATAAACGACTCTATCTGACGGCTGCTCATTCAAACCAACAAATTTCGTATTTCCCTTCTGACTTAAATAAAATTCTTTTTGTTTTTCAAATTCAATTTGCTTTATCTGCCTTAAATATTTACCAATAAGAACTCTTACTCTTCCCAATACAAAATCTAAAAATATTCTCACAACTTCCAACAAAGCAATTTGAAACTTTAAACAAATTTTATTTTTCAACTTCTTTTATTACCCCAACATATTTAAGCAACTAAACTATCCTTCAAACATACATCAAGTAATTTATCCATAATATTTAAAGCATTTTCCAAAAACAACTAATACATAATACCTGTATATTATATTACAACAGACAATCGCCGCACAAACTAAATTTACAATACTTAGCAAAAAAGGAACTCTTCAAAAAATTGAAGAACTCCTTTTCTATTATTCCTTACAAAGTACCTTGATTACTTCTTAGATGTTGAATAATAATCTCTTACAACACCTTTGTAAGCATCCTGATAAATTGCCTTAATGTCTTCCATTAGAGGGTAAGCTGGGTTTGCACCTGTACATTGGTCATCAAATGCAAGTTCAACCATTTCATCCAATTTTGCATTAAATTCAGCTTCAGGAATACCGAAGTCTTTGATTGAATTTGGAAGGTTAATAGCTTTCATCAATCTATCGATTTCAGAAATCAACAATTCAACCTTTTCATCATCATTCTTACCACCCAATTTAAGTTCATCAGCTATCTGACCATATTTAGCCTTAGCGTTAGGGAACTTATATTGAGGGAATGTTGCTTGTTTCTTAGGACAATCAACAGCATTGTACTTAATTACCTGTCTGATTAATAATGCGTTAGCAACACCGTGTGGTACGTTAAACATAGCACCCAACTTGTGAGCCATTGAGTGGCACAAGCCTAAGAATGCGTTTGCAAATGCCATACCTGCGATTGTTGCTGCATAGTGCATTTTTTCTCTAGCGATAGGGTCATTAGCACCTTCATTATATGATCTTTCCAAGTATCTGAATACAAGTTTTGATGCTTCCAATGCATTTGAATTTGTAAAGTTTGTAGCCATACAAGATACATAAGCTTCAATAGCGTGAACTAAAGCATCAATACCAGATGCAGCTGTAAGTCCTTTTGGCATACCATCTACAAAGTTTGGATCGATAATTGACATATTTGGTGTCAATGCATAATCTGCAATTGCATACTTAACGTGAGTTTCATCATCAGTAATGATTGCAAACGGTGTAACTTCCGAACCTGTACCTGAAGTTGTTGGGATAGCAACCATAGTAGCTTTCTTACCCAATTCAGGGATTCTACAAATTCTCTTTCTGATATCCATAAATCTCATTGAAATATCTGAGAAATCTGTATCAGGTTGTTCATACATCAACCACATAATCTTTGCAGCATCCATTGGAGATCCGCCACCAAGTGAAATGATTACATCAGGTTCATAAGGTCTGATGATTTCCATAGCTTGGTTAATTGTAGATAATGTAGGATCCGGTTTAACATCAAAGAAGATTTGGTGATCAATACCGATTTCATCCAAAACTTTAACGATACTATCAACAGCACCAGAGTTAAATAAGAATCTGTCGGTTACAATGAATGCACGTTTTTTGCCTTCAAGTTCACGAAGAGCTAAATCTACAGCACCTCTCTTGAAATAAACTTTAGGCGGAACCTTGAACCAGAGCATATTTTCTCTCCTTTCTGCAACTGTCTTGTAGTTTAATAAGTTTTCAACGCCGATATTACCTGATATAGCGTTCTTACCCCAAGAACCGCAGCCAAGAGAAAGTGACGGTTCAAGTTTGAAGTTGTACAAATCACCGATACCACCTTGAGCTGATGGTGAGTTGATTAATACTCTGCAAGTTGGCATTAATTCAGCATATTTGTCAACTCTTTCCTGATGACGAACATCAGTATATAAATCTGCAGTGTGACCTGCACCACCTTTTGATACTAATTCGTATGCCATCTGAGCAGCTTCTTCAAAATCTTTTGCTCTGTACATAGTCAAGATTGGTGATAATTTTTCTCTTGAGAACGGATCATCCCAATCTACAGATGGTCTTTCAGCTAACAAAATCTTAGCTGTTTGAGGTACATCAAAACCTGCCAATTCAGCAATCTTGTGTGCACTTTGACCAACGATTGCAGGATGAGCTGTTCCACGTTTTGGATCGATAAATGGAAGAGCTATCATCTTCTTTTCATCTGCAGGAGTTAATAGATAAGCACCTCTGTATATAAATTCTTTCTTAACTTCTTCATAAACTTTATCAACAACAACTACTGATTGTTCTGATGCACAAATCATACCGTTATCGAAAGTCTTTGACATAAGAATTGAAGATACAGCCATTTGAATATCAGCTGTTTCATCAATAACAGCAGAAGCGTTACCAGGACCAACACCTAATGCAGGGTTTCCTGATGAATAAGCAGCCTTAACCATGCCAGGACCACCTGTTGCCAAAATACAAGAAATTGATGGGTGTTGCATTAATTGGCTAGACAATTCAATTGACGGAACATCAATCCAACCGATAATATCTTCAGGAGCACCTGCTTTAACTGCAGCTTCCAATACAATCTTAGCTGCTGCAATTGTAGACTTAGTTGCTCTTGGGTGTGGTGAAAAGATAATTGCGTTTCTTGTCTTTAATGCTATTAAAGATTTGAAAATTGCAGTTGAAGTAGGGTTTGTTGTTGGAACGATACCAGCGATTACACCTAGAGGTTCAGCTACAATCTTAATTCCGTTAGCTTTATCTTCTTTAATTATACCGCAAGTCTTTGCATTTTTATGCTTGTTGTAGATATATTCAGAAGCAAAGTGGTTCTTGATAATCTTATCTTCCAAAACGCCCATGCCTGTTTCTTCATAAGCTAATTTTGCAAGAGGGATACGAGCCTTATCAGCTGCAGTTGCAGCAGCTTTGAATATTGCATCTACTTGTTCTTGAGTATAAGTTGCGTAAATTTTTTGTGCTTTTCTTGCACGTTCAATCAACAATTCAAGTTGTTCAGCATTATCAACAGACTTAGAAGAGCTCTTCAAAGCTTTTTCCAAATTGTCAACAGCCTTTTTGTTTTTTGTTGTCATAACTTTTCTCCTTTTATATAACAAATTTAAAGCATTTATTTTGGGCTAGCTTCCTAAAAACTATTCTTACGCAATACTTTTCAGGTTCCATTCTTTACTCTAAAAATTCGTGAATAATTTCACAATCACATTTTAGCGCAAAGAGATAAAAAAAGCAAGTGTATTTTTTACAATCTTTATACAAATTTAATATTTAAAATTACACTCCTCGGATGAAAACTTTTTTGGGCAAATACGCTATACTTCAAATATGAACGGACTAAAAAAATACATAAGAAAACTTGCGCTAAAACTAAGAGCTGAGACTCTAAAAAAATTATTAAAAAAGAGTTTTACAAATTCTACGACAAAAACGGTAATTTCGTCGACAGAAACTCTTACTTTTAACACAAAAACTTTAGAAACAATAAACACAGTCAGAGAGAATGTCTCCTCAATCGCAAAAACCACAAACGGAGATACTCAAAAGCTTATAGACTACATAGAGGCGCAAGGGACCAAAGTATATAAAATTCATAACGCAAGCGCAATTTTGCAAAAAGTTAATGAAACAACCGGACTTATAACAGAATTAAAAGGGATAAAAGCAATATATATAAATATTTTGACAGGGAATGGGTTTGGACTAAAAACAAAACCTCAATTCATAATCAGCGACAAAGAAACAGATTATTATTTACTGCTTAGAGAGTTTTATTTATGGTACTCACTAAAAATGAAACTTGCAGGTTTTGATTATGAGACGCAAGAACTCTTCAAAAAGAGAATAAAGAATCCAATCAAAAATGCAACATTCAAAGGACTCAACTACGATAAGATGCTAAAATTAAAAGAAGCAATGGAAAGAGATAAAGAGGCCAATGAATTTGTAATGAACATATTAAGGGGAAAGGGCGGAGACAGCAACACTTTTGGGAAAATCATCAAAGGCGGAGCAGATATCTAAACCACACTCACGAATTGTAACAAAATACCCAAAACAATGCTTATAAACAGAAGGATTGCAACAATTTTCAAGCTGTCTTTTATATCATTTATCTTCAAAAGTACAAGCAACCCCAGCCCTGCATTAGACATCAAACCTGCCATAGCAGCACCAAATGGGATAGTACCTTTAATCAACATTAATGTAATAGCAATAGATACTGCGCAATTTGGAATCAAACCGATTAATGCGGTTATAATAGGCTGAATTAACTTATACCCGAGCATGCTGCTTGAATAAAAAGCACTAATCGAATCTACAGATATAAAATAATTAAGAATAAGCGTAATAACCAAAATAAAAGCAAAAATGTGAACAGTATGCTTTAACGGATGCAAAATCAAATCACGTTTTCTATGCGCCAAAATCTCATGATGACAACAACCAGCCTCTATATGTTCATCATCATCAATATCATTATTCGCTGAATTTTCCTGTTCATCAGGATTATAAACTTTTGGCTTAAATATAAAATCAACCAAATATCCGGCAGGAATAGCAACACAAATCTTAGTTAAGATAACCGGTAAAACATAATGATACGCATTAGGATTTGATAACAAAACAGGTATTGCCTCATCAGAAGTTGCAAGATAAATAGCAAGCAGAGTTCCTCTAGTAACAAACCTTCTCACATACAGCGTACTTGCAATAACAGAAAAACCGCACTGAGGAATAATTGACGCTAAACTACCAATAATTGGACCGCTCTTACGTCCGAGCTTCATGAAATTATTAACTTTTTCCGAAAAATAAAATTCAAAAAACTCAACCAATAAAAAGATTACAAACAAAAGCGGCAACACAGCAAAACTATCACCGATAGCATCAGCAGCCCAATCTACCAACCCAATACTTTCCAAATATTCAGCGATCATACTTTCACTCCTCAACTGTAATTATAATAATATAAATATTTAAATCTTGCCAATTTATAAAAAATATGAAAAAATAACAAGTATGAAAGCACTAATATGGCACAAAAACGGACAAATAGAACTTGTTAAAAAAACTGTTCCCACAATTATTGACCCAAATGATGCAATAGTAAAAGTAAAACTATCATCAATTTGTACAAGCGATTTACACATAATAAAAGGTTTTGTCCCAAAGGCAATCCCAGAAACAGTACTTGGACATGAATTTGTAGGAGAAGTAGTTGAAGTTGGGGACAACATAAAAAATTTAAAAGTTGGAGACAGAGTTGCCGCGAATTGCGAAACATTTTGCGGAGAATGTTTTTTCTGTAAAAGAGGATTTATAAATAACTGCGAAAAAGGAGGCTGGGAACTTGGCTGTACAATTGACGGCTGTCAAGCAGAATACGTAAGAGTACCATACGCAGATATGGGATTAAACAAAATTCCGGATAATATTTCATATAAAAACGCATTATTTGTCGGAGATATCTTATCAAGCGGATACTGGGGAGCAGAACTTTGTGAGATAAAAGAACACGATACAATTGCAGTAATAGGAGCAGGACCTGTCGGGTTATGTGCAATGGAATCAGCAAGAACAATGGGGGCAAAAACAATCATTGCAATAGACATTGACGATACACGACTAAATTTGGCAAAAGAGAAGCAGCTTGCAGACTGCATAGTTAATCCTAAAAATACAAATCCTGAAACCTTTATAAAAAACTTAACTTCAGGACGCGGAGCCGATGGAGTAATAGAAGCAGCAGGGACTCAAGACACCTTTAGAATGGCGTGGCAAATAGCCAGACCTAATGCAATAGTCTCAATAGTTGCAATGTATGAAACAGATCAGATACTACCACTTCCAAAAATGTACGGGAAAAATCTTATATTTAAAACAGGCGGAGTTGATGCAAACCACTGCGAAAAACTTCTCAGCCTTATTTCTGAAAACAAGATTAATACAGACTTCTTAATCACGCAAACTTACTCGCTCAATAAAATTATTGAAGCCTATAATTTATTTGACCAAAAACCTACAGGATGCCTAAAAATAGCCGTAACTAGCGAATAACTACTCCCCAATATGCTCCAAAGCCTTTTCCAAAATACTCTTAACATGATGATCATCCAGAGCATAATAAACATTTTTACCCTTTTTCTCTGAACGAACAAGCTTGGCAACTCTTAAAACTTTCAACTGATGAGAAACAGCAGACTTTGTCATATTTAAAAGGACTGCCAAATCTCCAACGCACATCTCACTTTCTTCTAAAGCCCAAAGTAACTGTATCCTCGTACTATCACCCATAACCTTAAAGAAATCCGATAATTCATAAAGAACTCTCATCTCAGGCATATTAGGCTTAACCTTATTTACTATATCAATATTAATAGCTTCGCAATCAGAACGCTTATCTTCCATAAATACTCCTTTAATAATTATATAATACAACACAAATGAACAGTTGTTCAACTATGTAAACAAATATAACAGTTTAAATCAAGACACTTGACAATTGAATAGTTGTTCAATTATAATATTAATATAATATATTAAAAAGCGAGGCGTATATGTGTAACCATTGTGAAGAACACGAAGAGCATGAAGAACATGAACATATAGAACAGGGAGAAAGTCGCCTGATACAAAGAATAGTAATAGCAAGTATTATATTTATCGCAACATATATATTTCACCTTCCAACTGCTTTAAACTCAACGCTATTAGTAGTTGCATATTTAATAGCAGGCGGAAACGTAATAAACCGAGCAGTAGGCAACATAATCAAAGGGAAGATATTTGATGAAAACTTTTTAATGTGCATAGCCACAATAGGAGCACTTTTAATCAAAGAATATCATGAAGCAATCATGGTAATGATATTGTACCAACTTGGAGAATACCTACAAGACAGAGCGGTAGAAAAATCTAAAAAATCTATATCTGAGCTTATGGATATTCGACCTGACTATGCAAACATTGAAAAGGACGGACAACTTGTAAAAGTTTCACCATCAGAAGTCAAAACAGGAGAGATAATAACAGTTCGTCCTGGAGAAAAAGTTCCACTAGATGGAATTGTGACAGAAGGAACCGCAACTCTGGATACCTCAGCTCTTACCGGTGAATCCGTACCAAGACAGTTAAAAATAAACGATACCGCTGTCAGTGGATGTATCAACACAAACGGGGTTATAAAAATCAAAGTAACAAAAGAATGGGAAAACTCTACAGTATTTCAAATTTTGGAATTGGTAGAACATGCCAGCAGTAAAAAGGCTAAAACTGAAAACTTTATCACAAGATTTGCAAAAATTTATACCCCTCTGGTAGTACTGGCAGCAGTAATATTAGCAATAGTTCCGCCTCTTGTTACAGATACTTCATTTAGCATTTGGCTGAATAGAGCTCTTACTTTTTTGGTTATATCCTGCCCTTGTGCGTTGGTAATATCAGTTCCATTAGGATTTTTTGCAGGGATTGGCGGAGCTTCAAAAGCCGGAATATTGATAAAAGGCAGCTGTTATCTTGAAGCGCTTTCAAAACCAGAATTAATCGCCTTCGATAAAACCGGAACTCTCACAAAAGGATGTTTTGAAGTTCAAGCAATAAACAGCGCAGAAAACATTTCTCAATCAGAACTTCTTGAAGCTGCAGCTATTGGGGAATACTATTCAAACCACCCGATTGCAACATCTATTAAAAATGCTTATGGAAAAGAATTATCAAAAGATGTGATTCAAAATGTTAAAGAAATTGCAGGCTGCGGGATTGAAGCAGAAACCTCTATCGGCAAAATCCTTGTCGGCAACCAAAAATTAATGAAACAATACAACATAAGCTATACCCCATCAGACGAAACAGGAACAATAGTCTACGTTGCTAAAAACAACCAATATATTGGAAGTATAATAATAAACGACACCCTAAAACCTGATACAAAAGAAACGATAAGGGAAATACATAATTTAGGTATTTCAACTGTAATGCTCACAGGAGACAACACGAGAACTGCTGATGCAGTAGCAAAAGAGATAAATATTGATAAGCACTTTGCAAACCTTCTTCCGGCAGACAAAGTAGAAAAAGTCGAAACACTTATTAAAGAAAAGAACCCTAACAAATCAATCATATTTGTTGGAGACGGAATAAATGATGCTCCCGTATTGACTATGGCAGATGTAGGAATTGCAATGGGTGCACTAGGCTCAGATGCTGCTATCGAAGCTGCTGATATCGTAATAATGGACGATTCTGTTTCCAAAATTTTAACAGGCATAAAAATTTCTCAAAAAACTATTCGAATAGTAAAAGAGAACATTATTTTTGCACTAGGGATCAAAGCTTTGTTCTTAATACTGGGTACACTTGGAATGATGACAATGTGGGGAGCTGTTTTTGCAGATGTTGGAGTTGCATTGATTGCGGTACTCAATTCAATGCGAGCTTTAGCAGTAAAAAAGAGATAATTGCTTATCTCTTTTTTATTTGTCTAAATTTTTATTAAAAGGAATTTACTGTCCTTAAGAGCCAACACTTTATGCTGAACATCTTTTTTAAACATCAAGATTTCATCTTTATCAACAGTAAATTTTTCTGCATCAAAATGAAGCTCTATCTTTCCGTCAATAACAAAAACTGCAGCATCGCTAACTGATGTATGAGTATCTATTATTTCATCTTTTTTTATTGCAATAACAGTTAAACTGCTGTCATTATTTTCCATCAAAACTTTTTTCTGAAATTTACCATCTTCCAGATCAATCAAATCTTTAACTTTTAAAACATTGTAAAACATAAATATACTCCTTGGTTAATTATACACAACCAAATTTAAAATATTTCATGCCTAAAAACATCCCACGATACGATAATTTTTCATTCACAGATAAATTTAGCAAAAAATTTTTTGTCCGAATTTAGATTAGATATAGAAAAAACACAAAAAGGTTAAAAAATGAAAATATCAAACAACTATTCTTACAGACCAATACAATTTGCAGGAAAAATTCCGCTTAATCAATACAAAGGTCCAACCCTAAAACTAACAGAAGATGATCTCAATAAAATAGCTAAACTACAAGAAGCAATCAGTCATTTTGAAATTGAAAGATATAACCTTCGAAAATATATGGATAGCCCAAACTTTCTAGCTGCCAGAATTTATTATTATACAGAAAAACTTGGGCAATTAGATTTTCAAATATCAGAACTCAGGGACGCAATAAGAGAAATTAAAATCAACCGTTTTAACCAACAAAAAAGCAGTCTGAAATAATAGTTCAAAAGTTATAATTTTACGTCCAATTTTAACAACTCGAAGCTAACAGGTAGACCTTCAACATTCAATTTTGCTAAAGGAATATCCTTATTTGTTCCATGATAGTCACTGCCGCCTGTTACATTAAGGTCATATTTTGTTGCACATTCAACCAGAAAACGAATTTCTTCTTGATTATACCTTGAGTAATAACATTCCAAGCCCTGAATACCGTATTTAAGCATTTTTTCTAACTTTGGAATAAATTCTTCACGTCCTAGGTGTCTTTCACCTTCACCACCAAGCGGGTGCGCCCACACAGCAACACCTCCGGCATCGTGAATTGTTTTTATAGCTTCTTCACCACTAAATCTTGTATTGCCTGTTTTACACCCGTTCAAATATTTTTCCATTGCAGCAATATTATTTTCAGCAAGCCCGCGTTTAACTAAAATATTTGCAAGATGAGTCTTTACGACACTTTTCCTTGAATAAAGCCAATCCAGTTCCTCTTTTGTAAATTCAAAATTCCAAACATCTTTTAAATATTTTATTCTGGTCTCAAGCTTTTGCCTCCTTAGGATTTTACCTTTTTTAATAAGCTCCTTCAATCCTTCATTCTCATCATCAATCCCATACCCTAAAATATGGCATTTGATATCTCCGGCAAGACAAGTCAGCTCAACACCCTTGATAAAACCAGCCTTAAATTTTTCACCCATAATTTTGCAACCGTCAACTGTATCGTGATCAGTCAAAGCAAAAATATCAATGTGAGCATTTTTTATTTTTTCTGCAAGCTCTTCAACAGAATCGCTTCCGTCCGAACAATTGCTGTGAATATGTAAATCAACTTTTATCATAATATTCCTACCCTGAATAAACCCATCCTTCATCGTTATGATAAACCATAACTTTACTCATTCCGCCGTCAATTATTAAATTCTCACCTGTAATAAACCTGGCTTTTTCAGAACATAAAAATAAAACAGCATTAGCAATATCAATCGGCTCACCCACACGATTAGCAGGATGCTGCTTAATATCCGACTCCGAAAAATCATATCCGACAGTATCAATCCACCCCGGAGAAATCGAATTTACTCTAGCAATACCTTTTAAGCTAACCGCCATAGAGTGTGTAAGAGAAATTATACCGCCCTTAGCCGCTGCGTAACTTTCCCAATCAGATTGAGACTGAAAAGCTCTGGTTGATGAAATATTTATAATAACTGCATCTTTATTAAAACTATTAATAAACAATTTAACTAACGCAAAAGGCGCTAACAGACTTAATTTCTGCACATACAAAAAATCTTCCAAACTGCAAGAAAAAAGTCCGCCCTTAGACAAACCAGCATTATTTATAAGGAAATCAATTTTGCCATATTTATTAATGACAGCCTGCGCAAAATCGACCAAAACATCCTGCTCTGTGATATCACCCTTATAAAAGAAATCACAATCCGCATCAGGCTCATTTTTGTCGATAACAATGACTTTTGCGCCACATTTAAAAAACTCTTCGCAAACGGATTTTCCAATACCGGAAGCTCCGCCTGTAACTATAACAATTTTATCCTTAAACTCATTCATACAAAAATTTTAACATAAATCATATACCAAAACTACAAAAATTTTACTCAAAAAATTCATAGCACTTTGTAGTTGTTTGGAAATTGTATCTATCAAAAAAAATGATACCTTATATCCACGCATGCAAATTATCATTTTTGAAATTAGACTTATATCATAAGCATCGCAAATACTAAAAAAGCGGGTTTTAAACCCGCTTACTTTTTATTAATTTACGCCCGGCGCGATTGTCTTGCTCGGTCGCATTTAACGGCAATTTCGTATTTTGCCACAAGATTACATCTTTTGCAAAATACTCCAGCCTCAGCTCCCTCGCGCTCGAACGCTTTAAATTGCTATGCAATTGTGCGCTCTCATCTCTATCACAAAAAAATAAGACAGGATAGAAAAACCTATCCTGTCTTATTTACCCTGGAAGCGATTCGAACGCTTGACCTACCGCTTAGAAGGCGGTTGCTCTATCCAGCTGAGCTACCAGGGCGGATCCAGAGGGCGTCAACAGACGTTTGGTTTCTTGGGGTATCTGCATATTCCCTCCGTTTATTATCGTATCATAAACATTTTTTTTCGCAACTGATTTTTTTTATTAAATGTTAAAAAATTTTACGATTTTTATTTCTTTGTCAATTCTTACATCGTTATTTACTTTATATAAATGTAAGGTAGTGTATTGTAAAGGTTATGTATGGGTATCTCAACCGAATTGTTAGATATTTGTATTCCTAGCGGTATCTTCTGTTACAGAAACATCAAAAAAGCAACCGATGATTCTGAAAACGGAGAGAAAACAAGAAGTACCGTTGCTTTTGCACAGGGTGCAAAAATCGTCGAAGCTATTACTAAATACAACGACGAAACTGCCAAAAATGCGTTTAGCATCTTCGACAAATACGCAAAGCAAAGCAAAATTATCGACTACACAGGCAAAGCTGTAAATTGGGCAACTCATAACGTTAACCCGCTTATTTGCATGTCAGGAGCAGTTAAAGTCCTCACTTCTGATGATAAGGTTCACACAGGAATTACACAAACAGGCGCTCTTGCCGGAATGTTTTTGGGTGAAGGTTTGATGAAACTTCACATGGGTAAGGTTATTAACGAGCAAAATATTACAAAACTTGTTGAAAAGGTTAAAGATACAAAAGGATTAAAAACTGTAGCTAACAAACTTCTCAAATCAGGTAACTGCGGAAAAACAGCTTCCATACTAAAAGGCCTGCTCTTCGTTGGCGGTTCTATATCATCATTTGCTGTTGGTGAAAAAATCGGCAACAACTGTGCAGATAGAATTTGTGCTGATTTTGGAATTGAGTCACCTAAAAAAATCAATCAAAAGGTCTAGAAGCATTCTTTTTAAAATATGTTATAATTAACATGTGATGAAAAGGATTTTATTACTTTCTACAGTTTTATTATTAGCAATATTCTCAACATCAAATCCTTCATACGCAATTAAAATAGGATTGCAGACAGGTGTTGACCGCATTGGCATAGGTTCTTCAAACAACACATCAATTATTGATGCAAACACAAATAGGACCGTATGCAAAGTTGATGCGATGAAAGGGTATGAAATTATACCTTACAAAAACACCATGGCAATCAGGCTAAACGGAAAATTTTATCAGATATACTCCGACAATATAGTGCTTAAACCTGCCGAAGGCGGTTTTGTTAGCGCAAAAAGAAAATGGTATCGCGGATTTTTAATGATTCAAAACCGAAATCAAAAGCTTACCGTTATAAATAATGTCGGATTGGAAGACTATATCAGAGGGGTTGTACCATCAGAGATGCCATCCAGCTGGGAATTGGAAGCTCTAAAAGCACAAGCTATTGCAGCAAGAAGTTACGCATTGGCTAATCTCGGGAAAAGAGCAAGTCTTGGCTATGACCTGAAAGATACACCTGAAGATCAAGCATACGGCGGTGCGTCATCAGAAACAGCAAGAACAAATACCGCTGTCCAAGAAACTGACGGACTTGTTCTGACTTATAACTACAAAGTAGTTCCTGCATACTACTCAGCTTCTGCTGGCGGACAAACTCTAAATGCAAAACAAGCATGGGGCAGTGATTTGCCTTTTATTCGTTCAGTCCCTTCTTACGATGGTAATGTCAAAAAGAACGGACATGGTATCGGCATGTCACAGCATGGAGCTAATAACCTTGCAAAAGAAGGCTACAACGCTTACCAAATTCTTCAATATTTTTATAAAAATGTCAGATTTGCAAAAGCAAATGAAGGTTCTGTCTAATAAATGCATTGCATTTTCGAATAGATTTTTACTTAAAGTAGGCACTCAAACCCGCTATATATAAGCCATTAGAGCTTATAAAGTATTGGATATTTCGGGTATATCTTGAAAATACTTATCTCTTACCCTCAAAACCCCCTTGCAAAAAGCAAATAAAGTGATATAATATTCCTTGTCGAAGATAATCGCATGCGGAATGGAAATGGTTTCTGGGGTCCGTTTGCATAAGGAAGAAGGAGGTTCTCAATGAACAAAGAAGAATTGGTAAAAGAAGTATCTAAGAAAGCTAAAGTTTCACAAAAAGCTACAGCTGACGTTGTTGCAGCGGTTCTAGAAACTATTGAAAAGACTGTATCTAAAGGCAAAAAAGTTACATTGGTAGGTTTCGGTACATTTGAAGCTCGTAAGAGAGCTGCTAGAACTGGTAGAAACCCTCAAACTGGTGCTGCTTTGAAAATTGCAGCTAAAACAGTTCCTGCTTTTTCTGCTGGTAAAAAATTCAAAGAACTTCTTGCAAAATAAGTTTAGATCAAGAAAAACAGCGAAAAACTCGGTTGCTTATTGTAACCGAGTTTTTTTGTTTATAACTATCTAAAAAAACTTACGAATTTCCGTTATAAATTCTTATATAATTCCAATAGGTTCTAAACACCTTTTTCACATAAGCTTGAGTTTCAGGGTATGGAATTTGCTCAACAAAAGAGTCCGTATCCTGATAATATATAGAAGACTTCCATCTATTTACAGAACCTACACCACCGTTATAAGCTGCGATAGAAGAGACATCCAATCCGCCAAGCATACTTTTTAAGAATGAATAATAATAGTTTCCCAACGTTATATTTTGAACAGGATCATTTAACTTATATTTTGATATAGAATGTTTTGATGCTATTTCAGAAGCTGTCGCAGGCATAAGCTGCATCAATCCTTTTGCCCCTACAGGACTTGTCGCATTATAGTCAAAATAACTTTCTTCTCTAACTATTGCCAGCATCAAAGGTGCAACATTCCCCGCTTTATTAGCGGCTTTCAATACTTCATCATAATATATTACAGGATAAACCAAACGCCATCTCAAATCTTCTCTATCAGGTTTTTCCTCTAACTTGTCCATAGCATCTCTTGCCACAAGCATTGCCTGCTTATAGTCACCTTTTTTATACAAAACCCAGCTCTTTATAAAGTCATCCCCGATATAATATTCTTCCAAGACTTCGAAATCTCTCAAAGCTACAAGCTTATCAAGAAGAGCATGTCTTTTTGCATAAGGATATTCTATAGGCTGCTCCTTAATATAAGAGGTAATAATAGGTCCTCTGCTATGATTTAGATGAAGGTAAGCTCTATATGCATAATAATTATCAGGATATTTTGAGATAACACTCTTGTAATAACTCATATAATCCCTATACGACTTTGCATGTTCACTTAATCGTCCAAGATAATACATAACCATTGGAGCGTAAACCGAATCCTTGTATTTGTTTAAAAACTCAATACCAATTCTCTGTGCATTTTCAATATCATGAGCCCTAAACAAATATAAAAATATTTGAGATTGAGCATCATCAACAAACTCACTTGTCGGGAACCAAAGATATAAATTCTTATAGCAGCCAAATTTCACATCAGCAGGACTATAACGACATCTTATATCCATCAGGTAATCTTTACCGCGAGATTTAGAAAGCCCCATAAGCTTTATTGCAGCATCATACTTTGACGGCACAAGTCCCATATATGTATCTATAGCTGCATATACATCTTCTTTATCAATATAATCAGCGTTTCCTGCCAAACCCCATTCTGTTAAGAACATTGCTCGAGACTTGTTACCCATAGCAGCAGAATTTTTAACCTCTAAGGCCCAAGCATTTTTCAGATCTGCTTTTTTAGCCAGTTCAGCCGCCTTCTTATAATCTCCGAACAAATAATAAGAATTAGCCATCAACAAATAATCATCTTTTGAAATATTTTTATCCAGCTCCTGCCAATTTGCAACAACATTCAAAGCTAATCTGCCTGATGGTGCCTTTTTCAAATAATGTCTGAAATGATTTTCTATATCATTTTTTACAGACATCGGAAATATTTTTTCATTCTGGTATTTTTTTAATTTCAAAAGTCCTGCATAATACTCAGACGCAATAGCATAATCTGTATGAGGATAATGTTTGATAATACTTTCAAAATATTTATGAGCACGATAAGGATCTTTATCCACAAGATCCTGCGCTAAATTATACTTAACTCTCGTTGATAAAACATGCTGAGGATAAAGGAACAAGAAAAATCTGTACTGCTTAATAGCTGCAGCCTTATCCTCAATCTTATCGGCACACACACCCTGATGATATATCGCTAAAGGCTTTAAAATAGACATATAAGAAACTTTTGAAAATTCAAAATAAGATTTTGAATACTCCTCTTTCTCATACAAACTCAAAGCATCAGAATATATCTCATCAGTTTTCTGCGGAGGTTGAGCAAACAGTAAAAATATAATCCCTAATCCACAGACAACCAATGTGCCAAAGAATAAATGTAAACTCTTTTTCCAAACATCCATACTACACACATTTTAGCACGACCATGAATTTTTATCCAAAAGTTTACAAAAAAATTTAAATCCGATATAATGAAATACAGGAAGAGAGTAGAGAAATGGACAACACACAGGATACAACAATACGCCCTTGGGGATTTTTCACAAATTTATTCAGAAAAGACAAATATCTGGTTAAGGTAATTCACGTAAATCCGGGACAAAGACTTTCCGTACAATCACATAACCACCGCAGTGAACACTGGTTTGTGACAGAAGGTATAGCGACCGTTATATTAGATAAAAAAGAATTTACACTCAAAACCGGGGACAGCTTGGATATTCCTGTAAAATCCATACATTCACTACAAAACAATACCCAAGAAGCTGTTGAAGTGATAGAAATTCAACAGGGTGAAATATTATCGGAAGACGATATTATAAGATACAGCGATATATACGGCAGAGCTTAAGAGACAACTTTATCCAAATATTTGTAATATCCTGAAGACAACAATTTGTAAAATTTGGTCGTCGAATAAGGTGCCAGCGCACAAACCCATTCTTTATCGAGATACAAGCCCTCAACTAAACGTGCAAAAAGCTCCGTAGGACGTTTATAATATTTCTGCATTCTGTTTATGCGAGCAGAAATCCTCTTTTGCTTACGCTGACAAGATCTTAGTTTTATGTATGCTGCAAAAGCTTTCGGCATTTCAGGAAAATCCTTTTCTATATCAGAAACAGAAAGTATCGTATATTTTTTTCTGAAAAAGCCTGTTAAAAGCTTTACTCTATCATACTTTAAAAGATATTTTGCATTAGATTTTCTGATATACTTATCAAACTCCTTAAATGCCTTTGAACGCATAAACCTTGGATATTCAGCCTTAATAATACTTTCATACTGTTTTATTTGCGATTTTATCCTGTCCTTATGCTCGTAAAGTCTTACACAAAGCGAATTTTCATCTACAAAATTTGTAACCTTCATCAATTCTTGTTCAAAAATCGGATTTTCTTCATCAAAAATTTTACTAAAGGTTCCGCCCGTCTTTGCAATATCAGGTTCCAGTCCATAATGAACATAATGAGTAAATTCATGCAGCAACGTCGGAACAACTCTAGCCGGCGGAACATTATGGGAGATATCAATTCTGTTTTTCAAGAAAAAACCTAAATGCCCACGAGCCTTGGTAGTCGTATTAACCCTTAATCCCAAACTTTTAAAATACTGAATCAGTTCCTTTTCTTCCATAATTTGATTGTATATTAAACAAAAATTTTTAAAACAAATTAACTTCAAAAAAGCCCCCTAAACAAGGAGGCTTTTTTAATAACTAACTTTAACTTTTAAAATGAAGCAACCGTACGGCCTGCAGATAACTGTTGGATTATCTCTATAGCCTTTTTCAATTGAACATCATTTTTATTTTTTATATCTTCTTCCGTCAATTTCACAACAACGTCAGGAGTAATACCTTTTTTATTGATATCCGTACCGTTAGGAGTTAAATATTTTTGGATAGTAATGTTAACACCCGCATCATACGGAAGCTTATTAATTTCTTGAACAAGTCCTTTACCAAAAGACTGTTCTCCGACAATAACGGCACGTCCGTTATCCTTCATAGCACCTGAGAAAATCTCACTTGCTGAAGCTGAGCCCTTATTGATCAACACAACAACAGGTTTTCTTGTAACAACGCCTTTTGTAGCATTCTGAGTTTCTCTATACCCGTCTCTGTCAACTGTAGAAACGATTACGCCGTCATTCAAAAACATATCTGAAATATAAATTGCATTACTCAACAAACCTCCAGGATTTGAACGCAAATCGATAATAAAGCCTTTCTTATTATATCCTTGTTCCAATATTGAACGGAATTCAGTTCCGGCATTTCTGCTTATAAAAGAACTTAATCTGATATATGAAATATCATTTGGCATAGTAATATTTTCAGGCAATTTTTGAGAAATAGATTTTATCTCAATGTTAGCACGAGTAATTGTATACAATTTTGGTTCCTGATCTTTACGTTTGACAAGAAGCTTAACCTGAGTACCTTCTTTACCTCTTATCTGATCAGCAGCTTTATCTACAGTAATACCTTTTGTGCTTTTACCGTCAATTTCCAAAATCTCATCATCAGCCTTTAGACCAGCCTTTTCTGCAGGAGTATCTTCAATCGGCGCAATAACAGTTAATTTACCGTCTTTAACAGCAATTTGAATACCAATACCCTTCAATGAACCTTTTATTGAACTTGTTTCTTCAGCAAATTCTTTCGGGTCCAAAAACTTTGTATAAGGATCATTCAAACTAGCAATCATCGTATTAATTGCAACATAAGCATCTTCATTCGTTACAATTTTGTCGTCATACTTATGACGCCATTTTTGCCAATTTTGCGCATTGTTAGTCTGATCAACATACTTTGCATTTACCAGCCTCCACACCTGATCATAAAGATCTACAGGAGAATATGCCATCACATTGTTATGGATAATACACCCAAACAACAGAACAAATGTTCCAACAAATATCAAGCTTTTTTTCATAAGTTTTCTCATTCTCTAGTTTTCCTCCAGATTACCCCTAATCACTAATTTCGCTCAAGCTTATTTTCATAGATGTTTTTTATCGAAAAAAGTTTCCACAAAATTTATAATTAACGGTAATTATAAAATTATAATACCACAAGAGAAAATTTTTGCATATCCTAATTAATTGGGACTTATATAGCAAATTCCACTAAATAGGTTAAAACGGTTAACAATGCTTAACAATCGCCATTTTTATCCTTGGAATTATAAATCTTTCTAATTGTTTTGGCGAAATCAGACAAAGAGTCATCTCTGTTTTCAGAGATTTCTTTACTAAAATCTTTTACTTCCTCATTAAAATGTTCCGCGTATTTTTTCTTAAAATCTTCGTCTGAACTGCTATTATTACGTATAGTATAAAAAATATTAATAGTATCTTGTAAAAGTTTTTTTAATTCTTTCTTATTGCCGGTTTCATACTTGCCATCTTTAACGCATAAAATATCTTCTGAGAATCTGTCCAAAATAAAATACTTTGTACTTGCAGCAATAAACTCCCGTTTTTGCATAATTGTTTCAGTATTATATATTAAGCCGTAAATAGTAAATATATTCCTATAAAAATCTTCGCACTTTTCAGTTTCAGCGATAACATTTACAAGGTCTCGCCCGCAAATCTTATGCAACCCTCTTTTGATTTCTATTATATTGTCTATATTTTCCATCTCTGATTTCTTTCCAGGTAATCTTGGTATCTTCTATATTTTGTAAAAACCAAATACATGCTTCGCTAGATTTCATTTTTCTTGTATTATACCTGAAAACTGTTTCGTTTGCATAATTTTGTGTATGCTTTGGAGAAATCACAATATGAATATTTTCTACTCGCTTAAATCCTGACCAAACACTTTCTATTGTGTTAGTGTGAACATTTTTATCATCCTTTTTAACATAATTTCCCTTACTATGAACTACCATAGCCTGCTTATAAAAAGGAGGTAACTTCTGATAACTCGGATTATCATCACTGTATAAAGATGAACCTTTTTCTACATATCTCAGTATACCTGCGTTTAACGTACTATCTAACATATTCGGGATAACTCTAATAACTGAGTCCCCGTTCCGTTGTACAAACCCTTGTAACAACTTTTTATTTTGGTTAGGTATTTGTTTTACTTCCAATTTTTTATTATAGTGCATATTTTTCAGAGAGCCGCCTGCATGATACTCGTCAACTTCAACAGTTCCGCTTAATTCTTGATGATTTTCTTTACTCATAGCATTTCTTATTTTATGTAACATATTCCAGGCTGCTGTGTATGTAATACCATAATCTCTCATAACAGTAGTAGCAGCTAAACCGCTCTTATCTGAATTTTCACGGAAGATTACTTCAAACCAGGTAGTTAAATCTATTTTTGTACCCTGAAATAGTGTTCCTGTAAGAATATTAAATTCCTTACCGGTATTTTTACATTTGTACCAACCATCTTTACACTTGTATACCTTAGAAGTTTTATCATAAGGGCTGACAGGTTCACCTTCCCAAATAAGCTCTTCCAGGAATCTTATGCAATCTTCATTTGTTTTAAAGATTGCTCTCAAATCTTTAAGAGTTTTAAAATTTTTACATAAAGAACTTTCTATATTCATCGCTATGCATATATAAAGTTCTTCAGCATTGTTGAAATTGACTTTTTGTAAAAATTTGTTAAATTTCTTCTTTATTAACCTGTTGGGAATTGCTTTAGAGCCGCTGTACAAATCAGCTATTTTAATTGGATATGAAATTTTTGTACAACTGCTGTTTCTCAATCCTGCCTCTTAAATACCTTTATTCCATCCTCAAAAAATTGCACGAGAACTAAACTCATCATAATGATGAATCTATTCTTAACTTATATGTCTATAGTAAGACCTTACAGGTTGCTATTCGACGATATCTGGGGTTATTCACTTATTTTCGGGATGAACAGTTTCTATTCTACACATTTGTGTCGAATCCGTCAACTTAATGGCTGCTTTGGTGTTAATGCTACATTTTTCTATGCACAATAGTTAAACATTACAGTGTAGAAAGAAGGTAATTATGAAAAAACACATCGCAGAACCATTGAAAAACAAAAAAGATATTCAGGTAGTGGAAAAATACTTAAAGGAACGAAACAAAAGAGATTATGTAATATGGGTGCTTGGATTAAATTCAGGTCTTAGAGTATCTGATATTGTTGCCCTTAATGTATCAGATGTAGTTGCTAAAACACATATTACAATCATTGAAAAGAAAACTGGGAAAAGAAAATCTTTTTACATAAATGATAAATTAAAAAGGGTATTAAAGGATTTTACAAAAGGGAGAGAACTTAACGAACCTTTATTTCTAGGGAAACAAGGTAAACGTTTGGACCGTTCACAAGTATATAGATTTATTGTCAAAGCATGTCGTGAAAACGGAATAACGGCTCACGTTTCAACGCACACGCTCAGACGCTCTTTTGGTTATCATCATTATCAGAAATTTAAAGACCCCATTATCTTGCAAAAAATATTTAATCATAGCAGCCAGCGAATAACACTTATGTATATTTCTGTCGAGCAAGATGAGATAGATTTAAGTTACAAAAACTTTGAATTGTAAATATTTTAGTTAAAGTTTTGACCCATCATGGCTTGCCCCAATTTGTTTCATA